>NZ_JAMMDE010000001.1:0-861976 GCF_051700745.1 Salmonella sp. NW884 | reverse complement strand
ATAGAGCGCAGTATCCGGCTGGCGCAGGAGAAATAAGACCCTGACGGCCCGGTGGCGTGGCGCCATCGGGCCTGGCTTGTTACTGTATTCCGCGTGTTTGTAAAAATAGAATGGTCGCCGCGACGCGTGAGCGCACGTTTAGCTTGCGAAGTAGATTACGAATGTGCACCTTAACCGTCTGCTCAGAAATATTCAGTACTGACGCAATCTGTTTGTTAGAAAGCCCCTGCGCCAGCTCATGCAAGACATCTAACTCTCGTTCGGTCAGGATACTAAAGGGATCTTCCTGCGCGCCAAACCGTTCGCGCTCACGCAGATATTCATTGACCCGATCGCTAAAGACTTTACCGCCGTTAGCGCCTTTGCGAATGGCCTCCAGCAGCACTTCCGGATCGCTATCTTTGAGCAGATAACCGTCGGCACCGGCGTCGATCAGCGCGTAGATGTCGCTGGCGGAATCCGAGACGGTAAGAATAATAATTTGCGCCGTCACACCATCCCGGCGTAGCGCGTTCAGGGTATCTAACCCGCTCAGACCTTTCATATTCAGATCCAGCAGGATCAGATCGGGCTCAATGCGATTCGCCAGATCGATCGCACTCGCCCCGTCACCCGCTTCGGCAACGACATGAAAAGCCGGGTCCAGTTCCAGTAATTGACGAATACCTCGCCGCATAAGTGGATGGTCGTCCACAATAAGCACCTGAAAAGGTGTTACTTCAGGCATGCTGTATCTCCTGAGTTTTATTAGAATGATTATTGTTTTCAGCGCGGAAATCGTCCAGATTTGCCACATTGTCAAGCGCGTAAATTTTACCCTAATTAGTGCATGGGTAAGTAGTAAAACCTGTGACAGGCGAGTCATTAGCTGAACGATAGAAAGGATAAAACAACCTGTTGTGAGAGAAAACAGAATACTCCCTGAAGTTGAATACTGGTCTGGACGCTTTTTTCGGACAATGTGACATAACAGAAGTGTGGCATATGTTGCTGCGCCCTTGCACCCGTAAGTCCAGACTATCTTTACTGGCAGGAAATTCCTTATTAAAAGTCATAGCGTCTAAAGCTTGTCATTATTAACAAATTATTTTAACTGAATTTATTTATGGTTTTATTAATGTCAATGAAATACATCTGAGCAGAACGAATAAACCGCGACATCTGTTAAATTAAATATTAAGTCAATAGCAGAGGTATTTTTATGCGATAAAGAGATTCTGACGATATTCTTATCATAAATGAAAATGTGGTCAGAAATGAGTGTCATTCACTTATAACTTATCCTGGATGTGCCTGAACAACACTCGCGGCGTTTTGAGCACCCGTTGGGGCGACTCAAGGGGAGAACGTAGTGTGGATGCTATATCAGCCGTTTCTGTGAGCGTAAGCATGGCGTAGAAAATTTTAAATATGTTAGCCGGTTAAAAATAACTATTGACATTGAAATGGTGGTGGAGTGTATATGAAGAGAATATTTATATATCTATTATTACCTTGTGCATTCGCATGTTCTGCTAATGATAATGTTTTTTTTGGCAAGGGCAACAAGCATCAGATCTCTTTTGCTGCGGGAGAAAGTATAAGAAGAGGAGGGGTTGAGCACTTATATACGGCTTTTCTGACATACAGTGAACCCAGCGATTTTTTCTTTTTACAGGCAAGAAATAATCTGGAGTTAGGAGGATTTAAGGCTAAGGGTAGCGATGATTGCAGTAAACATTCTGGCAGCGTTCCCTGCAATAAATATAACCAGGGCGTATTGGGTATCTCGAAGGATGTGGCGCTGGTTCATTTCGCTGGTATCTATACCGGTATTGGTCTGGGGGCTTATATAAAATCTAAGTCGCGAGATGATATGCGTGTCAATTCTGCATTTACCTTTGGAGAAAAAGCGTTTCTTGGCTGGAACTTTGGGGCTTTTTCTACAGAAGCTTATATCCGGCATTTCTCGAATGGATCACTCACGGATAAAAATTCAGGGCATAATTTTGTAGGTGCTTCAATTAGTTATAATTTCTGAAGTTGAATAACAATTAGCGAGTTGCTGGCTGAAGGAGTAATTAATCACCGTACGTTGTCTACAAAAACGTGTTGTGACTAGCCGATCGTTATCGACCCTATGGCGACAGGGAGGCTAATTGTTAGTGACAAAGAAGTGGTAGGCCGTTTACCTTACCAGAACGTTTTATTATTGCTGCGACAGATTGCTTACTCATTTACCTGCCACTACAAACATTTCTTCCAGCATAGGGTGTAGATGCGCTTTTTCTGTTTTAGTACAAACATGGTTTACGTTATTTGCCTGCATTGACTTTACGTTGACCACTGCACGGGAAAGGTGTCCGATCAGTTTATGCAAAATCAGTTCATGCAAAATAACGTCTCTGGCATCAGCTAACTTTTTAATTGTAGGCATAAAAAAACCAGCCCTGAGAGGCTGGTTTTTAAGGGGAATTTTGGTCGGCACGAGAGGATTTGAACCTCCGACCCCCGACACCCCATGACGGTGCGCTACCAGGCTGCGCTACGTGCCGACTTGTGGGTGCTAATACTACCTCTTTCCAACGCGAATGCAAGGGGAAACGGTGCTAACTGATTTATAATTAATCAGTTAGCGATAAAACGTTTCTCTTCTGTTAGCACTTGCAGCAGCAGACTGAGCTGCGGCTTCTGATCTTTGATCTTCTCGCCGTGTAAGTCATAGGTCTGATAATGACCGTTATTATTGAGCACCAGGGTCATTTGCGGCGTCGTGATTGCCAGCGTACTGCCGTCTGCCGCCGTTACCCAGTTATGACGACGTGGAACGGTAAAGATGTCCTGGCCCTGTGAATATTCGTTCGCTGGCGTGCTGACATGTAACAGGCGTTGCATCAACGTGGTCATCACATCGGTATGATCGGTAAGCACATTAATACGCTGCGCAGGCGTCCCCGGCCAGTGGATCACCAGCGGTACTTGCAGATGACCTTGCGACCAGTCGAAGCGATTTTCTTCCGGCGTCAACGGTATGCCGCGTCCTGCGGTAATGATCACGACAGTATTGTCGAATTTACCGGCCTCTCGCAGCGCGTTCAGAACCCGATTGATTTGCGCATCCACGTCGCTGGCGGCACTGGCGTAACGCTTAACAAAATTTTTCTGGTTACTGTCATCAATATTAGTACCGTTAAACGATATCCATGAGAACCAGCGGTTATCTTCCTGTGCGTAGCGCCCAAGCCAGTCTATCCACTGGCTGGCCGTTTGCGCATCAGACTGCGTTTGCGCTGCCGGCATCGAGAAATCGGACAGTAATGCCTGACGATAAAGCGGGCTGGCGAAGCCATCCGAAGAAAACAGTCCCAGTTGGTAGCCTTGCTGATTCAACGCGGTAATGAGCGCCGCAGGCGTTCTGGTGGATAACACGCCATCCATATAGCCTGGCGATATGCCATAGAACAGGCCGAAAATACCGTTATCAGTGGTATTCCCTGAACTCATATGACGGGTGAAGTCGATGTTTTGTTCGGCAAATTTAGCCAGCTCCGGCATCTGCTTCTCAAAGCGAGAATAGTTCAGGCCGTCTACGGTAATGAGCAGCACATTCTGACCGGTGCCCATATCGCGATAGTGCAAATTGCTGAGCGGGTACTGTACGGAGACCGCTTCCGGATTGCCTTGCTCTACCAGACGGCGCTGATATTCCTGCGCATCCAGCAGACCGTGTTTTTCAAGAAAACGTCGCGCCGTCATTGGATAAGAGAGCGGCAGGTTTGCCCGCTGCATGGTAATCGGCCGGTAAAAATTAGCGTCTGCCCAGATGTAGATAAGATGCGATGCGATAAAGGAGACGAAAAAGAATGCCGCAAGCGGCCTTGCGAAATGGCGACGGCGCGTGAGACTGCGCAGCTTTTGCCAACTCCATGTCGCAAATAGCATCTCAATCAATAAGATAACCGGCACGCTAATAAACATAAGCTGCCAGTCGCGCGCCATTTCGTTCTGGTCAGGGTTGATGACCAGCTCCCAGACAATGGGATTAAGATGCAAGTGAAAACGGGTAAAGACTTCGCTGTCGATAAGCAACAACGTCATGCCCGCGGTCGCCAGAATGGCTGATAAAAACCGCATCAGCCGCTGGGACATCACGATAAACGTGAGCGGAAAAAGAATAAGCAAATAGGTGGCGAACACCAGAAAGCTAAAGTGCCCGACAATGCTCAGGTAGGAGTATATGCGACCCGCAAGCGTTGTCGGCCAGTCGGCGACAAACAGGTAACGGCTGCCGAGCAACGTAGCCAACAGTATATTGAACAGAGCGAACCAGTGCCCCCAGCTAACCATCTGGGAGACTTTTTCACGGTAGCGCTGACGATGAGTTACCATACCTGTCGCTTGTTTCTCCGGAGTCGGCTTTTTAGTGCGCGTTGTCTTCGCTAATCGAAGACTGCAAGGCGCGGGCAAAAGAGTTCGCAATCGCCTGGCGTTGAGCCGGCGCCACGCTGGTGTTGATAAGGTTGGTGACCATATTTCCCAGCACCATCAGGGAAAGATCGGTCGGCGCCTTATGTTTTTCCAGTACACTGAGCAGTTCGCTCAGCAATTGTTCAACATGTTCATCACTATAGCGGGAGAGTTGTGGCATAAATCAAAATCTGTTTGTTCATGAAAGGGCAACATATTACCGTAGCAACAGTTTTTTTTCTGCATTTTTATCCCCTAAATCATCCGCGTTACGGATAACGCCTGAAATGACAGGGCGATTGCTTGCGTCTTCCGGCAGGCGGTGGTTGAATACCGCCCGGTCTTAAAGGAGAGTTTATCATGAGTCTGGATATCAACCAGATTGCCCTGCACCAGCTTATCAAGCGCGATGAGCAAAATCTTGAGCTGGTCTTGCGCGATTCATTGCTGGAGCCGACAACCACCGTTGTCGAGATGGTGGCTGAACTGCATCGGGTCTATAGCGCCAAGAATAAGGCGTATGGCCTGTTTAATGAAGAGAGTGAACTGGCGCAAGCGCTGCGGTTGCAACGTCAGGGGGAAGAAGATTTTCTTGCCTTTAGCCGGGCGGCGACCGGACGCCTGCGTGACGAACTGGCGAAATATCCCTTTGCGGACGGCGGCATTGTATTGTTCTGCCATTATCGTTACCTGGCGGTGGAGTATCTGCTGGTTACGGTACTGAACAACCTGAGCAGTATGCGGGTCAATGAAAATCTGGACATTAACCCGACGCATTATCTTGATATCAACCATGCGGATATCGTGGCGCGTATCGATCTTACCGAGTGGGAAACTAATCCGCAATCGACCCGCTATCTGACGTTTCTCAAAGGTCGGGTAGGGCGCAAGGTCGCTGACTTCTTTATGGATTTCCTCGGCGCCAGCGAAGGGTTGAACGCCAAAGCGCAGAATCGCGGCCTGTTGCAGGCAGTGGATGATTTCACCGCAGAAGCGCAGTTGGATAAAGCGGAACGTCAGAACGTGCGCCAGCAGGTGTACAGCTACTGCAACGAGCAATTACAAGCCGGGGAAGAGATTGAGCTGGAATCGCTGTCTAAAGAGCTTTCCGGCGTCAGTGAAGTCAGCTTCAGCGAATTTACCGCCGAAAAAGGCTATGAGCTGGAAGAGAGCTTCCCGGCAGATCGCAGTACGCTACGCCAGTTAACCAAATATGCCGGCAGCGGCGGCGGGTTAACGATTAACTTTGATGCGATGCTACTGGGCGAGCGGATTTTCTGGGACCCGGCGACCGATACCCTGACTATCAAAGGGACGCCGCCGAATTTGCGCGATCAGTTGCAGCGACGCACGTCGGGCGGGAAATAAAGGCATACGACATAAAAGGACGCCGTAGTGAGTAAAGGAATACGACAGAAGCCGCCTGTCAATTTCAGTTTATTTCGGCAGGTTTTGTATGCGCACATTGTCGCATTTTTGATGATGTTGGTGCTCGGGATGGTGTTCACCGTTCTCTCGTTGGTACTGTTTTATACTTATGGCGCCAACTGGTTACTGAGCTTGTTCATATGCCCGCTGTTCTTGTTAAGTGGTTTATTCATTACTGGATTTGCTTTTAAATCAACCTGGTCCAGCATACGTTACTATTACGACAAGGGGCAGTTGAAACGGTATGGACTCAATCTTGATGCAACTTTGACGCATAAAGAGAAGGTGGAAATACGCATCGATAATGCAAAGCGTCAAGTGCGTGTAGATGAACTGGAGCTCCATGTCTTATTTGATTTTCAGTTTGATAGCAAGACATGGAGCTGCGGCGACTTACTGACCAATGAAAAGGTATTTGATGCGTTGAATGGCGGGCAAACGATACCAATACGAATTTTGCCATGGAAACCAGAAAGTGCCAGCGTTCGTCAACGGGCATTATTCAATCGGCTTAAAGGTATGAATACCGCGGCGGAAACTACAGATCCTCGATTAGGGGAGGCGCTAATTGAATATGGCGAGGTGTAAGAAAGCAGAAAAGTAAAGTGGGTTCTCGTTGCTCTGCATGTCGTCAAATTCAATTAAACGCATAAAAAAACCCCGCCGGGGCGGGGTTTTTCTTCAACTTCCAGGCGATTACGCGCGAACGAAGTCGATGTGAGTCAGCTTCGGTTTGTAAGCGTGACGCTGTACAGCCTGAGCTTTAACTTTTACTTCTTTACCGTCAACAACGAGGGTCAGAACTTCGCTGTAGAATTCAGCTTTAGCTTGCATGTTCATCACCTGGTCGTGGTCCAGTTCGATAGCAATCGGGGCTTCAGAACCGCCGTAGATGATTGCCGGGAACTTGTTAGCGGCGCGCAGGCGGCGGCTCGCACCCTTACCCTGCTCTTTACGTACTTCTGCGTTGATAGTAAACATTTAAATCTCTCTTTAATAATTCCTGCTACAGGCGACCCAGCAACAGGTAAGTGATCTGCTTTGCGTATGCAAAGGCGGGCGGGATTCTATACTCAAATCGCCGTTACATCAATGAAAAGTACGATTAACCACGTAATTCGTGCGCCCGGCGGAAGCGGCCTTCATAGTCGAACACTTTTTCACGCACCTGCCAGTACTGGCCTTTCATCCGCGCGACCACAAAATCGGGATGCCGCAACAGCGCCTGCTGCGCGACAATATCCGCCGCCGTGATCCAGCGTAAAGGAACGCCGGGCGTGCGGGTATGCGGGCGAATAAATAGCTGTTCGAAAGCGGTACGCTGGGCGGGCGTGTGCAAGCGGAAGCGCTCACTGACATCCGCGCCGTCCTCGTCATAGTAAGTGATTTTCAGCCATTCGCCTTTCTCATCCTGCCCATGCTGCATCGTCATTCCGCTACAGCGCAGGACTAACGCATCCTTGAGCCTGAGCGCCGCTTTTAACATATCGTCCGGGTCGACCAGAATGGCGTCACATTCCCGGCAGCGTCGGGCGGCAATATCGTTTTCGGCATTACACTGCGGGCAGTTTTTGAAGCGAAAGCGAAAATCGCACTGCTCGCGATGGCCGTCGTCATCGTCAAACCAACCCTGGCAGCGACGGCCAAAGTGTTCAATCAGCGTGCCGTCGGCAGTGGTTTTCCCCCAGAAGGTGTTGGCAAAGCCGCAGGCCGGGCAAAATACCTGGACAGGGACGTTATCGCTTTTTCCCTTCGGGCTACCGACCTCCGGGGCATACAGGTCGTGCGGGTTGCCTGCGTAATCAAGAATCAGGCAATCGGTCTTTCCCGGCGCAAGGCGCAGACCACGCCCGACAATTTGTTGGTAAAGACTAACTGACTCCGTGGGACGTAGAATCGCGATGAGATCAACGTGTGGGGCGTCAAAGCCGGTGGTCAGCACCGAGACGTTAACCAGATAGCGAAAACGCTGCGCCTTGAAATTATCAATCAGCGCGTCGCGCTCGGGCCCTGGCGTATCGCCGGTAATCAGCGCCGCGTCGTCCGCCGGAAGCAAACCGACAATCTCTTTCGCATGTTCGACCGTGGCGGCGAAAATCATCACGCCTTTGCGCGTTTGCGCAAATTCCATAATCTGGCTGATGATGTGCGGCGTAATCCGCTGCTGCTTTTTCAGCTCGCGGTTCAGGTCGGCTTCGCTGAACAGCCCATTGCTTTGGGCCTGCAGACGGCTGAAATCGTATTGGACCACTGGCATATCAAGCCGCTCAGGCGGCGTCAGATAGCCGTGTTTAATCATATAGCGCAGCGGCAGTTCATAAATACAGTCGCGAAACAGCGCGTTGTCGTTGCCGCGCACCATACCGTGGTAATGAAATTGATAAATCCAGCCTTTTCCGAGGCGGAAGGGCGTGGCGGTGAGCCCAAGCAGACGTAAGTGAGGATTAACTTTACTCAGGTGAGTGAGGATTTGCTGATACTGACTGTCTTCATCGTCACCGATGCGGTGGCATTCATCGACAATCAACAGCGAAAACTCCTCCTGGAAGGCGTCAAGATTACGCGCCACCGACTGTACGCTGCCGAACACGACTTTGCCCTGACTCTCTTTACGTTTGAGTCCGGCGGCGAAAATATCTGCTTCCAGCCCCAGCGCGCAATATTTGGCGTGGTTCTGCGCGACCAGCTCTTTCACATGCGCCAGCACCAGTACCCGTCCGCGGGCGACGCGCGCCAGTTCGGCGATCACCAGGCTTTTACCTGCGCCGGTCGGCAGAACAATCACGGCGGGCGTACGGTGGCGGCGAAAGTGGTTGAGCGTGGCGTCTACGGCTTCTTGCTGGTAGGGGCGGAGTGTAAAAATCATGGTCTCACTACGTTAAACGGTTCCGGGAATAGTATGCCATGAATCATTTCCCTTGAGGGATATAGTTAGCCCGCTATACTGAGCGGATAGCAATTCCCTTTTTTCGGGTAGAATGCCCGATTTCCGTATTATTACAGGCTAAATCACACACATGCGACTTGATAAATTTATCGCTCAGCAGCTTGGCGTCAGCCGCGCTATTGCCGGGCGTGAAATTCGTGGTAACCGCGTTACCGTCGATGGCGACATCATTAAAAATGCGGCCTTCAAACTGCTCCCGGAACATGCGGTTGCGTATGACGGCAATCCCTTAGCGCAGCAACACGGGCCACGCTATTTTATGCTTAACAAGCCGCAGGGATACGTTTGTTCAACCGATGATCCCGATCATCCAACGGTGCTGTATTTCCTGGATGAGCCGGTGGCGTATAAGCTGCATGCCGCAGGACGTCTGGATATCGATACTACCGGTCTGGTGTTAATGACAGATGACGGTCAGTGGTCGCACCGCATTACGTCGCCGCGCCATCACTGTGAAAAAACCTATCTGGTGACCCTGGAGTCGCCGGTGGCCGACGATACGGCAGCGCAATTTGCGAAAGGCGTGCAGTTGCATAATGAAAAAGATCTCACTAAACCCGCTACGCTGGAGGTGATAACGCCTGTGCAGGTTCGTCTGACCATCAGCGAAGGCCGTTATCATCAGGTGAAGCGGATGTTTGCCGCAGTAGGCAATCGCGTTGTGGAACTGCACCGCGAACGGATTGGCGCCATTACGCTGGATGAGAATCTGGCTCCCGGCGAGTACCGCCCGTTGACTGAAGAAGAAATCGCCAGCGTCGGCTAACTATCTCGTTAAATTCAGGAGTTCGATGTGACCACCCGGCAGCACTCTTCCTTTGCCATTGTCTTTATTCTTGGCCTGTTGGCCATGTTAATGCCGCTGTCGATTGATATGTATCTTCCAGCGCTGCCGGTGATTTCTGCGCAATTCGGCGTGCCTGCCGGTAGCGCGCAGATGACGCTCAGCACCTATATTCTGGGGTTTGCGCTGGGTCAGCTTATCTATGGACCGATGGCGGATAGCCTCGGGCGTAAGCCGGTCATCCTGGGCGGGACGCTGGTATTTGCCGCTGCGGCGGTCGCCTGTGCGTTGGCGCAGACTATCGATCAACTGATCGTGATGCGTTTCTTTCACGGTTTGGCGGCTGCGGCGGCAAGCGTCGTCATCAATGCGCTGATGCGGGATATTTATCCAAAGGAAGAGTTTTCGCGCATGATGTCATTTGTCATGCTGGTCACTACGATAGCGCCGTTAATGGCGCCCATTGTTGGCGGCTGGGTGTTGGTATGGTTAAGCTGGCACTATATCTTCTGGATACTGGCCATTGCGGCGATTCTGGCGTCAGTCATGATCTTTGCTCTGATTAAAGAGACGCTGCCCGTTGAGCGGCGTCAGCCTTTTCATATTCGTACCACAATAGGTAACTTTGCCGCGTTGTTTCGCCACAAACGCGTACTGAGCTATATGCTGGCGAGCGGGTTCAGTTTTGCCGGTATGTTCTCTTTTTTGAGCGCGGGGCCGTTTGTCTATATCGAAATTAATCATGTTCCGCCGCAGGATTTCGGCTACTACTTCGCGTTGAACATCGTATTTCTGTTTGTGATGACGATTATCAACAGCCGTTTTGTCAGACGGGTAGGGGCGCTAAACATGTTTCGGGCCGGGCTATGGATTCAGTTTGCGATGGCGGTATGGATGGTTTTCAGCGCGCTGATGGGCATTGGATTCTGGGCGCTGGTGGTCGGCGTTGCGGCGTTTGTCGGCTGTGTGTCGATGGTTTCGTCCAATGCGATGGCGGTCATTTTGGATGAGTTTCCGCATATGGCCGGAACGGCGTCTTCGTTGGCGGGCACTTTCCGCTTTGGTATTGGCGCTATCGTCGGCGCGTTGCTGTCGCTGGCTACCTTTACCAGTGCGTGGCCGATGATTTGGTCGATTGCGCTTTGCGCCGCCTGTTCCATTCTGTTTTATCTCTACGCCAGCCGTCCCAAAAAACGGTGACGGGCGCGCTGTCCCTCAATGGCGCCGAAGAATGCGCAGGCGGCGTTGGGGGACGCTATCCGCTACACGATGGCAAAGCCAAACGGCTTTCATAGTTGATGTATATCAATTACCAATTCATCATTTTCCTCCTTTATGTTTATTTTATGTAAAATCCATTTATGTAAAAAGTCACATCATTGTAGTTAAAAAGGTTGAGTTAGATCGCAGAAACGGGTACATATAGCCCGCCGCTATCTCCGCGTCGGTAAAACTATTTTAACTCCCGCTTGCTGTAGAGCCACTGACGGAGAGAAGGGCGTTAGCAATCTGTTTAAGGACGGGTTGTCAATGATGTGTTAATATAAATGTAAGCAAATTGTGAAGTAATTGTGCTTCCGGGGAAAGAAAGTGAATACATTACAGCTCTCAATTGTTCACCGTCTGCCGCAAAACTATCGCTGGTCGGCGGGTTTTGCGGGGTCAAAGGTTGAACCGATTCCGCAAAACGGGCAGAGCACCGAGAATAGTCTGGTGGCGCTTAAACTGTTGAGTCCGGCAGGCGATAGCGCGTGGTCAGTGATGCATAAGCTCAGCCAGGCGCTAAGCGATATTGAAGTTCCTTGCTCCGTGCTGGAGTGCGAAGGGGAACCGTGCCTGTTCGTTAATCGTCAGGATGAGTTTGCCGCCACCTGTCGGCTGAAAAATTTCGGCGTGGCGATAGCGGAACCTTTTTCTAACAATAATCCTTTTTAGGCGTCAGCTTAACGCGAGTAGCTGACGCGTATAGGCCTGTTGCGGTGCGGTAAACACGCGCTCGCATTGCCCCTGTTCAACCACCTCCCCCTGCCGCAGCACGATAACCTGATGGCACAGCGTGCGTACTACATGCAGATCGTGGCTAATGAAGATATAGGCCAGACGGTGCTTTTGCTGGAGCGATTTCAGGAGGGCAAGAATCTGCGCCTGAACGGTTTTATCCAGCGATGAGGTCGGTTCATCCAGAATAATAAGCGACGGTTTTAAAATCAGCGCCCTGGCGACGGCGATACGTTGACGCTGGCCGCCGGAAAACTCAGCGGGGTAACGATGCCGTGTTTCCGGGTCCAGGCCGACTTCCATCATGACCGCTTTCACCTGCTGTTCGCGCTGCGCGCCTGAAAGCGTAGGCTGGTGGACGCGCAGGCCTTCTTCGATAATTTGCAACACGTTTAAACGCGGGTTTAGCGATGAGTTCGGGTCCTGGAATACGACCTGGATACGGTGGCGAACAGGTAAAAGCTGGCGGCGGTTTAACGTATCCAGCGATTGACCGTCAAACACGATGCGGCCTTCGGAGCGGATAAGCCGTAACAGCGCCAGACCGGTGGTACTTTTTCCCGATCCTGACTCGCCGACCAGACCCAGCGTTTCGCCTGGATGCAGGGTGAAACTGATATTGTTAACCACCACATTATGATCCACGACGCGCTTCAGAATGCCTTTGCGGATCGGGAAGGCGACGCGCAGCCTGTCCACCTCCAGCAACGGCGTCTGCCCGGCGGGGAGCGGAACCGGATCGCCTGTGGGTTCGCTGTTGAGTAGTTTTTGCGTGTACGGATGGGTCGGCGCGGAGAGCAGCGTGTCGGCGCGTTGGTTCTCTACGCACTTGCCGTGTTGCATTACCGCCACCGAATCCGCCAGTTTTTTTACAATGCTGAGGTTATGGGTGATAAACAGCAATCCCATATTGAGCTCGCGCTGGAGTTCCCGCAGTAGAGATAAAATCTGCGCCTGTACGGAGACGTCGAGGGCGGTGGTCGGCTCATCGGCGATCAGTAATTCCGGTCGTGTTAACAGCGCCATGGCTATCATGACGCGCTGGCGTTCGCCGCCGGAAAGCTGATGCGGATAATCGCGCAGACGCTGGCTCGCCTGGCGGATACCGACCCGATCCAGACAACCGATCATCTCCGCTCTTGCCGCCTCCCGACGCATTCCCCGGTGGAGCGAAAGCACTTCATAGAGCTGTTTTTCCAGCGTATGCAGCGGGTTAAGTGAAACCATCGGTTCCTGAAAAATCATGGCGATTTTATTGCCGCGTACGCTGCGTAGCGTCTGCTCGCTGGCATGAAGCAATGATTCGCCGTGAAAGCGAATATCGCCGGAGAGGTAGACGGCGGGAGGGGTAGGCAAAAGACGCAGAATGGAAAGCGCCGTCACGCTTTTTCCTGACCCGGACTCGCCGACCAGCGCCAGCGTTTCCCCGGCGTTCACCTGTAACGAAATGGCGTTAACGACAGGGCGCACGTGCTGTTGCTGACGGAAACCTACCGATAAATTTTCAATCGCAAGCAATGGAGATGTCATCTTATACCGCCTTAGCAGGATCAAAGGCGTCGCGTACCGCTTCGCCGATAAAAATCAGCAGCGATAGCAGAATGGCGACAGACAGAAAGGCGGCGATCCCCAGCCAGGGAGCCTGTAAGTTGTTTTTCCCCTGTAAAAGAAGTTCGCCGAGAGAAGGGGAGCCAAGCGGCAGACCAAATCCCAGAAAATCCAGCGACGTCAGGGTGGTGATGGAGCTACATAAAATGAACGGTAAAAATGTCAGGGTAGCGACCATCGCATTAGGCAACATATGGCGCAGGATAATGTCACGATCGCTGACGCCAAGCGCCTGCGCGGCGCGGATATAGTCAAAATTGCGGGTCCGTAAAAACTCGGCGCGCACCACGCCCACCAGACTCATCCAGCCAAACAGTACGGTTATGGCCAGCAGCCACCAGAAGTTAGGCTGCACTACGCTGGAAAGTAAAATAATCAGAAACAGGGTCGGCATCCCCGACCAGACTTCGATGAGACGTTGCCCCCATAAATCGACTTTGCCGCCATAATAGCCCTGTAGCGCGCCCGCCAGTACGCCCATGACGCTGGAGCAAATCGTTAACATCAGGCCGAATAAAATAGAAATGCGGGTGCCGTACAGGATGCGGGCGAAAACGTCGCCGCCATTCGCATCGGTGCCCAGCCAGTTTTTCGCCGAAGGCGGGGAGGGGAAAGGCTGCGTGGTGGCAAAATTAATGGTATTGGCGCCAAAGCGTACGGGGGCCCACAACACCCAGCCCCGATTCTCAAGCTGCCGTTGTAGCCAGGGGTCCTGATAATCTGCCGTTGTCGCCAGCGGGCCGCCGAAATCGCGCTCGCTGTAATTTTTTACCAGCGGAAAATACCACTGGCCTTCATAGCGCACCAGCAATGGCTTATCGTTAGCAATCAGTTCCGCGCATAAGCTCAGGCTGAACACTACCAGGAAAATCCATAGTGACCAGTAGCCCCGGCGATTATGGCGGAAACGCGCCCAGCGGGCCTGATTGACCGGGCTTAATCGCGGCATTATCGTCCCTCAAAATCAATGCGTGGATCGACCAGCGTATAGCTGATATCGCTCAGGATATTCAGTAATAAGCCAATCAGGGTAAAGATATAAAGCGTACCGAACATCACCGGATAGTCGCGCGAAACGGTTGCTTCATAACCCAGCAGCCCCAGGCCGTTGAGTGAGAACATGACTTCAATTAGCAGCGAGCCGGTGAAAAACATACTGATAAAAGTGGCGGGAAACCCGGCGATCACCAGCAGCATGGCGTTACGAAAAACATGTTTCCAGAGAATGTTTTTTTCACTCACGCCTTTAGCGCGAGCGGTAACGACATACTGTTTACGCACCTCGTCGAGAAACGAATTTTTCGTCAGCATCGTCAGGGCGGCAAAACCGCCGATGACGGTCGCCAACACCGGTAGCGTAATATGCCACAAATAATCGGTAATTTTCTGGTACCACGGTAACGTGTCAAAGTTGGCGGAGACCAGGCCACGTAGCGGAAAGATATCGTAGTAGCTGCCGCCGGCAAAAAAGACGATTAATAAAATAGCGAACAGAAAGGCGGGGATCGCATAACCGATAATGATAAACGCGCTGCTCCACACATCAAAGCGACTGCCGTTATGGACGGCTTTGCGGATCCCCAGCGGGATAGACACCAGATAAATAATCAGCGTGCTCCATAATCCCAGGGTAATGGAGACGGGAAGACTATCTTTGATCAGCGTTAGTACGGATGCGCTGCGAAACAGACTGTCGCCGAAGTCAAAAGAGAGATAGTCCCGTAGCATCTTGAAATAACGCTCATGCAGCGGTTTGTCGAAGCCGTAGCGATGGGTGATCTCCGCGATCACCTCCGGATCGAGTCCCCGGCCGCCGCGATAATGGCTGTCGCTGATATTGCCGACGCCGGTTTGCGCATGACTGGCGCGAACGCCTTCGCCGCTGGCGCCGGGCAACGCGCCGCCCTGGCCAAATTCAATCGCGGCAATAGCCTGATCGACAGGGCCGCCGGGAGCGATCTGCACGATAAAAAAGTTAATGGTAATAATGGCCCATAGCGTGGGGATCACCAGTAACAGACGACGGATAAGATAGGCGCCCATTGATTCTTACTACCTCCTGGCTGCCGGTAGTTTGGCGGCTTTGTTGACATCATACCACCAGGTATCTAACCCGATGGTATATACCGGGCGAATCGCCGGATGGGAGAATTTATCCCACCAGGCGAGCCTGTCTTGCGCCATATACCACATCGGCAGCATGTAATAGTTCCAGGTCAGCACGCGATCCAGCGCCCGTCCCAGCGGCACCAGTTTCGCTTTATCACCCTGCGCTGCGATAATTTGCGCGATCAGTTTATCCACTACCGGGCTTTGTACGCCGGGAGCGTTATAACTGGAGTCAATGTATTCCGACGCCCATGAGATTTGTAGATCGGAGCTGGGCCAGGGCATCGCCCGCCATAGCCTCGGCATCATGTCATAGTCGCGGCTACGCATCCGGTTGGTGAGTTGAGAATTATCAACCTGACGGATAGTCATCGTAATGCCCAGACGCTGAAGATTATGCTGAAAGGGCAGAACCCACTGGCTATTACTGCTGGCAGGAAGGAGAAGTTCAAACGTCAGGGGCTTACCGGTGACGCTATTGACCCGTTGCTGTCCGTTGATCACCCATCCGGCCTGCGTCAACAAGGCGTCAGCTTTAAGAAGATTTTCGCGATCGTAGCCGTCGCCGTTAGAGACCGGCGGCTGATAGATCTGAGTGAAGACTTCAGGAGGAAGATCTTTTTTCATCGGCGCGAGTAATACCAGTTCGTCGGCGTCAGGATAATTTCTGGCGGCGTACTCGGTATTCTGGAAGTAACTGTTGGTTCGGCTCCAGGCATTATAGAACAGCGCTTTATTCATCCACTCAAAATCGAAGGCCAGGGTGACAGCTTCACGTACCCGCCGGTCTTTAAATACCGGGCGCTGAATGTTAAAGGCCAGCCAGCGTGTGTCCTGCGCCGACTCGTTTTTCTGCTCTTCTTTAATGATGTAATGATTATCGAAATTTTTACCGATGTAGCGCGTTGCCCAGTTTTTAGCGTCGTTTTCCAGCCGTAGATCAAATGCGCCCGCTTTAAACGCCTCGAAAGCGACATTGTCATCAAGGTAGTAATCGTAGCGGATAGTGTCGAGGTTAAAACGTCCACGATTGACCGGCAGATTAGCCGCCCAGTAGTTTTTGACGCGTGAATAGACAATGTACTGGCCCATTTTCCACTGAGTAATCCGGTATGGCCCGCTGGCTAAGGGCGGCGTTGAAAGCGGATCGCTAAGTTTGTGATTTTTCCAGAATTTTTCGGGCATGATCGGTAATGAAAACAGACTAAGCATGTCTTCTTTACCAGGCTTCGCCAGCTCAATTCGCACGGTTAAAGGCGCAATCGCCTTCACGGTAGTACCTTTATAGACCAGACGGAACTGCGGTACGCCTTCGGTCATAAACTTATGAAAGGTAAAGGCCACATCGCGGGCGGTAATGGGCGTGCCATCGTGAAAACGAGCGCGGGGATTAATCGAGATTTCCACCCAGGAATAGTCGGCGGCATAGCGGGCATGGTCGGCAATCAGCGGGTAATAGCTTCCGGGTTCATCATCCGAAGTGGTAAAAAGCGTATCGTAAAGGGCTTCGGTACGTACGCCGGGATTGCCGCGCAGCGAGTAGCGATTGAAATTATCGAACGTACCAATGGCGGAAAGCGTCATCTGACCGCCTTTCGGCGCAGCAGGATTCACATAATCAAAGTGATCAAAGTTAAAAGCATACTTAGGTTCGCCGAGTACGGCGAAAGCGTAGCTTTCTTTGATTTCCTGGGCCTGGGCGCCAGCGCTAACCAGTGCGACAAGCAGAAGCATTACGCGCGCAATCATCTGAAGGCGGTTTCCTTATCGTATTGCCCGCTGCAAACCGGCAGGCGTTTCGCTGAATAATAAGTGACGTTGCGTCTGATGTGAATCCGTTAAAACCGTAAGGGGACTACCATTCAGGCACAGAAGGCGCCGACATCCACAGCACGAAATCTTTTAGGGGTAAAGGACGACTAATCCAGTACCCCTGCAAGTAATTAACACCGTGATCGCGTAGCCAACGGGCCTGCTCCGGCGTTTCAACGCCCTCGGCCACCGTCAGCATATTCAGGCGTCTGGAGAGCGTCAGCACGGTATCCAGAACCGGAGACGTGACGGTTTCCGTGCCGATCGCCTGGATAAAACCGCGATCAATTTTCAGATAATCTAAAGTAAATCGCTCCAGATAAATCAGGGCGCTATGGCCTGTACCGAAATCATCTATAGCGATTTCAAACCCGGCGGAATGCAGCCATTCGAACAGTTTGGCCGCTTCATACTGCTGAAGCATATCGCGTTCAGTGATTTCCAGCACAATATGAAAATGGTGCGCGGGCAGGGCGTCCCTGAGCCGGTGCATATCCTCTTTAAAACTGTCGCTGTGCAGATGTTCCGGCGCGATGTTAATGCCAAATTTGGCACCGACGGGCATCACCTTCTGTAGCGTGGGTGCGTCGCGGGCGATCAGCTCAAACAGATGCTGCGTTAACGGTACGATAAGTTGCTGCGCTTCGGCATAGTGGATAAAGGCATCCGGCGGAATCTCGCCTGCCGTAGGGTGACGCCAGCGCAGTAAGACTTCAAGCCCGGTGACGCTTAGCGTACGAGTATCGACGACGGGCTGATAAACCACATAAAACTGCTCGTGTTTGATCGCCGTTAAAATCTCTTTGCCCGGTCGCGTCCGGAGGGCATAGATAAAGTAACAGATAAACCCCGCTACGATGCCGCTAATGCAGCCCAGCATCAACGCATACCACAAGTCATTGTAGGTCCAGCTATCGGCATAAAGCTGTATTTTAAGCGGCAGGCCGTTGATAGTTGCCTGTCGTGAAGGCGTGCCCGGCAGCTCCGTGACGGTCAGCAGACGCGAAGAAAAGGTCGACAGCGCGGTATTGCCGACAATCAGCGCGATGCCGTTAAAATCGTCCTGGCGCGTGGTATAGAGTAAGTAGGGCGTCAGGTTAATATTCAGCGATGTGAATACGCCGCTGTCATTTAATAATGGGTTTCGATACCAAATCACCATTGTCGGTTTGTTGGGCATCATTGGCGTGCCGGGCAGAATCGCCATAGCAACGTTTTTGCGGATATCTATATCCGGTACCAGTTGCTGAAGCGGCATATTCATGGCGCCAGTGGCGGAAGAGCAGAACACTTTTTTATCTTTAATCAATAAGAAGGCGCGGACATTAAGGCTAAAAGCGGCTCTTGAGGTGAGTTCTGCGCCAACCTGCTGACAGGTGTTGATCGTCAACGGTTGAAGAATATCGGTGGTGGCTTTCAGGTCGGCGAAATAGCTGGCCAGGTAGTGTTGTACATCAGAAAGGAGCGTATTGTATTTAACATCCCGTTTATGCCACGACAGGAAAAATTGCAGGCTACCAATAAGTAATGCTGCCGCCATCCCCGTAATGATACAGGTAAGCAGGATTTTCCGACCGGAAGAGGAGTCGCGTGTTAGCATAATTCCTGGTGTGACCTGAAAAGGCGGATGCCGGTTAAACTGGTTGATTTATAAGACTATAGCCTGGATTACCCCGGATAGTCATGCTTTTCTGTGATGCGCAGGAAAGCGTATTGTCGCAGTAGGCGTTGGGGGAAACGACCTGAATGCCTGATGGCGCTATGTTTATCAGGCCTACGTTCGTGTGTTGTAGGCTGGATAAGAGGCCACACGTCGCCATTCGGCAAAACGGGTTCAGAAGGGATAATAAGCAAAAGCACTGCCGAAGCAGTGCGTTTTATGTCGTCTCATCAGGTAAGCCAAGGGAGGTGCTGCCTGATGAAGATTAACTGCGGCTCAGAACTCGACGCGCTTCATTGTAGCGTTTTTTCCAGTACGGTTCGTTCATACTGGAGATAATGACGCCGCTACTGGTAGACGCATGGACAAACTGGTTATTGCCGATATAAATACCGACATGGCGACCAGTGGAACCGGCGCGGAACAGAACCAGATCGCCCGTACGCAGGTTATTGCGTGAAACTGCTTTGCCCATTTCCTGCTGTTCATAGGTTGAACGCGGAAGCTCTAAACCAAACTGTTCACGGAAGGTGCGCTGTACAAAGCTGGAACAGTCGACGCCTTTCTTAGTGCTGCCGCCCAGGCGGTAACGCACGCCTTTCCAGTCAGCATACTGATCCATAATCCGCGACTTAACGTCGAGGTTACGCACCATATTTTCAAATTCATCCTGAGAGGCTTGCAGTGAAGAGCTATCGCTATTGCCCACAGCATGCGTCTCAGAATGCATATTCTTTGCGGTATTGGTGGTTGTGCTACAAGCAGAAAGCAGAACCGCAACTGCAATCGCAGGAATCCCGCGCAAAATATATCTCAAAATCGGTTGAGATTTGACCATGTTGTTTGTTTTCCCTTGAAGTCCTTAACGATAAATATCGTTATAAAAATGCCAAACGTGATGAGACTAATTACCTGCACAGCTTGAGACAATTCTTTGTGCACAAATCTGTGGCGGAACGCACAAATTTATTCGCAATGAGAATAATTATCTGGCGAGGCAAAACGAGTTTGAGATTACCCGATTGTTGCTGTCATTGCGAGCGATTTCGCGTGATTTTTTATAAGAATTTATGATACGAAAAGTGAGCTATCAGCACGGGTCAAATTAAGCGCAAATCGTTTAAAAATCGTGCAACCTGTTCATTTTGCAGAGGAATAATATGACCGAAAAATGATGGGCTGGGGGAATATCATCATAAATTACCTTCAACGATGTAAAACTATCGCTGAAGGTAATGTTAATTACATAGGTTATTTGTTTAAAATTTGTTTATTTCCGCCCGGGAGATAATTCTCAAAAAGCGCTATCGCCCGGTCGCTGAGCGGGGTCATCAGCCACCAGGGGAGGCCAATCAAAATAACCGTGAGCGACCCGACCACAATATCGGTGAACCAGTGAGCGCCAATCATAACGCGCGGAAACGCGAAAACCACAAATATAATAAGGGCGATAATCCCCGCCGTTTTGCCGAAATAACGCAGCATAAAGGCGGAAAATATCAGCAGCATCATACCGTGATCGCCTGGGAAACTGTCTTTTGACGCGTCTTTTGTCGGGATGTGCAGCAACTCGCTGACGCGATAAATATGCTCAAAAGAGAGCGTTGGGCTGGCGCGCTTGACGGGGATCAGCGCCTGACCGAGTTGGTTAAGCACCACCGCTGTTAGCAGCATGACCAATCCGATTATCACAATGCGCCGCCGGCCCGACGCGTCTTCTTTTAGCCAGAAACTGAGCATCAGTCCGCCCATCGCCAGCAGCGAACAGCCGTCAAACGCCCGATTATTGGTAATAGCGACCCACCAGAGGAACGCGTGGCTTTCCACCAGTTTCTGGTTAAAGAAGTGGAATATGCCGGAATCAATGGTGAACCAGAAACCGTGATTGACGGGAAGATACCATGACAAAAACAGCGCCAGACCGGCGGCATTAAGCAGAATTATCAAGGAATAGCGGGTTTTCATCGTCATTTCGCCATAGTTTTTAAACGGTGGCAACCTTACGCGTGCGTCGCTAAACGAAGCTTCAACAAGGCCGTCTGTAACGTATTCCAGTCGGTTTCTGTGTTTGAGATAA
This sequence comes from Salmonella sp. NW884, assembly GCF_051700745.1. Classification (NCBI taxonomy): domain Bacteria; kingdom Pseudomonadati; phylum Pseudomonadota; class Gammaproteobacteria; order Enterobacterales; family Enterobacteriaceae; genus Salmonella; species Salmonella sp. NW884. The sequence continues at coordinate 841,107 of NZ_JAMMDE010000001.1, read as the reverse complement.
GTTCAACCCGGCTATCCGGCGGCGCGACACTCTGTGTTTCGATGTGCAGGTCATCGCCCTGGCGATTGATGCGTACCAGCCCCTCTTGTATGCGCATAACGCCTTTCACCCGGCCCACCGGCGCCAGACGCGCCCATTCGAGTAGGCCAATGGTGTCAAACACGGTATCGGCATCGAAAATCCAGCCGCAGGCCTGATGACCCTGTCCGCTATTGAGGCTGCGTCGCCAGCGCTGCTGTGCGGGCAGATTTAGCGCGGCGAGTCCTTTTTTACTGGCATGAGTGTGAGAATGCGCGGCGCTGGCCGGCAGTTCCGCCAAATTTTGTCGCGGTAAATCCAGAAGCTTACCGTCTATCTGTCCATGTTCGGCATGAATCAGTTGACGATCGCCGCCGTACTGTCGCCACCACTGTTGCAGGGCGGCATCGCTCTGCGCCGTGGCGCGATCGGTCTTATTGGCGATGATAATATCGGCTGAGGCGAGCTGATCGCGGAAATTTTCATTGGCGACGCTCTGTTGGTCCAGTAGCAGGCGAGGGTCAAGGATGCAGAGCGTAGCGCGTAAATCAATCCACGGCTCATAAACCGGCGCAGTTAATAAATCCAGAATCTGTTTTGGGTGCCCCAGTCCGGTTGGTTCAATCAGCAACCGGTCAGGTTTGCCCTGGCGCAGCAGCGTGTTGAGCCCCACCTGCATAGGCAATCCATTGACGCAGCACATGCAGCCGCCGGGGATCTCTTTTAGCAGTGCGCCGCTGTCGGCAAGCAGCGCGCCGTCAATACCCACTTCACCAAATTCATTAACCAGGACGGCCCACTTTTCAGCCGGATCTTTATGAGCTAATAAATGAAGGATAGAGGTGGTTTTTCCGCTACCGAGAAATCCAGTAATAAGATTGGTTTTGGTCACGTCAGCTCCAGAATATTGATACAACATAACAACTTTTAATAATCCTGGCGAATAAACGTGAAAAAGAGAAGTGCTGAGTTGACGAAGTCGTGCTTCTGCCATCTTAAGAGCAGAAAATGTTAAATTTTTAACGTTTCTCTTGCCTGGTGCAGAACAGTCAATAAATAAAAGGGGCAGACTGCGCCCTGGGGCGCAGCCGAAAAATGTGAAACTTAATCCGCGCGCCCCATATAACGGCGCTCTTCGATATGAATGCGGATTTTCTCACCTGCGCTCAGGTATTCGGGAACCTGAATCACCAGACCGGTGCTTAATGTCGCGGGTTTGTTACGTGCGCTGGCGGACGCTCCTTTAATACCCGGCGCGGTTTCGACGATTTCCAGATCCACGGTCTGCGGAAGCTCTAGCGCCAGCAGTTGGCCGTCCCAGGTCAGAACCTGCATATCCGGCATTCCGCCTTCAGGCATAAACAGCAACTCTTCTTCAATCTGATCTTTGGTGAAGGTATACGGCGTATAGTCTTCTTTATCCATGAACACATATTCGTTGCCATCGACATAAGAAAAGTCAACGCCGCGACGGCTCAGGGTGACGGTATCAACGATATCGTCGCCTTTGAAACGTTCTTCCACTTTCAGACCGGTGCGGACATCGGAAAAGCGCATTTTATACAGTGTGGCGGCGCCACGGGCGGTAGGCGACTGAATGTCGATATCTTTCACAATCAGCAATTTGCCGTTGTAGTTCAGTACCATACCTTTTTTGATTTCGTTCGCTCTTGGCATCGAGGAGATCCTGTTGTAGAGATTATCTAAAATATCGCGTAAAACTACTCGCGCCGGGCCGTCCAGGCAAGTGGAATTGTCACTTTTGCTGGTGCAAAAAAGGTGATACTGTTCGCCCGCTTTCCGCTCCACGTTCAACGAGAATACGCGATGGCATGTCGCCTGGAGGGGGGAAGTGTGCTGTGTTGTCCCTTCTGTTTCCAGCCTTGTCTTCGGAATGTCTGAGGACAGGCCTGATCATGATGACGTCCACATTTTAAATCTGGATTTTTCTTTGGACAAATTCTGTTATCTTTCATTTGGTTATAAATAGAGGGGCTGAGCATGGACTGTCGTAGCGGTTGTGGCGCTTGCTGTATTGCGCCTTCAATTTCGTCGCCGATACCCGGAATGCCGAATGGCAAGCCGATGAATACCAGATGCGTGCAGCTTTCGGAAGATAACTTGTGCCTTATCTTTGGCTCGCCTTTACGCCCAAAAGTGTGCTCTGGTTTGCAACCGGCAGGGGACATGTGTTTAACGACCCGGGAAGAGGCCATTATTTATTTGCTGGAACTCGAACAGAAAACCTTACCATGAGCTAAGAGCCTAATGGGATAGGCTCTAAGTCAGCTGTTTTTGATAAACGTGCAGGGGCTTACGTTATATCCCGAAATAGTCTACAAAAGCTGCGCATCAAATTACCTCCTTTTACCATTAAATAGCGTAATACATGCTTCCCTTATTTCGTGGCTTCTGAAGCGGTAGATGTCGCCGCTCAACCCCGTTGGTGCCTGAGCGTGTACCGAACAAACCGTCACATAAAACAAAAACGATCAATTTTATTTATATGATAGTTTTTATCTATTAAAAAGAGGAATTTTGATCGATTTTAATTATTTGTAACGATCGATATCATGAATTTGATAGTTTATATCTATCATTGATGTATTTACCGATCGATATAACCAGTGTGAATGTGTTGTTATTTTCCTTTAAAATACTCGAATTCTTATGTGTGGGTTTTATCTTATGAAGAAATATACGTTCGCAGCCAGGGCGTTTATTTTTACGCTGGTGTTGCTTTTTGTTATTTCAGTATGCGGGTTGACTATTAGCGTTTTAAAAGGGATGTGAAATGCGGGGAGAAAATAGTGAAATTGATTTAGTCGATGTTTCCTTATTCCTTATAAGAAAATGGCTAAGTATCGTGATCGCTACCTTTATTTTTGTCGCCATTGGCTATGTTTTTGTGAGCGTGCAGCATGATACAAAGGTTGTGAGTATGACAATCAAACCTAATCTGGATACGCCTGCTACCTATGCGTTATGTGGCTATACTAATGATATTCAATGTAAAACAACGGTTATCCTTAACCAGTTTAGCCGTTTCTTGCCTGCGAACTATAAAAATAAAATAAGTTTTGACGCGAAAAATCAGCTTGTCCTTTTTAAGGCGCAGGGGAGGGAAGAAAGTGTCAATAATATTATTTCCACCCTGAAAAATAGCGTCGATAAAATGGCAGCATGGTATATCGATGATGGTGACATTAAACGTTATAGCGTGCATAAAAATATGTTACAAACGGAAACATATACAAAGCTATCCTTGTTGTCGGAGGCGGTTAAAAATAATGCTAACATTGAAGTGATAGATGTTGCTGTCACACCAAAATATAAGATGCGGCTGGTGTTGGTTCTTTGCGGACTGATGGGCGTAATTTTCTCAATAACCGGTCTCTTATGTAAGAGGGCGCTAACAGAATATCGTATTGAGAAAAAGACAATGAATGACCGCGCATGAACATCGCGCAGAGATAAACTCTGCGCTGAATGTGTCGAAGAGTAAAAGTATCAGGCTTGCAAGTTAAACATCTTTAATACGCGCCAGGCAGAACATGGTGGCGACAATCATGACTAACGCAAACCAGAAGGCCGCATGATAATTCCAGATTTCTGCGGCGATTCCCGCCAGCGAACCGGCAATGATCCAGCCGACGCGAATGGTATTGGTATACAGCGTGGTGGCTGAACCCGCCTGGCCTGGCATCAGATCCTGAAAATAGAGCATGCCAATCCCGCCAAGAATGCCGATGTAAATCGCGTTCAGCAACTGTAAGCCGAGCAACGTTGCCGGTGCGTGCGCCAGCAACATCCCCGCATAAAAGCACAGTCCGGCGACAACGGCGATGCACATTAACAGGCGTTTTCCCAACCGTTTGGCGAAGTAACCTGCAATCAGCATTGTGGGAATCTCCAGCCCGGCGGCGGTGCCCATCATCACGCCTGCAAGTTTTTCCGGAAGATGCAGCTCATTGATGATAAACAGCGGCATATTAATGATATACAGGCTGTTAGTTCCCCACATTAACGTACAGATGACAAACAGCAACAGCGTATCGCGGCGATTACGACGCGGTGCTTCCAGCGTGCCGGTTGCCAGCGGCGCATCTTTGCGCATTGACGGTAAAAAGAACCACACCATGACGCCGCAGACGATAAAAGCTACCGCCGCGCTCAAATACATCACCGTAAAGCTAAAACCCATCGCCAGCGCATAGGCCAGCGGCGGCCCAATGACCCAGGCCAACGAGACCTGGGCGCGGAGGATTGAGCTGAACATCACCGCTTCACGACCTGTACGATCGGCATGTTCTCGGGCCAGCGCAAACATCTGCGGGTTGGCGGTAGAGCCGAAGCTACTGAGAAAGACGCCGATGAACAGCAAAATAAAGTAGTTGCGGTTCCAGGCAAACAACACGCAGGCCAACATGCCCAGCACGCAACAGAAAACGATCAGTTTTTTGCGATCGCCTTTTTTATCTGAGCGACCCGCCAGAAACTGGCTCACGATAATGCCGATAACCGCGCTGCCGGTAAAAAAGAAACCCACCATGCCGGGGCGGGCGTGAACCTCATCCGTCAGAAAAATACTGAGCGTCGGCGTCTGTAGCGCACCGGCAATACCGGTGAGAAAAGCGACGATCAAAAAGGCGGTAGACGTCAGGTCAAACGATTTGGGCGCAGCGGCGGCGGGACTGTTGTGCATGTTTCTATATCAGTGGTGTGAAGAGAGGCGGAGTTTACGCTGCCCGTCAGAAAATAAACAGGCGTCTGAATCAAAATCGACACGAAAAATCAAAATAGCATTCCAGTTTGTTACCAGGGCGTGCTGACGCAAGCTGAAAGAAAAAAGCTGAAGCCTTTTATGCGTCAGCTATTGAGGGACTGTTGGAGAAAAAATGTGCTTCACCTCAAAAAATTGCTACAAAACTGGTAACTTTTCTTGCGTGCTGAAGCAGAAAGATCCAGACTTCTTGAAACGTTTCAGCGCGATCTGGTTTTTTTGATAACTCAGATTGGCGCTTTTTTTCTCATAGTGGCTGAATCGTTTCAATTCAGCAGGAGAGGAGACACATGTTCCAGTTATCGGTTCAGGACATTCATCCGGGCGAGCAGGCCGGAAATAAAGAAGAGGCCATTCGGCAAATCGCCGCCGCGTTAGCGCAGGCGGGGAATGTGGCGGGCGGCTATGTTGACGGTATGCTGGCGCGCGAACAGCAAACCTCGACCTTTCTTGGCAATGGTATTGCGATTCCCCATGGCACAACAGACACGCGCGATCAGGTGCTGAAAACCGGCGTCCAGGTCTTTCAATTTCCGCAGGGCGTTACCTGGGGAGAAGGCCAGGTCGCCTACGTGGCGATTGGTATTGCCGCCAGTTCGGACGAACACCTCGGCCTGCTGCGTCAGCTGACGCATGTGCTGAGCGATGACTCCGTGGCTGAACAGCTGAAATCCGCGACAACGGCGGAAGAGCTGCGCGCATTGCTGATGGGCGAGAAGCAAAGTGAACAATTAAAACTTGATAATGAGACGATGACGCTGGATGTCATCGCCAGCTCGCTGGTCACATTGCAGGCGCTAAATGCGGCGCGTCTGAAAGAGGCGGGAGCGGTTGATGCGGCGTTCGTCGCAAAAACGATTAACGATAGTCCGATGAATCTGGGACAAGGCATCTGGCTGAACGACAGCGCGGAAGGCAATTTGCGCAGCGCTGTTGCGGTAAGCCGTGCGACCCAGGCGTTTGACGTAGAGGGTGAAAAAGCAGCCTTATTAGTCACTGTCGCGATGAACGACGAGCAGCCGATTGCCGTGTTAAAACGCCTCGGCGACCTGTTGCTGAACAATAAAGCCGATCGTCTGCTGAGCGCCGACGCCGCGACGCTGCTGGCGTTGCTGACCAGTGATGATGCGCTGACGGATGACGTACTGAGCGCGGAATTTGTAGTGCGTAATGAGCATGGTCTCCATGCCCGTCCGGGCACCATGCTGGTGAATACGATTAAACAATTTAACAGTGAAATTACCGTGACAAACCTTGATGGAACCGGCAAACCGGCAAACGGACGTAGTCTGATGAAAGTGGTGGCGTTAGGCGTGAAGAAAGGCCATCGTCTGCGCTTTACCGCGCAGGGTGAAGATGCTGAACAGGCGCTGAAAGCGATTGGCGATGCGATCGCCGCCGGTCTCGGGGAGGGCGCATAATGAGCAGGCGTGTTGCCACCATTACCCTTAATCCGGCTTACGATCTGGTTGGGTTTTGCCCTGAAATCGAACGCGGCGAAGTGAACCTGGTGAAAACCACGGGTCTGCACGCGGCGGGCAAAGGCATTAACGTTGCCAAAGTGCTGAAAGACTTAGGCATCGACGTCACCGTCGGCGGTTTTCTCGGTAAAGATAACCAGGACGGTTTTCAGCAATTGTTCAGCGAACTGGGTATCGCTAACCGCTTTCAGGTGGTTCAGGGCCGGACCCGCATCAACGTGAAGCTGACGGAAAAAGATGGCGAAGTGACCGACTTCAACTTTTCCGGCTTTGACGTGACCCCCGCAGACTGGGAACGCTTTGTTAACGACTCCCTGAGCTGGCTGGGTCAGTTCGATATGGTCTGCGTCAGCGGTAGCTTACCGGCTGGCGTGAGTCCGGAAGCGTTCACCGACTGGATGACGCGTCTGCGCAGCCAGTGTCCATGCATTATCTTTGATAGTAGCCGTGAAGCGTTAGTCGCCGGTCTTAAAGCTGCGCCGTGGCTGGTGAAACCGAATCGCCGCGAACTGGAAATTTGGGCGGGTCGTAAGCTCCCGGAAATGAAAGATGTGATTGATGCGGCGCACGCGTTACGCGAACAGGGTATCGCCCATGTGGTGATTTCGCTGGGGGCGGAAGGCGCGCTGTGGGTTAACGCCTCAGGAGAATGGATCGCTAAACCACCGGCGGTTGACGTGGTAAGTACCGTCGGCGCAGGCGATTCCATGGTTGGCGGATTGATTTACGGCCTGCTGATGCGCGAGTCCAGCGAACATACGCTGCGCCTGGCGACGGCGGTTGCCGCGCTGGCGGTCAGCCAGAGCAATGTGGGTATTACCGATCGTCCTCAGTTGGCCGCAATGATGGCGCGTGTCGACTTACAACCGTTTAACTGACAGCAGGAGAGGCATAATGAAAACGCTGCTGATAATTGACGCTAATCTCGGCCAGGCTCGCGCTTACATGGCGAAAACCCTGCTTGGAGCGGCGGCGCATAAAGCAAATCTGGAAATTATCGACAATCCGAATGATGCTGAGCTGGCGATCGTGCTGGGCGAATCTCTGCCGAACGACAATGCTCTGAACGGCAAAAAGGTTTGGCTGGGGGATATTGGTCGCGCCGTCGCGCATCCGGAACTGTTTCTGAGTGAAGCCAAAAGCCATGCGCCCCCTTACAGCGCCCCTGCTGCGGCTGTTCCTGCGGCGAGCGGCGGTCCGAAACGCGTGGTCGCGGTAACGGCCTGCCCGACCGGCGTCGCCCATACTTTTATGGCGGCTGAAGCCATTGAAACGGAAGCGAAAAAACGCGGCTGGTGGGTAAAAGTCGAAACGCGCGGTTCCGTGGGGGCTGGCAATGCCATCACCCCGGAAGAGGTGGCGGAAGCGGATTTAGTCATTGTGGCGGCGGATATCGAAGTGGATCTGGCGAAGTTTGCCGGTCTCCCGATGTACCGCACGTCGACCGGCCTGGCGCTGAAAAAGACGGCGCAGGAGCTGGATAAAGCCGTAGCGGAAGCAACGCCGTATCAACCGGCGGGTAAGGCATCGCAAGCGGCGACCGAAGGGAAGAAAGAGAGCGCTGGCGCATACCGGCATCTGTTGACGGGCGTTTCTTACATGCTGCCTATGGTGGTTGCCGGGGGACTGTGTATTGCGCTTTCCTTCGCCTTTGGTATTGAAGCCTTTAAGGTGCCGGACACGCTGGCAGCGGCGCTGATGCAGATTGGCGGCGGTTCGGCGTTTGCGCTGATGGTGCCGGTACTGGCGGGTTATATCGCTTTCTCCATCGCGGATCGCCCAGGCCTTACGCCGGGTCTGATTGGCGGTATGCTGGCGGTTAGCACCGGTTCCGGTTTTATCGGCGGGATCATTGCCGGCTTCCTTGCCGGGTATATGGCGAAGCTTATCAGTACCAAACTGAAACTTCCGCAAAGTATGGAAGCGCTGAAGCCAATCCTGATCATCCCGTTAATTTCCAGTCTGGTGGTGGGGCTGGCAATGATTTACCTGATCGGTAAACCGGTTGCCGGGATTCTGGAAGGGCTCACCCACTGGCTGCAAACCATGGGAACCGCAAACGCAGTGCTGTTGGGCGCGATTCTCGGCGGGATGATGTGTACCGACATGGGCGGCCCGGTGAACAAAGCGGCGTATGCGTTTGGCGTTGGTCTGCTGAGTACGCAAACTTACGCGCCGATGGCGGCGATCATGGCCGCAGGTATGGTACCGCCGTTAGCGCTGGGTCTGGCGACGATGGTGGCGCGTCGTAAGTTCGACAAAGCGCAGCAGGAAGGCGGTAAAGCGGCGTTGGTGCTGGGGCTGTGCTTTATCACTGAAGGCGCTATTCCGTTTGCGGCGCGCGACCCGATGCGTGTACTGCCGTGCTGTATCGTTGGCGGCGCGTTGACCGGGGCCATTTCTATGGCGGTAGGCGCAAAATTGATGGCGCCGCATGGCGGTCTGTTTGTTCTGCTTATCCCAGGCGCAATTACGCCGGTATTGGGATACCTGCTGGCAATTGTGGCCGGTACGCTGGTGGCAGGACTGGCTTATGCCGTCCTGAAACGTCCGGAGACGGAAGTCGCGGCAAAAGCGGCGTAAGAGAAACACGCTAAAAAAGGCAGAGCGCGCTCTGCCTTTTTTATTGCCTGAAGAACATTGAGCGTCAGGCCATCGCTTCGGCAATTTGCTGGGCTTTTAACCACGCAATCTCTTCCGCCCAGATATCAGGATTGATGGTCTCCAGTATCAGCGGAATACCGTCAAAACGCCCATCCTGCATAATCCAACGAAACGCATCGTGGCCGATATTGCCTTCACCCAGACTGTGATGGCGGTCAACGCGGCTACCGAAGGCGCTTTTGGCGTCGTTCAGGTGCATTCCGCGCAAATACTGAAATCCGACAATTTTCCCGAATTCGGTGAACGTTTTTTCGCACGCCTCTGGCGTACGCAGATCGTATCCGGCGGCAAAGGCATGGCAGGTATCGATACAGACGCCAACGCGCGACTTATCTTCCACGCCGTCGATGATGGCGGCTAACTGTTCAAACTCAAACCCCAGATTACTGCCCTGACCGGCTGTATTTTCGATAACTGCCGTAACGCCCTCGGTCTGCGCGAGGGCAATATTGATGGATTCCGCGATCCGCGCCAGGCAATCCTCCTGTGCAATCTGCATCAGATGGCTACCGGGATGAAAATTAAGCAAGGTTAAGCCGAGTTGTTCACAGCGTTGCATTTCATCGAGAAAGGCATCGCGTGATTTTTCCAGCGCTTCACTGACCGGATGGCCCAGATTAATCAGGTAACTATCGTGGGGAAGGATTTGCGCCGCTGAAAAATGATACTTTTCACAGGCGATTTTAAAGTCATCAATGACCTGGGGAGTAAGGGGGGCGGCACGCCACTGACGCTGGTTTTTTGTGAAAAGCGCAAAGGCCGTTGCGCCAATTTCAGCCGCGCGGGCAGGGGCGTTAGCCAGACCGCCAGCAGCGCTGACGTGCGCTCCGATGTATTTCATAAAAGACTCCTGTTAAACCCGCTAACGGTTCATTACGAACGCTATGATAACGGGTTAACAGGCGTGAAACGTAATAATTTATGCGATAAGGCTATGGATTAGGACGTTAATGGCGCCACCGCCAATAATCAGCCAGGCGAATAATGCCAGCGCCATCAGCAGCGGTTTCGCCCCCGCTTTTTTCAATGCGCTAACGTGAGTGGTCAGACCCAACGCCGCCATTGCCATCGCCAGCAGTACCGTGTCCAGCGTCACCAGCATATCCACCACGGCTTTCGGCAGCAGGTGGAAAGAGTTGAAGATCGCCACTACGATGAAGAAAATAGCAAACCACGGAATGGTAATTTTGCTTTTTTCCGCGCCGGTCGCCGGTGAAAGCTGTTTAACGCGCGCCGCCAGAATGATCAGGAACGGCGCCAGCATCATGACACGCAGCATCTTAGCGATAACTGCCGCATTTTCCGCATCCGGGCTAACGGCATGACCCGCTGCGACCACTTGCGCGACTTCATGCATGGTTGAGCCGATATAGATGCCGTAAGTTTCCGGGCTGAACCAGTGCGCCAGCAGCGGATACATTGCCGGGTAAAGGAAAATAGCGATGGTGCCGAAAATAACGACAGTCGCGACGGCTACAGTAACCTTACTGGCTTCCGCTTTTACCACCGGTTCTGTCGCCAGTACCGCCGCCGCGCCGCAGATACTGCTACCGGCGCCAATCAGCCAGCTGGTGTGCCTGTCCAGACCAAAGACTTTTTGGCCTAAGAAGCAGGCCAGCATGAACGTGCTGGAAAGCGTTAATACGTCAATCACAATGCCGCTAATGCCCACGTCGGCGATTTGTGAAAAGGTAAGGCGGAAGCCGTAAAGGATAATCCCTAAACGCAGCAGATGTTGTTTTGCAAACAGCACGCCGCCGTCGCATTGTTTCCATATTTGTGGATAGACGGTATTCCCGATAACCATACCCAGCAGGATAGCCAGGGTCAGGGCGCTGAACCCCGCGCCTGCAACGGCAGGGATAGCGCCGCCCCACAGGGCGACTCCTGTAATGACGGCGCTCAGAGCGAGCCCCGGTATAAAATGCCACATTGTACGACGATGATTCTGCAAGGTGAGTTCTGTCATAACCTTCTCCTGTATATGGACAATAAGGTTACGGTGATCTGGTTTAAAAATAAAATTGATTATATATTTATAATTAATCTTTATAAGTGGTAAGTGAAACGCTATCGGTGGGATACGACTATGCATATTACGCTACGACAACTTGAAGTGTTTGCTGAAGTACTGAAAAGCGGTTCAACAACCCAGGCGTCGGTCATGCTGTCATTATCGCAGTCCGCCGTTAGCGCCGCGCTCACCGATCTGGAAGGTCAGCTCGGCGTACAGTTGTTTGATCGGGTGGGGAAACGGCTGGTGGTCAACGAACATGGGCGCTTGTTATACCCGCGCGCGCTGGCATTGCTGGAGCAAGCGGTAGAAATTGAGCAGCTATTTCGTGAAGATAACGGCGCGATACGGGTTTATGCCAGTAGCACCATCGGCAATTACATTTTACCCGCCATGATTGCCCGCTATCGCCAGCATTATCCGGCCTTGCCGCTGGAACTCAGCGTGGGAAACAGCCAGGACGTGATTAACGCGGTGCTGGATTTTCGGGTTGATATCGGCCTGATTGAAGGACCATGTCACAGTACAGAGATTATTTCTGAGCCGTGGCTGGAAGATGAGCTGGTGGTCTTTGCCGCGCCGTCCTCGCCGCTGACGCAGGGGCCGGTGACGCTGGAACAGCTTGCGACATCCCCATGGATTTTACGCGAGCGCGGTTCCGGTACGCGGGAAATTGTCGATTATTTGCTGTTGTCGCATTTGCCGCGCTTTCATATGGCGATGGAGTTGGGGAATTCAGAAGCGATCAAACATGCGGTGCGTCATGGACTGGGGATAAGCTGTTTATCGCGCCGGGTGATTGCTGAACAACTCCAGGCGGGAACCCTGGGCGAAGTCGCGGTGCCGTTACCGCGCCTGGTGCGCACGTTGTGGCGTGTTCATCATCGGCAGAAACATCTTTCTAACGCGTTGCAGCGTTTTTTGAGTTACTGTGAATAAAGGTGAAGAGGAGGGCTGCCCGGGCGGCATCGCCATTTTTAGTATCCGCTTACGTATACGTTATTCTCTGCTTTACTTATAATCCGTGGCCGGTCATGAAGGTCTCTTATAACCGCGCATTTGTGTCGGAAGGATAGTATTTCGTCTGTTACAATCGCGCCTCATTTTTTGGATGGATAGCATTTTCACATGGGTTCCAAAACTAAAACCACAGAAGCGCCCGCGCTACGTCGCGAATTAAAGGCGCGTCACCTGACGATGATTGCCATTGGCGGCTCCATCGGGACAGGTCTTTTCGTTGCATCTGGTGCGACAATTTCTCAGGCGGGGCCAGGCGGCGCGCTGTTTTCTTATATTCTGATTGGTTTGATGGTCTACTTCCTGATGACCAGTCTTGGCGAGCTGGCGGCCTATATGCCGGTATCTGGCTCGTTTGCGACATATGGTCAGAACTATGTGGAAGAAGGCTTTGGTTTCGCGCTGGGCTGGAACTACTGGTACAACTGGGCGGTGACTATCGCTGTTGACCTGGTTGCCGCGCAATTGGTGATGGGCTGGTGGTTCCCGGACACGCCGGGCTGGATCTGGAGCGCGCTATTCCTCTGCGTCATTTTCTTGCTGAACTACATTTCTGTACGCGGTTTTGGCGAGGCGGAGTACTGGTTCTCGTTAATTAAAGTCGCGACCGTTATTATCTTCATCATCGTTGGCGTAGCGATGATTATCGGTATCTTTAAAGGTGTCGAGCCGGTCGGCTGGAGCAACTGGACGACAGGCGATGCGCCTTTTGCTGGCGGTTTTGCGGCAATGATTGGCGTCGCGATGATCGTGGGCTTCTCTTTCCAGGGAACTGAGCTGATTGGTATTGCCGCCGGGGAATCTGAAAACCCGGAGAAGAATATTCCGCGCGCGGTGCGTCAGGTGTTCTGGCGTATTCTGCTGTTTTATGTTTTCGCGATTTTGATTATCAGCCTGATCATTCCTTATACCGATCCAAACCTGCTGCGTAACGACGTCAAAGACATTAGCGTCAGTCCGTTTACCTTAGTGTTCCAGCATGCGGGCTTGTTGTCTGCGGCGGCGATAATGAATGCGGTTATCCTGACGGCGGTACTGTCTGCGGGTAACTCCGGGATGTATGCCTCGACCCGTATGCTCTACACCCTGGCCTGTGACGGTAAGGCCCCGCGTATTTTTGCGAAATTGTCCCGCGGCGGCGTACCGCGCAATGCGCTTTATACCACCACCGTGATTGCCGGTCTTTGCTTTTTGACCTCAATGTTCGGCAACCAGACGGTCTATCTGTGGCTGTTGAACACCTCCGGTATGACGGGCTTCATCGCCTGGCTGGGGATTGCCATTAGCCATTATCGCTTCCGTCGCGGTTACGTGATACAAGGGTATGATGTGAATGATTTGCCGTACCGTTCCGGGTTCTTCCCGCTGGGGCCGATTTTCGCCTTTGTACTGTGCCTGATTATTACGTTGGGGCAGAACTATGAAGCGTTCCTGAAAGATACCATCGACTGGGGCGGCGTCGCGGCGACCTATATCGGTATTCCGCTGTTCCTGCTTATCTGGTTCGGCTACAAGCTGATAAAAGGTACGCATTTCGTGCGCTATAGCGAAATGCACTTCCCGGAACGCGTTAAAAAGTAACGCGGTATTCTCGTCATAGGCCGGATAGGCTTTTATGCCGCTATCCGGCACTGACTGCCTGAATCTGACTCTTCTAACCCTCTCATTCGAGAGGGTTTTTTGTTTTTTCTTCATGATTGGTTCAAATGACATAATTATTAACAATTAAATTGATAATTATTATCGTTTGCTTTATCGTTACGCTCGAAATCAGAAAGGATGAAGATTCGGGCGCGACCGTCACTCATGAGCCCGACTCGCCTGCATAAAAAGAGTTCGCCGTGATAACCGTTATCGCAGGCGAAACGTAATGCGTTGTGAGCGATAACCGATTTTTTTGTCGTATTTACCTCATGGAGAAATGGAATGTTTAGGTTTAACCCTTTCGTTCGGGTAGGGCTTTGTATGTCCGCAGTTACGTTGGCCTGGCCGGTTGCCGCGGCAACGGATGATGGTGAAACTATGGTCGTTACCGCGTCCGCCATCGAACAAAATCTGAAAGATGCGCCAGCAAGTATCAGCGTCATTACCCAGCAAGATTTACAGCGCAGGCCCGTGCAAAACCTGAAAGATGTCCTGAAAGAGGTGCCGGGCGTACAGCTCACTAACGAAGGGGATAACCGTAAAGGCGTGAGTATTCGTGGTCTGGACAGCAGCTATACGCTGATCCTGATCGACGGTAAGCGCGTTAACTCCCGTAACGCGGTCTTCCGCCATAATGATTTTGATCTGAACTGGATACCGGTTGACGCTATCGAACGTATTGAAGTGGTGCGTGGCCCCATGTCCTCGCTGTATGGCTCCGATGCGCTGGGCGGCGTGGTCAACATTATCACCAAAAAAATTGGTCAGAAATGGCACGGCAGCGTCACGGTTGACTCCACTATTCAGGAACATCGCGACCGTGGCGATACCTATAACGGTCAGTTCTTTACCAGCGGTCCGCTGATCGACGGCGTGCTGGGAATGAAAGCCTACGGTAGCCTGGCGAAACGCGAAAAAGACGAGCAGCAGAGTTCCGCCACCACCGCTACGGGTGAAACGCCGCGCATTGAAGGATTTACCAGCCGGGATGGAAACGTCGAGTTTGCCTGGACACCAAACGAAAATCATGACGTTACCGCAGGCTACGGTTTTGATCGCCAGGACCGGGACTCCGACTCGCTGGATAAAAACCGTCTGGAACGGCAAAACTATGCGTTGAGCCATAACGGACGTTGGGATCTCGGCAATAGTGAGCTCAAATTCTACGGCGAAAAAGTGGAAAACAAAAACCCCGGCAACAGTAGCCCTATCACGTCAGAAAGCAATTCGATTGACGGGAAATACGTTCTGCCGTTAGCGTCTGTCAACCAGTTCCTCACCTTCGGCGGCGAATGGCGTCACGATAAACTGAGCGATGCGGTGAACCTGACCGGCGGTTCCAGTACTAAAACCTCCGCCAGCCAGTATGCTCTGTTCCTTGAAGATGAGTGGCGCATCTTCGAACCGCTGGCGCTGACCACCGGTATTCGTATGGATGACCATGAAACCTATGGCGATCACTGGAGCCCGCGTGCTTATCTGGTTTATAACGCAACGGATACCCTGACGGTGAAAGGTGGGTGGGCCACGGCCTTTAAAGCGCCGTCGCTATTGCAATTAAGTCCGGACTGGGCGACCAACTCCTGCCGTGGCGGATGCCGCATTGTCGGTAGCCCGGATCTGAAACCTGAAACCAGTGAAAGCTGGGAGCTCGGCCTTTATTACCGGGGCGAAGAAGGCATACTGGAGGGCGTGGAAGCGAGCGTTACCACGTTCCGTAACGATGTGGACAATCGCATCAGCATTAGTCGTACCCCTGACGTTAACGCCGCGCCCGGCTATTCCAACTTTGTCGGTTTCGAAACCAACAGTCGGGGACAGCGCGTTCCGGTCTTCCGTTATTACAACGTGAATAAAGCGCGTATTCAGGGCGTGGAAACCGAGTTGAAAGTTCCGTTTAACGAGGCGTGGAAACTGTCGTTGAATTACACCTATAACGACGGACGCGACGTCAGTAATGGCGGGAACAAGCCGCTTTCCGATCTGCCGTTCCACACCGCGAACGGTACGCTGGACTGGAAACCGGCGCAGCTCGAAGACTGGTCATTCTACGTATCAGGGAATTATACCGGGCGTAAGCGGGCCGACAGCGCAACAGCGAAAACGCCGGGCGGGTACGTGGTCTGGGATACCGGCGCGGCATGGCAGGCGACGAAAAACGTTAAACTGCGTGCGGGCGTTCTGAACGTGGGCGATAAAGATCTCAAACGCGACGACTACGGTTATACCGAAGACGGACGTCGTTACTTTATGGCGGTGGATTACCGTTTCTGACAGAGACTGGCGACAGCCGCGTTTTGCCGCTGTCGCCAGAATGTTATAACCGATGCAGCCTGGAGAGCAGCGCCAGCGACAGAGTCGTTAGCAGAATGGCGATCAACGCATAGATATAAACGCCCGACCACGCCCAGCTATTTTTCACCATAATTACCGGCACACCGGCCATTGCCGCGCCGACATAGCTGAACAATCCCCGAAAGCCGGTAATCGATCCCGCCGCATCCTTATGGGTCACATCCAGACAGCCGACGGCAAAAAGCATATGCGGTCCGTATAAGGCGAAGCCCATGATGGTGAACAGAATCGCGGTGAGGGTGTAAGAGGTATCCTGAACCAGCGGCACCAGCACGATGCATATGCACAGCGCTAACGCGAAGATTAATCCGGTCATCCAGCGGTTACTTTTGAACATAAAGTCAGACAAGTAGCCTGCCAGCAACCCACCCGCCAGTCCGCCCGCCTCAAACCAGGAAATAATCGAGTTCGCTTTTATCAGGCTCCAGCCGTGAACCTGCGAATAGTAAATCTGCGGCCAGTCGTTAAGGATGGTGCGCGCAATATAAACCGACATATCACCGATAATAATGATCCATACCAGTGGATTGGTCAGGATATATTTCACAAAAATCTGCCAGAAGCTCAGGTTGACCGGGCTGGCCTTGACCTGGGCCAGTTCCGTCGGGTCGTTACGCCACTGCCCCACGTTGGGCAAACCTAACGTACCGGGACGATCTTTAATGGTAAATAGCGCCACTATCCCCATCAGCAGCGAAATGGCGCCGGGAACATAAAACCCCATTTTCCAGCTACCACTAAAGGCGATAGCAAAACTGGTCAGCAGCGGCGCGAGGCTGCCGCCGATATTGTGCGCCGCTTCAACGATAGCCCACCAGCGTCCCCGTTCGTTTTTCGAAAACCACGAGGCCATAATTTTCGCCATCGGCGGAAAGCTGGTGCCCTGTAATATCGCGTTGAGGCTGTACAGTACGTAGAATGCCGCCACGCTATCGGAAAAGCCGAACAGAATATTTACAATCCCCACGCCAATCAGCACCGGGCCGGTCATGGCTTTCGGGTTAATTTTATCGACCAGCATCCCGCCGACAAACTTCATCGCGCCATAAAGAATGTAAAAAATAGAAGACATAATGGCGAAGTCTTCTGCGGTCAGCGACGTTTCCGTCAGCATGGCCGGCATCGCGGCGGAGAAGTTTTTACGGGTAAGATAAAAGACGGCATAAGAGATAAAGACTGAGGCGATAATCTCAATACGAAATTTTTTATAGGTCTGGTCTATCTCTTTTTTCTCTTTTACAATCGGCTTATCGGGCTGGCTGAAAATAAATGTTTTTATACTCATTTTAAAATTCCCTTCCGGCGAGGTGAGTCGCGTTATAATTCATCTTCAATAAGAAAAAGAAGCAATTCGAAACCGTGATAATTAATCTGATGGTGGATTTTTTCCCGTACAACCGGCTTCGCTTTCCAGGCAATACCGGTGCCAGCATGTTCTAACATCGGCAGATCGTTGGCGCCATCACCGCAGGCAATAATATTCTCCGTGGCAATATTTAACCGGGCAGCCAGGTCAACCAGCGTCTGTTTTTTGTTTGCGGCATTCATAATCGGCAAGGTAATGTTATCCGTCAGAACGTTATCGCGTATTTCAACCGTATTCGAAAAGGCATAATCCAGTTGATACCGTTCTTTTAGACGCTGGGTGAATATATCCAGTCCCCCGGAGATAATCGCGGTTTTAAATTCTTTGGCCTTGATGACTGGCAGAATAGTTAACAGGCCTGGCGAAAGGGTCATGCGATCGCATACGGCGTTCAGCACTGCTTTCGGCGTGCCTTTCAACATTCCGATACGTCGGGTAAAACTGGCGTTAAAATCAAGCTTGCCCTCCATCGCCTGTTGGGTAATGGCGGTGATTTGCGTCGACATGCCAAGCTCGCGGGCAATTTCATCCACGCCTTCTTCCGCAATAAATGTCGAGTCCATATCAAACGCGATAATACCGTTAGCAGGCAGTGGCTGCGGCTTAATAAAAAAATCAAACTGCCATTGCAATGAGAGTTCGCGTAAATAGCGATAAAATTCAGGCGTCAGACATTCCGCTGGCAGCGTAAACTTTAAATAAGCGGTATTGATAAGCGCGGCATAACGTTTATCAAATAATAGCGGAAACGGCATGGTGACGGCATTAAATAACGTTTCCTGTAATTTTTTCTGAAACGTATCGATATCCTGTGTAGTAATAAAATAAATAATGCTCATATGATAACTCCCTTAATTTACGGGTATTATAATGGCTCTTTTGCGGCGTGGAATCTCGTGCTATCACAGATATCACAGCCAGAAAAGGGCTAAAAAAGCGTTGTTTTTGATACCAGGTAAAGTTCAGACACAAAAGGTATCACTTTTGATATGCCAACTGTGCGAGGATGTTATTTATTACTGAACGCGAATGAGACTGAAAGGATTGATATAACGATGGAGAGTTGCCTTGATATATTCAAAATAGTAATAGGTCCATCCAGCTCACGTACCGTAGGGCCGATGCGCGCCGCCTGTCACTTTACTTCATTGCTCAGAGAACAAGAGACGTTGCCGCTAATTCGGGAAATTGAAATCGAGCTGTATGGCGCGTTATCGTTAAGCCGCAAGTGCCACAATGTGGATACCGCCCTGTATCTTGGGCTGCTGGGTTGCCAGCCGGAGAATGTCGATCTCCGTTCGCATATGGCGGTGATTAAGCGTGCGGAAAATGAAAACAAAATCGAACTCCCGCTCTCTGACGCGGGCGGAATCACGATAAAAGTCAAGATTATAGCTAATCACCAGGCGCATCCAGGCCATCCTTATGCCATGACGTTTCGCGCCAGGGATGATTATTTTACGGTGTATGAAGAGACCTGGTTTTCTACCGGCGCCGGGCAGGTTCGTAAACATGGCGAGCCGCTGACGCCATCGCTTCCTTTGCGTACAGTGTCGCCCTTTGAATTTAGTCATGCCGCGCAGTTGCTGGCGCTGTGTCGGCGTAACGGCCTGTCCGTGGCGGCGCTGATGATGAAAAATGAGCTGTGCCGCCACTCGCCACAGACGTTGCAGAATTATCTGGCGCAAATATGGGACGTGATGCAGCAGGCGGTTTATCGCGGCCTGCATACTGAGGGGGTATTACCCGGTCCCTATCAGGTACCGCGGCGCGCCTGTGCGTTACATAAGACGTTACAGGCTAACCGCTCCGCCAGCGATTTTTTAACCGCGCTGAACTGGGTCAATGCCTTCGCGATTGCGGTAAGCGAAGAAAATGCCAGCGGCGGACAGATTGTTACCGCGCCAACCAATGGCGCGTGCGGCATCATTCCGGCAGCGCTCTGCTGGTATGATAAATTTGTCACGCCGCTGGAGCCCGGTGCTCTGACCCGTTTCTTCCTGACCGCCGCCGCTATCGCGATATTGTTTAAACAAAACGCCTCTATTCTGGGATCTGAAGTTGGCTGTCAGGGGGAAATCGGCGTGGCGTGCTCAATGGCGGCGGCGGGCCTGGCTGAACTGATGGGCGCATCCGTGGAGCAAACGCTGAGCGCCGCTGAAATTGCCATGGAACATCATCTGGGATTGACCTGCGATCCGCTGGGCGGGCAGGTACAAATTCCCTGCATAGAGAGAAATGCCATCTCTGCCGTGAAAGCGATAAACGCGGCGACGATGGCGATGAGTCGCGTAAGTGAACCCTGTATCTCGCTCGATGAGATCATTGCTGCGATGTACGAGACCGGTAAAGACATGAGCGCTAAAAACCGTGAAACGTATCATGGTTCGCTGGGGAAAATTCAGCCGCGCAAGAGAGGGTAACAGCGTGAAATACAATACGATGAATAACGACGAGATTATCCTGTCGTTGTGCGCCCGCTTAAAGGAGACGCGCCTGTCTCTTTCGATGACCCAGCAGCAGCTTGCCGATCGCGCGCACGTTGGCATCGCCACCATCAAGCGTATCGAGAAGGGGGGAGGGCTCAATCTTGATACGCTAATTTCTCTCCTGCGGGCGCTGGATAAGTTGCATAATCTTGATGCGGTGCTGTTTGAATCCGAGCTGCGTAATTTTCACGAAAGTTATGAAGGCGGAGAGGGCAGCGGCCGCCTTCAGGTACGCCAGCAGGCCGCGGATTTAAATAATAAATCTTCCGCGCCGCAGTCGGAGGAGGTGAACTACAGCGCGGCGCTGGAAAATTCATTATGTTGGTGACGCCTCACGCTCGTCCCGTAAATACCGGACATGAAAGCGCAGATGGTCCTCGATGAAGGACGCAATAAAATAATAGCTATGATCGTAGCCAGGCTGGATTCTTAGCGTCATCGGCCAGGCGGTTTGCCGCGCGGCTTCCGCCAGTACGGCGGGCTGAAGCTGATCGGCGAGGAATTGATCGCTGTCGCCCTGATCGATGAGCACAGGAATGGCGTCCTGCGGCTGGCTGGCCAGCATTAATTCGCAGCTATCCCACTCAGTCCAGGCTGATTCATCTTCGCCGAGATAAGCGGTAAGCGCTTTGATTCCCCACGGCACGCGGCTGGGGTTGACGATAGGCGCAAAAGCAGAGACGCTGGTGTATTTGCCCGGATTTTTCAGCGCCATGATTAATGCGCCGTGGCCGCCCATCGAGTGCCCGCTGATGGCGCAACGGTCGCTGACGTTAAACTGTGTCTGGATAAGCGCCGGAAGCTCATCGCGCAGGTAATCGTACATGCGATAATGGCTGGCCCAGGGCGGCTGTGTGGCATTGAGATAAAACCCGGCGCCGTGGCCTAAATCGTATCCGCTATCGTCGGCGACCTGTTCACCGCGTGGACTGGTATCCGGCATCACCAATACAATGCCCAGTTCTGCTGCGATACGCTGCGCGCCTGCTTTGGTGGTAAAGTTCTCATCATTGCAGGTCAACCCGGACAACCAGTACAGTACCGGAGGCGGTTCATTATCCTGAGTCGGCGGAAGAAAAATGCTGAATGTCATGGCGCAGTTTAGCGTGGCGGCATGATGACGCCAGCGCTGCTGCCAGCCGCCAAAACATCGGTGCTCTTCGAGCATTTCCATGCGGGGGCTCCTTTTATAGTGAACCTGATAAGGTATGCAGATTCTTCATAATACAGATTATTCACCGCGTTGTGAGTAACTTTCACTTCCGTAATACATAAACATGCTTCATCATTTAAATAACGTTGCGTTAACAAATATGCCCTTTGTCCTGCCAGCATTCTCGCACCGGAAAAGATGTCATGAAAGGCAGCGACAATTTCAACAATTATGGGCGTGAATACTGGATTATGTGCGCTACCTCACGCACAATAATCACACTGTCACAATATTGACAAACTTTGCCCCATGCAGGGCAGAGGCGCCACACCTGCAGGAGAACACGATTAATGCCATCACTCAGTAAAGAAGCGGCCCTGGTTCATGACGCGCTGGTTGCCCGGGGGCTGGAAACGCCGCTGCGCCCGCCTATGGATGAACTGGATAATGAAACGCGAAAAAGCCTTATCGCAGGGCATATGACTGAGATTATGCAGTTGCTGAATCTCGATTTGAGCGATGACAGTCTGATGGAAACGCCGCATCGTATCGCTAAGATGTACGTTGACGAGATTTTCGCTGGCCTCGACTATGCCAATTTCCCGAAAATTACCCTCATTGAAAATAAAATGAAGGTGGATGAAATGGTCACCGTCCGCGATATCACGCTGACCAGCACCTGTGAACATCACTTCGTGACCATTGATGGCAAAGCGACCGTCGCGTATATCCCCAAAGATTCCGTGATCGGCCTGTCGAAAATTAACCGCATCGTGCAATTCTTCGCCCAGCGTCCGCAGGTTCAGGAACGTTTGACCCAACAAATTCTGACGGCGCTGCAAACCTTGCTCGGCACCAATAATGTAGCGGTATCGATTGATGCGGTGCATTACTGCGTGAAAGCGCGCGGTATTCGTGACGCAACCAGCGCCACGACGACGACGTCGCTGGGCGGATTGTTTAAGTCCAGCCAGAATACGCGCCAGGAGTTTCTGCGTGCCGTTCGCCATCATCCATGATTAAGGCGGAGACGATGGAGCGTAATGTCACGCTGGATTTTGTACGTGGCGTCGCTATCCTCGGTATCCTGCTTCTTAACATTAGCGCCTTTGGATTGCCGAAGGCGGCTTATCTCAATCCCGCCTGGTACGGCGCGATCGTTCCCGAAGACGCCTGGTCCTGGGCGATTCTCGATATTGTGGCGCAGGCTAAATTTCTTACGCTGTTTGCGTTGTTGTTTGGCGCGGGGCTACAAATGCTGCTTCCGCGTGGTAAACAGTGGATTCAGTCGCGCTTAACGCTATTGGTACTGTTAGGTTTTATCCATGCGTTATTCTTTTGGGACGGCGACATTCTGCTGGCCTACGGTCTGGTCGGGTTAATTTGCTGGCGACTGATACGCGATGCGCCTTCGGTAAAAAGCCTGTTCAATACCGGCATACTCCTTTATCTGGTAGGGATTGGCGTGCTACTGCTGCTGGGCGTGGTATCGAGTAGCGAAACCAGCCGCGCCTGGACGCCGGATGCGTCGGCAATATTGTATGAAAAATACTGGAAGCTGAACGGCGGCATGGAGGCTATCAGCAACCGGGCAGAGATGCTGTCGAATAGTTTACTGGCGCTCGGCGCGCAGTATGGCTGGCAACTGGCAGGTATGATGCTGCTGGGCGCCGCGCTAATGCGTAGCGGCTGGCTGAAAGGTCAGTACAGTCTGCGGCACTATCGCCGTACCGGGGTTCTGCTGGTGGCGTTAGGGCTAATGATCAACCTGCCTGCGGTCATTTTACAATGGCGGCTGGACTGGGCGTACCGCTGGTGCGCCTTCTTATTGCAGGCGCCGCGCGAACTGAGCGCGCCGTTGCAAACGCTGGGCTATGCCGCGCTGATGTTTGGCTTCTGGCCGCAGCTTAGCCGATGCAGACTGACGCTTGCCATTGCCTGCGTAGGGCGAATGGCGCTGACCAATTATCTGCTGCAGACGATCATCTGTACCACGCTGTTTTATCAGTTTGGCTTATTTATGAAATTCAATCGACTGGAACTCTTGTTCTTTGTCGTTCCGGTATGGGCAATAAACCTTCTCTTTTCCGTCATCTGGCTACGTTTCTGGCGACAGGGACCGGTCGAGTGGTTATGGCGTCAACTCACGTTGCGCGCGTCAGGATCGCTCAGATAACGATCTGGATCACATTCATTAACAAAATGGCTGTAACCGTTTCCATCCCTGTGATGTTTCTCACGCAGCCCTGGGCAGGGGGCTGACAAAATAGCCGCCTGCTAACGGGGCATTTGTGAGCATTTTTGAACTCAAACAGGGCAGTGAATATGATCACCATTCGTGATGTAGCGCGCCAGGCTGGCGTGTCTGTAGCGACCGTTTCCCGCGTACTGAATAACAGCGCGTTGGTCAGTCCCGACACCCGTGACGCCGTTATGCAGGCCGTCACCCTGCTGGGATATCGGCCAAATGCGAATGCGCAAGCGCTGGCCACCCAGGTGAGCGATACCATCGGTGTCGTGGTCATGGATGTTTCCGATGCCTTTTTCGGCGCTCTGGTGAAAGCCGTAGATCTGGTCGCGCAGCAGCACCAGAAATATGTTCTCATTGGCAACAGTTATCATGAGGCGGAAAAAGAGCGCCATGCGATTGAAGTCTTGATCCGTCAGCGTTGTAACGCATTGATTGTTCACTCAAAAGCCTTAACCGATCGCGAGCTGAGCGACTTTATGGATCAGATCCCCGGTATGGTGCTGATTAACCGTATCGTGCCGGGTTATGCGCATCGTTGTGTCTGTCTCGACAATGTGAGCGGCGCCAGAATGGCGACCCGAATGTTGCTGAATAATGGACATCAACGCATCGGCTACCTGGCCTCCAGCCACCGTATTGAAGATGACGCGATGCGCAGAGAAGGGTGGTTACACGCGCTGCAAGAGCAGGGGGTTGCTGCGTCGGAGAGCTGGATTGGCACCGGCACGCCGGATATGCAGGGCGGCGAGTCGGCAATGGTTGAGTTGCTGGGACGCAATCTGCAACTGACGGCGGTATTTGCCTATAACGATAACATGGCGGCGGGCGCGCTGACGGCGTTAAAAGATAACGGCATCGCCATTCCCTTGCATCTGTCTGTCATCGGTTTCGATGATATCCCTATTGCTCGTTATACCGATCCTCAGTTGACTACCGTGCGCTATCCTATTGCTTCTATGGCGAAAATCGCGACCGAGCTGGCGTTACAGGGGGCCGCAGGCACGCTGGATATCACGGCGACGCACTGCTTTATGCCGACCCTGGTGCGGCGCCATTCGGTGGCGTGGCGACAGAATGCGGTACTGATCACTAACTGATTACGCACCGCATGTAACCGTTTTCAATCTGTGAGTAAATTCACAGTTTATTAACATTGTGATAGTTATGATGACAACGTTTGTCGCACTGTAACTAATGTGTAACAGTTAGTTGTCAGTTTTACTGGGGTATTTCGCTTATAAAAACCGTTATCACAATATCCCGCGACTACCGGACAAAAATAAAGAGTTGAATAAGAGCCTATCCCATTAGGGCTATTTTACTTGCCATTTTGGTCCTGGGCAGTGCTCGCCAAAACGCGTTAGCGTTTTGAACGCCGCTTGCGGCGGCCCGAAGGGTGAGCGTAGCGAGTCAAACCTCACGTACTACGTGTACGCTCCGGTTTTTGCGCGCTGTCCGTGTCCAAACTGGCTGCGCCAATAACGCCTGGTGGGATAGGCTCTAAATACGCTTCGGCGTTCAGTAACACGCGTTAACGTGCTGAACAGCCGGGCATTTTTTTACGCTATACCCTACATAATAAAACCGGAGCTACCATGAATAAGAAGGTACTGACCCTTTCTGCCGTGATGGCAAGTCTGTTATTCGGCGCGCACGCGCACGCGGCTGATACGCGTATTGGCGTGACGATTTATAAATATGACGATAACTTTATGTCCGTGGTGCGTAAGGCTATTGAAAAAGATGGCAAATCCGCGCCGGATGTTCAGCTACTGATGAATGACTCGCAAAACGATCAGTCCAAACAGAATGATCAAATTGACGTTTTATTGGCGAAAGGGGTTAAAGCTCTGGCGATTAACCTGGTCGACCCGGCAGCTGCCGGTACGGTGATTGAGAAAGCGCGCGGGCAAAATGTGCCGGTGGTGTTCTTTAACAAAGAGCCTTCCCGCAAAGCGCTGGACAGCTATGACAAGGCGTATTATGTCGGGACTGACTCTAAAGAATCCGGTGTGATTCAGGGCGACTTGATTGCCAAACACTGGCAGGCGAATCAGGGTTGGGATCTGAATAAAGACGGTAAAATTCAGTATGTTCTGCTGAAAGGCGAGCCGGGGCACCCGGATGCTGAAGCCCGTACGACGTATGTGGTGAAAGAATTAAATGATAAAGGTATTCAGGCCGAGCAACTGGCGTTAGACACCGCCATGTGGGATACCGCGCAGGCAAAAGATAAGATGGATGCCTGGCTGTCTGGCCCGAACGCTAACAAGATTGAAGTGGTTATCGCGAATAACGATGCGATGGCGATGGGCGCGGTAGAGGCGCTGAAAGCGCATAATAAATCGTCGATTCCGGTCTTTGGCGTCGATGCGTTACCGGAAGCTCTGGCGTTGGTGAAATCGGGCGCGATGGCCGGTACGGTACTGAATGACGCCAACAATCAGGCGAAAGCGACATTCGATCTGGCGAAAAACCTCGCCGAAGGCAAGGGCGCGGCTGACGGCACCAACTGGAAGATTGAGAACAAAATCGTGCGCGTGCCTTATGTCGGCGTGGACAAAGACAATCTGAGCGAATTTACCCAAAAATAACTTTTCCGTCTGTGGGCGCAATTTTGTTGCGCCCTGAAACCGTGGAAGGGTGACGTGCCGCAGACCGGATAACGTATTTCTTTTGCCATCCGGCGCGGATAGTCATAATTAAAAAGGCCGACAGGGTATCATTATGGGCAGCACGATCTCTCCGTCGTCGGGTGAATATTTGTTGGAAATGCGTGGCATTAACAAATCATTTCCCGGCGTGAAAGCGCTTGATAATGTCAACTTAAACGTTCGTCCGCACTCTATTCATGCATTAATGGGCGAAAACGGCGCAGGCAAATCAACATTATTAAAATGTCTTTTCGGTATTTATCAAAAAGACTCCGGCAGCATTGTATTTCAGGGAAAAGAAGTGGACTTCCATTCGGCGAAAGAAGCGCTGGAGAATGGGATTTCGATGGTACACCAGGAGTTAAACCTGGTATTACAACGTTCGGTCATGGATAACATGTGGCTGGGGCGTTATCCCACCAAAGGTATGTTTGTCGACCAGGATAAAATGTACCAGGATACCAAAGCGATATTTGATGAGCTGGATATCGATATTGACCCGCGCGCGCGCGTGGGAACGTTATCCGTTTCGCAAATGCAGATGATTGAAATTGCGAAGGCGTTTTCCTATAACGCTAAGATCGTTATTATGGATGAACCGACCTCATCGTTAACTGAGAAAGAGGTTAATCATCTGTTCACCATTATTCGCAAGCTGAAAGAACGCGGCTGCGGCATTGTTTATATCTCGCATAAAATGGAAGAAATTTTTCAATTGTGCGATGAAATTACTATCTTGCGCGACGGTCAGTGGATTGCCACCCAGCCGCTGGAAGGGCTGGATATGGATAAGATCATTGCGATGATGGTCGGGCGTTCCCTGAACCAGCGCTTTCCGGATAAAGAAAATAAGCCGGGCGACGTGATTCTGGAGGTCCGTCACCTGACCTCGCTGCGCCAGCCTTCCATTCGCGATGTCTCCTTTGATTTGCACAAGGGCGAAATTCTGGGCATTGCCGGCCTGGTTGGGGCAAAGCGTACCGATATCGTCGAAACGCTGTTTGGTATTCGTGAGAAGTCGTCCGGGACAATCACTTTACATGGCAAGAAAATTAATAATCACACTGCGAACGAAGCGATTAACCACGGTTTTGCGCTGGTGACGGAAGAGCGTCGTTCCACCGGAATTTACGCCTATCTGGATATCGGATTTAACTCATTAATTTCGAATATCCGTAATTATAAAAATAAAGTGGGGTTACTGGATAATTCCCGGATGAAAAGCGACACCCAATGGGTCATTGATTCCATGCGGGTAAAAACGCCGGGGCATCGCACGCAAATTGGTTCGCTTTCCGGCGGCAATCAGCAAAAGGTGATCATTGGTCGCTGGCTATTAACGCAGCCGGAAATATTAATGCTGGACGAACCGACCCGCGGCATTGATGTCGGCGCAAAGTTTGAAATTTATCAGCTTATTGCGGAACTGGCGAAAAAAGGCAAGGGGATCATCATTATCTCTTCTGAAATGCCGGAGCTGTTAGGGATTACCGATCGTATCCTGGTGATGAGTAACGGTCTCGTTTCCGGCATTGTCGATACTAAAACAACAACGCAAAACGAAATTTTGCGTCTTGCTTCTTTGCACCTTTAAGATCAGGGGCTCCTTATGAGTGCGTTAAACAAGAAAAGCTTTTTGACCTGGCTGAAAGAGGGCGGAATTTACGTCGTTCTTTTAGTGCTGCTGGCGATTATTATTTTCCAGGATCCGACTTTTTTAAGTTTGCTGAATTTAAGTAATATTCTGACGCAATCTTCGGTACGTATTATTATCGCGCTGGGCGTGGCGGGACTCATCGTCACCCAGGGGACAGACCTGTCGGCGGGGCGTCAGGTAGGGCTGGCGGCGGTCGTGGCGGCAACATTACTGCAATCAATGGAAAACGCCAATAAAGTGTTTCCGGAAATGGCGACCATGCCGATTGCGCTGGTCATCCTGATTGTCTGCGCGATTGGCGCGGTGATTGGCCTGGTGAACGGCATCATCATTGCTTACCTGAATGTGACGCCGTTTATTACCACGCTTGGCACGATGATTATCGTTTATGGAATCAACTCTCTTTACTATGACTTTGTCGGCGCTTCGCCCATTTCCGGCTTTGACAGCGGCTTTTCCACCTTTGCGCAGGGCTTTGTGGCGATGGGCAGTTTCCGGCTCTCATACATCACCTTTTACGCTCTGATTGCGGTAGCGTTTGTCTGGGTGCTGTGGAATAAGACCCGCTTTGGTAAAAACATTTTTGCTATTGGCGGCAACCCGGAAGCGGCGAAAGTTTCTGGCGTAAACGTGGCGCTGAACCTGCTGATGATTTATGCGCTCTCCGGTGTGTTTTATGCCTTCGGCGGCTTACTGGAAGCAGGGCGTATTGGTTCTGCCACCAACAACCTCGGCTTTATGTATGAACTGGATGCGATTGCCGCGTGCGTGGTCGGGGGCGTATCGTTTAGCGGCGGAGTGGGGACGGTCTTCGGCGTGGTGACCGGCGTCATTATCTTTACCGTCATCAACTATGGCCTGACCTATATCGGGGTAAACCCGTACTGGCAGTACATTATCAAAGGCGGCATTATCATTTTCGCCGTGGCGCTGGACTCGCTGAAATACGCGCGTAAGAAGTAGTTATCCAGACCTATTACTTTGCTTATCAGATAACCCGGCGCAGCGAAACTGCGCGCCGGGCTTCATACCTCGAGCTACAGCGTTAACGCGTGCTCTTTTTCGCCTTTTTTAAATTTGACCTCGCCTAAATCAATACAGGCGACCGGGCAGACATGACCGCACAGCAGACAACCGACGCATTTTTCCGTATTGCAATGCGGCGTGCGGCTGTGTTCATCCCACTCCATCGCCTGATGGCCGCCGTCATAGCAGGAGATATAGCAACGTCCGCAGCCGACGCATTTCTCCTGATTAATCCGCGGATAGACGATATAGCTGCGATCCAGATCTTCCGCCGGGATAATATTGCCATTCGCCAGCCCGATCATCTCCTGTAATGAGGCAAATCCCTGATCGGCCAGATAGTGGCTGAGGCCGCTCGCCATATCTTCTACAATGCGGTAACCGTATTGCATAATGCCTGTCGTCACCTGTAGGGTCGCCGCGCCCAGCAGCAGAAATTCGGCAGCGTCTTCCCAGGTTTCAATGCCGCCGATACCGCTAATCGGGAAATCGCGCAGTTCAGGGTGCATTCGCAACTGCTGGATAAAACGCAGCGCAATGGGTTTCACCGCTTTTCCTGAATAACCGGAGATACTGGATTTACCGTTAACCACCGGCATCCCGATTTTGCGGTTCAGGTCGATGTTAGTAATGGATTTCACGGTGTTGATGGTGGCGATACCGTCGGCTCCGCCGCGTTTAGCGGCCAGCGCGACTTCGCACATATCGCCAATATTCGGCGTCATTTTCGCCAGCATTGGCAAAGATGAACCGCGTTTTACGGCGCGGCAGTATTTTTCAACCAGCTCCGGGCTTTGCCCTACATCGCTTCCCATGGCGTGCGAGGTCATCTGCGGGCAAGAGAAGTTACACTCAATCATATCCGCGCCGGCTTCTTCAACCAGACGCGCCAGTTCCTGCCACTGCTGCTCATTTTCTCCCATGATGGAAGCAATCAGCACCTTATCCGGATAATCCTGTTTTAACCTTCGAATGGCGGCCAGGTTCTCTTCCAGCGGATGCTCAGCAATTTGCTCCATGTTTTTGAAACCAATAAAACCGGTATCTTCTTTCGTCAGGTGATCAAAACGTGGAGAGACTTCGTTGGCAATAAAAAAACCAATGGTTTTAAAAACGATCCCGCCCCAGCCGGTATCATAGGCTTTGGCGCACATCTCATAACAATTGCCTACCGGAGAAGAAGAAAGGCAAAACGGATTGGGAAACTTAACGCCGCAAAAGGTAACAGACAAATCTTTTGTTAACATGAGCAGGCCTCCTCTAAATAATGATGAATAGCCTGAGCGGCTTCTTTTCCGGTTTTTACCGCATAAACGACGGTCTTATCACCTTTAACAATATCGCCAGCGGCAAAGATCGCCGGGTCGTCGGTTTGATAATTATGCGTGTCGATAATATTATGCTGCGCTTTTATCTCCGCAAAGGTATCCAGTCGCGCGTGCTGCCCCACGGCCAAAATAATATTTTCCGCTTCCAGCGTCAGTTCTCCTGAGTGGCGTACATGGTGGAAGGTCACTTTATTTCCGCTGACGGCGACAGGCGTAAAACCATCAATAATCGATACGCCTAATGCCTGCGTGCTGGTAAATTCTTTTTCGCTGGCGGGGAATTCGGCTAATTCTTCCCGCGCCACGCAGGTGACGGAAGGGCAGCCGAGAATTTTTAACGTACTGGCGACATCCATCGCTACGTCGCCGCCGCCAATAATTAATGCGCTATGCGGAACGCTAATATCGCCGTCGGCCTGACGGGCGCGCTGTAAAAAATCAACGGCAATCTCTACGTGACTGGCTTGCTCAAATAACGGTAAATCAGAGCCACAGGACATCCCGACGGTCATCAGCACGGCGCGATATTCGGCTTTGAGTTGCGCAAGCGATAGCGACCCGCCCACCTCACAATTACATTTAATATTGACGCCCATTTCTACAATGCGGGCAATTTCCTGATCGAGTACGCTTTGCGGCAGACGAAATGCCGGGATGCCGTGACGCAGCCATCCGCCGGGCTGCGGCTGTTTTTCGTAAATGGTGACGTCATAGCCTAAATGCGTGAGCGTCACGCTTGCCTGCAAACCTGCCGGACCCGCGCCAATAATCGCGACTTTCCCGCGTGTTTTACTCCCGGGCTGATAAATCTGCATGGCAGTCTGCTGTTCAAAATCGGTAATAAAACGTTGCAGGCGTGCAATATCAATAGGTTTATCTATTCCGGAACGTGTACATCCGCGCTGGCATAATTTTTCCGTCGGACAGACTCTGGCGCAGACGGCTCCAAGCGCATTATTTTCCCGGATAGTTTCCGCTGCGCCTTTAAAATTGCGAAAGTAAATAGAACGAATAAATTTCCCCGGATCGGTTTGCGCCGGGCAAGCCTGACTACAGGGCGCATCGTGACATAATAAACAACGTGAAGCCTCTTTTATTGCCAGTAATGGCGTAAAACCAGGCGTGAGTTCATCCAGATAATTTTGTTGCGGCATATAATCTTCCTTAATGCTTGAATAAATTAAGGCGAAACGCAAATAACGCGTTTTAATGATCCAAAATCTACCGCCAGCCTAAGCATTGAAAGAAGGGTATTCTGTGAAAGAATTCACAAAAAAATGAAACCAGAATGCAAAACAGCATTTGTTCCTTATATCATAATAATAACTATTCTCAATTTTAAAGGGATAATAAATAGATTAACGATAAAAAAGAAGATAAATAATCATTCCAGTAAATAAAAAACCGCAACCGGTATAAAGAAAAAGATAAGACCAATATTGTACGGGATCGGCATGGCGATAGACATAAACCGGTTTTCGCGCATTTTTGACAACTTTATCTACCGCGCCGGTTCGCCAGCCTTTCCAGGCCTCACGGAAGCAAAAAAGCGGGAGTAGCAGAAAGGCTAATATGACAAATATCGTCTGTACATCCATGATCATTTCCCTTTTTTCTTTTCCAGTTCAAGCAATTGTTCCGGCGTAACGGCCGGATACCCCTGGGCGTCATTCGGCACCTGATGCTGCGTGGGAATAGGTACCAGCGGGCCTAAAAAACGCGGTTCGCGTTTAAAAATATAGAGATCCGCCAGCGCGCTAAAGCGGGCGCCAAATTCGCGCAGGCGCACTGTCAGCATATTTTTGGGCGAAGGTACCGCGTAACACTGCGCCTGAATGCCCATATGCAGCGCAATAAACAAGGCGCGTTCGCAGTGGAAGCGCTGAGTGATGATAATAAAGTCGTTGGTATCAAACACTTTGCGGGTACGCACAATGGAGTCAAGCGTACGGAAGCCAGCGTAATCAAGCACAATGTCCGCAGGATCGACGCCCGCCGCGATAAGGTCTTTGCGCATGGTCATCGGTTCGTTATAGCTTTGCAGGGCATTGTCGCCGCTGAGCAGCAGGTAATTGACTTTACCGCTATTGTAAGCGTTTAACGCGCCCTGGATACGATAACGATAGTACTGATTAATGACACCCTTGCGATAGTATTTGGCTGTCCCTAACACGACGCCAACCTGGCGGTAGGGGAGATCCTGTAGCTCGTCATAGATATAGGGCGCTGTTTTCCAGCTCATCCACCGATCGAGGCCAAGCACCGTCAACAGCAGCAAGCCTACCAGGACCAACAGGCTGTAAAACACGCGCTTTAACATGCAGGAAACTCGATACCAGGATGAAAGTACGATCAGGCTACTGTACCCGAAGACGTAGCGCAAGAAACCGCCGTCTGATTGCGGAGATTTTCAGCATGATTTCCCTTGTATCGGGTCGCGGGAGAGGAGAGTCAGGCCGGATAAGACGCCAGTGCGTCGCTATCCGGCACATTTGCTTAGCCGAGAAGCACGCGGTCAATATTATGGCAACCTAACGCTTTCAGCGTTGCGGCGGTGGCATCCCATTGAATTAATGCCGCATCGCCTTTTTCCGCCAGAATCGCGCGCTGAATATCCGCATAGTCATAGCCATTGAGACTCAGCAGGTTTAGCGCGCCTTGCAGTGGGGGAAGCGTAGGGTTAAAGGCGGCGTTTTCCGCATAGCTGCCGGTGAAAATACGGCCATCTTTACATTCCAGCGCCACGCCGCTCGGCGAGTGGCTATAAGGCATATGGCTCTTATTGGCTGCCGTAATCGCCGCTTGCGTTAGCGTATCGCCCGTTAACGTAAAGCCATGATCCTGCTCGTCCATCAGCAGCGTTTTGATCTCCAGATCTTTTGGCCCGAAAGCGTCAGGCAGATAATCGCGTAACGTATGCGGCGCGCGGCCCGGCAGATGAATGCGCAGATCCAGACCGCTGTTCAGCTCGTTCATAAACTGGCGACAGTGGCCGCAAGGCGTGTAGTTAACGGTGACGGCGGCGAGCCCTTTTTCGCCGCGTAGCCAGGCGTGGCTAATCGCGCTTTGTTCAGCATGCACAGTTTGTTGCATGGTGGCGCCCAGGAACTCCATATTCGCGCCGAAATACCAGTTGCCGCTAACGCCGCGCGCAATCGCGCCGACGTTGAAATGGGACAAATCGGTACGGGCGCAGGCCGCCGCCAGAGGTAACAGTGCGAAAGCCAGCGCGTCTTCGTCCAGTCCCGCCGTATTTTTAAGCGTCGAGACCTGCTCTGCGGTCAGCATGGCGGGAAAATGGTGGTCCGCCAGGATAGGGGCCAGCGCTGATTGCAAATTATCCGCAAGCTGGGCAAAAGCAGTTTGAAAACGTGGATGCATGGCGTTGCCTCATAACAATGTAATGGAACCGTAGTTTACGGGCCTGCTATGTCTTAATATGTGATCTAAATCTCATTGCTTATGCAACTTGTGAAACTTAAATGAAAAATGCGCGACGTATCGCAAATTTTAACCCGGTCTTTTGTCCCGTCGTTAGCGCATTACCGCTAGAATGAGCGGAAACAAAAAGGGCGCTACCAGCGAGGTAATAATGCCGCAGATCACCAGCGCCAGGGAGCTAAACGCGCCTTCCTGGTAATCCAGCTCGGCGCAGCGCGCAGTACCGAGCGCATGTGAGGCGGTCCCCATTGCCAGCCCGCGTGCGGCTTTAGTACGGATGTGCATCGCGTTTAACAGCGTGTGGCCAAACACCGCGCCCAGAATACCGACAAAAATTACGCATACCGCGCTGATCGCGGGGATGCCGCCGATGCTGCCGCCCACCGCCATCGCGATAGGCGTAGTCACGGATTTAGGCAGTACCGATGCCGCGATTTCAGGCGTTGCGCCCATCAGCAAGGCAACGGATGTTCCGGTAATCATCGCTACCAGACTGCCGACAAAACAGATGCTAATAATGGATTTCCAACGCGCGCGAATCTGGTGCAATTGTTCATAAAGGGGATAGGCCAACGCCACCACCGCCGGTTGCAGCAGATCGTTAAGTACTTCGCTGCCTTTGAAGTAGTGCTCGTAGGGAATACCGGTCAGCAACAGAAAAGGAATAATGACTACCATTGCCACCAGCAGCGGATTCAGCAACGGCATTTTAAAATGCGCCGCCAGTCTGCGGGCGGCGAAAAATACCGCCAGCGTCAGCGGTAACGACCACCAGATATATGTCATCATTTTTTCGTTCCCTTCTGCCCAACCACTTTACGTTCACCGTGTATCAGATGTGAACTCCAGCTTACGACCACAAAAACGACCAGCGTACTGATAGCGCAAGAGACCACCACCGGGCCGAATTGCGCGCGCAGTAAATCAAAATATTGCATGACCCCGACGCCAATTGGCACAAACAGCAACGCCATATAACGAATCAGCACATAACAGCCGGGGTTAACCCATTTTGCCGGCAGAATTTGCAGCGCCAGCAACACAAACAGAATTAACATCCCGATAATGCTGCCGGGAATAGTGATAGGAAGCAGTGATGCAAGAAAAATGCCTGCGTACAAACAGGCATAAATCAATACAAAAGCGCGTATATATTGCCAGATAATATTCAGTGACTTACTCATGTTTAAAGCCCTTGATGAGATGGATTCATCATACAATTAAACGTTAAAACGTGCTACCGATCACATCATGAATTCTTAGCATAGTGGGTATAGACAGCAGGAACATCGGGCAATGCCCCTGGTCGGCGGCGTTAAACCTGGGCTAAAAAATACAAAAAGCGACTCAGGGCCAAAGACGGCGTCTCATTCTTACGCCAGAACATCCCTACGCTGCCTTTTTGCTCAATTTTTGGCAAGTTTAAAATCGCCAGTTGCCCCTGGCTGGCATAGCGTTGCGCCAGCCGTAAAGAAAGAATAGAGATCATATCGCTGCTTTGCAGCAAATTGGTGCTGACGTTCATTGACGCCGATTCAATGGTGTTTTCCGGGAGCATGACGCCATTATCGACGAGGGCGTTATCAATACTGATGCGAATAGGGGTGCCGGTTGGCCAGACTATCCACCGCCAGTGCGCCAGATCGCTCCAGGCGATCTGCGCTCGCGCGGCCAGCGGATGGTGCGGACGCGCCACAAAGCAGACCGGCTCGGTATAAAGTACCTGATAATTAAGCGGCAGTTGCAGGGCGCGTCCGCCGACACGCCCTACCACCACATCCACCTGACCGGCAAGCAAATCGTGCAGCAGCGGCGTCATTACCTTCTCTTCAATATTCAGATGCAGCGTCGGCATTTCGTTAAGCAGGCTCAGAATCGCCTGTGATACGCAGTCAGTCGCCACGGGCGAACAGCCGATCTTCAGGCTGCCAACCAGGCCGCCCTGCTTGAAACGGGCGATTTCATACTGTGAACGCTCCAGATCGTTAATTAGGCGCTGGGCGTGCTGGATCAGTAATTTACCGCCTTCCGAGGGCCGTAGCCCTTTACTGTGGCGCTCAAAAAGCGTGATGCCTATCTCATCTTCGAGTTGAGATAGCCACTTCGATAGCGCCGGCTGGGAGATATTCATCATCCGGGCGACGTGCGTCAGGTTGCCCTGTTCGCCCAGCGCAACCAGCGTTTGCAGGTGATGTAATTTCAATTTCTGCGCCCAGTTCGCCATTCGCTATAACCTCCAGGTTATGTCTCTGCCTGAAAAGCCATTGTACATTTTATCGCTCACTCTACAAACTCGTAACATAGCAAACATAAAAACAACATCTATCTCCCTGCACTGAGGCATTAG
Organism: Salmonella sp. NW884; assembly: GCF_051700745.1. Taxonomy (NCBI): domain Bacteria; kingdom Pseudomonadati; phylum Pseudomonadota; class Gammaproteobacteria; order Enterobacterales; family Enterobacteriaceae; genus Salmonella; species Salmonella sp. NW884. Next base: position 805,419 of record NZ_JAMMDE010000001.1, on the reverse strand, counting down.
CTATGACTCAACGACGTGATCTACAAGCCCTTATTGATGCCGCGCCCGTCGGCAAAATGCAGTGGCGCGTTATCATCTGCTGTTTTCTGGTGGTTATGCTCGATGGTTTCGACACCGCCGCGATTGGCTTCATCGCCCCGGATATTCGTACCCACTGGCAGCTAAGCGCCAGCGAACTTGCGCCGCTGTTTGGCGCAGGGCTGCTGGGGCTTACGGCCGGCGCGCTGCTATGCGGGCCGCTGGCGGATCGCTTTGGCCGCAAGCGGGTCATTGAGCTTTGCGTGGCGCTATTCGGCGCATTGAGCCTGCTTTCCGCTTTCTCGCCGGATATAGAAACCCTGGTGTTGCTGCGCTTCTTAACCGGTCTGGGACTGGGCGGAGCGATGCCGAATACCATCACCATGACGTCGGAATACCTTCCCGCTCGTCGACGCGGAGCGCTGGTCACGCTGATGTTCTGCGGTTTTACCCTGGGGTCGGCGATGGGCGGGATTGTGAGCGCGCAACTGGTGCCGCTGATTGGCTGGCACGGAATTCTGGCGCTAGGCGGCATCTTGCCTTTGATGCTGTTTTTCGGCCTGCTGTTCGCGCTGCCGGAATCTCCCCGCTGGCAGGTACGCCGCCAACTACCGCAAGCCGTTGTCGCCCGGACGGTCAGCGCCATTACCGGCGAGCGCTATCACGATACGCAATTCTTTCTGCATGAGACGGCAGCCGTCGCCAAAGGCAGTATTCGCCAGCTTTTTGCCGGGCGACAGCTTGTCATTACCCTGATGTTATGGGTGGTGTTCTTTATGAGCCTGCTCATTATCTATCTGCTTTCCAGCTGGATGCCGACGTTACTTAACCATCGCGGTATTGATCTGCAACAGGCGTCTTGGGTGACTGCCGCATTCCAGGTTGGCGGCACGCTTGGCGCGCTGTTACTCGGCGTATTGATGGACCGGCTTAACCCGTTCCGGGTACTGGCGGTGAGCTATGCGCTGGGCGCGGTTTGCATTGTCATGATAGGCCTGAGCGAAAACGGCCTTTGGCTGATGGCGCTGGCAATTTTTGGTACCGGCATCGGTATTAGCGGTTCCCAGGTAGGGCTTAATGCTCTGACGGCGACGCTGTACCCCACCCAAAGCCGGGCGACGGGCGTGAGCTGGTCGAACGCCATTGGACGCTGCGGGGCGATTGTCGGTTCGCTCTCCGGCGGCATGATGATGGCCCTCAATTTCTCTTTCGATACGTTGTTTTTTGTCATTGCTATTCCGGCGGCTATCAGCGCGGTAATGCTTACCCTGCTGACGGTGGTTGTCCGCCTTTCGATTTCTGTACCTGACGACCTGCCGCGTGCCAGCGTCGTAAACGAATAAGGAGAATCTCCATGTCTGAAATAAATCAGAACGTAAAAGATAGCCGTCAACAGTATTACCAGCATATTTCCGGGCAGAATCTGACGCCGCTGTGGGAATCGTTACATCACCTGGTACCGCAGACGCCAAACGCCAACTGCGCGCCGGCCTACTGGAATTATCAGGAAATTCGTCCGCTACTGATGGAAAGCGGCAATGTCATTGGCGCGAAAGAGGCGATCCGCCGGGTGCTGGTGCTGGAAAATCCGGCATTGCGCGGTCAGTCGTCGATCACGGCGACCTTATACGCTGGTTTACAGCTGATCCTGCCCGGCGAAGTCGCGCCGAGTCATCGCCATAACCAGTCGGCGCTGCGTTTTATCGTCGAAGGTAAAGGCGCATTTACCGCGGTGGATGGCGAGCGCACGCCAATGCATACCGGCGATTTTATCCTGACGCCGCAGTGGCGCTGGCACGATCATGGTAATCCGGGATCAGAGCCGGTGGTATGGCTGGATGGTCTGGATCTGCCGTTAGTCAATCTCCTGGGCTGTGGTTTTGCGGAAGACTATCCCGAAGATCAGCAGCCGGTGACGCGAAAAGAGGGCGATTATCTGCCGCGCTATGCAGCGAATATGCTGCCGCTGCGCCACCAGCGCGGGAACTCGTCGCCGATTTTCAACTACCGTTACGACCGCAGCCGCGAGGCGCTGCACGATCTGACCCGTATGGGCGATCCGGATGAGTGGGAAGGTTACAAGCTGCGTTACGTTAATCCCGTCACCGGCGGTTATCCGATGCCGTCGATGGGCGCGTTCCTGCAACTGTTGCCAAAAGGCTTTGCCTCGCGTGTGGCGCGGAGCACCGACAGCACTATCTACCACGTCGTTGAAGGGGCAGGGCAGGTCACTATCGGCAACGAAACTTTTCATTTTTCCGCAAAAGACATTTTTGTGGCGCCGACCTGGCATGAGGTGTCGTTTCGCAGCAGCGAAGACACGGTGTTATTCAGCTTTTCGGACAAGCCGGTTCAGGAAGCCCTGGGGCTGTTCCGCGAAGCACGTTATTAATTAGGGAGAGAGAACATGACCAAATATGTATTCCAGCCGCAGGCCCCAGTGACAGTACCCGTGGCGGGCAGTGATGAGCAGTTTCCGGTACGTCGCGTTTACTGCGTGGGTCGCAACTATGCCGCCCATGCCCGTGAAATGGGCTTTGATCCCGATCGCGAACCGCCGTTCTTCTTTTGTAAACCAGCGGACGCTGTCGTCCCGGTAGCGGAGGGGGATACCCTGGAACTGCCGTATCCGGCGCAGACTGATAACTACCATTATGAAATTGAGCTGGTGGTGGCGATTGGTAAAAAGGGGAGCGATATCCCGCTGGAAAAAGCCCATGAATATGTCTGGGGATACGCCACAGGTCTGGACATGACGCGTCGCGATCGTCAGATGGAAATGCGTCAGATGGGACGCCCATGGGAAATTGGCAAAGCGTTCGATCTCTCCGCGCCCATTGCGCCATTACACAAAGCCGCTGAAACGCATAATGTGGATAACGCCCCTATTTGGCTACAGGTTAACGGCGAAGACCATCAGCGCAGCGATATTCGTCATCTGATTTGGTCGGTGAATGAAACCATCAGCTATTTGTCCGGCTTCTTTGAATTGCAGCCAGGCGATTTGATTTTCACCGGTACGCCAGAGGGGGTGGGCGCAGTGGTGAAAGGGGATGTCATCACCGGGAACGTAGAAGGTCTGACGCCGATTGCTGTGAAAATTGTCTGAGGTGAACGATGAAGCTGTACAGTTTCTTTAATAGTTCGGCGTCTTATCGTGTACGTATTGCGCTGGCGTTAAAGGGGATTGATTACCAGACGGTGGGCGTCAATATTCGTATCGGTCAGCAGAATGCGCTGGCCTACCGACGGATGAATCCGGTAGGCCTGGTGCCGACGCTGGTCACTGATGACGGCGAATCGTTGGGGCAATCGCTGGCCATCGTCGACTGGCTGGACCGACATTTTCCGCAAACGCCGCTGCTGCCGACGAGCGACCCGGCGCGCAGCCAGGCGCTGGAAATTGTCTACGCTATCGCCTGCGATATACACCCAATCAATAACATGCGCGTGTTGCGCTACCTGACCGATGAGCTGAAGGTTAGCGAGGAGGATAAAAAACGCTGGTACGCCCACTGGATACAACAAGGGTTAAGCGCGGTAGAGCAGCTATTGCGTAAAAGTCAGTCCGGACGATTCTGCGTGGGCGACGCGCCAGGACTTGCGGACTGCTGCCTGATTCCTCAGTGGGCGAATGCGCTCAGGATGGGCTGCGATTTATCAGGCTATCCGCGCTGTAAAGCCGTTTATGACGCCTGCGTACAGCTACCGGCGTTTATTGCCGCCGCGCCGGAAAATCAACAAGATAAAATCCCGGCCTGAAAAGGAGAATGACCATGACTCACGTGACAAGCGCAATTATTGTAGGTGGCGGAATCGGCGGCGCGGCGACCGCGCTGTCGCTGGCGCGCCAGGGAATAAAAGTCATGCTGTTGGAAAAAGCGCACGAAATTGGCGAGATTGGCGCGGGTATTCAGCTTGGGCCGAACGCTTTTTCGGCGCTGGATAGTCTCGGTGTGGGCGATGTTGCCCGCCAGCGTGCGGTGTTTACCGATCACATTACCATGATGGATGCCGTGAATGCCGAAGAAGTGGTATGCATTGAAACCGGGCAGGCGTTCCGCGACCATTTTGGCGGGCCGTATGCGGTAATTCACCGGGTAGATATTCATGCAACTGTATGGGAAGCGGTGCTGACGCACCCTGGCGTGGAGTATCGTACCTCGACCCATATTGTCGATATCCGCCAGACGCCGGATGACGTTACGGTGTTTGATGAGCAGGGAAATAGCTGGACGGCGGATATTCTCGTGGGCTGCGACGGCGTTAAATCGGTCGTGCGGCAAAGTTTACTCGGCGATGCGCCGCGCGTAACGGGGCATGTAGTTTATCGGGCGGTGATTGATTGCGACGATATGCCGGACGATTTACGTATTAACGCACCGGTGCTGTGGGCAGGCCCGCATTGTCACCTGGTCCATTATCCGCTCCGTGGAGGTCAACAGTACAATCTGGTGGTGACATTCCACAGCCGCCAGCAAGAAGAGTGGGGCGTGAAAGACGGCAGTAAAGAAGAGGTGCTCTCTTATTTTGCCGGCATTCATCCCCGCCCGCGCCAGATGCTGGATAAGCCGACCTCCTGGCGCCGCTGGTCGACCGCCGATCGCGAGCCGGTCGCAAAATGGGGAACCGAGCGTATCACTCTGGTGGGCGACGCCGCGCATCCGGTGGCGCAATATATGGCCCAGGGCGCCTGTATGGCGCTGGAAGACGCCGTCACGCTAGGCAAAGCGCTGGAACGCTGCGACGGCGACGCGCAGCAGGCATTTGCGCTGTATGAGTCGGTGCGTATTCCCCGCACGGCGCGTATCGTCTGGTCTACCCGCGAGATGGGGCGTCTCTATCACGCCGCCGGGGTGGAGCGTCAGGTGCGTAATCTGTTGTGGAAAGGGAAATCGCAGGAGGCGTTTTATCGCGGTATCGAATGGCTGTACGGCTGGAAAGAAGATAACTGTCTTGAGCCGCGTTGAGCACTTTACGTGACGTAGCGTGGCGTTTGCGCCGCCACCCGGCAAAAAGTTTTGCTCATCGCAGAGAGGCGTTATGATAGCGCCTCTTTTTTTGCTGTGGATACCGATATGCGTGTTTTACTGGCGCCGATGGAAGGCGTGCTCGACGCGTTAGTGCGCGAGCTGCTGACCGAAGTGAATGATTACGATCTCTGCATCACCGAATTTGTGCGCGTGGTGGATCAGCTGCTGCCGGTAAAAGTGTTTCATCGCATCTGCCCGGAGTTGCATCACGCCAGCCGCACGCCGTCCGGCACGCCGGTGCGTATTCAGCTTCTGGGCCAGCATCCGCAGTGGCTGGCGGAAAACGCCGCGCGGGCGACGGCGTTGGGATCGTATGGCGTGGACCTGAACTGCGGCTGTCCGTCAAAAGTGGTGAACGGCAGCGGCGGCGGCGCGACATTGCTCAAAGATCCCGAACTCATCTATCAGGGCGCGAAAGCGATGCGGGCCGCGGTACCGTCGCATCTGCCGGTGACGGTAAAAGTGCGTCTCGGCTGGGATAGCGGCGATAGAAAATTTGAAATCGCCGATGCGGTGCAGCAGGCTGGCGCCAGTGAACTGGTGGTGCATGGTCGTACCAAAGCGCAGGGCTACCGCGCCGAGCATATCGACTGGCAGGCGATCGGCGAAATACGCCAGCGTCTGACTATTCCGGTTATCGCTAATGGCGAAATCTGGGACTGGCAGAGCGCGCAGGCATGTATGGCGACCAGCGGCTGCGATGCGGTGATGATCGGCCGTGGGGCGTTAAATATTCCTAACCTGAGTCGGGTGGTGAAGTATAACGAACCGCGTATGCCGTGGCCGGAAGTGGTGACGTTATTACAAAAATATACCCGACTCGAAAAGCAGGGCGATACCGGTTTATATCATGTCGCGCGTATTAAACAGTGGCTGGGATATTTACGTAAGGAATATATTGAGGCGACGGAACTCTTTCAGTCGATTCGGGCGTTAAACCGTTCGTCCGAGATTGCGCGGGCGATTCAGGCTATTAAAATCTAATCTCTACAGCGTCCAGAACGTGTGCCGGACAGACATTATCGCTGCCCGGCGCAGGAATCAGAAAATCATCTTAAACACGCCCGTTACCACCAACAGCCCAATCAGAAAAATAATTAAGATTGCCCATAGAAGAATTTTCATTGTTTGTCCCTTTATTGGTAAATACAAACAAAGTATAGGAAAGTATTAAGCCATCTGCTGCTTTGTTGGGCGCGGCGACGTTTAACTCATGAAGGCTGCTGGCGGGTATTGCAGCAAAATTGTTCATTTATTAACGAGTTAGTGGGGCTTTATACTGAAATATCACATCAAAAAATGTATTGCATGAAATTATTTGCTAATCATATAAATTTCAAAATATGTCTTTTGTTGTCTGATGATGTATTGCCACGCGTAACTAAAAAATAGATCGCCGTAAGACGTACTCTCTGCGCACCTTTTTTTATCAGAACACCTCCATGAATCGTAATTCTTTCCTTGCCGCGACAGCGAGCTTACCGCTTTTTATTTTGCTGGCGGGCTGCGCCCCTATGCACGATACCCGCCAGCCGCTGACCCAGCAGACGCCCTCTTCTCATGTTGATTCCAGCCTGCCGGCGGCATTGAAAAACGGTTGGCCGGATAGCCAGTGGTGGAAGGCGTATCACGATGCGCAGCTTGACGCGCTGATTGATAATGCCATACAGCATTCGCCGGATATGCAGGTGGCTGAACAGCGTATTCAACTGGCGGAAGCGCAGGCGAAAGCGGTTGAGGCGCAGGACGGCCCGCAGCTCGACTTTTCTGCCGACATTGAGCGCCAGCGAATGTCCGCGGAAGGGCTGATGGGGCCATTCGCGATTACCGACCCCGCGGCGGGAACGACCGGGCCGTGGTATACCAACGGTACATTCGGCCTGACGGCGGGCTGGGATCTGGATTTATGGGGGAAAAACCGCGCTGAAGTTACCGCGCGGATCGGGGCGGTCAAAGCGCGCGAAGCGGAGCAGGAGCAGACCCGACAACTGCTGGCAAGCGGCGTGGCGCGACTCTACTGGGAGTGGCAGACGCAGGCGGCGCTGAAAAATGTGCTGATGCAAATCGAGCATGAGCAGCAAAACGTGGTGACGGTAAACCGGGAGCTGTATCAACACGGCATTACTTCTTCTGTTGAAGGGGTCGAGACCGATATCGACGCCAGCAAAACCCAGCAGCAGTTGAATGACGTTAACGGTAAAATGAAGGTTATTGAAGCGCGGCTCAGCGCGTTAACCAATACGCAATCGGCGGCGCTCAAGCTGCGTCAGGTGAGTCTCCCCGCCGTTGAAAGCCAGTTACCGTCGCAACTGGGGTATTCGTTGCTGGCGCGCCGGGCGGATCTACAGGCCGCGCACTGGTACATTGAATCCTCGTTGAGCAGCATTGACGCCGCGAAGGCCGCGTTTTATCCCGATATCAATCTGATGGCTTTTTTACAGCAGGATGCGTTACATCTGAGCGATCTGTTCCGCCATTCCGCACAGCAATATGGCATTACCGGCGGGCTGACGCTGCCGATTTTCGACAGCGGCAGGCTGAATGCCAACCTCGATATCGCCAAAGCGCAAAGCAACCTTTCTATCGCCAACTACAACAAAGCGGTGGTAGATGCGGTTAATGATGTGGCGCGCGCCGCCAGTCAGGTAGAGACGCTGGCGCAGAAAAACCAGCATCAGCAGCAGATTGAGCATGACGCGCAGCGTGTGGTCGGTCTGGCGCAAGCGCGCTTTAATGCCGGCATTATTGCGGGTTCCCGCGTGAGCGAGGCCAAAATCCCGGCACTGCGCGAGCAGTGTAACGGCTTGCTGTTGCAGGGCCAGTGGCTGGATGCCTCTATTCAGCTTACCAGCGCGCTGGGCGGCGGTTATCATTCCTGATTTTTCCGGATGATTCAGACAGGGTTCCTATACTTAGGCTGTGTATGAATCATCCGGAGAGGAATATGACCAAAGTCGCAATTGTAACGGCATCAGATTCGGGAATTGGCAAAGCGTGTGCGTTGTTATTAGCACAAAACGGTTTTGATATTGGTATCACCTGGCATTCCGATGAACACGGCGCGCAGGAGACGGCGAAAAAAGCGGCGCAGTTTGGTGTGCGGGCAGAGACCATTCATCTTGACCTGAGCCAGTTACCCGAGGGCGCGCAGGCCATTGAACATCTTATCCAGCGCCTGGGGCGCGTTGACGTGCTGGTCAATAATGCCGGGGCGATGACCAAATCCGCGTTTATTGATATGCCGTTTACGCAGTGGCGGCAAATTTTTACCGTGGATGTCGACGGCGCGTTTCTCTGCGCGCAGATCGCCGCCCGGCATATGATTAAACAAGGAGAGGGAGGGCGCATTATCAACATCACCTCCGTCCATGAGCATACGCCGCTTCCGCAAGCCAGCGCCTATACCGCGGCGAAACATGCGCTGGGCGGATTGACTAAATCCATGGCGCTGGAACTGATTGAGCATCATATTTTGGTCAACGCCGTCGCGCCAGGCGCTATCGCCACGCCGATGAATGATATGGATGACAGCGACATTGAGCCGGGATCGGAACCCTCAATCCCTATCGCCCGACCAGGTTCTACGCATGAAATAGCCAGCCTCGTCGCCTGGCTGTGTTCGGAAGGAGCAAGCTACACCACCGGTCAGTCGCTGATTGTCGACGGCGGGTTTATGCTGGCGAATCCGCAATTCAACGCAAAATAAACGCCGGGTGCCGGATGGCGGCGTTATGCCATCCGGATACCATCGGGTTTAACGGGCCTCCGCTTTGCCGCGTCTTTTCAGCCACCAGCGCACGCCCACCACCAGGACGATGGCCAGAATCAGCCAGACCCCGTGCCTGAGATGCTGATCGAGGTCGTGCAGCCATGGCGCGATCACCTCGCCGCCAAGATATCCCAGCGTGGTAAACAGCAGCGCCCAGATCAGCGCGCCTACAATATTCAGCGGCAGAAAAATTTTAGGCGGCAGGCGGCTGGCGCCAATCAGCAGCGGGCCAACCACCCGGAAGCCATACATAAAACGCGTGCCGATCACAAACAGATACGGATGGCGTTGGATCATTTTCTGCGCGCGACGAATCTTCGTATGATAACGCGGGAAACGACGCAGGATCTTCCCGCCATAGCATCGTCCTAACAGGTAAAGTAGCTGATCGCCCATCATCCCTCCCAGCGCGACGGCCGCCGCCACCAGCGGAAACTTGAGCAATCCCTGATGCGCCGCGACGCCCCCCAACAGGGTAACGGTTTCACCTTCGGCCATACTGCCGATAACCAGCGCCGCATAGCCATAATGCGTAATAAGCGTGTTGATATCCATGCGTAAACCACCTCCGGCATTAAGCATACACCCTGGCAAGAGGCGTGCGCGGCAAAGCCGACGTTTTGCCGGAGACTATTTTGCCATTGTTCATAAAATAACCAGAAACTGAATTATACTTGAACATACTGGCATCTGAGGCAGCAGAAGGGGGCAGTATGAACCATGTATGGGGGCTTTTTTCCCATCCCGATCGGGAAATGCAGGTGATCAAAAGCGAAAACGAAACCGTTTCGCATCACTATACGCACCATGTTTTGCTGATGGCGGCGATTCCCGTCGTCTGCGCCTTTATCGGCACGACGCAAATCGGCTGGAATTTTGGCGACGGCAACGTGTTACAACTCTCGCTGTTTACCGCTTTCGCGCTGGCGGTCTTGTTCTACGGCGTGATGCTGGCGGGCGTCGCGGTGATGGGACGCGTCATCTGGTGGATGGCGCGAAACTATCCGCAACGACCATCGCTTGCGCGCTGTATGGTTTTTGCCGGCTATGTCGCGACGCCGCTGTTTTTAAGTGGTCTGGTGGCGCTCTATCCCCTGGTATGGCTATGCGCACTGGTCGGCGCTGTCGCGCTCTTTTACACCGGCTATTTGCTGTATTTGGGTATTCCGACTTTCCTTAACATTAATAGAGAGGAAGGATTAAGCTTCTCCAGTTCGACGCTCGCTATCGGCGTGCTGGTCCTGGAGGTGCTACTGGCGATCACCGTGATCCTGTGGGGATACGGCTACCGCCTGTTCTGATGAGAAAAAGGGCTGGCGCAAAAGCCAGCAATGCAGCATTTGCTGACGATTCTTCTGTAGCGGCAACGCTGGCGTGCCGCTATGATGCCACTGCTAGCTTGAGTATAATCTTAGCTCAGGCGGTGTGCGTTACGACGCGCGTGAATCATTATCAGAAATCTCATCATGCTGAAATTCCGAGCTTCATTCCTGAGCCTTGCTCTGATGTTGGCCGTACCTTTTGCCCCGCAGGCCGTGGCGAAAACGGCAGCGACAACTGCGGCGTCTCAACCTGAGATTGCCTCCGGTAGCGCAATGATTGTTGATCTCAACACCAATAAAGTGATCTATTCGAACCACCCGGATCTGGTGCGTCCGATTGCCTCGATAACCAAATTAATGACGGCGATGGTCGTGCTCGACGCGCGATTGCCGCTGGATGAAATACTGAAGGTCGATATCAGCCAGACGCCGGAAATGAAAGGGGTTTACTCCCGCGTACGCCTGAACAGCGAAATTAGCCGCAAAAATATGTTGCTGCTGGCGTTGATGTCATCCGAAAACCGTGCGGCGGCAAGCCTGGCGCACTATTATCCTGGCGGTTATAACGCGTTTATTAAAGCGATGAATGCGAAGGCGAAAGCGCTGGGCATGACGCATACCCGCTTCGTTGAGCCGACGGGGCTGTCGATTCATAACGTTTCGACCGCGCGGGATTTAACAAAACTGCTGATTGCCACGAAGCAATACCCGCTGATTGGCCAGCTAAGCACCACGCGCGAAGATATGGCGACATTCTCGCATCCGGCGTATACGCTGCCGTTCCGCAATACCAACCATTTGGTCTACCGTGATAACTGGAATATCCAGTTAACGAAAACCGGCTTTACCAATGCGGCGGGGCATTGCCTGGTGATGCGTACCGTGATCAATAACAAACCGGTCGCGCTGGTGGTCATGGACGCGTTCGGCAAATATACCCACTTTGCGGACGCCAGTCGCCTGCGTACATGGATTGAAACCGGTAAAGTCATGCCCGTTCCGGCTGCCGCGCTGAGCTATAAAAAGCAAAAAGCCGCGCAAATGGCGGCAGCCAGCGCCAGCGCCAGTGCCGGGGCGCAAACCGCACAGAACGATTAAATCGCCGCAGGCCCGGCAGGCATCGCGCCGCCGGGCTTCACGGTAAACCACACCGTGTTAATGCGTTTCGTCGGGCGTATTTTCCTGCCAGAATTTCCGCTTACTCGTTTTGCCGATACCGGGGTTCATACTGTTGGTTGGGTCATTTTGCCGATAAAAACGCGTCAGCGTTTCCGGCGCTTTATACAGATGTCCAACGTTGTGCTCCGCCGGGTATTGTGCCCCGCGCGCCTGCAACAGCTCCAGCATTTGCGCTTTCAGCGCATGGACGTCGACGCCTTTCTTCACGATATAGTCCTGATGAAAAACGTGGCACATAAAGTGGCCATAATAGAGTTTATGTACCAGTTGGCTGTCGATTTCCGGCGGCAGATGCTCGAACCAGTCGGTATCGTTGCGGCGCAGAGCGATATCCAGCGCCAGGATATCTTCCACTTCATCAGCGTGTACGGCCTGATAACGAATCGCCGCGCCAGCAGCGGCGAAGCGGTGCAGGAAGGCTTTGCTGCCTTCTTCCGGCGTACAGGTAAAGAAACCGCCCTCAGCGGATTTAAAAAATTCATTCAGCCAGCGCTGCGCTTCTGCGACGCCGTCTCCCGCCATTTTTAACAGCAGATGATGCTCATATTTATCGCGCCAGTTTTTCATTCGCGGCGGCAGATGGCTGGGAAACAGGTGGCCGAATTTCTGCATCGCGCGGTCTGTGAAATGCGGTCGGAAAAATTTTACTTTTTCCAGCATCGCATCGGTTCGGCCTTTTAGCGTGAAAAAGAATGGCATCTTGTCGGTGCCGAGTTTATCGATCATCAGAAAGGTATCTTTACCGTACTGCTCCGCAATATCGTAGATATCGCGATGCATATATTCTCCCGCCACTGGCAGATTGTCGAAGTTCGCCAGAATATGCCGACGGATTTCAGTCAGTACCGCGGGCTGATTGGTGCCGATATAAAAAACCTGCTGATTTTTTTCCGCTGCAAAGGTATCAAGGCGAACGGCAAAAACCGCCAGTTTTCCGGCGCAGCCGGAAGATTCAAACAAACGGTCCGGGTCGGCGTTATAGCGGGCGGGCGTATCGGCGTTGATATCTCGTACCCGCGTCACGTAGTCGTGATCGTGCGCATGACGACCATCGTGACGCACATCCTCATCTTTAATCCGTTCATCATCCAGCTTGCTCAGGATCTGCTCCGGGGTATGCCCAAGATCGATACCCAGATGATTGACCAGTTGCAGTTTACCTTGCTCGTCAATACGGGCAAAAAGCGACATCTCGGTATAGGCCGGGCCGCGCTGCACCAGCGAGCCGCCGGAGTTATTACAGATGCCGCCGATGACCGACGCGCCGATACACGACGAACCAATCACCGAGTGCGGTTCACGGCCCAGCGGTTTAAGCGCTTTTTCCAGCGCATAGAGCGTCGTACCGGGCCAGGCCAGAACCTGTTGGCCGTTATCCAGTAAGTGCAGCTTATCCAGCCGCTGGGTGCTGATAATCACAATATCGCGATCGTAGTCGTTGCCGTTCGGCGTGGAGCCTTCCGTCAGACCGGTGTTGGCGGCCTGCATCAGAATAATTTTGTCAGCGTTAACGCAGGCGTTGAGCACACGCCACAGTTCCAGTAACGAACCCGGGAAAACAACGGCCAGCGCGTCGCCCTGACCGGAACGGAAACCCTTGCGATAGCGGGCGGTTTTGGCGGGGTCTGTCAGCAGGTGAGAATGGCCTACCAGGCGGGCCAGCTCATTCAGGAACGTTTTATTATCAGTCATTGTTATGGAAGACATTCTCCACTCCTTGTGGTGGGACAAAATATCAGCGTTAAGCATAGCGCTTGGTATGACAATACGCTTTCTCATTCAAATTGTCTCTGTGTTGGTGGTATTCATTTGCCGCCTTGATACCATTTGCTGGCGGTTGCGTATTCGACTGTGCGGAAAATTAGGAGAATAACCTTCGCTTTCTTCTCCTCTCGCGTTTAGGCTTATGGCAAACTGCGGTTTTTATTCTGTTTTTACCGCCTCGTCGGGATAAAGATAAAGAGAGACTCAACATGAAATGGTTATGTTCAGTAGGTGTTGCTGTGAGTCTGGCGATGCAGCCAGCATTGGCGGAAAACCTGTTTGGCAATCACCCGCTGACGCCCGAAGCGCGCGACGCGTTCGTCACGGATTTACTCAAGAAAATGACTGTCGATGAAAAAATTGGTCAGTTACGTCTGATTAGCGTCGGCCCTGATAACCCGAAAGAAGCGATTCGCGAGATGATCAAAGACGGGCAGGTAGGGGCGATTTTCAATACCGTCACCCGCCAGGATATCCGTCAAATGCAGGATCAGGTGATGGCGTTGAGCCGCCTGAAAATTCCTCTCTTTTTTGCCTATGACGTGGTACACGGCCAGCGAACCGTCTTCCCGATAAGCCTCGGTCTGGCTTCTTCTTTTAATCTGGATGCGGTAAGAACCGTAGGACGCGTATCGGCGTATGAAGCGGCGGACGACGGTCTGAATATGACCTGGGCGCCGATGGTGGATGTCTCCCGCGATCCGCGTTGGGGACGCGCCTCCGAAGGCTTTGGCGAAGATACATATTTAACCTCCATCATGGGCGAAACCATGGTGAAAGCGATGCAGGGCAAAAGTCCGGCGGATCGCTATTCGGTGATGACCAGCGTGAAACATTTTGCCGCCTATGGCGCCGTTGAAGGCGGTAAAGAATACAACACCGTGGATATGAGTTCCCAGCGTCTGTTTAATGACTATATGCCGCCTTACAAAGCGGGGCTGGATGCGGGGAGCGGCGCGGTGATGGTGGCGCTGAACTCGCTGAACGGCACGCCTGCGACGTCAGATTCCTGGCTATTGAAAGATGTCCTGCGCGATGAGTGGGGCTTTAAGGGAATTACCGTTTCCGACCACGGCGCTATTAAAGAACTGATTAAACACGGTACCGCGGCCGACCCGGAAGATGCGGTGCGCGTGGCGCTAAAGGCAGGGGTGGATATGAGCATGGCGGATGAGTATTACAGCAAATATCTGCCGGGTCTGATTAAGTCGGGCAAAGTGACGATGGCGGAACTGGACGACGCGACGCGCCATGTGCTCAACGTAAAATATGACATGGGATTGTTTAACGACCCCTATAGCCATCTGGGGCCGAAAGAGAGCGACCCGGCGGACACCAATGCCGAAAGCCGCCTGCATCGTAAAGAGGCGCGGGAAGTGGCGCGGGAAAGTGTGGTATTGCTGAAAAACCGACTGGAAACGCTGCCGCTGAAAAAATCGGGCACCATTGCCGTTGTTGGGCCGCTGGCCGACAGTCAACGTGATGTCATGGGGAGCTGGTCTGCTGCTGGGGTCGCGAATCAGTCGGTGACGGTGCTGGCGGGTATTCAAAATGCCGTCGGCGACGGGGCGAAGATCCTCTATGCCAAAGGGGCGAATATCACTAACGATAAAGATATCGTCGATTTCTTAAACCTGTATGAAGAGGCGGTGAAAATCGATCCGCGCTCACCGCAGGCGATGATTGATGAGGCGGTGCAGGCGGCGAAACAGGCCGATGTGGTGGTCGCAGTGGTAGGCGAGTCGCAGGGGATGGCGCATGAAGCCTCCAGCCGTACCAATATCACCATTCCGCAGAGTCAGCGCGACTTAATCACCGCTCTGAAAGCCACCGGTAAGCCGCTGGTACTGGTATTAATGAACGGCAGACCGCTGGCGCTGGTAAAAGAAGATCAACAGGCCGATGCGATTCTGGAGACCTGGTTTGCCGGGACGGAAGGCGGCAACGCCATTGCCGATGTGCTGTTTGGCGATTACAACCCGTCAGGCAAACTGCCGATCTCCTTCCCGCGTTCGGTGGGACAAATTCCGGTCTATTACAGCCATCTCAATACGGGACGCCCGTATAATCCTGAAAAGCCAAACAAATACACCTCACGCTATTTTGACGAAGCGAATGGCCCGCTCTATCCGTTTGGTTACGGTCTGAGCTACACCACATTTACGGTGTCTGACGTCACGCTCTCCTCACCGACAATGCAACGCGACGGCAAAGTCACGGCCAGCGTAGAGGTCACGAACACCGGTAAACGCGAAGGGGCTACGGTCATCCAGATGTACTTACAGGATGTCACGGCGTCAATGAGCCGCCCGGTGAAGCAATTAAAAGGCTTTGAAAAAATCACCCTCAAGCCCGGCGAAAGTAAAACCGTGAGTTTCCCGATTGATATCGAGGCGTTGAAGTTCTGGAATCAGCAGATGAAATATGACGCGGAACCCGGCAAGTTCAACGTCTTTATCGGCGTGGATTCCGCTCGCGTTAAACAAGGATCGTTCGAGCTACTGTAAGCCTGCCGTCAACAGGGCGCGATAGCAGCGCCCTGTCTGGCAATGACTTTTCCTGTCCCCCCTTTTATTGCCTGCCACGTCACTTACACTGGCGGAAAATCCCAGGTTAAACGCAGACTTTTCAACTATGCTTTTTTCTCAAGTCTCTGAAAAAGGCCGTAAAAGGATGAGGAAAGCATCATGACGATCTCAAAGCTATGGGTAAGTTCGCTGGCGTTGCTGGCGACGGTGAGTTTACCTCTACAGGCGGCATCGCCCGTGACGGTCGGGTCAAAGATTGATACCGAAGGCGCACTGCTCGGCAACATAATTTTGCAGGTACTGGAAAGCCACGGCGTTAAAACGGTCAATAAAATTCAGCTCGGGACGACGCCAGTCGTTCGTGGCGCGATTACCGCCGGAGAGCTGGATATCTATCCGGAATACACCGGTAACGGGGCGTTCTTTTTTAAAGATGAAAACGATCCGGCATGGAAAAATGCAAAGCAAGGCTTTGAGAAAGTCAAAAAACTGGATGCGGAGCAGAATAAGCTGGTCTGGTTGACGCCTGCGCCGGCCAACAACACCTGGACCATCGCGGTACGCCAGGACATCGCGGAAAAAAATAAACTCTCCTCGCTTGCCGATCTCAGCCGTTATCTGAAAGAGGGCGGCACTTTTAAACTGGCGGCGTCTGCGGAATTTATCGAACGGGCGGATGCGCTGCCGGCATTTGAAAAAGCCTATGATTTTACCTTGAATCAGAACCAGCTCTTGTCGCTGGCGGGCGGCGATACGGCGGTCACGATCAAAGCCGCCGCGCAACAAACATCCGGCGTTAACGCCGCGATGGCGTATGGCACCGACGGCCCTGTCGCCGCGCTGGGTCTGCAAACTTTGAGCGACCCGAAAGGCGTCCAGCCTATCTATGCCCCCGCGCCGGTAGTGCGTGAATCGGTGTTACAGGCCTATCCGCAGATAGCCGACTGGCTACAGCCCGTTTTCGCCAGCCTTGATGAGAAAACGCTGCAACAGTTGAACGCCAGAATCGCCGTAGAAGGGCTGGATGCGAAAAAAGTCGCCGCAGATTACCTCCGACAAAAAGGGTGGGTGAAGTAATCTGTGAGTGATGCTGCCAAAAAAATCACGGTTAATCGTGTGCTGTTGCTGTTGGTTGTTCTGGCCCTGCTTGCTGTCGCGCTGCCTTTCATTAATTACGCCCCGAATCGTCTGGTGAGCGGCGAGGGGCGTCAGTTATGGGAGATCTGGCCGGCGACCATCTGGATGCTGACTGGCGCGGGAAGCGCGCTGTTTACGCTGTGCTTTGTACCCGGTAAACGCGGTAGCGTACTGACGCTGATGATGGCGCAGACGCTTTTTATTGTCATGCTGTGGGGAGTCGGCAGGGCGGCGACCCAGTTGGCGCAGGAGGGCAGTCCGCTGGCGCGTACCAGTCTGGGAAGTGGATTGTGGCTGGGCCTCGGTCTGATGCTGCTGGCCTGTAGCGATGCGATCCGCCGTATTACCACTGGGCCGCTGTGGCGCTGGTTGCTGCACGCGCAAATTGTCATTGTCCCGCTGGCGCTGCTGTTTTCAGGCACGTTCGACAACCTCTCGCTTCTGAAAGAGTATACCAACCGCCAGGATGTTTTCGATGCCGCGTTGGTGCAACATTTAATGTTACTGGCGGGCACGGTGCTGCCGGCGTTGGCGATCGGACTACCGTTGGGCGTCTGGTGTTATTTTTCCGCCTCGCGCCAGGGGCCGGTGTTTACCGTACTGAATGTGATCCAGACTATTCCTTCCGTCGCGCTGTTTGGCCTGCTGATCGCGCCGTTGGCCGGGCTGGTGAAACAGTTTCCGTGGCTTGCCGCATTCGGCGTCGCGGGAACCGGCATGACGCCTGCGCTGATAGCGCTGGTGCTTTATGCGTTATTGCCGCTGGTGCGCGGCGTGGTCGCCGGGCTCAATCAGGTGCCGCGTGATGTGCTGGAGAGCGCAAGAGCCATGGGAATGAGTAGCGGCCAGCGCTTCAGGCATGTGCAACTGCCGCTGGCGCTGCCGGTCTTTTTACGTAGCCTGCGGGTAGTAATGGTCCAGACAGTGGGAATGGCCGTCGTCGCCGCGCTGATTGGCGCGGGAGGTTTCGGCGCGCTGGTGTTTCAGGGGCTATTGAGCAGCGCCATTGATTTAGTCCTGTTGGGCGTCATTCCGGTGATTGCGCTGGCGGTAGTGATCGACGCGCTGTTTGATTTATGGATCGCGTTTTTGAAGGGAGCAACCGATGATTGAATTTAACCATGTCAGTAAAACCTTCGGCGATCAACAGGCTGTTAGCGACCTCAATTTGCACTTTAGCGAAGGCAGCTTTTCGGTGTTAATTGGCACCTCCGGCTCGGGAAAATCGACCACTCTGAAGATGATTAACCGGCTGGTAGAGCATGATAGCGGAACGATCCGTTTTGCCGGGGAAGAGATCCGCAGCCTGCCGGTGCTTGAACTGCGCCGTCGCATGGGCTATGCCATTCAGTCTATCGGTCTTTTTCCCCACTGGACGGTGGCGCAAAATATCGCCACCGTACCGCAACTACAAAAGTGGTCGCGCGCGCGGATTAACGATCGTATTGATGAACTGATGGCATTATTGGGTCTGGAAAGCGCGCTGCGCGATCGCTATCCGCATCAGCTTTCCGGCGGGCAACAGCAGCGGGTCGGCGTTGCGCGGGCGCTGGCTGCCGATCCGCAGGTATTGCTGATGGACGAGCCTTTCGGCGCGCTTGATCCGGTAACGCGCGGCGCATTGCAGCAGGAGATGACCCGCATTCATCAGCTACTGGGGCGCACCATCGTACTGGTGACGCACGACATCGACGAGGCGCTACGCCTCGCCGACCATCTGGTGCTGATGGACGGGGGCCACGTTATCCAACAGGGATCGCCGCTTTCTATGCTGACCTCGCCGGAAAATGATTTCGTGCAGGCATTTTTTGGCCGCAGCGAGCTGGGCGTAAGGCTGCTTTCGTTACGTAGCGTAGGCGATTATGTACGTCGGCATGAACAGCTCAGCGGCGACGCGCTGGTGGAAGAGATGACGCTACGCGATGCGCTATCGATGTTTGTCGCCCGCCGGTGCGACGTCCTGCCGGTGGCGAATCAGCAGGGCGAGCCCTGCGGTACGCTCCATTTCCGCGATCTGCTTTCGGAGACGTCCCCCCGTGAAACGACTGTGTGATCCGCTTCTCTGGCTTATTGTTCTGTTCTTGCTTCTGCTGTTTGGATTGCCTTATAGCCAGCCGTTCTTCGCCGCGCTGTTTCCCGATTTACCGCGCCCGGTCTACCAACAGGAGAGTTTTGCCGCCCTCGCGCTCGCCCATTTCTGGTTGGTGGGCATCTCAAGTTTGTTTGCCGTCGTGGTGGGCGTCGGCGCAGGGATTGCGGTCACGCGAGAAAGTGGGAAAGAGTTTCGTCCCCTGGTGGAGACTATCGCCGCCGTCGGGCAGACCTTTCCGCCGGTGGCGGTACTGGCGATCGCGGTACCCGTCATGGGTTTTGGTCAGCAACCGGCCATTATCGCCTTGATCCTGTATGGGGTGTTGCCCATCCTGCAGGCGACCCTGGCCGGGCTGGGCGCGGTGCCTGCCAGCGTGATGAGCGTTGCCAGCGGTATGGGAATGAGCCGTCGCCAACAGTTGTATCAGGTTGAGCTGCCGCTGGCCGCGCCGGTGATTCTGGCGGGCATCCGAACCTCGGTGATTATCAATATTGGTACGGCGACCATCGCTTCAACGGTGGGGGCCAGTACGTTAGGCACGCCGATCATTATCGGGCTTAGCGGCTTTAATACGGCCTATGTTATCCAGGGGGCGCTGCTGGTGGCGCTGGCGGCGATCATTATCGATCGCCTGTTTGAAAGGCTGACGCGCGCGCTTACCCGGCACGCAAAATAAAACTGTAACCTGCCAGCATCACGCCGCCGATACCGCCAATAGCCATCAGCAGGAAAAGGGCGATCACCCCGATTTTCGCTACGCGCATTATGTACTCCTTATGTTAATAAAAGGAGTATACATTAAAGCGAATTTGTTAGCTGCTGTTTAAACGCCAAGGGGATGAATGTCGCGTCCCTGGGCGCGCCATGCCAGGAGTTGCTGCTGCTGCGCCAGCGTCTGGTTTTCTCCGCACCATACCAGTAACGTCTTGCCGTCAAACAGTTCCGGGCGGAACTGGCTAAGCGAATGCGCCAACACGTCGATTCGCCATCCCTGTTGGCTGGCGACCCAACCTTCCAGCCACAGGCGGGTGGTATCATGGATATTCCAGCCGATCACCAACGCATCTTTTCCCTGTTTCTTACGCGCAGACGCCAGGCAGAGCGCAATATAGTTGATCAGGATACCGTCAAGAATGCCGAGCAGCGCCTGAAGGGCGGGTTGTTGGCACTGTAATCGTCGCCGCAGCGGGACGAACAGGTTAGTGGTCAATGTTTGGGCTGGATAATCCTGACCGCGTTCTTTGACCCATAACCGTAAACTGTGCAGATTACTGCTTTGCAGATAGTGCAGCAGGATCTCCTGCTGTTCGCGCCAGCCGTTAGGTTGTTCGCTACTGTCGCTACTGAGCAGCACTTTGACTTTGCTGACCTGGACGCCGTTATCTATCCAGCGCTTGATTTCGCGGATTCTGTCGATATCGGCATCGTTAAACAGACGATGACCGCCATCCGTTCGCTGTGGTTTTAAAAGTCCATAACGTCTCTGCCACGCGCGCAACGTGACAGGATTGATATCACAAAGCAAAGCCACTTCACCAATTGTGTAAAGCGCCATCGTTTCACCCTTGCTCGCGAGGTCCCGGTTTAACTTTAGACGCTCTTTTAGGAACCAGGAAGTTTTGCCTGTTTTTTATGCATTAAAACGCGAAGTAGCGGGTTGCGGCGCGGCGTTTAAGTGATCGTATTCACGAATTCATATTTTTATGCAACAGTTCAAAGAAAGTTAATCGTACTCAATGTATGTTACGCGCTTTTAATTGAAGTGTGGTTTGCGGGTATGTACGAGTTTAATCTGGTGTTGCTGCTGCTTCAGCAGATGTGCGTGTTTCTGGTCATTGCGTGGCTAATGAGTAAAACGCGCCTGTTCATCCCGCTTATGCAGGTCACGGTTCGTCTGCCGCACAAGCTTCTGTGTTACGTCACGTTTTCTATCTTCTGCATTATGGGCACTTATTTTGGGCTGCATATCGAAGATTCGATTGCCAATACCCGCGCGATTGGCGCGGTGATGGGCGGCCTACTCGGCGGGCCGGTCGTCGGCGGGCTGGTCGGTCTGACCGGTGGGTTACATCGGTATTCTATGGGCGGCATGACGGCGCTGAGCTGTATGATTTCCACCATCGTCGAAGGGCTGCTGGGCGGGTTGGTACACAGCGTTCTCATACGTCGCGGACGCCCGGACAAAGTGTTTAGCCCGCTGACGGCGGGAGCAATTACGTGTGTTGCCGAACTGGTGCAGATGCTGATCATTTTATTGATAGCCAGGCCGTTTGACGATGCCCTGCATCTGGTCAGTAATATTGCCGCGCCGATGATGGTGACGAATACCGTTGGCGCCGCGCTGTTCATGCGTATTTTGCTCGATAAGCGCGCCATGTTTGAAAAATATACCTCGGCATTTTCTGCTACCGCGCTGAAGGTCGCCGCGTCAACGGAGGGGATTCTGCGTCAGGGATTTAACGAAGTGAACAGTATGAAGGTGGCGCAGGTATTATATCAGGAGCTGGATATCGGCGCCGTCGCCATCACCGATCGCGAAAAACTGCTGGCTTTTACTGGTATTGGCGACGATCACCATCTACCGGGCAAACCCATTTCATCAGGTTATACGCTGAAAGCAATTGAAACTGGAGAGGTGGTTTATGCCGATGGCAACGAAGTGCCGTATCGCTGTTCGCTACACCCGCAGTGTAAACTCGGTTCGACGCTGGTGATTCCGCTGCGTGGCGAAAATCAGCGAGTCATGGGCACCATTAAATTGTACGAAGCGAAAAACCGACTGTTCAGCTCAATTAACCGCACCCTGGGAGAGGGTATTGCGCAGCTTTTATCCGCGCAGATCCTGGCCGGGCAGTATGAACGGCAGAAGGCGTTGCTGACGCAGTCAGAGATCAAGCTGTTGCACGCGCAGGTGAATCCGCATTTTCTGTTTAACGCGCTCAATACCATTAAAGCGGTGATTCGCCGCGACAGCGAACAGGCCAGCCAACTGGTGCAGTACTTGTCGACCTTTTTTCGCAAAAATTTAAAACGCCCGTCGGAAATCGTCACGCTGGCGGATGAAATTGAACACGTGAACGCTTATCTGCAAATTGAAAAAGCGCGTTTTCAGTCGCGTCTGCAGGTACAGCTTGATGTTCCATCGACGCTTTCACGTCAGAAATTGCCTGCGTTTACATTACAGCCGATTGTTGAGAACGCCATTAAACATGGCACGTCGCAACTGCTTGATACCGGCAACGTCGCTATTCGCGCCCGGCGCGAAGGGCAGCATTTGATGTTAGATATTGAAGATAATGCGGGACTGTATCAGCCTTCCGCCGGCAGTAGCGGGCTGGGGATGAGTCTGGTGGATAAACGTCTGCGCGAACACTTTGGCGATGATTATGGTATTAGCGTGGCCTGCGAGCCGGACTGTTTTACCCGAATTACATTACGACTTCCACTGGAGGAGGACGCATGATTAAAGTGCTGATTGTGGATGATGAGCCGTTAGCGCGGGAAAATCTGCGGATTTTGCTCCAGGGGCAGGATGACATTGAGATTGTGGGAGAGTGCGCGAACGCGGTAGAAGCGATTGGCGCGGTACATAAGTTGCGACCTGATGTGCTGTTTCTGGATATTCAGATGCCGCGTATCAGTGGACTGGAGATGGTAGGAATGCTTGACCCGGAACACCGCCCGTATATCGTTTTTTTAACCGCGTTTGACGAATACGCCATCAAAGCCTTTGAAGAACACGCTTTTGATTATCTGCTCAAGCCGATAGAGGAGAAACGGCTGGAAAAAACGTTACATCGTCTGCGTCAGGAGCGCAGTAAACAGGATGTTTCGTTGTTGCCGGAAAACCAGCAGGCGCTTAAATTCATTCCCTGTACCGGACACAGCCGGATCTATTTGTTGCAAATGGATGATGTCGCCTTTGTCAGTAGCCGTATGAGCGGCGTTTATGTGACCAGCAGTGAAGGGAAAGAGGGGTTTACCGAGCTGACGCTGCGCACGCTGGAAAGCCGGACACCGCTACTGCGTTGTCATCGTCAGTTTCTGGTGAATATGGCCCATTTGCAAGAAATTCGGCTGGAGGATAATGGGCAGGCAGAGCTGATTTTACGCAACGGCCTGACGGTGCCGGTAAGCCGTCGCTATCTGAAAAGTTTAAAAGAGGCGATTGGCCTGTAAAAGACTGTTAGAATATCGTTTTGCCATAGAAACGACCGAAGGCCTCATGCTGAGTAACGATATTCTGCGTAGCGTGCGCTACATTTTAAAAGCTAATAATACCGATCTGGCGCGTATCCTGACGCTGGGTAACGTTGATGCTACGCCGGAGCAGATTGCAATCTGGTTGCGCAAAGAAGAGGAAGAGGGGGTTCAGCGTTGCCCGGATATCGTGTTGTCCTCATTTCTCAATGGCCTCATTTATGAAAAACGCGGCAAAGATGAGGCGGCGCCTGCATTGACGGCGGAACGTCGTATCAACAACAATATTGTGCTGAAAAAGCTGCGTATTGCCTTTTCGCTAAAAACAGATGATATCCTGGCGATACTTACCGGTCAGTTGTTTCGTGTCTCGATGCCAGAGATCACCGCGATGATGCGCGCGCCGGACCATAAGAACTTCCGCGAATGCGGCGATCAGTTTATGCGTTATTTTCTGCGCGGTCTGGCGGCCCGTGAACACGCGGCGAAGTAATTCTGCGGTATTGTTCCCGGCAGCGTCCTGTCTGACCGGGAAAACGCATTATTATACTAATTGATTCTATGATATCCGCTCTCTTCCAACAGTTTCTGCGAGCGAATCATTGACAGATAGTACGCGGAACAGTTGTCAATTGATGATCCTGGCAATTTACAGAGGTCGCTTATTTTTGCCTGGGTAAAATCAATATCCACATATTCCGTAGCATAGCTATCATAATAGTCGATTCGTTCAGTCAAACCCGGCATACCCTGATAAGCTTCGCCGACTTGACTCAGCATTTTTTGTGCTTCTTCTTTATTATTGGCTTTCAGGGTCTTATAAAGTAGTTTATGTTCAGATATTTGACGTAAAACGATATCCCCTTTGTAGTAATAGGTTAACTTGATTTCAATACCGTTGAGATTACCTACATAGCGTTGTGTTTCCTCTGACTCTTTGCTAGCGGCTATCTTCTTGATAAACGCTGTCATGTTATTTTGCTTTCCCTGGAGAGTATCGTTTTTCTGATCGCAGCCAGTTATGCTAACCGATAGAGAGAGCGCGAATAGTGGCAGTGCCATAAGACGTAGAACCTGCATAACAATTCCTTGTCGTTAAGTATTGGTGTGGCCAGGAATTCAGGGATTATAGGCTTTGGCGAGGGGACTTACAGCGAGGCTGTCTTTTTTCGGAATTCATAAAGAAAAGACGCTGCCGAAGCAGCGCCCTGAGCGACTTTACCAGTCGATGCAATACATTATGCCTGCCAGTTATTTCGCTTCTTTAAAACCAGCAGCTTCCAGCAGCGTCTGGGTTTGTTTCATGCTGATACCTTTGCTGGTATCGCCGGACACCATCGTCCCTGAGATTTGCTGTAACGCTTTAAAGTCCACTTTTTCCATATCCACAGAGACGTTTTCCTGGGCATAGGTATCTTCATAGGTTAATTTTTCTTCCACTCCGGCGATATTTTTATATTTCGCGCTCAGCGGATCGAGAATTTTGGCGGCATCTTCTTTCGTTTTAGCGCCTACAGTGGCATAGCTGATTTTACTTTCAGACGTCTGCTTAATGATTTTGTCACCTTTATAGGTGTAAGTAATTGAAATTTCTGTCCCCGCCAGGTTTGCGTTAAAGGTCTTTGATTCTTCTTTATCGCCACAGCCAGCAAGAGAGAACACCAGTACGGAAGCCAAAGCCGCGGACAATAACTTGCCAGAAATTTTCATCTAAGACTCCATTTTATATAATGATTGGGTTTTTAAAATAATTTCAATGAATTAATTTAACCCAGTAATAGCAATGTATCAGGGAGAGATAGAATATGACTTTTAGCCGTTATTTAGCAGTCCGGATATGGAGTCTTAACGCTATTGCTTATTAAGGAAAAAGTTAAAACGCGCGGATGGGGCGATATGCTAGTCAGGATTAAGCGGTTAAAAAAGCCGGAGCATGCTCCGGCTTGTTGCTTATTTCACCTGTTGGCCAGGCTTCGCGCCGTCATCAGGGCTTAACAGGAAGATATCTTTCCCGCCAGGTCCTGCGGCCATCACCATTCCCTCGGAGACGCCAAAGCGCATTTTGCGCGGCGCGAGGTTGGCGACCATTACCGTCTGGCGGCCAATCAGCGCCTGCGGGTCCGGATAGGCGGAACGAATGCCGGAGAAGACGTTACGCTTCTCGCCGCCCAGATCCAGCGTCAGACGCAGCAATTTGTCAGAGCCTTCCACAAACTCGGCGTTTTCAATCAACGCCACGCGCAGATCGACTTTGGCGAAATCGTCAAAGGTGATGGTTTCCTGAATCGGGAAGTCGGCTAACGGGCCGGTAACCGGCGCGGCTGCGGCTTTCACCTCTTCTTTAGACGCTTCAACCAGCGCTTCAACTTGCTTCATGTCGATGCGATTGTAGAGCGCCTTAAAGGTGTTGACCTTGTGACCGAGCAGCGGCTGTTCGATGGCATCCCAGTTCAGTTCGCTGTTCAGGAAGGCTTCAACGCGTTCAGAAAGCGTCGGCAGTACCGGTTTCAGATACGTCATCAGCACGCGGAACAGGTTGATGCCCATCGAGCAAATGGCCTGCAGGTCCGCGTCGCGGCCTTCCTGTTTAGCCACCACCCACGGCGCTTGCTCGTCAACATAACGGTTAGCGACGTCGGCCAGCGCCATAATCTCACGGATAGCTTTGCCGAATTCACGGCTTTCCCATGCTTCGCCAATCACCGCAGCGGCGTCAGTAAAGGTTTTATACAATTGCGGATCGGCCAGTTCAGCCGCCAGCACGCCGTCGAAACGCTTATTGATAAAACCGGCGTTACGCGAGGCCAGGTTGACTACTTTATTGACGATATCGGCATTGACGCGCTGGACAAAGTCTTCCAGGTTCAGGTCGATGTCATCAATGCGTGAAGAAAGCTTCGCGGTGTAGTAGTAGCGCAGGCTGTCGGCGTCAAAGTGTTTCAGCCAGGTGCTGGCCTTAATAAAGGTGCCGCGAGACTTAGACATCTTCGCGCCGTTCACCGTCACGTAACCGTGAACGAACAGGTTGGTCGGCTTACGGAAGTGGCTGCCTTCCAGCATGGCAGGCCAGAACAGGCTGTGGAAATAGACGATGTCTTTGCCGATGAAGTGGTACAGCTCGGCGTCGGAGTCTTTTTTCCAGTACTCATCAAAACTGGTCGTGTCACCGCGCTTATCGCACAGATTTTTGAAGGAGCCCATATAGCCAATCGGCGCGTCCAGCCAGACGTAGAAATATTTGCCCGGCGCGTTCGGGATTTCGAAACCAAAATACGGCGCATCGCGGGAAATGTCCCACTGCTGGAGGCCGGATTCAAACCACTCCTGCATTTTGTTCGCCACCTGCTCCTGCAGCGCGCCGCTGCGGGTCCATGCCTGCAGCATTTCGCTGAATGACGGCAGATCAAAGAAAAAGTGCTCGGAGTCACGCATTACCGGCGTCGCGCCGGACACCACGGATTTCGGCTCAATAAGTTCGGTCGGGCTGTAAGTTGCGCCGCAGACTTCGCAGTTATCGCCGTACTGGTCCGCGGATTTACATTTCGGGCAGGTGCCTTTCACAAATCGGTCCGGCAGGAACATGCCTTTTTCCGGATCGTAGAGTTGAGAGATGGTGCGGTTCTTAATAAAACCGTTCTCTTTCAGGCGCGTATAAATCAGCTCGGACAGCTCGCGATTCTCGTCGCTGTGCGTTGAGTGGTAGTTGTCGTAGCTAATATTAAAACCGGCGAAATCGGTCTGGTGCTCCTGGCTCATTTCACCGATCATTTGCTCCGGTGTAATACCAAGCTGCTGCGCTTTCAGCATGATCGGCGTGCCATGAGCGTCATCGGCACAGATGAAGTTAACCTCATGGCCGCGCATTCGCTGGTAACGGACCCAGACATCAGCCTGGATGTGCTCCAGCATATGGCCGAGGTGGATAGAGCCGTTGGCGTACGGCAGCGCGCACGTTACCAGAATTTTCTTCGCGACTTGAGTCATAGTGGGTATTACTTCTTCTGTTGTAAAAAAGGGCTTTGATAGTACCAAAATGGTAATTACTGCGCCAATCGATAAGGGCATTTATCCGTAAATGAATAATTGTTACCGCTGGAGTAAACTACAAAGTTACAATCGTACTTTTCAGAACTACAAAAGGAGTCGGGATGAACGAACAATCCCAGGCCAAATCACCAGATACCCTGCGAGCGATGGTCGCCGGGACGCTGGCGAATTTTCAGCACCCAACCCTGAAGCATAACCTCACCACGCTTAAGGCGTTGCACCACGTCGCCTGGATGGATGATACGCTGCACGTTGAGCTGGTCATGCCGTTCGTCTGGAACAGCGCGTTTGAGGTCTTAAAAGAGCAATGCAGCGCCGATCTGTTACGTATTACAGGCGCAAAAGCGATCGACTGGAAACTGTCGTACAACATTGCGACGCTGAAACGCGTCAAAAATCAGCCTGGCATTAATGGCGTGAAAAACATCATTGCCGTGAGCTCCGGTAAAGGCGGGGTGGGTAAATCGTCCACGGCGGTAAACCTGGCGCTGGCGTTAGCGGCTGAAGGCGCAAAGGTCGGGGTTCTCGATGCCGATATTTACGGTCCGTCGATCCCAACCATGCTTGGCGCAGAAGATCAGCGCCCGACATCGCCAGACGGTACGCATATGGCGCCGATTATGTCTCACGGCCTGGCGACCAACTCGATCGGCTATCTGGTAACTGACGATAACGCAATGGTATGGCGCGGCCCAATGGCCAGTAAGGCGCTGATGCAGATGTTGCAGGAGACGCTGTGGCCGGATCTGGATTATCTGGTACTGGATATGCCGCCGGGAACCGGGGATATTCAGCTAACGCTGGCGCAGAACATTCCTGTTACCGGCGCGGTGGTGGTGACTACGCCGCAGGATATCGCGCTAATCGACGCCAAAAAAGGTATCGTGATGTTCGAGAAGGTGGAAGTGCCGGTGCTCGGCATTGTGGAAAATATGAGTATGCATATTTGTAGCAACTGCGGCCATCACGAACCGATCTTCGGCACGGGCGGCGCGCAGAAGCTGGCGGAAAAATACCATACTCAACTTCTGGGTCAGATGCCGCTGCATATTAGTCTGCGCGAAGATCTCGATCGTGGTACGCCGACGGTGGTTAGCCGTCCGGAGAGCGAATTTACCGCGATCTATCGCGAACTGGCCGATCGCGTTGCGGCACAGCTTTACTGGCAGGGTGAAGTGATTCCGGGAGAAATCGCCTTCCGCGCGGTGTAATTTCTGGTGTTAAATCTTATTCATCGCATCAATGATATATTGATGCGATGAATATATGGAATGGAAAAGCTGCGTAATATTGTTTATCCTGCCTGTATAATCCATGCCTTTTTCTGAATAATTCGCCTCAATGCATCATTTAAATTGATCAAACCTATCTCATTAATCTACCATTCCAATTGGTTTTAGCAGGGACGTTAATACATAATTCAACGGAAAAATGGCTTGTACGCTGTTTTCCACTTAAAACAGGAATAATGAACGCAATGAAGAAAAGTTTATTCTTGGGATTTATAACTCTGGCTTATGGAATGAGTTTACAGGCTTTGGCTTCTGATACGGCAACCTTAACCATTACCGGGAGGGTTGTTGAACCAACATGCAGTACTGATGTTGTGAATAATACGGTGCAGCAGCGATGTGGTCAGACTCTTCATCATACAGATATTAACAATGTTACCCCCACTCCTGCACAAGGCATTGTTACTGAAATTGTCGCTGTTCCTGGGGATTCCACACGACAGATAGTGTTAAATCGCTACGACTAAGAAAATATATTGTTTATTAAGCCTCTATCATTTAAATGAATGATAGAGGCTTTTTTATTTGCGGTACAAATAATTATTGTCAATTAATTACGCTAATTTATTAAATTTTAAAATAGTACTCACCTTCACTTATTTGCTACAACTATATTGATATTTGTAACTTGTTTTAAATCAATAAAACAACACGTTTACATTGCAGTAACGTTTTTGGTGTGCGAATTTAAATCCAAGAGTTAACCCTCTTAACAAATAGAAATTATTTTATTAAGGAAGATACTATGAAACGTTCAATTATTTCTGCTGCTGTACTGTCTGCTGTATTTATGAGTGCTGGGGCGTTTGCTGAAGATACCGGAACTTTAAACATTATTGGCACAGTAGTTGGAACATCATGCCAGTTTGTGTCAGGAAATAATTCAGAGGATGTGGTGTTAAGTCAGGTTGAAACTAATGTATTTGATACGATGAGTCCCGGTTCGGTTTATACACCAATCACGGAACAGACCACACATCTCAAAATTTACTGCCCAGGTATTGAAGAAGGAAAAAGTCTGAATATTACTGTCAAGGCACCAACTTTAGATGCTGAAGGTGTAATTGGAAATACGTTACCTGATGGTGCTAAAGGTGTCGGTTTTGCTTTGAAATATAAAAACAAAGCTGTTGATCATAGCTCAAATAATATCATCGTGGGAGCCACAGATTTTGACTCAGATAAGATCTATACGATTCCACTGGATGTTTATTATGCTAAGCAAGGTACTGACGCAGTAACGTCAGGGGATGTGAACGCTACCGTAACACTGCAAGCTGCATATAATTGATTTGTAGGCCGGCATAACCTGCCGGCCTTTTATAAGGTAGTTACCCATGAAAAAACTTCTTTTTTTTTCGCTGTTCTTCATTTCAACGGCAAATGCCGGTGTGGTTATTTACGGTACTCGCATTATCTATCCAGCAGAGAAAAATGAAGTACTGGTGCAGTTAATGAATCAGGGTGGGCGTTCTTCATTGGTTCAGTCGTGGATTGATGATGGAGATACATCGTTACCACCGGAAAAGATTAAGGTTCCATTTTTGCTAACACCTCCTGTTGCGAAGGTGGCTGGGGATTCAGGTCAGCAGATTAAAATTAAAAAAATGCCAAATATGCTACCAAATAATAAAGAAAGTTTGTTTTATCTCAACGTGCTGGATATTCCACCAAACAATCCAAATAGCACCGGTAAAAATGTATTGAAATTTGCAATGCAGAATCGCATCAAATTATTCTATCGGCCTAAAGGAATTGCCCCAGTTAATAGAGGTACTTTTCAGAAACTGTCCATGAAACGTACTGCTAGTAGTTATTCTATTCAGAATGATACAGCTAATTGGGTCACGATAATAGAAGTTAAAGTTAATGGTGTTAAAATAAATAACGAAAGTATTATGCTTGCACCGCTCTCCAGTGCAGATGTGGCATTAAAAAGTGCTAATGCCAATCAGTATAAAATGACCATTATTGACGATCACGGTAATTATATTAGCGATAACGTCAGCTTAAAATAACAGGAGCTGGTTATGTTAAGGATGACTCCGATTGCTTCGGCGGTATTACTGTTGCTACTCGGCATTGACGCCCATGCCGCAGAAGAAACGTTTGATACAAATTTTATGATGGGTGGAATGAAAGGTGAGCGGGTTTCTGATTTTCGCCTCGATGATAACCAACCCCTGCCAGGACAATATGATATTGACATCTACGTCAATAAGCAGTGGCGTGGTAAGTATGATATTACTGTTAAGGATAATCCGGATGACACCTGTTTATCCCGCGATGCATTAACGCGTCTGGGGATAAATATACAAGCGTTGGACAAGCAGAATGAATGCCCAACCTTGAAGCAGGCGGTACAAGGGGGCAGTTATGCCTGGAATATTGGCACGTTTCGTCTGGATCTTAGCGTTCCGCAGGCGTTTGTCGATGAACTTGAGCAAGGGTATGTTCCTCCGGAAAACTGGGATCGTGGCATTAATGCCTTCTATACCTCGTACTATGCCAGCCAGTATTACAGCGACTATAAGGATTCTGGCAACAGTAAAAGTACCTACGCGCGTTTCACCAGCGGGTTAAACCTGCTGGGCTGGCAGCTGCATTCCGATGCCAGCTATAACAAAACCGATGACAGCAGCGGGGAGTGGAAAAGCAACACCCTGTATTTGGAGCGCGGCATCCCACAAATTCTGGGCACTCTGCGTGCCGGGGATATGTATACCTCATCAGATATTTTTGATGCGGTGCGTTTTCGTGGCGTACGGCTGTATCGCGATATGCAGATGCTGCCGAACTCAAAACAGAATTTTACGCCGCTGGTGCAGGGGATTGCGCAAAGTAACGCGCTGGTCACCATCGAACAGAACGGTTTTGTGGTTTACCAGAAAGAGGTTCCGCCAGGCCCGTTCTCTATTGCGGATTTACAGTTGGCAGGCGGCGGTGCGGATCTTGATGTTAGCGTCAAAGAGGCTGACGGATCGGTAACAACCTATCTGGTGCCCTATGCTGCGGTGCCCAATATGTTGCAGCCGGGTGTTTCAAAATATGATTTTGCGGCAGGGCGTAGCCATATCGAAGGCGCCAGCAACCAGACCGATTTTGCGCAGATGAGCTACCAATACGGGCTGAATAATCTCTTAACGCTGTACGGCGGCACCATGCTGGCGGATAACTACAATGCATTTACGTTGGGTACTGGCTGGAATACGCGTATCGGCGCGATTTCCGTCGATATGACACAATCGCATAGCAAGCAAGACAATGGTGATGTGTTTGACGGGCAAAGTTACCAGATTGCCTATAACAAGTATTTGACGCAAACCGCCACCCGTTTTGGGCTTGCTGCCTATCGTTACTCGTCACGAGATTACCGAACGTTTAACGATCACGTTTGGGCCAATAACAAAGACAGCTATGATCGTGATGAAAATGATGTGTACGACATTGCGGATTATTATCAGAACGATTTTGGTCGTAAGAACAGTTTTTCGGCGAACGTCAGCCAATCTTTGCCGCAGGGCTGGGGCTCTGTATCTTTGAGCACGCTGTGGCGTGATTATTGGGGGCGTAGCGGTAACAGTAAAGATTATCAGCTGAGCTATTCCAATAGCTGGCAACGGATTAGCTATACCTTTTCCGCCAGCCAGACTTACGATGAAGATCATCACGAAGATAAGCGTTTTAACGTCTTCATCTCTATTCCGTTCGATTGGGGAGATGATATTAGCGCTCCGCGCAGGCATTTGTATGTGTCTAACTCAACGACCTTTGATGATGACGGTTTTGCGTCAAATAATACCGGGCTTTCCGGCACCGCAGGCAGTCGCGATCAGTTTAACTATGGGGTGAATCTCAGCCATCAACGGCAGGACAGCGAGACAACGGCTGGCGGGAATCTGACGTGGAATGCGCCGGTCGCCACGCTTAACGGTAGCTACAGTCAGTCTTCTAAATACACGCAAACTGGCGGCAGTATTTCAGGTGGCCTGGTAGCCTGGTCTGGTGGCGTGAATTTAGCCAACCGACTGTCGGAAACGTTTGCCGTGATGCATGCGCCGGGTCTGGAAGGGGCGTATGTGAACGGGCAGAAATACCGTACCACCAACCGTAATGGCGTGGTGGTCTATGATGGTTTAACGCCGTATCGTGAAAACCACTTGATGCTGGATGTCTCCAACACTAATAGTGAAACCGATCTGCAAGGGAATCGGCGTAATACAGCCCCATATCGGGGGGCAGTCGTTCTGGCGACGTTTGATACCGACCAACGTAAACCTTGGTATATCCGGGCGCAGCGTCCCGATGGTTCACCGCTGACCTTTGGTTACGAAGTAGAGGATATTCATGGACATAATATTGGCGTGGTAGGCCAGGGAAGCCAGCTCTTTATTCGCACCAATGAAGTACCGCCGGAAATAAATGTGGCGATTGATAAACAACAGGGACTTTCATGCTCAATCACTTTCGGCAAAACGATTGATGAAAGTAAAGTTTATATTTGTCGGTGAGGAATTTCATGAGATATTTATTGATGTTGTTTATGATTTTTATATCTTCAAATTTGCAAGCGTATTGTTATATTATAAATCCGGAATCTGCTAGTAATACAAAAATAGAGGATGTAATTGAAATTAAATTAGATAGCAGGAATGTTTTTGAAAAAGAAGTATCAATGGTATTTCCAGATTCTTTCTCTGGATTCCATTGTATGGGAGGGACTGCTGTAGAAAACCGCTTTAAGACAACGTATTCAAGTGGTAATGGGGAGACTGTAAGATATAAAATAAATGATGGTAGCGGACATAGGTTGTATGTTGATGTGACATTGTTTGTTGATGGTAGCCAAACAGGAAAACAAAAAGCCAATGAGACTTCTCAAGCCAGTAAACTAAACAATAACTTAAAATACAAGGTGTTGGCTAAGGTGGTGAAAGTGGAGGCAGATGATAATAGTATTGAAGCCAAATCTGCAGGTGAAGCTTTTTTGTTAGGAAATTATATCAAAGTTAAACCATTGGATTGTCATGGTGCAGTTATTTGTGCTCATGATAACACCAATCATGAATATAGTTTTAAAGTGCCGATAAAAATATTTTTTACTAAGACAACATGTTCTTTGTCTAATAATGAGATTACGTTGCCTCCTATTTCATTAAGTGATCTGTTGGCTGGTAATGCTCAGGTCGAATACTTTCCTGATGCACTGAAATTTACATGTGATGGAGGGCTGGGAATGACGACAAGTATTGTAAATTATCATTTTTCTGCCGTTTCAGCAACCAATGGAGATTATTTGGCAAATGAATTAACAAGCGCCGATAGTGCAAAAAATGTTGGGTTTAAAATTTTCCTTAATGATAACCTTATTCATGTAAACTCTGATGAGAAAAGGCAACTGTTAGGGTATAATAAAGAAATGACTGAAGCTTCAGAACTGAAGCTGGGTGTACAATACTATAAATATGGTAACGTCCAACCGGGCAATGTAAAAAGTAGTGTTTATATTATTACAAGTTATCAGTAATCAATGCTAAGCACACTCTCCTTAACGGAGAGTGTGCTTTTTTATCGATGATAAAAAATCTCGCCATCATAGGCTTTGATGATTTTTCCATCGGTATCGTTAATCAGTACATACGCGCCGCCCATATAGGTCCAGTGAGTACCGGCATCTGGCGCGGGCAGATTACGTAATTTCCACTGTTTAATATTATACTCATCGGTGCGGTACATCTGCGGAACGGTATCGCCGGGCTTGAAGTGGGTGAAGTCGGCGATAAAACTTTTTAACTCATATTGATCAATGCCCGTTGTCGCGGGGGCGGCCCATGCAAAACTGGTTGCAAGCAACAGCGCGCAAGGCAGCAACTTACTTTTCATACTTTTACCCTCCACATATGCGGGTCAGTTAACATCGTGTGTATCATTTCTGCTGGTGGCGTATCTGACAAGCGCTATTTTGTTATCTCACGCCCCTTTTCGTAAAAAGTGTAAACGAAAGCGTCGTGCAGCAACATATCCGCCAGCAAGTTTGCCAGAACCGAATAGGTTTTGAGAACTATCTGATAACGCTGAAATTATCGTCCGCGGCTGGCTGTAAATTTACATTGTCTGGCGCAGACAGTATGCTTAATAGCGAAACCCCGCTTAACACGGTGGGGCTTGACGACTCGGGGTGCCCTTCTTTGTGAAGGCTGAGAAATACCCGTACCACCTGATCTGGATAATGCCAGCGTAGGGAAGTCTGACACTGCTCGTGTCCCTTCTTCACGCGGGCAGGAGCTGAACCATGCAGCCTGACCTGCACTGCCGCACGCTTGCGGCGCATACGTTAAAACACTTTCGCGCGCTCTCCCCGCTTACGCACTGTATGACGAATGACGTCGTACAAACGTTTACCGCCAATACGTTGCTGGCGCTGGGCGCTTCACCCGCCATGGTGATTGATCCTGTCGAGGCCAGACCGTTTGCCGCCATCGCCAACGCCTTGCTGATTAATGTCGGAACATTAACTGCCTCACGCGCTGACGCGATGCGTGCGGCGGTAGAAAGCGCTTATGATGCCAAAACGCCGTGGACGCTTGATCCTGTCGCGGTGGGCGCGCTGGAATTTCGTCGGCGATTTTGCCTGGATCTCTTGTCCCTGCGCCCGGCGGCAATACGCGGCAACGCCTCGGAAATCCTGGCGTTATCCGGCATGGCGCTGGGCGGACGCGGCGTAGATACCACCGAGGCGGCGTTGGCCGCACTGCCTGCGGCGCAGGCGCTGGCGCGTCAGATAGACTGCATCGTTGTGGTTACCGGAGAGGTAGATTACGTCACTAACGGTCAGCGCACGCTGAGCATTCCCGGCGGCGATCCGTTAATGACTCGCATTGTAGGCACCGGCTGCGCGTTGTCGGCGGTCGTCGCCGCCAGTTGCGCGTTACCGGGCGCCGCGCTGGACAATGTCGCTTCGGCTTGCTGCTGGATGAAACTGGCTGGACAGGCCGCGGCAGAGCGTAGCGAAGGACCGGGCAGCTTCATCCCGGCTTTTCTTGATGCGCTCTATCATCTGGATGTGGAGGCGGCCAATGCAACGAATTAACGCGCTGACGATTGCCGGCACCGATCCCAGCGGCGGGGCCGGTATCCAGGCGGATCTCAAGACCTTTTCCGCGCTGGGCGCATATGGCTGTTCGGTCATCACCGCGCTGGTGGCGCAAAATACCTGTGGCGTACAGTCGGTGTACCGGATAGAGCCGGACTTTGTCGCCGCTCAACTTGATTCCGTGTTCAGCGATGTGCGCATTGATACCACAAAAATCGGCATGCTGGCGGAAACCGATATTGTCGAGGCCGTGGCGGAGCGACTACAGCGCCATCATGTACGTAATGTGGTGCTGGATACGGTGATGCTGGCGAAAAGCGGCGATCCGCTGCTCTCGCCCTCTGCGATAGAAACATTACGCGTCCGGCTGTTGCCGCAGGTATCGCTGATTACGCCTAATTTGCCGGAAGCCGCAGCATTACTGGATGCGCCCCATGCGCGTACGGAACAGGAGATGCTGGCGCAGGGGCGGGCGTTACTGGCGATGGGGTGTGAGGCGGTATTGATGAAAGGCGGGCATTTAGAGGATGCGCAAAGCCCGGACTGGCTCTTTACCCGCGAGGGCGAGCAGCGTTTTAGCGCGCCGCGTGTGAACACCAAAAATACGCATGGGACGGGCTGTACGCTGTCGGCGGCGCTGGCGGCGTTACGGCCCCGACATCGCAGTTGGGGAGAGACGGTAAACGAGGCGAAGGCATGGCTTTCGGCGGCGCTGGCGCAGGCGGACACGCTGGAAGTGGGGAAGGGCATTGGTCCGGTACATCATTTCCACGCGTGGTGGTAGTATACTGCCTACAGACCCGTCGTCAGGAAAGATAAATGGAACAAGCGCATACCCGGCTCATCGCGCAACTGAATGAACGAATTTCAGCGGCGGATAATACGCCGCTATACATGAAATTCGCCCAGACGGTAAAGGATGCCGTGCGCAGCGGTATTCTTGAGCACGGTAATATTTTGCCTGGCGAACGCGATCTCAGCCAGCTTACCGGCGTCTCGCGCATCACGGTACGAAAAGCGATGCAGGCGCTGGAAGAAGAGGGTGTCGTCACGCGCGCCCGCGGCTACGGTACGCAAATCAATAATATCTTTGAATATTCCCTGAAAGAGGCGCGGGGATTTTCTCAGCAGGTTGTCTTGCGCGGCAAAAAACCGGATACGCTATGGGTTAACAAACGCGTGGTAAGTTGTCCGGATGAGGTCGCGCAGCACCTGGCGATCCCCGCAGGCAGCGACGTCTTTTTACTCAAACGCATTCGTTATGTTGATGAGGACGCGGTATCGATTGAAGAGTCCTGGGTGCCCGCGCATCTGATTCATGATGTCGACGCGATTGGTATTTCTCTGTATGACTATTTTCGTCGCCAGCACATTTACCCTCAGCGTACCCGATCTCGCGTCAGCGCCCGGATGCCGGATGATGAGTTTCAGTCGCATATTCAAATGGATGGTAAAGTGCCGGTGCTGGTGATTAAGCAGGTGGCGCTCGATCAGCAGCAGCGGCCTATTGAATACAGCATCAGTTATTGTCGTAGCGACCTATACGTTTTTGTGTGCGAGGAGTAGCGCCTCGCGCGTGGGCGCGCAGTCGCCGCCGCGATGCCCGACCACCCAGCTCGCCACCGCATTTCCCAGCAGTACGGCATCCGCGAGCGACCAGCCTGACGCCAGTCCTGCCAGCACGCCGCCAGCATGGCTGTCGCCCGCGCCGATGGTATCCACCACGGTTGCCGGAAACGCTGGCACAACGCCGGAAGATTGCGCGCTAAAATACCACGCTCCGTCTTTATCGTGGCGCACCACCAGCGGCGCGGAAAAGCGGTTTACCCATGCTTCGCCGAAAGTGCGCGTATCGGTCGCAAGCCCGGCGCGTTCCGCAGCGATGATGGCTTCCTGGCGATTGAGGGAGACGATGGGCCGGCAGGCCATAATGCGCGCCATTGCATCTTCTGTAATATCGCCGATTCGTGGGCCAAAATCGATAAAAGGCGTTACATCGTCGACGGTTTCCAGCCACTGGATCAGTGGTTCGCCACAGGACGAGGCCAGTTGATAGCCGGACAGGTAGACAAGACTGCCCCGCGGTGTCCTGAGCTGCGACAGCCAGTCCGCATTCCACTGGTTTTCCACGCCGCTAAAAGACGTAAACGTGCGTTCGCCATCCGGTTCGACTAACGCCAGACACCAGCCGTTATCTCCTTCAACCGCGTCAATCACGCTGGATAATCCCTCTTTTGCCAGACGGCGGCGAATCCTCTCCGCCCACACGCCCTGGCCCAGCGGCAGCGCATTGCTGGCGTCAATCCCCAGTCGTTTCAATGCCACGGCAATATTCAGCGCACAGCCGCCGACATTGACGCTCTGTTGTTGCAGTTCAATATCGCCTCCGCGACGCGGCAACGTCCAGGCGTCGGCAATGATATCGATCACTGCCGCGCCGATAACGGTGAGCGGACGCCGGGTATGCAGGGTCGGTAATAATGTCAGCAACCGTGCGCCGTTCATAGTGCCTCCCGCCGTTGACGATAACTCGCCAGCGCAACGGCATAGCGCGCAAAATCCAGCTGATTAACCTCGTCCAGCGTTTGCTTTAACTGGGGGTTAATGGCGCTTACCCCGTGCAACGCGCCGCAAATGGCGGTAGCCATCGCACCGATAGTGTCGGTATCGCCGCCGAGGTTAGCGCACAGCACGGCACAGCGGTTAGGATCGGTATTCGCCAGCTCCACCATGGCGATAGCGCAAGGAACCGATTCAATGGTGCTGGTTCCCGCGCCGATGATCTGATAGAGCTGTTCGCTGGCAGATTCGACGCCGTCGGCGTGGCGGACAATGTTTAGCGCCAGTTCCAGACGTGCCGATAGCGAGGCGCTAAACGTGGTAATACGCGCTGTCTGCGCCTGATGGGCGACGGCGGGGAGCGAGTCGGCAATACTTTGCCACGTGTCGCCGTTAACCGCTCGCGAGACGGCCCAGGCGACAACCACGGCGCCAGCCACCGCCAGATCGGATTTATGCGTCGGGCTGGAGGCTAACGCTACTTCTGCTATAAAGGCTGTCAGGTTAGTTGGCGGCAACAGGCAGCCCAACGGCGAAACGCGCATGGCCGCGCCGTTAGTCACGCCGTTATTTTCCAGCGCCGCGATGGGTTTGCCGTCGCGAATCGCATTCAGCGCAATTTTTGACGTCGGGCCGAGTACATTTTTATTGAACGCATCAAAGCGTTCCGCCCAGGCGAGGATGTTACGTCCAATAATCTCGGGATCAATGTTGCCTTCGCATTCGAGTAGCGCGTCGGCCAGGCAGAGCGCCATTGCGGTATCGTCCGTAAACTCCGCGCGGTTAAAATAGCAGGCGGCATTATTTTCTTTTGGGCCGGGCAGAAAGCGGTCAATCCAGCCGAAATGCGCTTTGACGCGCGTTCTCGGCCACAGCTCAGAGGGCATTCCCATCGCATCCCCTAACGCTTGCCCGTAAAGAGCACCGAGAATACGTTCTGCTTTCATTTTACTTCCCCTTGTGTCAACGCAATATCGCGATCGTCAATAGCAGTGATCTCTTTGTCCGATTCGCGAAAGAAAATCATAAACAGTAGCGCGATGACGGCAATCATCACTGCGCCAAACGTCCACATGCCCGCCCAGTTGAATGTCAGACCGTTAACCGGTTGCGGATAAGCAAACATTTTTTCCATCATCACGCCGCCGAGACGATAGCCCAGCAGGCTGCCGAATCCCTGACAGCAGAGGGTGATAAGCCCTTGCGCAGCGGTACGCATATGAACCGGCGCTTTTTTATCGACATAAATGTAGGCGGTGACGTAGTAGAAATCGTAACTTACGCCGTGCAGCAAAATACCGAGGAACAGCAGGGCGTAAGTGAAGTACGTTTCCGCGCCGCCATAGACAAAAAAGCCGTAGCGGATCGCAGCGGTAACAAGACCAAGTAATAATACCTTTTTAATACCAAAGCGCTTAGTGAAAAAGGGCAGCGCCAGCATAAAGAAGATTTCAGAGAACTGGCCGAGCGTCATCCAGCCGGTGGCGTTCTTCATTCCCACTTCCGTCAGATAGCCGTTAGCGAAGATGTAGTAGAAGGCCAGCGGCATCGCAAACAGGAAGGAACAGAAGAAGAAAACGAGAAAGTTTTTATCGCGCAGCAGGATCAGCGCATCCAGCCCCAGCATCACTTTAATATCCATCTTGCCGGTGCTTTTTGGCGGCGTGTCTGGCAGACAGAACGCAAAGACGCCCAGCAACGCTGAACTTGCGGCGGTTATTAGCAGTGGAATGTTGGTGGGAGAAATATCGTTATAGCCTAACATTTGCGGCAGGAATCCACAGGCGAGGCCGGAGGCTATCCACCCAATGGTACCCATAACGCGAATGCGTGGAAAATCGCGTTCAACGTCCGGTACGTTAGCGAAGGCAATGCTGTTTGTCAGCGCGATGGTCGGCATATAGGTCAGTGAATAGGCCAGAAGCAGCGGAAAGGATCCGGCAAAGGTGGTTTGCTGCGCCGCGAAATACATCAGCACGGCGCCTGCAAACATCAGTACTGCCAGGACTTTTTGCGCCGAGAAAAAACGGTCGGTAACGGAGCCGACCAGAATCGGCGACAGGATCGCCGCAATGGCGGTACAGGCATAAGACCAGCCTATTTCACCGGCGGAAAACCCGCTTTTATTTAGCCATAGCCACAGGGGGACGAACCAGGCGCCCCAGATAAACCACTCCACGAACATCATGAACGACAGTTTAAAGGTCGTTTTCATTTTTGAATCCTTCATGACAGGTAAGGTACGCCATGACAATACCATTTAATAATACCTTTTAAATACCATTGAGCATTAATTTTGACCGATCTAACACTTTTTCTGACGTGAATCGAGTCAGCAGATAGCGCCGAAAAAATGCGCTAAAGTTGGCAAAAATAGTCGGTCAGTACCAGGCTTATTGCGACCCGCAATCTGCGGGGCAGGACTATTCACCTTCCGATACCCTATCGGAACTTACGGGAGCATAGCTATGACTGATATTGCGCAGTTGCTTGGCAAAGACGCCGACAGCCTTTTACAGCATCGTTGTATGACCATTCCTTCCGATCAGCTTTATCTACCCGGCAAGGATTACGTTGACCGGGTGATGATTGACAATAATCGTCCACCAGCCGTTCTGCGTAATATGCAGACGCTCTATAATACTGGACGCCTGGCGGGAACAGGATACCTTTCGATACTGCCCGTCGATCAGGGAGTGGAGCACTCCGCCGGCGCCTCTTTTGCGGCCAACCCGCGCTACTTTGACCCAAAAAACATTGTTGAATTGGCGATTGAGGCCGGCTGTAACTGCGTGGCCTCTACCTACGGCGTACTGGCCTCGGTTTCACGGCGCTATGCGCACCGTATTCCGTTTTTGGTCAAACTGAATCACAACGAAACATTGAGCTATCCGACAGAGTACGATCAGACCCTGTACGCCAGCGTTGAGCAGGCGTTCAATATGGGCGCCGTGGCGGTAGGCGCGACGATCTATTTCGGTTCGGAACAGTCTCGTCGCCAGATTGAAGAGATCTCCGCCGCTTTTGAGCGTGCGCATGAGCTGGGTATGGTGACCGTATTGTGGGCTTACCTGCGTAATTCTTCCTTTAAAAAAGACGGCGTTGATTACCATGTATCCGCTGACCTGACGGGGCAAGCCAACCATCTGGCCGCTACGATTGGCGCGGATATTGTGAAACAGAAAATGGCCGAGAATAATGGCGGTTATAAAGCGGTCAACTTCGGCTATACCGACGATCGCGTGTACAGCAAACTGACCAGCGATAACCCGATTGATTTGGTACGTTACCAGTTGGCGAACTGCTATATGGGACGCGCCGGGCTTATCAACTCCGGCGGCGCGGACGGCGGCGATACTGATCTCGGCGACGCGGTTCGTACCGCGGTGATCAACAAACGAGCCGGTGGAATGGGGCTAATTCTGGGACGTAAAGCCTTTAAGAAATCGATGGCTGACGGAGTGAAGTTGATTAACGCCGTACAGGATGTCTATCTGGATAGCAAAGTCACCATCGCCTGAGTTTAACGAAGAAAAGCCGGATGTGAGCGCATCCGGCCAGCGACAGATGTTATTAACGTAGCAACGGGCAGTCTGGCGGCAGCCGACAGCGTAATGCGCCTGGCAGCACCTCAATATGAAATTCTTGTCCGCTGAGTGGTTCGCCATCCAGATTAAACGTGATTTCATGCGGCGCATGAATATCAAACCACGCCGAGGCGCCGTCAATAATATTCGGATTGTCATCTGACTGCGTGAGCGTGGAAAACAGCGCCGGAAGTAGCTCTTCGCCGGTAAAAATTCGCAGCTGTAACAGCCCGTCGTTAATCAGCGCGGTGGGACATAATTGCTGCCCGCCGCCGGCCTGACGACCGTTGCCGATGCCGATCACCAGCGCATCTCCCTGCCAGTGAAAGTTTTCGCCACGTATTTCGCAGCGGTCAGGGGTCAGCGTATCCATTCTCATCAGACCGTGAATAAGATAGGAGACGCCGCCCAACGCGGCTTTAAGTTTTTCCGGTGTTTCAGTGGTAATGCGGGTGCCAAAACCGCCCGTCGCCATATTGATAAAACAGGTTTTATCATTGACCCTGGCCATATCAATTTCCATCGCGTTTCCGGCAATCGCCAGTTTCAGCGCTTTGTCCAGCGCTTCAGGAATACCGGCGCTGGTGGCAAAATCGTTGGCAGTGCCGAGCGGCAAAAGGCCCAGTGCAGGGGCTACGCCGTCGCGGATCTGGATGAGCGCGGTCGACACTTCATTAATGGTACCGTCTCCGCCGCCGGCAATCACCGTTTCAACGCCCAGTCTACGGGCTTCATCAACGTAACGCTGCGCGTCGCCTTTTTCCCAGGTTACCCGAACGTGAATCTGTATACCTTCGTCGCGAAGTAGAGTAATGGCCTCACGTAGCGGCTGGTTATCAGCGCTTTTGCCATTGAGGATCAGTAAGCTGGCGGGAAAGTTAGCCATCCGTTATGCCTTAATAGGTTGAACAACAATCTCCAGAAAGTGTATAGCAGAAATGAAAAAGCGAGGTCAGAACAGGATGAAAATTGAAATGTTGCGCACTTATTGCTTTACCGTTTTTCTTCCTGCTGTACGCAGCGGTAAGCGAAGCATGGTTTAAGGCAAATGGCGACAAGAGAGATGCCGGTATGCGCATTGAGTAGCGCTTGTGAGAGTGCAAGGAAATCACAAGGGGTAGTCAGACGCTTTCCGATATAGCGCCTTTGATAACGAAACGGAGAATTAACAAGACGAACATACGTCAGTTATCAGTATTAATTTCAAACTTCATAATATCAGATAAAAACCTGATATTTATTACCAAACATACTTTTTAATAGCATAAAATCGAAATGTTCTTTAGACTGCTTTGGCAGGAACAAGGCGCACTATTAGCAGTACACTATTCTTGTTATCAAATAAAACCTATTTAGATGATGACTTAGCGCGGTGTCTTATAGTCGTACCGTTGCCTGAGGTATCGCTTTTTTCATAAACATAAACAGGCATGTGCATGAAGAGGTTTATATGAATGTCACTTCGGGCGTGAATGCGCAAACGCCATTGCTCCCCCCTTCTGAACGGTGTAATGAAGAAAGTCCGGCAGCTGAAATCGTTGAGTTTAACGCTTACGGCAATAAACCCAGATGTTTAATATGCGTGGGAACCACGGCATTGTTTACAGGTATTTTCAGTGGGGTATGCTCAGGGGCTGTCGCCAGTGTCAGTAGTGGTGCTGCATATACTACCGCTCTGACGGTTTTAGGCGCATCGTTTGGCATGGGGGGAATTGGTATGATGGGAATATGCGCCGGACTATACCTTAGCGCAAATGGCGTCAGAACCCGGCCAGCCTGGCCATAAATGAGCAAACACAGCAAGTCATAGGGAAAAGACGAATTCTGACGATGACACGGGGTGTTAAGCGTCCAGACCAGAGGCTTATGGCTTATATAGAAACTCTTTAAATAGAGTATGGGGTGTTATGTATTCAAGAGCCGATCGCTTATTAAGACAGTTTTCACTAAAATTAAATGCCGATTCAATTGTCTTTGACGAAAACAGATTATGCTCATTTATTATAGATAACCGTTACCGTATCTTACTAACAAGCACTAACAGCGAGTATATAATGATATACGGTTTTTGCGGAAGACCTCCGGATAATAATAATCTTGCTTTTGAATTTCTCAATGCTAATTTATGGTTTGCAGAGAATAATGGACCACATTTGTGTTATGATAATAACTCCCAATCATTATTACTGGCTCTCAACTTCTCACTCAATGAAAGTTCTGTAGAGAAACTTGAATGTGAAATTGAGGTAGTTATTAGATCAATGGAGAATCTGTATCACATTTTACAGGATAAAGGAATAAATTTGGATACCGATTATACGTGACGGTGGGAAGGGTGAGTAAAACAAGGCTATCATGATTACCTCCAAGAACTGGCAGTTAAACTGCTTGTGTTCATAATGATATTTTCGTGTTTAAATTCAATGAAATCGCAAAATGCGTTATAATCTTGTATATGAGAACCGTCAAAATAATGCCTCAACCCTTTACTGAGCCAATCATTATAGGGATCGCCATAAGGTTTACTGTGCATAATTTCGAGTCCTTTTATTAATGCTGGATGCTCGCTGCGGTTAACAGCAATAATTCCATTTTCAAGGCTAACATGATTATCTTTACGACTTACATGGATAGCGATACCATCAGGTAAATACAAAGTACCGAGTTTATCAGTAAGTAACATATCTGCATCAAGATATATGCACCCACCGCCTGGTTGCAGATGATGACAACCAGGTTTACCAGCTTCCAGAAAGGCATCGCTTCCTTTTAGCAGGAAAAGATTTCTGTAGAAGTCAAACCATAAGTGACCTTTGTCTTTATTATGAGATGAAATAAGCGTTTCCTCCGGATTGTTTTTCAAGAAATCTTCCAGGC
Organism: Salmonella sp. NW884; assembly: GCF_051700745.1. Classification (NCBI taxonomy): domain Bacteria; kingdom Pseudomonadati; phylum Pseudomonadota; class Gammaproteobacteria; order Enterobacterales; family Enterobacteriaceae; genus Salmonella; species Salmonella sp. NW884. The sequence goes on along the minus strand of NZ_JAMMDE010000001.1, from coordinate 760,922 downwards.
TTTTTTTTACCCCGTTAAGCAAGACCTCATCTCGTTCACTTGCTGACTGAGCTTCCAGTTTGGTGATGTTTTCTAAATAAATCGTCGTTAACTTTTTATCATACATGCTATAATTAAGGTCAGAATTATAAATAACCTTTATGTTTCTATAATTTTGTTCCAATTTTGCCAATGCTTTTCTTTGTCCCTTGCTAAAATCGCCATCAACGAAAATACCAATAATTCTTTCTTTTTCTATTATAGCAGCATTGATAATATTATTAAGATAAGGGTTTTTCTGCGTATTGATAATGGGAATTTCGTTTTGACCAAATCTATCTGGATTGCGTTCAAACCACTGAAAAACGAGCGGCGTTTGGTGATCTAGTGGTAATAGAGGATAATCAACCCCAGCAAAACTTACATGGCCTGATGAGGGTGGACTGAGCGTAGGTGCGATGGTTTGAGTATTACTTTGACATGAAATCAAACCTCTAATCCGGGAAAACATTATTTTAATCCTTGTAAAAGCGGCATTAAAACGTGCCATAACTTTACACGCTTAAATTATCAGTTTTTAACCTTAATTTAATAACCTGGAAACTTTTTGTGTAAGTTCTCACAAAGCAGTTATTGATTTAATTCACTGATGTTAAACGTAAACGTCAGAATGCTAAGTCCTGAGTCTGACCGGATGCGGGGAGGATTGTGACTTGCTGGCTGGCCATGAATAGGGGAGGTCTGTAAACCTAAGCGCCCATTTGCGCTTTGGTTAGTGTGGTCAATTTTGGATATGGCGGGAAGTACCACTTTTTTATTGATTATACGCAAAAAATAAGCCTGCGTAAGGGAGATTACGCAGGCCAAGGAGGTGGTTCCTGGTACAGCTAGCATTTATGGGTTATGTTTTTCAGCGCGTTGAATAATACCCGCATTGAGCGAAGCGGTATGTGATCAATTTCTAAGAATCTTCCCGCCATGAAAAAATAACCGCAATTAACTACTTAGCATGGGGGTTACGCGTTGATTCGCCTGAGAAATTACGCATCAATAGTGCGTAATCCAGCGTAACGTCCTGCGGGACGGGCATCCAGATGGTATAGCCATCGCCAGGCGCCACCGGCATAGCGTCGCCTTTGGCGTTCTCCATCTGTTCCAGGGTGAAATTGATATTTCCCTGCGGTGTCATCAGCTCCAGACTATCGCCAACGGAGAATTTATTTTTCACCGCCACGGCCGCCAGTTGGCCTTTACGCTCGCCGGTGAACTCGCCGACAAATTGCTGGCGTTCGGAAACGGAGTACCCGTACTCGTAATTCTGGTAATCGTCGTGCGTATGGCGACGCAGGAAACCTTCGGTATAGCCGCGATGAGCCAGACCTTCCAACGTTTCCAGCAGCGTAGGGTCGAAGGGTTTACCCGCGGCGGCGTCGTCGATGGCCTTACGGTAGACCTGCGCGGTACGGGCGCAGTAATAAAAGGATTTGGTGCGACCTTCGATTTTCAGCGAGTGGACGCCCATTTTTGTCAGGCGCTCCACGTGGGCGATAGCGCGCAAATCTTTTGAGTTCATGATATAGGTGCCATGCTCGTCTTCGAACGCGGTCATGTATTCGCCCGGTCTTTGGGCCTCTTCTATCATAAATACTTTATCCGTCGGCGCGCCGATACCGAGCGTCGGCTCAACGTTCTGTACCGGAATCGGTTCGTGCTTATGCACGATGTTGCCGACAACGTCTTCTTTTCCTTCCTGCACGTTATATTCCCAACGGCAGGCATTGGTGCAGGTGCCCTGATTCGGATCGCGTTTATTGATGTAGCCGGAAAGCAGGCAGCGGCCGGAATAGGCCATGCATAGCGCGCCGTGGACGAAAATTTCTATTTCCATATCCGGCACCTGCTGGCGAATTTCCTCAATCTCTTCCAGCGACAGCTCGCGGGAGAGAATCACACGGGTCAGCCCCATCTGCTGCCAGAATTTTACCGTCGCCCAGTTTACGGCGTTAGCCTGTACCGACAGGTGAATCGGCATTGCCGGGAAGTGCTCGCGTACCAGCATAATCAACCCTGGATCGGACATGATCAGCGCATCCGGGCCCATCTCGACGACGGGTTTCAGGTCACGGATAAAGGTTTTGAGCTTGGCGTTATGCGGGGCGATGTTCACCACCACGTAGAATTTTTTTCCGAGCGCGTGGGCTTCGTTGATGCCAAGCTGCAAATTTTCGTGATTGAATTCGTTATTACGCACGCGTAAAGAGTAGCGCGGTTGGCCCGCATAGACGGCATCGGCACCGTAAGCGAAAGCGTAACGCATATTTTTCAGCGTTCCCGCCGGCGAAAGAAGTTCTGGTTTAAACATCATTTTCTCGTTCTGATGACAGGTCAGATCCGCCTCACCTGATGAGGCGGCTTGAGGAGAGTCCTCACTTTAAGGGCGGGCATTGTAGCGCCGTGGGAGAGGGGAGTAAACCACCTTACACCATTGAGTTGACCTGTCCCGGCAGCTCTGAATTCGGGATACGGACGGTATACCAGGCGAAACGGAAGCGTTTCCAGAAAGAATCGAAATGCAGGTGGTCCAGGCAGTCCATAACGATTTCATTATCCGGGTAAAGCGTGAAGGCAAAATGCGCCCAGCGTGCGCTTAGCTTCATATTAAACAGTGTTCGATCGTGTTTATTACCATGCAGGCGCGATAGGGTCACCATAGCGTGTAGCGTGCCTTTGTTGGCTTCTTGTTGCACCAGTTCCAGATGCTTATGCGCCAGCGTAATATCCTTCACTTCAAAAATATTCAGCAGGAACAAGCCCCAGGCCTCTTTATGCCCGTACTGATGCGCCAGCCAGAGATTATCGAGCAGTTCTTTTTCATAAGCGGAACGTTTTTCGGTATCAGGTTCTTGTTTACTCAGACGCTGGTTGCAGATGCCAATGCTGAAATGAATATTTTGCAGGTCATTTTCATAGTCGGTATAGCCTCCGTTATCTATTAATTTGTACGGGGTGCTCTCGCGCAGCGCTAACTGCCGGTGCAAAATCTCCGCCGCGCGCTGAAAATACCCTAACGCGATGGCAGGATCGTAAGGTAGTAGGCCGTTGTTCTCTTTATTATTGTGTTCAAGGCCCAGCAAGTTTAGCGCGGCGGGTATATTTCTTTGTGCGCCCAGCTCTGCCAGCGGCACGAAATGTTCCGGGAGCCCGAACCAGTCGAAATTTTTAATCGCCGCCCGCCAGTTATGGTTATATTGAATGTCGGCGACGCTATCGAGCCAGGCGAGGCCTTGCGCCTCATCCTTTTCGAAACCCAATAGCCCGGCGTACTGAAAGTAGCCACGACGGATTTTCGGCACTGCGAATTCCGTTTGCTGCGCATTGTGACAGAGAAAATTATACATCCACCAGGTGTCAGGAAAATCGCGCAGGGCGAACTTTATCGTGTCATCAGAGAAGTAATTGTTGAGCTTAACTTTTTCCGCGATCGAACGCTGAAGGGTTCGCCAGAGCGCGTCATTATCGTCCAGATCGCTATAGCAGACCCGCAGCCACTTCAGCGCGTTGTGGCGAGATTCCTGGATATGCGCTCGCAGGCTAATCTCTTCGGCTTTGGCGATAATGCGTTCCTGTTCTGCCGGGGAGTCAACCTCTTTGATGCGCAGATCGCGGTGATCGTCCCACCAGATCAATAGCTCCAGATGTTCACGTTCTGCGGCAGAAAGGTGATCGCATACGCTTGATTCCAGAAATTCGCGGATTTCCTCGTGAGACCCTCCCCAGCGCGGCATACGAAACGGGATATATTCATCCAGCACGTAAAATGCCGTCGGGAAAATAGCCAGGCAGACGGCGAGCCAGTATTTTTGCCCGGCATCGTCATTGCACTCCGGCAGCACGGACGGGCGCGGCAAATTTGGGCAAACCGCGTCGGCAAACGACAGCCCGGAATGGGCCATCAGCGCATCCACCTCCTGCGGTGAATGGCGATGATATTCAGCCAGATCTTCCATTAATGGCTGCCCGGCAACATCCGCGCCCTCGAGGAACTCAACCAGCCAGTCGGGCTGGCCGAAGACTTTTGAGTTGGTGCTGGTCAGGGCCGCCGCCATCCACTGGCGCGGTTCACAGTCGATAGCATTGAGCACGGCGATGACCATCCGTTCGTTGCAGGCGGCGGCGCAGATCCACATCGCTCGGGTGGTTTCTCTCGCCCAGCCATAGCTGCGATACAGCCACGCACGGTGATTCCAGTATTGCGCCTCGGCAAGCCAGGCGTGAGTGGAGCGGGGACGAGCGCGCTGCCAGTTTTTGATCAGCGCTAATCCTTGCGGCCCAGCCTCAACCAGCGTGTCCATATCGTAAAAAGGGTTGTCCATTTGATTCCAGGCGAAGAAATAGCGCTTTTCCGCTTCGCGGCTGGTAAAGCTCTCCGTCAGCGCCTGGTTGTAGCGTTCGTCCAGTTCGTCATAGCGTTCTTCGCGCAGTAGGCCGGGAATATCGGCGATATGCCATTCGCGTTGCCCGTCATTGAGGGGATTTTTGTGGTTGCACATCTCAAACATAGCGTTGAGCAGACGATCATCCTGTTCCATAAATAGTCCTTTAAATCGGCTCGAAAATTTTGAATTCATTCCACGGCAGTTGTCGCCAGCGGCTGACAGGGTCTTGCAGATAATGGGTGGCTTCCTGTAAATCCCGTCCGGCAAGCGCTGTTGGCGTGTCACGTAGCGTGAGCCATACCCGGCGAGCGCGAACGTAGGCGGTGGCGTAATCCTCCCAGGAATCAAAACAGTCCTGAGCGCGCTGGGCGTTGAGCAATAGCACCAGCCAGGCCTCGTTTTCGTTACACCAGCCGAGCCCGGCGATACAGCGGGTCAGAAAGGCGGTGCGCATACAGTCGAAGGCCAGCGCGTCGCGGACCTGGCCCTGGGCCGCCAGATGATGATAAAACGTGCGCGGCGAGCTGCCGATGCCCGCAGGCCAGCGGCGTAAGATATCCTCAACCTTGTGGCGTAACGCCGCGCCGTCGAGGTTTTCGCTCAAGCCCAGCTCTTTTTTTACCTGCTGTGCCAGATAGCGGCGTTTGTCATCGTCAAGTTTGAAGACCAGCTCAACGCCTTTGATCGGTAGCCCGTTGCGCCGGGCGAGGATATCAGCTAGCGCCAGCGCCCATTGCCGCCGTCGGGTATCGCGACGCAGATCCTTCAGGCGATCTTTTTCTTTCTCCTCGGCGATACGGGCCGCAATCAGCGGTTTGTTTTTTTTGTAGTTGCGCCAGCTAAAAAATAGGGCGGCAATAATAAGAACAATCCAGAACATTAGCGCTCCTCCCCGGTTGCAGAAAGATAGCGCGTGGTTTGTAGCGTCAGGCTTTCAATTTCGAAAGGTTTGCTACTGGTGTTTTTCCCGGCAAGCGTAGGGTGCCATTCATGTCGTGGAAACAGCATTTCCGCAGCCGTCGCCACGTTAGGATCAACAACCTGAAGGTAGCGCAGTGCCTCCGGGGCGCTGTGCAGCAGCAGCCACTGTAAAGCTACCGGGGGAGTGGGGAAGTGTTCCATTAAATGAAAATTGTCATGCAACACATTGAGCAGAAAATTGAGGTCATGAATATGAGTAATAAATTTCCAATCTGAATATTCCGGCGTCGATTCATAAACTATTCCCATCCCTTCGCAATCAGCGTGGCGCTCAGGAAGTGGTTGCAGATGGCGTAACAGAGATAAAACATCGTTAGCATATTTCTTAATAGGATGGCGATTTTGCTTACCTTTAATCTGATCAATGCTCAGGCCGTTATTACCCACCACCAGGCTTATTGTGACGTGGGGAATATTATTGCCGTCGCGCAGGCTGAACAGGCGAAGTTTTTGTTGTTCAATTTGTCGGGCGTAGTAATCGCCGTAGCCGCCGGAAAGCGCGCCTTTATTATCAAAATCTCCGACGCAGTGTTGCATATGCCAGGATTCATACGCCATTTCACTGCGCAGGCCGGGGTTTGTCGCATCAAGCTCAACCAGTACACCGTTATTCACCGCCATCACCGGTTTTAGCGCCTCGCTGTTGGAGGGATACCAACCTTGTTCACGCAGGCGCTGCATTTTTTGATGCTCCGCTTCGCGCATTGCCAGCACGGTAAAGCAGTTGATGCGCTGTAGTTTAGTTTCCAGCCGCGTTCCTTCCTGACGCGAAAGAAATTCCACTAAATCTCTTTCCATTGCCACAAGTTGCGGGTGCTGAACGTTAAGGTAGTAAAAGCGCTCATCGCCACCCAGCTTTGGCGCCAGCCAGGCGGGGATTTCTGCATCAGCGCTAAAATAAACGGCATAATCGGCGACGGAGCGCACAGGATAAACATGAGGAAAGTCACCAATGATCCAACGATAAAAATGATTGCTTAACCAGCGCTGGATATTTTCGCTGTCGCCGCGTTGTTGGCTCCGGGAAAAAATAGACGATTTTACATTTGGCGCATTTATTACATTGCGTGGTTTATAGCGGTGAGATGACGTTTCTGTCATAAAAATCCATGTATAATTAAGCTGGTATTATGTTTATGTATTTTTAGATTCACTTAATGAATTAATGCGCAATAAGTTTAAAAAACTACTCACAGTATATCGGTAAACTAAAAAGAGCGGCCAAATAATTTATTGTCCCCGATCGCGTTCGTCATAGTTTTCGGGATACAGCTCGGCCAAAGGAAAGAGGACAGTGTGTTAATTCCGCCAGAATAGCGTTGGCGAAAAATATCGTCTTACGACCTTGTTATTGTTATGCCAATAATCATTATACCAGGCGACACGCATCCGCTTCCCAGCGATATCCCACCCCGTAGACCGCGCGTATAAATGACTGTTCGGCATCCAGCGATTCCAGTTTACGGCGCAGGTTTTTAATGTGGCTGTCGATAGTACGATCGGTCACCACACGGTAGTCGTCGTAGAGGTGGTTTAACAACTGCTCGCGGGAAAAAACTTTACCCGGTTCAAGCGATAAGGTTTTTAGCAGGCGGAATTCAGCGGGGGTTAAATCCAGCGCTTTACCACACCAGGAGGCCTGAAAGCGGCTTTCATCAATCATTAACGGGCTTTCGGCATCCTGCTGCTGGAGTTCGCGCTGCGGTTTACAGCGGCGCAAAATGGTTTTCACGCGGGCCACGACTTCGCGTGGGCTGTAAGGCTTACAGATATAATCATCGGCGCCGATTTCCAGCCCAAGCAGCCGGTCGATCTCTTCGATTTTGGCCGTGACCATCACAATGGGGATGTCGGAAAAACGGCGAATCTCCCGGCATAGCGTCAGACCATCGGTACCCGGCAGCATCAGATCCAGCAGGATCAGATCCGGCGGCGTTTGACGCACATACGGCAGTACCTTGTCGCCATGATTGATGAGCGTGGGGGCGTAACTCGCCGCGCGTAAGTAGTCAATAAGCAGCTGTCCCAGCTTGGGTTCATCTTCAACAATCAAAATGCGCGGCGTGTTTTCATCAATGGGTAATTCAGTCATACTTCTCTCTGTAAATCGCGATCCAGCGGTAACTCTACTGTAATGCTAACCCCGCCAAAAGGCGAATGAGCGGCGTGAAGATGACCGTTATGCGCGTGTACAATATTGACGCATATTGCCAGCCCCAGTCCAGAACCGCCGCTGGCGCGGTTACGGGACACTTCCGTGCGGTAAAAACGGTCAAAAAGCTTTTGTAACTGTTCATCGCTGACGCCCGGTGCAGAATCGGCAAAGGTCAGGAATAATGATTTGTCGCGTTGTTCGGCGGAAATATGCAGGCCGCCGCCGCTGTCGGTGTAGCGCAGACTGTTTTCCAGTAGATTATTAAACAGTTGCATCAGGCGATCCGGGTCGCCGAAGACGGTCATGCTATCCGGCAACGCGTAATGTAGCGTTAGCCCCCGGCTGGTAAAGCGCTCTCTGAACGCGCCGCCAGCGACTTCCAACAGGGGGACAAGATCGACGGTCGTTTTTTGGTAAGCCAGCGCGCCTTCGTCAGACAACGACAGCTGATGCAGGTCGTCAACCAGTTTGGTAAGCGTACCGACTTCCGCCTGTAGCGAGGTAACCGATTCTGGCGTGAACTGGCGAACGCCATCCTGAATGGCTTCAAGTTCGCCGCGCAATACCGCCAGCGGCGTGCGCAGTTCGTGGGAAATATCCGCCATAAAGTCGCGGCGCATCTGCTGGTTTTTTTCCAGCGTGCTGGCAAGCTGGTTAAAGTCCTGCGCCAGTTTTCCCAGCTCATCGGCGCTGGTTGGGGTCACGCGCGTGGTAAAATCCCCCGCCGCCAGCCTGTGCGTACCCTCGACCAACCGTTTGACCGGGGCGAGCAGGCCACGCGCCAGCAAAAACGTCGCCAGCGCGGCCAGCAACGTTGATAACGCCACGATCATCCAACTGGCGCGCCGCTGCTGCATATCAAAATTAATATCCGTATTGCGCGTCAGCCGCTCGACAGGAGAGGCGATAATCGCGCCGACTTCGACGCCATTGACCAGAATGGGGCGGCGAGTACCGTCATGCGGCACCGGACCGCGTGGGCCGACCAGCACCCGGCCATTTTGATCGACGACCCAGAACTGGGTGCGCCAACCGTGCGGCGGCATACCGGGGCCGGGTTTATCCCGGTCGTTGTCATGCTCAAATGAACGCAGAATCTGGAAAACGAAGCGATCGTTGTTGCGTAAAAAACGCCAGTTGCCGTGTTGCTGGTACTGGTCGCCCAGCGCATCGCCCAGCATTTGTAGCCGCTGCTCGTTGCCGTGTTTGATATAGTCAATAAATCCGCGTTCAAAACTGACGCGCACGGCCCAATGCATACTGATCAGCAGCACGATGCAGGTGGCGAAAATCGCCAGAAACAGCTTGCCGGTGATTCCGGGCCGCCAGACTTTCATTACAGGCTCCTTTTACGCCGTGAAATGACCATGTTTTGCTGTGTATCGTTCGGCACGCGGGCAAAAATTATCGCCGGCAGCGCGATAATAACCGCCATACATAACCAGGTGTACATAAAGACGTGATGTGTGGCGCTACTGTCTATCCCGATATGCTGTTGGCCAAACATACCCAGCAGCATTCCGGCAATAGTGACGCCGATACTCATCGAGAGCTGCATAATCATCGATAATAAGCTATTGCCGCTGCTGGCCAGCGTATCGGGAAGGTCTTTTAGCGTTAAGGTATTCATGGAAGAAAAGCGTGCCGAGTTCACCATTCCCTGCAAAAGCAGTACCAGCGGCAGGAGATAATACCAGCCGAGCAGCGCGACCGACATAAACAACAGGCTAACCAATGCCAGTCCGAGCGTAGTCGCCACCAGAACCCGACGATAGCCAAAACGGTTAACTATCTGCACCACAATCCGCTTCATTCCCATGCTGCCCAGCACCATGGGGATCATCATCAAACCGGCATGAAACGGTGAAAAACCAAGACCAATTTGCAAAAAGACCGGCGTCATAAACGGCAGCATACCGCTGCCGATACGCCCGGCAAAACTGCCCAGCAACCCCAGTGAAAACGTGGGCGTGCGGAACAATCGCAGGCTGAATAACGCGCCTGAGTTTTTTTTGGCATGGAAGAGATAGAGCAGAATGGCTGCCGCGCCACCCGCAGCAAGTCCGGCTAATGTCCAGGGCGAAATCCCCATGCTTTTACTACCGTCCAGCGCCAGCGTGAGTACCGCCATGCCGATAGCTAACAGCAGGAACCCCGGCAGATCAAAGCGCCGGGTCTCTATGGTGTAGTTTGGCATCAGCATAAAGGTCGCCATAGCGCCGACAATTCCCACCGGGATATTGATCAGAAAGATCCAGTGCCATGAAGCATATTCCACCAGCACCCCGCCCAGCGCGGGGCCGAGTAACGGCCCGATCTGACCCGGCAGGGTGACGAAGGTCATCGCCGCCATATATTGCGCGCGCGGCACGATTTTCATGACCGTCAGGCGTCCGACCGGCACCATCATCGCGCCGCCTACGCCTTGTAAAACCCGCGCTAATACCAGTTGATTAAGCGTACCGGAGAGGGCGCAAAACAGCGAACCCAGCGTGAACAGCACAATGGCGGCAAAGAAGATATTACGCACGCCGATTTTATCTGCCAGCCAGCCGCTGGCGGGGAGCATTACGGCGACGGTAAGAACATATGACACCACTACCATGTGCATATGCAGCGGGCTTTCCCCCAGGCTTTTCGCCATGGAGGGCAGCGCAGTGTTGACGATGGTGGTATCCAGCGACTGCATAAAAAAGCCGAATGCCACAATCCAGAGTTGCCAGCGGGTATTGTCAGGAAGTTCTGTCATATTTCTACTACCGGTTTGCTATTTTTACGCGAAAAACGCAGCCGCAGACGATCGAAAAAGAGGTACACCACCGGCGTGGTATAGAGCGTCAGGAGCTGGCTCATGACCAAACCGCCGACAATGGTTATCCCCAACGGCTGCCGTAATTCCGAACCGTCTCCGCCAGATAACACCAATGGCAGTGCGCCGAACAGCGCCGCCAGCGTGGTCATCATTATTGGACGGAAGCGTAACAAGCAGGCCTGGAAAATGGCTTGTGCCGGCGTCAGGCCGCCGCTTCGTTGCGCTTCAAGCGCAAAATCGACCATCATAATGGCGTTTTTCTTCACAATGCCAATTAATAGCATGATCCCTATCAGGGCGATTAGGCTGAAAGGGGCATTGAAGAGCTCCAGCGCCAGAAGCGCCCCAACGCCTGCCGATGGCAGAGTAGAGAGAATGGTCAGCGGATGGACGTAGCTTTCGTACAGTATCCCCAGCACAATGTAGACGGTAGCGATCGCCGCCACTATCAAAACAAGCTGTGAATTCATGGTCTGCTGGAAGACTTGCGCCGTTCCGGAAAAACTGCCGCGTACCGTCGGAGGGACGCCAAGCTGCGTCATGGTGCGATTAATGGCCTCCGTCGCCTGCGATAACGATGTGCCGGTCGGCAGGTTAAAGGCAATCGTGGACGCCGCGGAAAGCCCCTGATGGTTCACCGACAGCGGCGCATTGGCGGGCCGCCATTGGGCGAAATAAGAGAGGGGGATCGCTTTTCCGTCGCGGTTGATAACAAACATTTTCTCCAGCGCGCTGATATCCTGGCTATAGCGCGGATCGACTTCCATCACCACTTTATACTGGTTCATCGGCTGATAAATGGTGGAAATTTGCCGCTGGCCGAAAGCATTATTTAACAGACTGTTTGCGGCCTGAACATCAATGCCCAGTCGTGACATGGTGTCGCGGTCGTAGATAAGGTTCATCTCCGCGCCGTTATCCTGCTGGTCGGAGTTTACGTCCGCCAGTTGCGGCAGGGCCGAGAGCGCTTTGCGTATTTTCGGCTCCCACTCGCGCAGCGCCGGCAGGGAGTCAGACAGCAACGTATATTGGTAACTGGCGTTAGCCTGCCGCCCGCCGACGCGAATATCCTGTACCGCCATCAGAAACAGCCTGGCGCCGGGTTCTTTTGCCAGTTTGACCCGCAGTCGATCAATGATTTGCTGCGCCGTCTCTTTGCGTTCGCCGCGCGGCTTCAGCGTAATAAACATCATGCCGCTATTCACCCGCGAGCCGCCGGTAAAACCAGTGACATTATTCACCGCCGGATCGTCGCGAATAATTTTCATAAAATCCTGCAGCTTGCCGCGCATGGCCTGGAAAGAGATGCTCTGGTCAGCCTGAATACCGCCCATCAACACGCCGGTATCCTGCTCCGGAAAGAATGTTTTAGGGATGGCGATATAAAGCCAGATGTTCAGCGCAACGGTGCCAAGAAATACCACCCCGACAAGACGCGTATGGTTAAGCACCCATTTTAACGACGTGCCGTAACCCTGTTGCAAAGCTACCAGCAAACGGCCAACGCCCCGTTTACGCGGTTGGGTGCGCGGTTTGCTTGATTTAAGCATCCAGCCGCACATCATCGGCGTCAGCGTGAGCGAGACCACCAGCGAAATGCCAATCGCCACCGAGAGGGTAAAGGCGAATTCCCGTAATAATCGCCCTGGCAGACCGCCCATTAACAGCAGCGGCAGAAATACCGCCACCAGCGACAGACTCATGGAGATGACCGTAAACCCGACTTCCCGCGTACCCTGTAATGCCGCCTGCAAAGGTTTCATTCCCGCCTCCAGATGGCGGGCGATATTTTCCAGCACCACAATGGCATCATCAACGACAAATCCGGTCGCGATAGTCAGCGCCATCAGCGACAGATTGTTGAGGCTGAAGCCGCACAGATACATGGCGGCGAAGGTGCCGATGAGCGAAACGGGAACGGCGACGGCGGGGATTAGCGTGGCGCGCCCGGAACGCAGGAATAAAAACACCACCAGGATCACCAACGCGACAGAGATAGCCAGCGTCTCTTCTACCTCTTGCAGCGACGCGCGAATCGTCGGCGAACGATCCTGGGCGATTTGTAAATCGATAGCGGCGGGGATCATTGCCCGCAGTTCCGGCAGTTTTGCCCGGATGCCGTCGACCGTCTGAATAATGTTGGCCTCCGGCAACTTGCGGATCATCAACAAAATAGCGGGTTTAGCGTTCGTCATCCCGGCGTTACGGACATCCTGCACCGAGTCGGTGACGCTGGCGACGTCGCCCAGGCGTACCGCCGCGCCGTTGTTATAGTGAATAATCAGCGGCTGGTATTCGGCGGCGGTTTTCAGTTCGTCGTTGGTCTGGATTTGCCAGCGGTGGACGCTATCTTCAATTGCGCCTTGCGGTCGGCGTACGTTGGCGCTGTCGATCGCTTCGCGGACCTCATCCAGCGAGACGCCCTGGTTAAAGAGCGCCTGCGGGTTTAAGCCTACACGTACTGCGGGCAGGGAGCTGCCGCCGACGTCAACATCGCCGACGCCGTCAATTTGCGCGATGGTTTGCGCCAGTTGGGTAGAGGCGAAATCATACAGTTTGCCCTGTGACCAGCTCTCCGAGGTGAGCGTTAAAATCATAATCGGCGCGTCGGACGGGTTGGCCTTGCGATAAGTTGGGCGGCTGGGCATTCCGCCTGGCAACAAGCTTTGCGCGGCGTTGATGGCGGCCTGCACATCGCGCGCCGCGCCGTTAATATCGCGATCGAAATTAAATTCGAGAATAATGCGCGTACTGCCGAGTGAGCTGCTGGAGGTCATTTCATTGACGCCTGCAATGCGTCCCAAAGAACGTTCCAACGGCGTCGCCACCGACGAAGCCATGGTTTCCGGCGAGGCGCCCGGCAGCGAGGCGCTAACCATAATCACTGGGAAATCGACCTGCGGCAGCGGGGCGACCGGCAGCAGACGAAAGCCCAGAATGCCGCACAGCGTAATGGCGGCGGCAATCAAAATGGTGGCGACCGGGCGGTAGATGAAAAGGGCGAAAAAGCGCATCTACGCCTCCTCTTTATGGCGCGGAAAGCGACTTTTCACGTACAGCGACAGGCGGTCAAACAGGAGATAAATCACCGGTGTGGTAAACAGAGTTAATACCTGGCTGACCAGTAGGCCGCCCACCATCGCGATCCCCAACGGGCGACGTAATTCCGCGCCAACGCCGGTACTCAACATTAATGGCAATGCCCCGAGCAACGCCGCCAGCGTGGTCATCAGAATCGGTCGAAAACGCAGCAGACAGGCCTGGAAGATAGCGTTGCGCGGGCTCATCCCCTGTTCGCGTTCGGCGGCGAGGGCGAAGTCAATCATCATGATGGCGTTTTTCTTCACGATGCCGATCAGCAAAATAATGCCGATAATGGCGATAATATCGAGCTCGCTACCAGCGATGATCAACGCCAGCAGCGCGCCGACGCCCGCCGTAGGCAGCGTTGAGAGAATCGTGATCGGATGGATAAAACTCTCATACAGCACGCCGAGCACGATATACATCGCCACCACGGCGGCGACAATAAGCCAGACGGTGCTGCCTAGCGCCGCCTGGAAGGCGAGCGTACTACCCTGAAACTGCGTTGTAATATCCGCTGGCAGGGCGAGCGTTTTTTCCGTATCGAGAATCGCCTGCACCGCATCGCCGAGCGAATAGCCCTCCGGCACGTTAAACGAAAATGTCGTAACCGGGAACTGATCTAAATGATTGATGGAGAGCGGAGCGAAGCGCTGCTCAATGCGGGCAATCGCGCTGAGCGGTACGGTGCCGCCGTCGCGGCTCGTCAGGCGAATCGTCTCCAGCGCCGCCAGGCCCGGCGTGCTGGCGGTATTATGTTCCAGCACGACGCGGTACTGGTTCGCCTGGGTATAAATCGTTGAAATCAGGCGTTGTCCGAACGCGTTGTAGAGCGCGTTATCCACATCCGCCATGCTGATACCCAAACGGCTGGCGCTGTCGCGGTCGACATTCACCCAGGCCGCTAATCCTCGATCTTGCCAGTCGCTGCTTACCTCGGAAAGCTGTGGTAACGACTGCAGCGCGTTCTGCAGTTTTGGCACCCAGTGGCTGAGCGCATCGAGCGTCGTGGCCTGCAGGGTAAACTGATACTGCGTGCGGCTGACCTGCGTGTCGATGGTTAAATCCTGCGTCGGCTGGAGATACAGCGCCACGCCGGGAATCGTCGCCACGGCGGTTTGCAGCCGGGAGATCACCTGCTGCACGCGGTCATCACGCGCATCCAGCGGCTTGAGGTTAATTTGCAGGCGCGCGCTATTCAGCGTGGGGTTAGCGCCGTCTACGCCAACAAAAGTCGTCAGGCTTTGCACCGCCGGGTCCTGTAATATCCGCTCCGCCACCTGGCGCTGACGTTGCGCCATACTGGCATACGATGATGATTGCGGCGCCTGCAGCGTCCCCTGGATAATGCCGTTATCCTGTACCGGAAAGAACCCTTTCGGGATGACTATCCACAGCATAACGCTGAGCAGGAGCGTGGCGAATGCCACGCTCAATGTAAGCCATGGATGGTTGAGCACTTTCGCTAATCCGCGTCCGTAGCTGGCGATCACGCGGTCAAACATCCGCTCGCAGGCGCGGGAAAAGCGGTTTTGTTTACGCAGAGACTGCTGGCTGAGCATACGTGCGCACATCATGGGCGTGAGCGTCAAAGAGACGACGGCGGAGATTAAAATCGCTACCGCCAACGTCACCGCAAATTCGCGGAACAGTCGACCAACAATATCGCCCATAAAGAGCAACGGGATCAGCACTGCAATCAGTGAAAAGGTGAGGGAAATAATGGTAAAGCCGATTTCGCCCGCGCCTTTGAGCGCCGCCGCCAGCGGTTTTTCTCCTTTTTCGATGTAGCGCGAGATGTTCTCGATCACCACAATCGCATCGTCCACCACGAAACCCGTGGCGATAGTGAGCGCCATCAGCGTCAGGTTATTAATGGAAAAATCCAAAAATACCATCACCGCAAAGGTGCCGATAAGCGACAGCGGTACGGCGACGCCGGGAATAATTGTGGCGGGAATATTACGTAAAAACAGATAGATAATCATGACGACCAGCGCGATCGCCAGCATCAGTTCAAACTGGGTATCGCGCACGGAAGCGCGAATATTGGTGGTGCGATCGGACAGGACCGTGACCTTCACCGATTTCGGCAGGCTTTCGGTAAGCTGGGGCAGCATCTGGCGAATGCTGTCCGCTGTCGCAATGATATTGGCGCCGGGCTGGCGTTGAACGTTCATCACGATAGCCGGCGCTTGATTCGCCCATGCGCCGAGCCAGCTATTTTCCGCTCCCTGTTCGACGGTGGCGACATCGCCCAGCCGTACCGGCGCGCCGTTTTGATACGCGATGATAAGCCTGCGGTATTCGTCGGCAGACTGCATCTGATCGTTAGCAGAAAGCGTCACCGCTCGTTCGGGGCCATCCAGACTGCCTTTCGCCGAGTTGACGTTGGCGCCGGTAATTGCGGTACGGATAGTTTCGCTGGTCAGACCGAGCGCGGCGACAGCCTGAGCATTCAGTTTTACACGCACCGCAGGGCGCTGCCCGCCGGCAAGCGTCACCAGCCCGACGCCGGAGACCTGCGAGATCTTCTGCGCCACGCGGGTTTCTACCATGTCCTCTACCTGGGTCATCGGCATCGCGTTTGAGGTGACAGCAAGCGTCATAATCGGCGGGTCCGCCGGATTGACTTTGCTATAAATCGGCGGATTCGGCAGGTCGGAAGGCAATAAATTGGTGGCTGCGTTAATCGCCGCCTGTACTTCCTGCTCGGCAACGTCCAGCGGCAGCGTCAACTGAAACTGTAGCGTCACCACCGATGCGCCGCCGGAGCTTTGCGACGACATCTGCTTCAGCCCTGACATCTGGCCGAACTGGCGCTCAAGCGGCGCGGTGACGGCGGAGGTCATGACATCCGGGCTGGCGCCAGGGTAGAGCGTAACAACCTGAATAGTGGGGTAGTCGACCTCCGGCAAAGCGGCGACGGGCAGGAAGCGATAGCCGATAATCCCGGCGAGTAAAATCGCCGCCATCAGCAGAGTGGTGGCCACGGGGCGCAGAATAAACAGACGCGAGGGGCCGCCCGTGCTGCCCGGAGGTAATACCTGCATCAGGCGCGCGCTCCTTTTTGACCTTCATGGCGGGAAGGGGATTTTTCATCCGCCACGGTGGTTTGCGGCTCAACGACCTCGACTTTTGCGCCTTCCGTCAGCCGATCAATACCATCGGTAACGACGCGATCGCCTGCCGACACGCCTGCGCTGATCACCACGTTTCGGTTATCCTGAATACCGATTTTTACCCGCTTCTTGCTGACGTTATTTTCGTCGTTCAGCACCCACACAAAGTGGCCCTCATTGCCCATTTGCACCGCCGCGGCAGGTACCACAACGGCATTTTGTTCGGTATCGACCAGCATCCGGGCGTTCACAAATTGATTGGGGAACAGCGTATCGTCCTGATTGGTAAAGCGCGCTTTAATTTTGATCGTTCCCGTTGTGGGATCAATCTGGTTGTCCAGACTGAGCAACACACCTTCGCTCAATTTGTGCGAGTTAGTCCGATCCCAGGCTTCTACGACCAGCGTTTTCCCCGCTTTCTGCGCCTGAACCACGGTCGCGATATCGCTTTCCGGCAGAGTAAAAATGAGATCAATCGGGTGCGTTTGCGTAATGACGACAATACCTGCGGTATCGCTGCTGGAAATCTGGTTGCCGACATCCACCTGTTTCAGACCCACGCGTCCCGAGACCGGGGCCGTGATACGACTCCAGTCGAGCTGTAACTGCGCGCTGGCGACATTGGCTTCATCCGCTTTAATGGTTCCCTGGGTTTCGTTGACCAGCGCCTGTTGCGCATCCAGTTCCTGACGGGAAACCAGATTGGTTTTTGCCAGTTGCTGATAGCGCGCCAGATCACGACGCGCATTCGCCAGCGTAGCGTTATCTTTCGCCAACTGTCCCTGAGCCTGCGCCAGGGCGACCTTAAACTGGCTGGGATCGATTTGCGCCAGCAGATCGCCTGCGTTGACCTGCTGACCTTCCTGAAAGTGCAGGGCGATGAGTTGACCATCCACGCGGCTACGCACCGTAACGGTATTCGCGGCGGTCACGGTGCCCAGCCCGCTCAGATAGCGCGGTACGGCCTGCGTGGTCGCGGTCGCGGCCTGTACCGGCGCCAGAGGGCCGTCGCGCATACCGCGGCGACCTGCGGCGGCGGTATGCGGCGCTTGCGCGGCGACGCCCGGCGCGGCGGTCGGGCTTTCGCTACGGCTATGCCAGAACCAGAATGCGGCGGCGGCCACTACAACCCCAATCGCTATTGCCCAGCGGAAAGTATTACTGCCTTTCATCGGTATAAGTTTCTCATCCTGAAACGTTTTGCGGAATGTTGCTTCCTCTATTGTAGTCAGCAGGGAAGGGAGAAAAATGGAGGAATTATGGAACACGGTCGGGATTATTCTGAATGGCGACCCGCTTTGCGAGGCGCTACGCAACTCTCATCGGTGAAAATCGTTAACGCGCCGGAGTGCGGTAAAGTGGCGGCACGGCAATGAAGGTAAGCCACCGATTTCAGCAGGACGCTGAAACGGGAAAGCCCCTCCCGAGAAAGGGGCCAAAATAAGGAAAGGGTTATGATGAAGTTAGTCATCATACTGGTGATACTCTTAGTGATTAGCTTCCAGGCTTACTAAGACACCAGGGGGAGGAGGAATCCTCCCTTACCCTCACTCCTGACGTTAAGCCACATCAAGAATAATGTCAATCCATCAGCGCTGGGCTTGCGAGGCGCTTAGCGGAAAACGACCTCTGCCCAGCGCGCCAGTCCTGCGGTGACGGAGCCGAAATCATCGCCGCCAGCGACGGGTATGCCCGGTAACTGTTCGGAAAGCGCTTTTTTAATCAATGGCGAACGGGCGCTGCCGCCGGTCAGATAGATGACATCCGGTTTTTCCTGCGCGCTGTCCAGCGCCAGTTGCACCTGTTCCAGAATGCGCGTCAGCGGTTGATCCAGCGCCGCTTCCAGTCCTTGCTGGCTGATAGCGACCGCCAGGTCGTCGCTGATAAATGGCAGCCTCGCCGTAACATCCGCCTGGCCGGAAAGGGCGATTTTGCTCTCTTCCGCGCAGCGTACCAGGCGGTAGCTAAGCCGCTGACGCCAGACCTTGAGCAGCAACGCGACCTTGTCTGCTTCACGCGCGTTGCGAACCAAATCGTTCAACAGACGACCATTCGCGCTACTGTAAAAATCGCTTTGCGCCGGGACGTCGTTAATCGCGACGGCGTTCCACCACGGCAGCACCGGCAGGGCGATACCTTTTTCGGTTTCGCCGCCCATGCCCAGCAAAGGCATCAGATTTTTAAAGGCCAGCGCGATATCCAGATCGTTTCCGCCCACGCGGCAACCGCTGTGCCCCAACAGGCTGTTTTCACGATCGGCGCGCTGACGCCACTGCGGCCCCATCAGCAGCATGGAGCAGTCGGTGGTGCCGCCGCCAATATCCACGACCAGCACACGCTTCTCTTCCCGCAGCGTAGCCTCGTAGTCCAGGCCCGCCGCAACCGGTTCGTACTGGAATACCACCTCCTGAAAACCGGCGCGTTTTGCCGCCCGCTCCAGAATACCCTGCGCCTGGCGGTTCGCGTCATCGCCGCCCAGTCCCTGAAAGTTGATCGGGCGACCGATCACCGCCTGGGTAATGGCCTCCGGCAATTGGCTGTGCGCCGTATGACGAATATGTACCATCATGGCGCAGACTAAATCTTCAAATAGCGCGACCTGCTGCGGTTTCAGGCCGCTGGCGCCTAAAAAGGATTTCGGCGATTTGACGAACCAGACCTCCTGGGGATCGTCAATATAGTGCGCCAGCGACGCCAGACCAAACTGTACGCTTTGCGCGCCAACCTCAATATCTTCCTCGCGGTTGTAGCGTATCGCGCGGCGTAGCAGCGCCTGGGTTTCTTCGTCCGTTGCCGGCACATCATGATGGCGATACAGCCACTCGCTCACCGCTTCGCGTGTCGGCGCGCACAGCATAGACGGCAGTAATGCGCTGTTATTCTCCATTGTCAGCAACTGTGGATGCCCGTCGCGCATAATGGCGACCGAGCAGTTTGCCGTACCGTAATCAAATCCGATAAACACCTTAAAATCCCCATGCCAGTGAAGAAGGGGCGTGACTTTAGCGAAATGTCGTCGCGGCGACAACTGGAATATGAAAGCAAGGCGTTACGTGCGATTAGCGTTTATGCTGAAAGATCAAATAAAGGAGAAAAGCATGTTTACCCTGAGCTGGCAGCCGCCTTACGACTGGTCGTGGATGTTGGGCTTTCTTGCCGCGCGTGCGGTGGACGGCGTGGAAACGGTAGGCGAGGGCTTTTATGCGCGCAGCCTGGTGGTGGGCGAGCATCGCGGACTGGTCAGCGTGAGGGCCCATCTGCCCACCCACACTGTGCAGGTTAGCGTGAGTGCCGGATTACTTCCCGTCGCGCCGGCGTGTCTGGCGAAGGTTTCGCGTCTGTTTGATCTTGACTGCCAGCCCGCGCAAGTTGCCGCCGTGCTGGGGCCACTGGGCGAGGACAGACCGGGGCTGCGTTTACCGGGATCGGTTGATACGTTTGAACAAGGCGTGCGGGCGATATTGGGGCAACTGGTGAGTGTCGCGATGGCGGCCAGGTTGACGGCGAAAGTGGCGCGCCGCTATGGCGAGGCGTTGTCGGATGCGCCCGATTATGTCTGTTTTCCCGGTCCGGAAACGCTGGCGTTGGCCGATCCGCTGGCGCTTAAAGCTCTGGGGATGCCGCTGCGGCGTGCCGAAGCGCTGATTCATCTGGCGCAGGCGACGCTGGCGGGAAAACTGGCGCTCGCCGCGCCGCCGGATATTGAGCAGAGCGTTAAAAATTTACAAACGTTTCCGGGAATTGGCCGCTGGACGGCGAACTATTTCGCCCTGCGCGGTTGGCAGGCAAAAGATATCTTTTTACCCGATGATTACTTAATTAAGCAGCGCTTCGCCGGGATGACGCCCGCGCAGATCCGTCGCTACGCGGAGCGCTGGAAACCGTGGCGTTCCTACGCGCTACTGCATATCTGGTATACCCACGGCTGGCAACCGTCAATGGATAGCGAAATAGCTGGTATTCAGTAACAAATCCAGCGGTTGCGCTTCGGCGATAGTGTCGCCATAAATCAGATCCACGCCAATACGGGAGAGCGTATCCAGCACCTGTGGATTTTGTACCGGCCCGGCGAGCGTTTTGATGCCCAGATGCTGGGCGTGTCCCTGGATGATCGAGGTCAGCATTTCATCCATTAAACTCTCATGAACGTTGGCGATAAGGTCGCTATCCAGCAGTAAATAATCGACGATATGCGGGGGCAGTAAATTAAACAGCTGTAAATCGCGCCCGACATGGCTGAGAATCACCTGGCAGCCGCGTTGCCGCAGTTTTCGCAGAGTCGCAGCGGCGGTCTGCGCCTGCTTAACGATAACGTCAGCCGGGATAATCAGGTGTAATAACCGTGGCGGCAGTGGACTATGCTCCAGTTGTTCCAGCAGCTCATCAATAAGGGTCGCGCTGTATAATCCCGCGGCGGACAGCGGCAGCGCAACGCTTAATCCCTTGCTGGCGACGGCGGTCGCCGCATGGTGGAAAAACTCATGGAATACCCGTCGGTCAAGCGCGTGATGCAGCGCGGAGTCGGCTAACCCTGCCCGGAACGCGCGCTCTTCCATCACTTCCCCTTCGCTGGTCCACAGCCTGAGTGAGACCAGCCAAAAGCTGGTGGCCTCCGGCGTACGCGGCGGCGCGACGTTTCTGGCAAGCATCAGCAGGTGGTTATTTTTAATCATATGCCACTGTTCTTCCAGCGGCATCATTCCCTTTGAGGAGGTTAATGCGTGCTGCGGTTCGTACACGGTCAGACGGCCGCGACCGCTATTTTTCGCGGCGTAGCAGGCTATATCGGCCTGAGACACGACCTCTGTGAGCTGGCAGTTATGTTCATTTATCATTGTGATCCCGGCGCTGGCGCCGATCCGATGCAGGCGTCCTTCCCACATAAAGTGATACTCATTAACGGCGTTGATAAGCCGCGTCACGATAAAGCGTGCGCTGTCACTATTACAATCCGGCAGCAACAGGCCAAACTCATCGCCACCCAGACGGGCCAGAAGATCGCCGGATCGAAGCATACTGAGCATCAGTGACGCGAGTTCGCGCAATAAGGCATCGCCGGCGGCATGTCCCGCGCTGTCGTTAACCGCTTTAAAACGGTCCAGATCGATAAACACCAGCGCATGATGTTGAGGCGATTCCTGTATTGTTTGCAGGCACTGTTGCAGCTGTTTTTCAAAACTGGCGCGGTTGGCAAGTTGGGTGAGGGAGTCATGCGTTGCGCTGTAGCTGAGCTGACGTAACATTTTTCGTGATTCGGTAACGTCCTGGATAACCAGAACCGAACCAATCTTATCGCCGTCAAGCGTACTGAGCGGCGTGATACTGTAATGAATATCGTAGCTGCCGCCGTTATGACGATGGAGCACTATCTCCTGTTCCATGTCCGATCGCGACCTGTCGGCGCGATAAATATCCTCCAGCAGCGGCCCCTTATTACCTGACGTAATGCGCAGAACCGTTAATAATGGCGCGCCTAAAGCATCCTCTTGCCGCCAGCCGCTCATCTTCTCGGCGATCGGGTTCATAAAGGTGATATTCATCGCGACATCAATACACACCACCGCTTCTCCGATAGAGTCAAGCGTGATGTGCAACCGTTCTTTTTCCTGAAACAGCGCCTCGTTCGCCTGTGTAATACGCTCCATCAACCGCTGGTTTTCCTGCTCGCTTTGCTTGAGATCGTTAATGTCTTCAATCTGAGCAATAAAATAGAGAGGTTTATTGTCTTTATGACGAACCAGTGAGACGGCCAGCAGCGCCCAGACGACATCGCCGTTGCGGGTGTAGTAGCGTTTTTCCATGGAATAGCTGTTGATGTCGCCGCGCACCAGCATGTTTAGCTGTTCAAGGTCGTTATTCAGGTCTTCCGGCCAGGTCAATTGCTGAAATGTCATCGTGCGTAATTCATCCTGGCTATAGCCAAGAAAATGGCTCAGAGATTTATTGACCTGTAGCCACTGACCCTCCGTACCGACCAGCGCCATACCAATGGCGGAATACTCCATCGCGTTGCGAAAGCGGGATTCGCTCTCGGTGATATGTTTACGCTCCGTGCGAAACGCGTACATCACCATCGTCATCATATTGGCAGGCAGCAGGATCATTAAAAAAGGCAGCCACGGCATATTGACCATCACGTCGGTTTTCGGCGTGGCGAGCAGCGTGGGGTCATTGGCCAGCATGAGCGAGACCACGATAACGGTAGCTAAAAAAATTAAAAACGCCTCCATTCGCGGCAGGCGCACCGCACTCCACATCAACAGGACGATAACGCACGTAAACGGCCACGGAATATAGCGCATAGCGAGCCAGCTTAGCGCCAGCGTAATGACCAGCGTCAATAGCGTTTCCAGCAACAGATGCGGGTCGCGATGACGCAACAGATAGTGTGGTTTAAACAGTAAACCTAACGGCACCAGCGTCAGCGCGCCGATGGCTTCCGATAATACCCAAATCAGAAACGCTTTCGAGGCGACCGCTTCCGGCGCTATTAACCAAAATAACAGGCCGCCGAGTAGCGGCGGAATCACGGCGCTGCCGATAGCCAGACGAAACCAGTCATTCAAATTTTGTAAGGGGTTGTAGCTGGGGAGCAGTTTTCGCAGCAGTATCGCGCCAGTGGCCGCCTCGATAATATTTATTGCCGTCCAGCTAAAGTTAAGCGAGGCGGCAGGAAATAAAGTCAGTGAGGCGCCGATGCTGCCGAGCGAGCAGGCGACCGCGATCCCTGGCCACAGACGGCCCGCATGGCGGTAAAACGCGACCATCATAATGGAGGTGGGGAACCACAGCGGCGCGAGTTGGGTGCCGACACGCGATAATACGAGCGAAAAGAGCGTAAAGACAAACGCGACCAGGCCTAAACTGACCAGACGCAATAGCGGGTGGGGGACGGTAACGAAAACATGTTGGGATGGTTTACTCATTACCACTCTATCCGAATCGCCGGTAACGTCGCGGAATACCGGACGCGTCAGTTTACTCTGTGATTATGCTAGTATAAACGCGTAATGATTTATACGCTGGCTGAATATAAATTGTGGCTCCCGGCGTATTCCTCCTCCAGACGGGTCGATAAAACCGCTGCCCGCGTTAAAACTGAACGCTTTTACGTCGCGACGTCGAATGCGCCGCCAACAAATTCACCGTGGCATAGCGCCGGACTGGTATCGCGCTGCTGAAATCCCTATAATTGCCGCGTTTGGCGTTTCGGCGCCCCCCTTCCTTACATCCAGGTTAATCAGGTCGCTAAATTTATGACTGATCAGTCTCATCAGTGCGTCATTATCGGTATCGCTGGCGCATCGGCTTCCGGCAAGAGTCTTATTGCCAGTACCCTTTACCGCGAATTGCGTGAACAAGTGGGTGACGAACATATTGGCGTTATTCCCGAAGACAGTTATTACAAAGATCAAAGCCATCTGTCGATGGAAGAACGCGTAAAAACTAACTATGACCATCCGAATGCGATGGATCACAGCCTGCTATTTCAGCATCTTCAGGCGCTCAAGCGCGGTTCGGCGATTGAATTACCGGTATACAGTTATGTTGAGCATACCCGTATGCAGGAAACGGTTCGCGTAGAACCGAAGAAAGTGATTATTCTTGAAGGTATTCTGTTACTGACCGACGCGCGTTTGCGTGAAGAGATGAACTTCTCTATTTTTGTCGATACGCCGCTGGATATCTGTTTGATGCGCCGTATCAAACGCGATGTGAACGAGCGTGGTCGCTCAATGGATTCGGTGATGGCGCAATATCAGAAAACGGTGCGTCCGATGTTCCTGCAATTTATTGAGCCTTCCAAACAATATGCGGATATTATCGTGCCGCGCGGCGGTAAAAACCGCATCGCTATTGATATTCTGAAAGCGAAAATCAGCCAGTTCTTTGAATAAATCTGGCGAATTGTGTACCGTTCAGTGATAACCTGGTTAGCCCTTGATGTGCTTGATTTAAGGGCTTGATGCGCGAAAGGAGAAAGTGCCATGCGTTTATGCGACCGAGATATTGAAGCCTGGCTGGATGAAGGCCGTTTGTCTATCACCCCGCGACCTCCCGTAGAGCGCATTAACGGCGCGACGGTCGATGTACGTCTTGGCAATAAATTTCGAACCTTCCGTGGCCATACGGCGGCGTTTATCGATCTGAGCGGGCCGAAAGATGAGGTCAGCGCGGCGCTGGATCGCGTGATGAGCGATGAAATCGTTTTGCCGGACGGCGAGGCATTTTATCTGCATCCGGGCGAGTTGGCGCTGGCTGTCACCTTTGAATCCGTTACCCTGCCGCCGGATTTAGTGGGCTGGCTGGATGGTCGTTCCTCGCTGGCGCGTCTGGGGCTGATGGTACATGTGACGGCGCACCGTATCGATCCCGGCTGGTCGGGCTGCATTGTGCTTGAGTTTTACAACTCCGGGAAGCTGCCGCTGGCGTTGCGTCCGGGTATGCTCATCGGCGCGCTGAGCTTTGAGCCGCTGTCCGGCCCGGCGGCGCGGCCTTATAACCGCCGTCAGGATGCCAAATATCGCGATCAGCAGGGCGCTGTTGCCAGCCGGATTGATAAAGACTGAGCCATTCGGCGCAATACTGCCGGTCCATTGAGGGTAGCATGAGACGATTTCTGACGACGCTGATGATTCTCCTGGTCGTGCTGGTGGCCGGATTCTCTGCGTTGGTATTGTTGGTCAATCCGAATGATTTCCGCGCCTATATGGTGCAGCAGGTTGCCGCGCGTAGTGAATATCAGTTGCAACTGGACGGGCCGCTGCGCTGGCACGTATGGCCGCAACTCAGCATCCTTTCCGGGCGAATGACGCTAACGGCGCGAGGCGCCAGCGAACCGCTGGTGCGGGCTGACAATATGCGCCTGGATGTCGCTTTATGGCCGCTGTTGAGTCATCAGCTTCATGTTAAGCAGGTGATGCTGAAAGGCGGGGTGATTCAACTGACGCCGCAAACGGAAGCGGTACGCAGCGATGATGCGCCGGTCGCGCCGAAAGATAATACCTTGCCGGACGTAGCGGAAGATCGTGGCTGGTCGTTTGATATTCGTAGCCTGCGCGTTGCCGACAGCGTGCTGGTTTTCCAGCATGAAAATGATGACCAGGTCACGGTGCGCGATATTCGTCTGAATATGGAACAAGATGCCGAGCATCGCGGCACGTTTGATTTTTCGGGACGCGTGAACCGCGATCAGCGGGATCTTGCATTATCGTTCAGCGGAACGGTGGATGCTTCCGATTATCCGCATAATTTAACCGCGGGTATTGAGCAACTGCGCTGGCAATTGCAGGGCGCGGATCTACCAGCTCAGGGAATTGAGGGGCAGGGACAACTGCAGGCGCAGTGGCAGGAAGCGCAAAAACGTCTTTCATTTAACCATTTAAATTTAACGGCGAATGACAGTTCTCTGACCGGACACGTTCAGGTAACGCTGGCGGAGCAGCCGGAATGGCAAATTGACCTCCGGTCCAGCAAGCTTAATCTGGACAACCTGTTGCCGCATCATAGCACCGTGGCTCAGACGGGCGGCGCGGTGTCGCAGGGGCAAAATACGCTCCCCCTGACCAGGCCAGTTATCGCGTCGCGTGTTGGTGCACCGCCTTATCAGGGGCTGCAAAGCTTTACGGCGGAGATTGCTTTACAGGCGGATTCAGTTCGCTGGCGGGGAATGGACTTTACCCAGGTTTCGACGAAGATGTCTAATCAGGCCGGATTGCTGGATATCACCGAGTTGCAGGGGAAACTGGCCGACGGAGAGATATCGCTGCCCGGCACGCTTGACGCCCGCACCGCCAGTCCGCGCATCGAGTTCCACCCTCGCCTCAACCATGTTGAGATTGGGACTATCCTGAAAGCCTTTAATTATCCGATTAGCCTGACCGGTAAGATGTCGCTGGTTGGCGATTTCTCCGGGGCGGATATTGACGCGGAGGCATTTCGCCACAGCTGGAAAGGAAAAGCGCATGTTGACATGAGCAATACGCGCCTCGAAGGAATGAATTTCCAGCAACTGGTGCAGCAGGCCGTAGAGCGAAGCGGCGGCGACGCGCAGCAGTCGCAGGAAAATATGGACAACGCGACCCGACTGGATCGCTTCACGACCGATCTGACGCTAAATAAGGGCACGCTGACGCTCGACGACATGGTCGGGCAATCTTCTATGCTGGCGTTAACCGGCAGCGGAACGCTGGACCTGGTTAAGCAGAGCTGTGATACGCAATTTAATCTGCGTGTGCTGGGCGGCTGGAACGGCGATAGCAACCTGATCACCTTCCTGAAAGAGACGCCGGTGCCGCTGCGCGTCTATGGCAAGTGGCAGGAGCTGAACTATACCCTGCAAGTGGATCAGTTATTGCGTAAGCATTTACAGGATGAGGCAAAGCGTCGGCTCAATGACTGGGCGGATCGCAATAAAGATACCCGCAACGGTAAAGATGTGAAGAAACTGCTGAATAAGCTGTAGTTTTTGGCCAAAGAGGAGTGCCGGATGGCGAGGCTAACGCGCCTCCGGCCTGCCTGGTAAGCAGGCCGGGGCAGGCGAACAGACGTTACATCTCCGGGTCTGGCTCGCCGTTACGCAGCGGAATTAACTGCACTTTCTGCACTCGATGGCTTTCTACCTGCAATGTTTTCAACAAATAATCGCCCACCTGAACCTCTTCACCGGTTTGCGGTATGCGCTGCAAATATTCCATCAATAATCCGGCAATCGTATGGTATTCCCGTTTTTCATCCAGCGGTAGTGGCACGTACTGCACCAAATCCTCCAGCGGCATATGGCCGTTTGCTGTCCAGGAACCGTCCGGGTTCTTCTGAATATCGTGGCGGGCGTCAATTTCCTCGACTTCATTCGGCAGATTACCGGCAATAGTCTCCATGACATCGCTTAATGTCACAATACCTTCAACCGAGCCAAACTCATCTACGACAAAGGCAAAATGGGTTCTGGCGTTACGGAACTGCTCCAGCGCAGGCAGCAGCGGCAATGTTTCCGGGAAAACCAGCGGTTGGCGAATTAGCGCGCGCAGGTTGAGCGGTTCGCCGCGCAGCGATTGTTGCAACAGATCGATGACGTGGACGACGCCGAGTAAATCTTCCTGTTCATTTTCACCCGTCACGACCAGACGCGTATGCTGGTTCTTTTCCAGCAGAGCGCGGATTTCCGCTTCCGGCGCGTTGAGATCGATATGCTCGATATCGTGACGCGACGTCATGATGCTACTTACGGTGCGCTGGTTGAGATTCAGCACCCGCTCAATCATCCTGCGCTCCTGCGGATTAAAAATCTGGCTGTCGTCATGGTCTGCCAGCATCGCGGCGGTTTCCGCATCCAGTTCGGCATCCTCTTTTTTACCGCTAATCAGCCGCATCACGGCCTCTGTTGTGCGCTGGCGCAGCGTATGGTTAGCGGAAAGAAAACGGCGGCGGTTAAAAATAGCCAGTTGGTTGAGCGCCTCGATCATCACCGAGAAGCCGATAGCCGCGTACAGATACCCTTTCGGAATGTGGAAACCAAACCCTTCCGCCACCAGGCTAAAGCCGATCATTAGCAGGAAGCTAAGACACAAAATGACAATGGTGGGATGGTTGTTCACAAATCGGGTCAGTGACTTGCTGGCGAGCAGCATCAGGCTAATGGCGATTATCACGGCCGCCATCATGACCGCCAGGTGATCGACCATCCCCACGGCGGTAATCACGGAGTCGAGAGAAAAGATAGCGTCCAGCACCACGATTTGCGCGACCACCGCCCAGAATTTCGCCCCCTTACGCTGGGTAGGGTTGGCGCTATCTTTCCCTTCCAGCCGTTCGTTGAGCTCCATGGTGGCTTTAAAGAGCAGGAAGAAGCCGCCGAACAGCATAATCAGATCGCGGGCGCTAAAGCTTAACGCCTGTACGCTAAAAAGCGGCTTAGTCAAGGTGACCAGCCACGAGATTGACGCCAGCAGCAGCAGGCGCATGATCATCGCCAGTATCAGGCCGGTAATGCGCGCGCGGTCGCGCTGCCCCGGCGGTAGTTTTTCAGCGAGGATGGCAATAAAGACCAGGTTATCAATGCCGAGAACAAGTTCGATAACGATTAACGTCACCAGTCCGGCCCAGATTGACGGATCGGCAATCCATTCCATAGTAAGAGCAATACCTTCTGTAATATGACAATTGTCACAATTCGATCATGGATAATACGGCGGAAAAATGCAATGCCGCAGAGCAATTTATCTTTGTTACGCGGCTATAAAATAACTTTAAAATAGCCGTAATGTTTCTATCGGAAACTAAATAATGTCAAGAATATATTTAGGAAATATCGCAGGTGGAGTGGGGTAAATAAATATTGTCAACATCAATAAAATCCTAAAATCATCTGTTAATTCGTTTAATATTAATCTTAAAAATATAGAATGGCGGGTTTGTTACCTTGCCTGTCATTAGGTTAGCTGCAACAATTCTTGCAGGATTAAGATAGCGCTCTTAAATATCCTGTCACGACATCGAGAAAACTATTAATACGTAACCTTTATTTCGCTGAAGATTTTTATCTGAACGAGGATGAAATCGGAGGGGAATGCGAAAATTTAGAATAATCAGTGTATTGGTAGCTAAGAAGCCAGGGGCGGTAGCGTGCCTGAAAGCCTGAATATAAGCCTTTATTATTCTGTCAATAGCCTGCGGATGAATTGATTTTTTTTCAGAATGATGCCAGTTAATTTTCTCTGCCATTAACTGCAAGGTAAATGTGCACGGACGAAGCCGCTATTTAAATTGCACAGGATAATGACTCTGCCAAAGTGATAAATAATCAATGATGAAATCCAAAATGAAATTGATGCCATTATTGGCGTCGCTCAGCTTGATAAGTGGTTGCACAGTACTTCCGGGCAGCAATATGTCTACGATGGGGAAAGATGTGATCAAACAGCAAGACGCTGACTTTGATCTCGACCGGATGGTCAATGTGTATCCGCTGACGCCACGGCTGGTTGAGCAATTACGCCCGCGGCCCAATGTCGCGCAACCGAATATGTCGCTGGACCAGGAGATTGCCAGCTATCAGTATCGCGTCGGGCCTGGCGATGTGCTGAATGTCACCGTCTGGGATCACCCGGAATTGACCACGCCAGCGGGCCAGTACCGTAGCTCAAGCGATACCGGCAACTGGGTACAGCCGGACGGCACCATGTTTTATCCCTACATTGGCAAGGTTAGCGTCGTCGGTAAAACTTTGTCAGAGATTCGCAGCGATATTACCGGGCGTTTAGCGAAGTACATCGCGGACCCGCAGGTGGATGTCAATATCGCCGCTTTCCGCTCGCAAAAAGCGTATATCTCCGGCCAGGTGAATAAATCCGGTCAGCAGGCTATTACTAACGTACCGCTAACCGTCCTGGATGCGATTAACGCCGCGGGCGGTCTGACCGATATGGCGGACTGGCGCAACGTCGTGTTGACGCACAACGGCAAAGAACAGCGCATTTCGCTACAGGCGCTGATGCAAAATGGCGATCTTAGCCAGAACCGCTTGCTCTACCCTGGCGACATTCTGTATGTGCCGCGCAATGACGATCTGAAAGTCTTTGTCATGGGCGAAGTGAAAAAACAGAGCACCCTCAAAATGGATTTCAGCGGCATGACGCTCACCGAAGCATTAGGCAATGCGGAAGGCATCGATCTGACCACCTCCAACGCCAGCGGCATTTTTGTGATTCGTCCGTTGAAAGGCGAGGGGGGACGCGGCGGCAAGATCGCCAATATCTACCAGCTTGATATGTCTGACGCCACGTCATTGGTGATGGCGACGGAATTCCGACTTCAGCCTTACGATGTGGTGTACGTCACGACCGCGCCGGTTGCTCGCTGGAACCGTCTGATCAATCAGTTGCTGCCGACCATTAGCGGTGTCCGTTATATGACGGATACGGCCAGCGACATTCATTCCTGGTAATCGTTATGTTCAACAAAATCTTAGTGGTCTGTGTGGGGAATGTTTGCCGTTCCCCGACGGCGGAACGTTTGCTAAAACGCTTTCATCCCTCGCTGACGGTTGCGTCCGCCGGATTAGGCGCACTGGTCGGCAAAGGCGCCGATCCTGCGGCGGCGAGCGTGGCGAGCGCCCACGATCTTTCTTTGGAAAATCACTGCGCAAGGCAAATTTCCGCGCGTCTGTGCCGGGAATATGACCTGATTCTGACGATGGAGAAACGCCACATCGCCGCCCTGTGCGACATTGCGCCGGAAATGCGCGGCAAGGTAATGCTGTTTGGTCACTGGGACAGCGAGCGTGAAATACCGGACCCGTATCGCAAAAGCCGCGATGCGTTTGAGGCGGTGTACACATTACTGGAAAGGTCTGCCCGCCAGTGGGCGCAGGCACTGAATGCAGAGCAGGGAAAACCATGACAGAAAAAGTAAAACAATCTGCGGCGGCTACGGGTAGCGATGAAATCGATATCGGGCGTCTGGTCGGAACGGTGATTGAAGCGCGTTGGTGGGTGTTGGGGACGACGGCCATATTTGCGCTGTGCGCGGTAATTTATACGTTCTTCGCCACGCCCATCTATAGCGCCGATGCGCTGGTGCAGATTGAACAAAACGCCGGTAATTCGCTGGTACAGGATATCAACAGCGCATTAGCGAATAAGCCGCCGGCTTCCGATGCGGAAATTCAGCTCATTCGATCGCGCCTGGTGCTGGGGAAGACCGTTGACGATCTGGATCTGGATATTGCCGTCACCAAAAACACTTTTCCGCTCTTTGGCGCCGGGTGGGAACGGCTGATGGGGCGTCACAATGAAATGGTGAAAGTCACGACATTCACCCGACCAGAGACGATGAGCGGACAGATCTTCACCCTCAAAGTGCTGGGCGACAAACGTTATCAGTTGGTTAGCGACGGCGGATTTAGCGCGCAGGGCGTTGTGGGCCAGCCACTCAATAAAGACGGCGTGACGATGCGGGTAGAGGCGATTGACGCCCGTCCTGATACAGAATTTACGGTGAGTAAATTCTCAACGCTTGGCATGATTAATAACCTGCAAAATAACCTCACCGTAACGGAAACCGGCAAAGATACCGGCGTTCTGAGCCTGACGTTCACGGGAGAGGATCGCGACCAGATCCGCGACATTCTCAACAGTATTACCCGTAACTATCTGCAACAGGATATTGCGCGAAAATCTGAAGAGGCGGGGAAGAGCCTGGCGTTTCTGGCAAAACAACTGCCGGAAGTCCGCAGCCGTCTGGATGTGGCGGAAAACAAGCTAAACGCTTTCCGCCAGGATAAAGACTCGGTGGATTTACCGCTGGAGGCGAAGGCGGTGCTCGATTCGATGGTTAATATCGACGCCCAGTTGAATGAGTTGACGTTTAAAGAGGCGGAAATTTCCAAGCTCTTTACCAAAGCGCATCCGGCTTACCGCACCCTGCTGGAAAAACGTAAAGCGCTGGAAGATGAAAAAGCCAAACTGAACGGGCGGGTGACGGCAATGCCGAAAACCCAGCAGGAGATTGTGCGTTTGACCCGCGATGTGGAGTCCGGCCAGCAGGTCTATATGCAACTGCTTAATAAACAGCAGGAGCTGAAAATCACCGAAGCCAGCACCGTTGGCGACGTGCGCATCGTTGACCCGGCGATTACCCAGCCGGGCGTGCTGAAGCCGAAAAAGGCGTTGATTATTCTCGGCAGCATTATTCTGGGATTAATGTTATCGATTGTCGGCGTGCTGCTGCGCTCGCTGTTTAATCGCGGTATTGAAAGCCCGCAGGCGCTGGAGGAGCACGGGATCAGCGTCTATGCCAGTATTCCGCTGTCGGAATGGCAAAAAGCGCGCGATAGCGTCAAAACCATTAAAGGGATTAAGCGTTACAAGCAGAGCCAACTGCTGGCGGTGGGCAATCCGACCGATCTGGCGATTGAGGCGATTCGCAGCCTGCGCACCAGCCTGCATTTCGCCATGATGCAGGCGCAAAATAATGTACTCATGCTCACAGGCGTCAGCCCCTCTATCGGTAAAACCTTTGTTTGCGCCAACCTGGCGGCCGTCATCAGCCAGACGCATAAACGGGTATTACTGATCGACTGCGATATGCGCAAGGGCTACACCCATGAACTGCTCGGCACCAATAACGTGGACGGCTTATCTGACATTCTGGCGGGCAAAGGTGAGATAGCCTCCTGCGCGAAACCCACGGCGATTGCTAATTTTGATCTTATTCCGCGCGGTCAGGTGCCGCCTAATCCATCGGAACTGCTGATGAGCGAGCGCTTCGGCGAGCTGATCGCCTGGGCAAGCAGCCGCTACGACCTGGTATTAATCGACACGCCGCCGATTCTGGCCGTGACGGACGCCGCGATTGTGGGTCGTCACGTCGGGACAACGCTGATGGTGGCGCGTTATGCCGTCAACACCTTAAAAGAGGTGGAAACCAGTCTGAGCCGTTTTGACCAGAATGGCATTCAGGTCAAAGGCGTCATTCTCAACTCCATTTTCCGCCGGGCGACGGGTTACCAGGATTATGGCTATTACGAGTATGAATACCAGTCAGATTCCAAATAAAAAATAAGGCGTGCCGGATGGCGCGGCCTGTGACTGTAGGCCGGACAAGCGTAGCGCCATGCGGCAAAACTATCTGGGGAATAAGCATGACAACAGACAATCCGCTGATCTCAATTTATATGCCAACCTGGAACAGGCAGCAGTTGGCTATCCGGGCGATTAAATCAGTACTACGTCAGGACTACCGTCACTGGGAGATGATCATCGTGGATGATTGCTCCTCGTCTTATCAGCAGCTACAACAATTTGTTGAGGAGCTGAACGACCCGCGCGTCCGTTATACCCATAACGCCAGGAATACCGGCGCCTGCGCGGTTCGCAACCAGGCCATTATGCAGGCGCAAGGACACTACATTACCGGTATTGATGATGACGATGAATGGACGCCAAACCGTCTGAGCGTGTTTCTGGCCCATAAACACCAGTTGACTACGCACGCCTTTTTGTATGCCAACGACTATGTGTGCGAGGGCGAGGTCTACTCTCAGCCTGCCAGCCTGCCGCTGTATCCGAAATCCCCTTATTCGCGCCGCTTATTCTACAAGCGCAATATTATTGGCAATCAGGTTTTTACCTGGGCCTGGCGTTTTAAAGCGTGTTTGTTCGATACCGAACTCAAGGCGGCGCAGGATTACGACATTTTTCTGCGCATGGTGGTGGAGTATGGCGAACCGTGGAAAGTCGAAGAGGCGACGCAAATTTTACATATCAACCACGGCGAGATGCAGATTACCTCTTCGCCGAAAAAGTTCTCCGGCTATTTCCATTTTTATCGTAAGCACAAAGATAAATTCGATCGCGCCAGCAAAAAATACCAGCTTTTTACCCTGTACCAAATTCGCAATAAGCGAATGACCTGGCGCACGTTGCTGACGTTGCTCTCCGTGCGTAACAGCAAACGCCTGGCGGCCGGGCTGCGGGGGCGATAACGATGCTGGAAGACTTACGCGCGAATAGCTGGAGCTTACGCCCCTGTTGCATGGTGCTGGCCTACCGTATCGCTCATTTTTGTTCCGTCTGGCGCAAAAAGAATGTGCTGAATAATCTGTGGGCCGCGCCGGTGCTGGTGCTGTATCGCGTGATCACGGAATGCCTGTTCGGGTATGAAATCCAGGCCGCCGCGACCATTGGTCGGCGGTTCACTATCCATCATGGTTACGCGGTAGTGATCAACAAACATGTCGTCGCCGGCGACGATTTTACCATTCGCCACGGCGTCACCATTGGCAATCGCGGCGCGGACAGCCTGGCTTGTCCGGTGATTGGTCACGGCGTTGAGCTGGGGGCGAATGTCATCCTGCTTGGCGATATTACTATCGGTAATCACGTCACGATTGGCGCGGGTAGCGT
This sequence comes from Salmonella sp. NW884, assembly GCF_051700745.1. NCBI lineage: Bacteria > Pseudomonadati > Pseudomonadota > Gammaproteobacteria > Enterobacterales > Enterobacteriaceae > Salmonella > Salmonella sp. NW884. The sequence continues at coordinate 726,447 of NZ_JAMMDE010000001.1, read as the reverse complement.
GGTGCTTGACAGTATTCCGGATCATGCGCTGGTGGTGGGAGAAAAAGCACGGGTGAAGGTCAGCACATGAATATTCTGCAATTTAATGTACGGCTGGCGGAAGGCGGCGCGGCGGGAGTGGCGTTGGATCTCCATCTGCGGGCGCTGCAAAAAGGGCTGACGTCGCATTTTGTTTATGGTTATGGCAAAGGCGGAAAAAAAAGCGTCAGCCACCACCGTTATCCGCAGGTGATAAAACAGACGCCGCGCGGCACGGCAATCGCTAATATCGCGCTGTTTCGTTTCCTGAATCGCGATCTGTTTGGCAATCTCGACAATCTTTACCGCACGGTTATCCAGACATCCGGCCCGCTGGTGCTGCATTTTCATGTTCTCCACAGTTACTGGCTAAACCTGGCGGACATCGTGACGTTTTGCGAAAAAGTCAAAGCGCAAAAACCGGACGTCACGTTGGTCTGGACGCTGCACGATCACTGGAGCGTTACCGGGCGTTGCGCCTTCACCGACGGTTGCGAGGGCTGGAAAAGCGGCTGCCAAAAATGCCCGACCCTAAGCAATTATCCGCCAGTCAGGGTGGATCGGGCGCACCAGCTTATTGACGGCAAACGTCAGCGCTTTCGGGACATGCTGCGGCTGGGCTGCCAGTTTATTTCGCCGAGCCAGCATGTGGCCGAGGCCTTTAACAGCGTTTATGGCGCGGGACTCTGCCGGGTGATTAACAACGGTATCGATCTGGCGACCGAGGCGATTCTCGCGCAACTATCACCTGTGCCGCTGAATCCGGGCAAACCGCGGATCGCCATTGTGGCGCATGACTTGCGTTACGACGGCAAAACTGACCAGCGTCTGGTACACGACATGATGGCGCTGGGCGAAAAAATTGAACTGCATACCTTCGGTAAATTTTCGCCTTTTACCGGCCAAAACGTCGTTAATCACGGTTTTGAAACCGATAAGCGCAAATTAATGAGCGCGCTCAATGAGATGGATGCGCTGGTCTTTAGCTCGCGGGTCGATAACTATCCGCTGATCTTGTGTGAAGCGCTCTCGATCGGCGTACCGGTGCTCGCTACCCACAGCGAGGCGGCGCAGGAGGTGCTGGCGAAATCCGGCGGCCAGACCTTTGCCGCTACAGATGTACTGCGCTTGGCGCAGCGGCGTAAGCCAGAGATTGCTCAGGCGGTATTTGGCGCCACGCTGGACGCCTTTCGTATGCGTAGCCGCGTCGCGTACAGCGGTCAACAGATGCTGGAGGAGTATGTCTCGTTCTATCAGAATCTGTAGCTATCTGCTGCTGCCGCTGATCTACCTACTGGTCAATGTCAAGATTGCCCAACTGGGGGAAAGCTTTCCCATTACCATCGTCACTTTTTTACCGCTGTTGCTGCTGTTATTTGTGGAACGCATTAGCGTAAAAAAATTGATGATCGCCTTAGGCATCGGCGCGGGGCTTACGGCATTTAACTTCCTGTTCGGCCAGTCGCTGAATGCCGGTAAATATGTCACGTCCACGATGCTGTTTGTCTATATTGTGGTCATTATCGGGATGGTCTGGAGTATCCGATTCAAAACCATTTCCGCGCATAACCACCGAAAGATTTTGCGTTTTTTTTATCTGGTGGTGGGTATAGTGGTCGCGCTCGCCGCAGTTGAGATGGCGCAAATTATCCTTACCGGCGGCAGCAGTATTATGGAAGGAATTTCGAAATATCTCATTTACAGTAATAGCTATGTACTGAACTTCATAAAATTTGGCGGTAAGCGTACCACTGCGCTTTATTTTGAACCGGCATTTTTCGCTTTGGCACTAATCTCAATTTGGCTGAGCATCAAACAGTTTGGTATCAAAACACCGAAAAGCGATGCTATGATTCTGGCAGGGATAATATTATCAGGATCATTTTCAGGGGTAATGACCTTTATCCTGTTTTACCTTCTGGAGTGGGCGTTCCAATATTTGAATAAGGATGCGATAAAGAAAAAACTTCCACTGGCGCTGGTCTCATTAACCCTGTTTTTGGTTGGGGTAATTATTGCATTTCCTTATATCGCGACACGACTTGGCGATTTAGGGACGGAAGGCTCATCTTCTTATTATCGTATTGTGGGCCCGTTAGTCATGGTCGGATATTCCTTGACCCATATTGATGGTGTAGTCAGATTTGGCTCACTTTATGAATATGTTGCATCATTCGGAATCTTTAACGGTGCGGATGTCGGGAAAACCATAGACAATGGATTGTATCTACTGATTATTTATTTTTCCTGGTTCGCAGTGCTAATGACGCTGTGGTATATGGGGAAAGTTTTAAAAATGGCGCTAAATGCGTTTGGCGATAATCGCAATTTTCGGGTGCAGCTCTATCTTTTTACGCCGGTGTCGCTGTTTTTTACCGGTTCAATATTTAGCCCGGAATATGCTTTTTTAATCGTCTGTCCGTTCATTTTGCGCAAGGCGTTAAAAATTTCATAACGGGGTGGTTGCATGTTTTTAAGCGTCGTTACCGTCGCCTTTCGCAATTACGAAGGGGTGGTAAAAACCTGGCGCTCGCTGCGCAATCTGGCGCGCGATCCGGGCCTGTCATTTGAATGGATCGTAGTGGATGGCGGTTCGGAGGACGGCACGCGCGAATTTCTGCAAAAACGTCATGGTGAGTTTAACCTGCGTTTTATCAGTGAAAAGGATCGCGGTATTTATGATGCCATGAACAAAGGCATTGCGCTGGCGCAGGGGCGCTATACCCTGTTTCTTAATTCCGGTGATGCGTTCCATGATGATGCCGCGCTGTTTGTCCGCCAACTGGCGCGGCAAAAGGGCGAGGCGATGTATATTGGCGACGCGCTGCTGGATTTCGGCGGCGGGCATAAAATACGCCGGAAGGCTAAACCCGGGTATTATATCTACCATAGTTTGCCAGCCAGCCATCAGGCGATATTTTTCCCGACGGCAGCGTTAAAAAAGTATCCTTATGATCTGCAATATCATGTCTCTTCAGATTATGCACTGGCGGCCCGTCTCTATAAAGCAGGCTATCCTTTTCGGCGAATTAACGGACTGGTATCTGAATTTTCGATGGGCGGCGTGTCAACCTCGAATAATCTGGAATTATGTCAGGATGCAAAAAACGTACAGCGAAAAATATTACGTGTGCCAGGGTTTTGGGCGCAATTATCCTATTTATTACGTCTGAAAACGACGGGTAAAACAAAAGCGCGGTATAACAAAGTCTAATCACCGGGAGTTATTATGCAGGATCTTAGCGGCTTTACGGTGCCGAAAGGGTTCCGCGGCGCTAATGCGCTAAAAGTACAATTATGGTGGGCGGTACAGGCGACATTATTCGCCGGATCGCCGCAAATATTGTATCGCTGGCGAGCCTTTTTGCTGCGTCTGTTTGGCGCCAAAATTGGAAAGAATGTGGTTATTCGACCGTCAGTAAAAATTACCTATCCGTGGAAATTAACCGTCGGCGATTATGCCTGGGTAGGCGACGACGCGGTGTTATATACGTTGGGTGAAATTAATATTGGCGCACATGCGGTCATTTCACAAAAAGGGTATTTGTGTACCGGTAGCCATGATTATACCAGCGCCCATTTCGATATTAACGCCGCGCCGATTGTTATTGGCGAAAAATGTTGGCTGGCAACCGATGTTTTTGTCGCGCCCGGCGTGATGATAGGTCATGGCACCGTCGTCGGCGCGCGCAGCAGCGTATTTAAATCATTACCGGCAAATGCGATTTGTCGGGGCAATCCCGCAGTGGTAACGCGCCAGCGCGTTCAGAAAGTTACTCCCTAACGGGACTATTTGAGGAAATGAAAATGTCAAAAGTCGCTCTCATTACTGGCGTAACCGGACAGGATGGGTCTTACCTGGCAGAATTTCTGCTGGAAAAAGGGTATGAGGTGCATGGTATCAAGCGTCGCGCGTCATCGTTTAATACCGAGCGCGTGGACCATATTTATCAGGACCCGCACAGCTGCAACCCGAAATTTCATCTGCATTATGGTGACCTGACCGACGCCTCCAACCTGACCCGCATTTTACAGGAAGTGCAGCCGGACGAGGTCTACAACCTGGGCGCAATGAGCCACGTGGCGGTGTCGTTTGAGTCGCCGGAATATACCGCCGATGTGGATGCGATGGGCACTCTGCGCCTGCTGGAGGCGATCCGCTTCCTCGGTCTTGAAAAGAAAACGCGGTTCTACCAGGCCTCCACCTCTGAACTGTACGGGCTGGTGCAGGAAATCCCGCAGAAAGAGACCACGCCGTTCTACCCGCGTTCTCCCTATGCGGTGGCGAAACTGTACGCCTACTGGATCACCGTCAACTACCGTGAATCCTACGGTATTTACGCCTGTAACGGCATTCTGTTTAACCATGAGTCCCCGCGTCGCGGCGAAACCTTCGTCACCCGTAAGATCACCCGCGCCATCGCCAATATCGCGCAGGGACTGGAGTCCTGCCTGTATCTCGGCAACATGGACTCGCTGCGCGACTGGGGTCATGCGAAAGATTACGTGCGGATGCAGTGGATGATGTTACAGCAGGAGCAGCCGGAAGATTTCGTGATTGCCACCGGCGTGCAGTATTCCGTACGCCAGTTTGTGGAGCTGGCGGCGGCGCAACTGGGGATAAAACTGCGCTTTGAAGGCGAAGGCATTAATGAGAAAGGGATCGTGGTATCCGTTACCGGACACGATGCGCCGGGCGTGAAACCGGGGGATGTGATTGTGGCCGTTGATCCGCGTTATTTCCGTCCGGCGGAAGTGGAAACCCTGCTGGGCGACCCGTCCAAAGCGCATGAGAAACTGGGCTGGAAACCGGAAATCACCCTGTCGGAGATGGTCTCCGAGATGGTGGCGAACGATCTGGAAGCCGCGAAAAAACACTCACTGCTGAAATCTCACGGTTACGAGGTGGCCATCGCGCTGGAGTCCTGAGAATGAATAAGCAACGAATTTTTGTGGCGGGCCATCGCGGGATGGTGGGCTCCGCCATTGTACGGCAGCTTGCGCAGCGCGGCGACGTGGAACTGGTGCTGCGCACCCGCGATGAGCTGGATCTGCTCGACGGGCGCGCGGTACAGGCGTTCTTTGCCGGAGCGGGTATCGACCAGGTTTATCTGGCGGCGGCGAAAGTGGGCGGCATTGTCGCCAACAACACGTATCCGGCGGATTTTATTTATGAAAACATGAAGATAGAGAGCAACATTATTCACGCCGCGCACCTGCACAACGTGAACAAACTGCTGTTTCTCGGTTCGTCCTGTATCTATCCGAAACTGGCAAGGCAGCCGATGGCGGAAAGCGAGCTGCTGCAGGGGACGCTGGAGCCGACCAACGAGCCGTATGCCATCGCCAAGATCGCCGGGATTAAACTGTGCGAGTCCTACAACCGGCAGTACGGTCGCGACTACCGTTCGGTGATGCCAACCAACCTGTACGGCCCGCATGACAATTTCCATCCGGACAATTCACATGTGATCCCGGCGCTGCTGCGCCGTTTTCATGAGGCCGCGCAGAGCCACGCGCCGGAGGTGGTGGTGTGGGGCAGCGGTACGCCGATGCGCGAATTTCTGCACGTTGACGATATGGCGGCGGCCAGCATTCACGTGATGGAGCTGGCGCGCGAAGTGTGGCAGGAGAACACCGCCCCGATGCTGTCGCACATTAACGTCGGCACTGGCGTGGACTGCACCATCCGCGAGCTGGCGCAGACCATCGCAAAGGTGGTGGGTTACCAGGGCCGGGTGGTGTTCGACGCCGCGAAGCCGGACGGCACGCCGCGTAAATTGCTCGACGTCACGCGCCTGCATCAGCTTGGCTGGTATCACGAAATTTCACTGGAGGCAGGGCTTGCCGGTACTTACCAGTGGTTCCTTGAGAATCAGCAACGGTTCCGGGGGTGACAATGTTTTTACGTCAGGAAGATTTCGCCGCCGTGGTGCGGACCACGCCCCTCATCTCCCTCGATTTCATTGTGGAAAACGGCCAGGGGGAAATTTTACTGGGCCAGCGTCTCAACCGTCCGGCGCAGGGCTACTGGTTTGTGCCGGGGGGGCGGGTGTGCAAAGACGAAACGCTGGAGACCGCCTTTGCACGCCTGACGCAGGCGGAACTGGGCGTGCGTCTGCCGCTGGCGGCAGGGACGTTTTATGGCGTCTGGCAGCACTTCTATGACGACAACTTTTCCGGTGAGGATTTTTCAACTCACTACATCGTGCTCGGCTTTCGTCTGCGCGTGGCGGAGAGCGATTTACGCCTGCCTGACACCCAGCATGGCAGTTACCGCTGGCTGACGCCGGAACAGCTTCTGGCAAGCGATAATGTTCATGAGAACAGTCGGGCCTACTTCTCTCCTGACGCGCCGGCGGTGGGCCTATGAAGATCCTGGTCTATGGCATTAACTATTCACCGGAACTGACCGGTATCGGCAAATATACCGGCGAAATGGTGGCGTGGATGGCGCGGGAAGGCCATGAGGTGCGGGTCATTACTGCGCCGCCGTACTACCCGCAGTGGAAGGTCGGTGAGCGCTATTCCGCCTGGCGCTATTGCCGGGAAGAGGGCGAGGCTACCGTCTGGCGCTGCCCGCTGTATGTGCCGAAACAGCCCTCCACCCTAAAACGACTGCTTCATCTGGGGAGCTTTGCATTGAGCAGTTTTTTCCCACTGATGGCGCAGCGTCGCTGGAAGCCGGATCGGATTATCGGCGTTGTACCGACGCTCTTTTGTACGCCGGGAATGCGCCTGCTGGCGATACTCTCCGGCGCGCGTACCGTACTGCATATTCAGGATTACGAAGTGGATGCCATGCTCGGCTTAGGAATGGCGGGAAAAGGCAAGCGCGGCAGCGTAGCGCGGTTAGCGACGGCCTTTGAACGCAGCGCGCTGCGTAACGTTGATAATGTTTCGACCATATCTCGCTCCATGATGAATAAAGCGCGGGAAAAGGGCGTCGCGGCGGAAAAAATCCTCTTTTTTCCGAACTGGTCGGAAGTGGCGCGCTTTCAGGACGTTAATGACGCTGACGTGACGGCTTTGCGTCAGCAGCTTGGCTTGCCAGAGGGTAAAAAAATCGTGCTCTATTCCGGCAATATCGGCGAAAAGCAAGGGCTGGAAAAGGTGATTGACGCCGCGGAACGATTACGCGATCGACCGTTGATTTTTGCGATTGTCGGCCAGGGGGGCGGCAAGGCGCGGCTGGAGAACATGGCCCGCGAACGCGGCCTGCCAAATATTAAATTCCTCCCGCTGCAGCCTTACGACGCCTTACCCGCGCTGCTGAAAATGGGCGATTGTCATCTGGTGGTGCAAAAGCGCGGCGCGGCGGATGCGGTACTGCCCTCCAAGCTGACTAACATTCTGGCGGTCGGCGGCAATGCGGTGATTACCGCTGAGCCGCACACCGAATTAGGACAACTTTGCGCGCGCTATCCGGGCATCGCCGTTTGCGTGGAACCGGAGTCGACCGACGCGCTGGTCGACGGGATTAGTCAGGCGCTCGCCATGCCGAAAAACAACACGACGGCACGTGAATACGCCGAACGCACGCTCAATAAAGAGAACGTGCTACGCCAATTTATTGCAGATATTCGGGGATGATAATGCGTCAGACAAAACTTTACCCGGTTGTGATGGCCGGTGGCTCCGGTAGCCGATTGTGGCCGCTTTCTCGCGTGCTTTATCCAAAACAGTTTCTGTGCCTGAAAGGCGATCTCACCATGCTGCAAACCACCATTTGCCGTCTGAACGGCGTGGAGTGCGAAAGCCCGGTGGTTATCTGCAACGAACAGCACCGTTTTATCGTTGCCGAACAGCTCCGCCAACTCAATAAGCTGACGGAGAACATTATTCTTGAGCCCGCCGGGCGCAATACCGCGCCGGCGATTGCGTTGGCGGCGCTGGCGGCGACGCGCCAGCATACGGACTGCGATCCGCTGATGCTGGTACTGGCGGCGGATCATGCGATCGCCAATGAAGAGGCCTTCCGCGACGCGGTGCGCAGCGCCATACCCTGTGCCGACGCGGGCAAACTGGTGACCTTCGGTATCGTGCCGGATCTGCCGGAAACCGGCTATGGCTATATCCGGCGTGGTGATGTCGTGCCGGGCGCGACGGATGCGGTGGCTTTTGAGGTGGCGCAGTTCGTTGAGAAGCCGGGGCTGGAAACCGCCCAGGCCTACGTCGCCAGCGGCGATTACTACTGGAACAGCGGCATGTTTCTGTTCCGCGCCGGACGCTATCTGGAAGAGCTGAAAAAGTTCCGCCCCGATATTCTGGCCGCCTGTGAGCAGGCGATGCGCGGCGTCGATCCGGATCTTGATTTCATTCGTGTGGATGAAGAGGCCTTCCTCGCCTGTCCGGAAGAGTCCATTGACTACGCGGTGATGGAGCGAACGGCGGACGCGGTGGTGATGCCAATGGACGCGGGCTGGAGCGATGTCGGCTCGTGGTCCTCGCTGTGGGAAATCAGCGCCCACACCCCGGAGGGAAACGTCCACCACGGCGACGTCATCAGCCATAAAACGGAAAACAGCTACGTTTACGCCGAATCCGGCCTGGTGACCACCGTCGGCGTGAAGGATCTGGTGGTGGTGCAGACCAAAGACGCCGTGCTGATTGCCGATCGCCACGCGGTGCAGGACGTGAAAAAGGTGGTGGAGAAGATCAAGGCCGACGGACGCCATGAGCACCACATGCACCGCGAGGTTTACCGTCCGTGGGGCAAATACGACTCCATCGACGCGGGCGAGCGCTATCAGGTGAAGCGCATTACCGTCAAGCCGGGGGAAGGACTGTCGGTGCAGATGCACCATCACCGCGCCGAGCACTGGGTGGTGGTGGCGGGGACCGCCAGAGTCACCATCAACGGCGAGGCTAAGCTGCTCGGTGAAAACGAGTCCATCTATATTCCGCTGGGGGCGACCCACTGCCTGGAAAATCCGGGAAAAATACCGCTCGATTTAATTGAAGTGCGTTCCGGCTCGTATCTCGAAGAGGACGACGTGGTGCGGTTCGAGGATCGTTACGGGCGGGTCTGACGCCTGCAACGGTGCCCGGTAAGCGCAACGCGCCATCCGGCAATGAATAACAATAACGATGTTGGCCATTTACGGTCAGGGCTAACTGTTGCCTGAAGAAGGGTAAGAACATGACAAAATTAACCTGTTTCAAGGCCTACGACATTCGCGGCAGGCTGGGCGAAGAGCTCAATGAAGATATCGCGTGGCGGATTGGCCGCGCCTACGGCGAATATTTAAAACCGAAAACCATCGTGCTGGGCGGCGACGTGCGTCTGACCAGCGAGGCGCTGAAGCTGGCGCTGGCGAAAGGGTTACAGGACGCGGGCGTTGACGTGCTGGATATCGGTATGTCCGGCACCGAAGAGATTTACTTCGCCACCTTCCACCTTGGCGTGGACGGCGGTATTGAGGTGACCGCCAGCCATAACCCGATGGGCTACAACGGTATGAAGCTGGTACGCGAGGGCGCCCGCCCGATAAGCGGCGACACCGGTCTGCGCGACGTTCAGCGTCTGGCGGAAGCGGGCGATTTCCCGCCGGTGAACGAGGCCGCGCGCGGCAGCTACAGACAAATCAGCCTGCGCGACGCCTACATCGACCACCTGCTGGGGTATATCAGCGTCAGCAATCTCACCCCGCTGAAGCTGGTAGTGAATTCCGGCAACGGCGCGGCGGGGCCGGTCATTGACGCCATCGAAGCGCGCCTGAAGGCGCTGGGCGCGTCGGTGGAGTTCATCAAAATCCACAACACCCCGGACGGCACCTTCCCGAACGGCATTCCCAACCCGTTGCTGCCGGAGTGTCGCGACGACACCCGCAAGGCCGTTATTGAACACGGGGCGGACATGGGCATCGCCTTTGACGGCGACTTCGACCGCTGCTTCCTGTTCGATGAGAAAGGGCAGTTTATCGAGGGGTACTACATCGTCGGGCTGCTGGCGGAAGCATTCCTGGAAAAACACCCGGGGGCGAAGATTATCCACGACCCGCGCCTGACCTGGAACACCGAGGCAGTGGTGACGGCGGCGGGCGGGACGCCGGTAATGTCAAAAACCGGGCACGCCTTTATCAAGGAGCGGATGCGTACGGAGAATGCCATTTATGGCGGGGAAATGAGCGCGCATCACTATTTCCGTGATTTTGCCTACTGCGACAGCGGGATGATCCCGTGGCTGCTGGTGGCGGAGCTGGTATGCCTGAAGGGGCAGTCGCTGGGTGAGCTGGTCCGCGACCGGATGGCGGCGTTCCCGGCGAGCGGGGAAATCAACAGCAGACTGGCGGAGCCGACGGCGGCCATCGCGCGGGTGGAAGCGCACTTCGCGGAAGAGGCGCAGGCAGTGGACCGCACGGACGGTCTCAGCATGTCGTTCGCCGACTGGCGTTTCAACCTGCGCTCGTCAAACACCGAACCGGTGGTGCGCCTGAATGTGGAATCACGCGGCGATATACCGCTGATGGAAGCGCGAACACGCACTCTGCTGGCGCTGCTGAATCAGTAACGTCAGATCTCCCCTTACCGCCTGCGGGTAAGGGGCCAATCACAGGAACAACGATGACAAATCTAAAAAAGCGCGAACGAGCCAAAACCAATGCATCGTTAATCTCTATGGTGCAACGCTTTTCAGATATCACCATCATGTTTGGCGGGCTGTGGTTCATCTGTGAAGTCAGTGGACTGCCATTCCTGTACATGCACCTGTTGGTGGCGCTGATTACGCTGGTTGTTTTTCAAATGCTGGGCGGGATGACCGATTTTTATCGCTCCTGGCGCGGCGTCAAAATGTCGACAGAGTTAACGCTGTTACTGCAAAACTGGACGCTGAGCCTGATCTTCAGCGCCGGTCTGGTGGCGTTTAATGATGACTTTGACAACCGCCTCGCCACCTGGCTGGCCTGGTATGCGCTGTCCAGCCTGGGCTTAGTGTTATGCCGTTCATTTATTCGTTTCGGCGCGGGCTGGCTACGCAATCGTGGTTATAACACTCGCCGGGTCGCCGTCGCCGGAGATTTGCCTGCGGGCCAGACGTTGCTGGATAGCTTCCGTAATGAGCCGTGGCTGGGTTTTGAGGTGGTGGGCGTCTATCACGATCCCAAACCAGGCGGCGTCTCTGCTGACTGGGCCGGGAACTTCGAGCAGTTAATTGACGATGCGAAAGCCTCGCGAATTCACAATGTTTATATCGCCATGTCAATGAGCGACGGCGCCATGGTGAAAAAACTGGTGCGCGAGCTGGCCGATACCACCTGCTCGGTGATCCTTATTCCCGATGTGTTCACCTTTAATATTCTCCACTCGCGCGTGGAGGAGATGAGCGGCGTTCCGGTCGTTCCGCTGTATGACACGCCGCTGTCAGGGATTAACCGTCTGCTTAAACGGGCAGAGGATATCGTGCTGGCGTCGCTGATTCTGCTGCTCATCTCACCGGTACTGTGCTGCATTGCGCTGGCGGTCAAATTGAGCTCGCCCGGGCCGGTGATTTTCCGTCAGACGCGCTACGGGATGGACGGCAAGCCGATCAAGGTCTGGAAGTTCCGCTCAATGAAGGTGATGGAGAACGATAAGGTCGTTACCCAGGCGACGCAAAACGATCCGCGCGTCACCCGGGTAGGTAACTTTTTGCGTCGTACCTCGCTGGATGAATTACCGCAGTTTATCAACGTGTTAACCGGCGGGATGTCCATCGTCGGTCCTCGCCCGCACGCGGTGGCGCATAACGAACAGTATCGTCAGTTGATTGAAGGTTACATGCTACGCCACAAGATGAAGCCGGGCATCACCGGCTGGGCGCAAATTAATGGCTGGCGCGGTGAGACCGATACGCTGGAGAAAATGGAAAAACGCGTGGAATTCGACCTGGAATACATCCGCGAATGGAGTATTTGGTTCGATATCAAAATCGTTTTTCTGACGATTTTTAAAGGGTTTGTTAATAAAGCGGCGTATTAAGAACCTGACCCACAAGGCTATTTTACTTGCCATATTGCACCAGGGCAGTGCTCAATCTGGCTGCGCCAATGACGCCTTGTGAGCAGGTTCTGGAGAAAAGAATGAGTTTACGACAAAAAACGATCAGCGGCGCTAAATGGTCGGCTATCGCCACGATAGTGATTATCGGTCTGGGGTTAATTCAGATGACGGTGCTGGCGCGGATCATCGACAACCACCAGTTTGGCCTGTTGACCGTCTCGCTGGTGATTATCGCGCTGGCCGACACGATCTCGGACTTTGGCATCGCGAACTCGATTATCCAGCGTAAAACGATTGGGCATCTGGAGCTGACCACGCTTTACTGGCTAAACGTTGGGTTTGGGATTGTGGTATTTGCGGTGGTCTTTTGGCTGAGCGATGCGATTGCCCATGTTTTGCATAACCCGGATCTCGCGCCGTTAATCAAAACGTTGTCGCTGGCGTTCATCGTGATCCCTCACGGGCAGCAGTTCCGCGCGCTGATGCAAAAAGAGCTGGAGTTCAATAAGATCGGCATGATCGAAACGACCTCCGTGCTGGCGGGGTTCACCTTTACGGTGATTAGCGCCCATTACTGGCCGCTGGCGTTAACCGCGATTCTCGGCTATCTGGTGAACAGCGCGGTGCGAACGCTGCTGTTTGGTTACTTTGGCCGCAAGATTTACCGTCCGGGGCTGCATTTTTCGCTGGCATCGGTGTCCACGAACCTGCGTTTTGGCGCGTGGCTGACGGCGGACAGTATCGTCAATTACATCAACACGAATTTATCGACGCTGGTACTGGCGAGAATTCTCGGCGCAAGCGTCGCCGGGGGATATAACCTCGCGTACAACGTGGCGGTTGTGCCGCCGGCGAAGCTTAATCCCATCATTACTCGCGTGCTATTTCCGGCATTCGCCAAAATCCAGGACGATACCGAGAAGCTGCGCGTCAACTTCTATAAGTTGCTTTCCGTGGTGGGAATTATCAATTTTCCCGCGCTGTTGGGCCTGATGGTAGTGGCGAACAATTTTGTGCCGTTAGTGTTTGGCGAGAAGTGGAACAGCATTATCCCGATCCTGCAATTGCTGTGCGTGGTGGGGCTGCTGCGTTCGGTCGGCAACCCGATTGGTTCGCTGCTGATGGCGAAAGCGCGCGTGGATATCAGCTTTAAGTTCAACGTCTTTAAAACGTTTCTGTTTATCCCGGCAATTCTCATTGGCGGCCATCTGGCGGGGGCGATTGGCGTGACGCTGGGGTTCCTGGTGGTACAAATCATCAACACCATTCTGAGCTATTTCGTGATGATTAAGCCGGTACTCGGCTCCAGCTATCGTCAGTATATTCTCAGCCTGTGGCTACCGTTTTATCTCTCATTGCCCACATTTATTACCAGCTACGGCGCAGGAAAGCTGGTCGACGGCTATTTACCGTTGTCAGGGGTATTCGCGCTACAGGTTATGGTCGGTATTTTGAGTTTTATTTTGATGATTATTTTTTCACGCAATGCGCTGGTGATGGAAATTAAAAATCAGCTTGTTGGCAGTGCAAAAATGAAAAAGTTATTACGTGTCGGATGACGGGGATATAAGAGGCTATTTATGAAATTATTAATTTTAGGCAACCACACATGCGGCAACCGTGGTGATAGCGCCATTATGCGCGGTTTGCTTGATGCCATCCGTCAACAGGCGCCAGAGGCGGAGATGGATGTGATGAGCCGTTTCCCGGTGAGTTCCGCCTGGTTGCAGGGGCGCCCGATTATTGCCGACCCGCTGTATCAGTTAAGCCAGAAACAGCAGGCGGCGGCAGGGCTTAACGGTCGGGTGAAAAAAGTATTACGCCGTCGTTTTCAGCATAAAATTTTATTGTCTAAAGTCGCCCTGGAAGGATCGCTGCGTAATTTTGCTATCGCGCCGGAATTTGCCGAATTCGCGCAATTTATTGCGCAGTATGACGCCGTCATTCAGGTGGGCGGTTCAAACTATGTCGACTTATACGGTTTGACTCACTTTGAATATCCGCTGTGCGCGTTTATGGCGAATAAACCAATTTATATGGTGGGACATAGCGTCGGCCCTTTCCAGAATCCTGACTTTAACCAGCTCGCCAATTATGTTTTTGGGCGCACCAGTGCGCTGATCCTGCGTGAAACCGTCAGCCGCGATCTGATGACCGCCGCGCAGATCGATACCCGGAAAGTGGAGCAGGGGGGGGATACCGCCTGGTTAGTCGAACGCCGTCACGACGAGTTTGTCGCCAGTTATGCTGTGCAGCACTGGTTGGACGTCACCGCGCGCCGCAAAACCGTCGCGATTACGTTGCGCGATCTGGAGCCGTTTGATAAACGCCTGGGCACCACTCAGCAGGCCTATGAGCAGGCATTTGCCCAGGTCGTGAATCGCCTGATTGCGGACGGTTATCAGGTACTGGCGCTGTCAACCTGCACCAGTATCGATCGCTATAACCGCGATGACCGGATGGTTGCGTTACGGATGGCGAAGTATGTAAACGACTCAGAGCATTTCCATATCGCGATGGACGAACTCAATGACGTGGAAATCGGAAAGATCCTCGCCTCCTGCGTACTGACCATCGGGACGCGCCTGCATTCCGCCATTATCTCCATGAATTTTGGCACACCCGCCATCGCCATTAATTATGAACATAAATCCGCCGGGATTATGCAGCAGCTAGGCCTGGCGGAATTGGCCATCGATATCCGTCACTTGCTGAACGGTTCATTACAAAGCGTGGTGGCCGATACGCTCAATCAATTGCCTGCGCTAAAGGCAAAAGTGGCTAACGCCGTTACCGAGGAGCGGGCGAAAGGGTTCACGATGATCAAATCCGTTCTCGACAGAATTCGGGAGGAACAATGAAAGTCAGCTTTTTTCTGCTGAAATTTCCACTCTCATCGGAAACCTTTGTGCTGAATCAGATTACTGCGTTTATTGATATGGGCCATGAGGTGGAGATTGTCGCGTTACAAAAAGGCGATACCCAACATACTCATGCCGCCTGGGAGAAGTATGGCCTGGCGGCGAAAACCCGCTGGTTACAGGATGAGCCCCAGGGACGGCTGGCGAAACTGCGCTACCGGGCATGTAAAACGCTGCCGGGGCTGCATCGGGCGGCGACCTGGAAAGCGCTCAATTTTACCCGCTATGGCGATGAATCACGCAATTTGATTCTTTCCGCGATTTGCGCGCAGGTGAGCCACCCTTTTGTGGCGGATGTGTTCATCGCGCACTTTGGTCCGGCGGGCGTGACGGCGGCCAAACTACGCGAACTGGGCGTGCTTCGCGGCAAAATCGCGACTATTTTCCACGGGATTGATATTTCCAGCCGCGAAGTGCTCAGTCATTACACGCCGGAGTATCAGCAGTTGTTTCGTCGTGGCGATCTGATGCTGCCCATCAGCGATCTGTGGGCCGGTCGCCTGAAAAGTATGGGCTGTCCGCCGGAAAAGATTGCCGTTTCGCGCATGGGCGTCGACATGACGCGTTTTTCCCATCGTCCGGTGAAAGCGCCAGGGATGCCGCTGGAGATGATTTCCGTCGCGCGCCTGACAGAAAAAAAAGGCCTGCATGTGGCGATTGAAGCCTGTCGGCAACTGAAAGCACAGGGCGTGGCGTTTCGCTACCGCATTCTGGGGATTGGCCCGTGGGAACGTCGGCTGCGCACGCTCATCGAGCAGTATCAGCTAGAGGATGTCATTGAGATGTCGGGGTTTAAACCGAGCCATGAAGTGAAGGCGATGCTGGATGACGCCGATGTTTTTTTGCTGCCGTCGATTACCGGTACGGATGGCGATATGGAAGGTATTCCGGTGGCGCTGATGGAGGCAATGGCGGTAGGGATTCCCGTGGTATCTACCGTGCATAGCGGTGTTCCGGAACTGGTGGAGGCCGGCAAATCCGGCTGGCTGGTGCCGGAAAACGATGCGCAGGCGCTGGCGGCCCGACTCGCTGAGTTCAGCCGGATTGACCACGACACGCTGGAGTCGGTGATCACGCGCGCCCGTGAAAAAGTGGCGCAAGATTTTAATCAGCAGGCGATTAATCGCCAGTTAGCCAGCCTGCTACAAACGATATAAACGAGGTGGTATGCCCGCGACTAAATTCTCCCGACGTACCCTCCTGACGGCAGGTTCTGCGCTTGCTGTTCTTCCTTTTCTGCGCGCCTTGCCGGTACAGGCGCGTGAACCTCGTGAGACCGTCGATATTAAGGATTATCCGGCGGATGACGGTATCGCCTCGTTCAAACAGGCCTTCGCCGACGGACAGACCGTGGTCGTACCGCCAGGATGGGTGTGTGAAAATATCAATGCGGCGATAACGATTCCGGCGGGAAAAACGCTGCGGGTACAGGGCGCGGTGAGTGGGAATGGCCGGGGACGGTTTATTTTGCAGGACGGGTGTCAGGTGGTGGGGGAGCAGGGCGGCAGTCTGCACAATGTGACGCTGGATGTTCGCGGGTCGGACTGTGTGATTAAAGGCGTGGCGATGAGCGGCTTTGGCCCCGTCGCGCAAATTTTCATTGGCGGTAAGGAACCGCAGGTGATGCGTAATCTCATTATCGATGACATCACCGTTACCCACGCCAACTACGCCATTCTCCGCCAGGGATTTCATAACCAAATGGACGGCGCGCGGATTACGCATAGCCGCTTTAGCGATTTGCAGGGGGACGCCATTGAGTGGAATGTCGCGATTCACGACCGCGACATCCTGATTTCCGATCATGTCATCGAACGCATTGATTGTACCAATGGCAAAATCAACTGGGGGATCGGCATCGGGCTGGCGGGTAGTACCTATGACAATAGTTATCCTGAAGACCAGGCAGTAAAAAACTTTGTGGTGGCCAATATTACCGGATCTGATTGCCGACAGCTTGTGCACGTAGAAAATGGCAAACATTTCGTCATTCGCAATGTCAAAGCCAAAAACATCACGCCCGATTTCAGTAAAAATGCGGGTATTGATAACGCAACGATCGCCATTTATGGCTGTGATAATTTCGTCATTGATAATATTGATATGACGAATAGTGCCGGGATGCTCATCGGCTATGGCGTCGTTAAAGGAAAATACCTGTCAATTCCGCAAAACTTTAAATTAAACGCTATTCGGTTGGATAATCGCCAGGTTGCTTATAAATTACGCGGCATTCAAATTTCCTCCGGTAACGCCCCCTCATTTGTTGCCATCACCAATGTACGGATGACGCGTGCTACGCTGGAACTGCATAATCAACCGCAGCACCTCTTTCTGCGTAATATCAACGTGATGCAAACTTCAGCGATTGGCCCGGCGTTAAAAATGCATTTTGATTTGCGTAAAGATGTCCGTGGTCAATTTATGGCCCGCCAGGACACGCTGCTTTCCCTCGCTAAAGTTCATGCCATCAATGAAAACGGGCAGAGTTCCGTGGATATCGACAGGATTAATCACCAAACCGTGAATGTCGAAGCAGTGAATTTTTCGCTGCCGAAGCGGGGAGGGTAAGTACCGCTATTTTTACGAAAATTCCTGGGAAAAAGTTGTTCATACTTAATGTTATGGTGCCGACTAAGACGTAATGTAGAGCGTGCCATCATTATCCCTGGCAGCAGAGTAATTCATGCTGGCGAAAACAAGCTAAAGAGCTATAATTCAGCAACCATTTTACAGGTGGAAGAAACAATGATGAATTTGAAAGCAGTTATACCGGTAGCGGGTTTGGGTATGCATATGTTGCCTGCCACCAAGGCAATCCCAAAAGAGATGCTACCGATCGTCGACAAGCCAATGATTCAGTACATTGTCGATGAGATTGTGGCTGCAGGGATCAAAGAAATCGTACTGGTGACTCACGCGTCTAAAAACGCCGTTGAGAACCACTTCGACACCTCTTATGAACTTGAATCACTTCTTGAACAGCGCGTTAAGCGTCAGCTTTTGGCGGAAGTGCAATCTATCTGCCCGCCGGGCGTGACGATTATGAACGTTCGCCAGGCGCAGCCTTTAGGGCTGGGGCACTCTATTCTGTGCGCGCGTCCGGTTGTGGGCGATAACCCTTTCATTGTGGTACTCCCGGATATTATTATTGATGATGCTACCGCCGATCCGCTGCGCTATAACCTTGCGGCGATGGTGGCGCGTTTCAATGAAACGGGTCGCAGCCAGGTGCTGGCGAAGCGCATGAAAGGTGATTTATCGGAGTATTCCGTTATCCAGACGAAAGAACCTCTGGATAATGAAGGCAAAGTCAGCCGGATTGTGGAGTTTATCGAAAAACCGGATCAGCCGCAGACGCTGGATTCCGATTTGATGGCGGTAGGCCGTTATGTGCTTTCAGCCGACATCTGGGCGGAACTGGAAAGAACCGAACCGGGCGCCTGGGGTCGCATCCAGCTCACCGATGCCATTGCTGAACTGGCGAAAAAACAGTCAGTTGACGCGATGCTAATGACGGGTGACAGCTATGACTGCGGTAAAAAAATGGGCTACATGCAGGCATTTGTGAAGTACGGGCTGCGCAACCTGAAAGAAGGAGCGAAGTTCCGTAAGAGCATAGAGCAGCTTCTGCATGAATAAGTATTAACAACCGTGATAAATGGTTGGTGATAAACATAATAACGGCAGTGAACATTCGAAGCGGCAAGTTGGCTGAAACGAGTGTTGACTGCCGTTTTAGTTTTGTATAAAGGGCTTAAGTAACAAGGGGTTATCTGGAGCATTTTAATGCTGATTTTATAAGATTAATCCTTGTTTCCGGATGCAATTAATAAGACAATTAGCGTTTAAGTTTTAGTGAGCTTTGCCCTGCTGGGCGAGGTTTGTAACAAGTCGATATGTACGCAGTGCACTGGTAGCTGATGAGCCAGGGGCGGTAGCGTGTGTAACGACTTGAGCAATTAATTTTTATTGGCAAATTAAATACCACATTAAATACGCCTTATGGAATAGAAAAGTGAAGATACTTATTACTGGCGGGGCAGGTTTTATTGGATCAGCTGTTGTTCGCCATATTATTAAGAATACACAGGACACTGTAGTTAATATTGATAAATTAACCTACGCCGGTAATCTTGAATCCCTTTCTGATATTTCTGAAAGTAATCGCTACAATTTTGAACACGCGGATATTTGTGATTCCGCTGAAATAACGCGTATTTTTGAGCAGTACCAGCCGGACGCGGTGATGCATTTGGCTGCGGAAAGTCATGTGGACCGTTCGATTACCGGGCCAGCAGCATTTATTGAAACCAATATCGTCGGCACCTATGTACTTCTTGAAGTTGCGCGTAAATACTGGTCTGCGCTTGGCGAAGATAAAAAAAATAATTTTCGTTTTCATCATATTTCCACTGATGAAGTTTACGGCGATTTACCGCATCCTGATGAAGTTGAAAACAGCGTTACACTGCCGTTATTTACTGAAACGACGGCATATGCGCCAAGTAGCCCCTATTCTGCGTCAAAAGCATCCAGCGATCATTTAGTCCGTGCCTGGCGGCGTACCTATGGTCTACCAACGATCGTTACCAATTGTTCTAATAACTATGGCCCTTATCACTTCCCTGAAAAACTGATTCCGTTGGTCATTTTGAACGCACTGGAAGGAAAGCCTTTGCCAATTTATGGCAAAGGGGATCAGATTCGCGATTGGCTATATGTAGAAGATCACGCTCGCGCGCTTCATATGGTAGTGACTGAAGGCAAGGCAGGGGAGACTTATAACATTGGTGGCCACAATGAGAAGAAAAATCTCGATGTGGTATTTACCATCTGTGATCTGCTGGATGAAATTGTACCCAAAGCGACTTCTTATCGTGAACAAATCACTTATGTCGCCGATCGTCCGGGCCATGATCGTCGTTATGCCATTGATGCAGGTAAAATTAGCCGCGAATTAGGCTGGAAACCGCTGGAGACCTTTGAAAGCGGTATTCGTAAAACAGTGGAATGGTACCTTGCAAATACTCAATGGGTAAACAATGTTAAAAGTGGGGCGTATCAGAGTTGGATAGAACAGAACTATGAAGGACGCCAGTAATGAATATCTTACTTTTTGGTAAGACAGGGCAAGTAGGCTGGGAGTTGCAACGTTCTCTGGCGCCAGTGGGGAATTTGATTGCCCTGGATGTCCATTCAAAAGAGTTTTGCGGTGATTTTAGTAATCCGAAAGGCGTTGCCGAAACCGTTCGTAAGCTTCGTCCCGATGTGATTGTTAACGCAGCAGCACATACTGCAGTAGATAAAGCAGAGTCTGAACCAGAACTGGCGCAGTTACTTAACGCCACCAGTGTGGAAGCCATCGCTAAAGCGGCCAACGAAACTGGCGCATGGGTAGTGCATTATTCAACCGATTATGTATTTCCTGGTACCGGCGATATCCCATGGCAGGAAACGGACGCTACGTCGCCGCTGAATGTCTATGGCAAAACCAAACTGGCGGGAGAAAAGGCCCTGCAGGATAACTGCCCTAAGCACCTTATCTTCCGCACCAGTTGGGTTTATGCAGGTAAGGGCAATAATTTCGCAAAGACAATGCTTCGTTTGGCGAAAGAGCGTCAGACACTTTCAGTCATCAACGATCAGTACGGTGCGCCGACCGGTGCGGAATTACTGGCTGACTGCACGGCGCATGCGATCCGTGTGGCGTTAAATAAACCAGAAGTCGCAGGTCTTTACCATCTGGTTGCCGGGGGAACCACAACCTGGCATGACTACGCGGCCTTAGTCTTTGACGAAGCGCGCAAGGCAGGGATAACGCTTGCGCTGACTGAGCTTAATGCTGTGCCGACCAGCGCCTACCCGACGCCGGCGAGCAGACCTGGAAATTCGCGTCTCAATACTGAAAAGTTTCAGCGTAATTTTGACCTTATTCTGCCGCAATGGGAATTAGGAGTTAAGCGTATGCTGACTGAAATGTTTACGACGACAACCATCTGATAAATTTAAATGCCCATCAGGGCATTTTCTATGAATGAGAAATGGAAATGAAAACGCGTAAGGGCATTATTTTAGCGGGGGGCTCCGGCACCCGTCTTTATCCGGTGACCATGGCGGTAAGTAAGCAATTGCTACCAATTTATGATAAACCGATGATTTACTATCCCCTTTCCACACTTATGCTGGCAGGTATTCGGGATATCCTGATCATCAGTACGCCACAGGACACGCCGCGTTTTCAACAACTGCTGGGAGACGGCAGCCAGTGGGGGCTGAATCTTCAATATAAAGTACAGCCAAGCCCGGATGGCTTAGCACAGGCGTTTATTATTGGTGAAGAGTTCATTGGTCATGATGATTGTGCATTAGTACTAGGTGACAATATCTTCTATGGTCATGATTTACCAAAGTTAATGGAAGCTGCCGTTAATAAAGAAAGTGGTGCTACCGTCTTTGCTTATCATGTAAACGATCCAGAGCGCTACGGTGTGGTTGAGTTTGACCAAAGTGGCACAGCCGTTAGTCTGGAGGAAAAACCGTTACAACCGAAGAGTAATTACGCGGTAACGGGGCTGTATTTTTACGATAACAGCGTGGTGGAGATGGCGAAAAATCTTAAGCCTTCCGCTCGCGGTGAGTTAGAAATCACGGATATTAACCGTATCTATATGGATCAGGGAAGATTGTCTGTCGCTATGATGGGGCGCGGTTATGCTTGGCTGGATACAGGGACGCATCAGAGTTTGATAGAGGCCAGTAATTTTATTGCAACCATCGAAGAACGCCAGGGGCTGAAAGTGTCCTGCCCGGAAGAGATCGCTTATAGAAAAGGGTTTATTGATGCAGAGCAGATTAAAAATCTGGCTAAACCGTTGTCGAAGAATGCTTATGGGCAGTATCTCCTGAACATGATTAAAGGTTATTAATAAAATGAACGTTATTAAAACAGAAATTCCTGATGTATTAATTTTTGAACCTAAAGTGTTTAGTGATGAACGTGGGTTCTTTATGGAAAGTTTTAATCAGAAAGTATTTGAGGAAGCGGTTGGTCGAAAGATTGAATTTGTTCAGGATAATCATTCAAAATCAACTAAAGGTGTGTTACGTGGTTTACATTATCAAGTTGAACCTTATGCTCAAGGGAAGCTTGTACGCTGTATAGCGGGAGAAGTTTTTGATGTTGCTGTAGATATTCGCAACGATTCCGAAACGTTTGGTAAATGGGTTGGTGTCAATATTTCTTCTGAAAACAAAAGGCAGTTGTGGATACCTGAAGGTTTTGCTCATGGGTTCTTAGTATTAAGTGAAGAAGCTGAATTTGTTTATAAGACATCAAACTATTACTCTGGCGAACATGAAAGAGGTATTATTTGGAATGATCCTGATATTAATATTACATGGGGAATAGATAGTCCAATTCTTTCATTAAAAGATAAGATTCATAAAGGTTTAGTAAAGTAACATAATTGCCATTATTTATAATTGAATAGATATTGTTCAACACCTATAAGCGTTTTATAGGTGTTATTAAAATTTTCTAATCCTATTTATTGCATTGTAATTAAAATTTAGAGAGTTATAGAGATATTTTAAAGAGCTTAGTCTATTCATCTGTTGTATGAACGATGTGTGAATATGGGTTTTTTAGACAAAATAACCAAATTAGATAGATTTCAAAAATATCAGACAGATATTTACTTGGAATAAGTAAAGTCAGTTCAAGAAAATAAAAATATGATATTAGAAACTATCATTCAACATTCCTTTTTAGCTAACAAAATACAGATGATTCGAGTTTTATCCTAATATGTTTAGAAATAAAGTTGCTCTTGGGTCTCAGATAGGATTGTTTACTTCAGTTCTTATATTAATAACAAACTTTTTTTTAAGAAGTTACTTTGTTAAAGTATATGGTGCTGATTTAACCGGGTATTATTTATTAGTAGTACAGTTGATGGGAGTATTAAATCTTGCTGAGCTAGGTATAAGTACAGCCTTAACATATATCCTATTTAAACCACTGCATAGAAAAGAAAATAGTGAGTTAAGACAATTATATTTTATAATAAAGAAAATATACCATTTTATAGCATTGGGCATATTAGTTATTGGACTACTTTTCTTTTTGTTATTAAATTCTATAGTAAATGCAAGTATATCCCCTGAAAATCTATACATAACATGGGGGGTGTTTGTTATAAGCACATCATTATCATATTTATACTCTGCTCAATCTGTCATTTTAACAGCAGACCAGAATGTCTATTTGGTTAAATTAATTACTGGGTTAACTAGAAGTTTAGCGTATATATTGCAAATATTTCTAATGATTTGCGGCGTCTCCTTTTGGATTGTGTGCGCTATTGAATTACTTTCTAATGTAATACAACTTATTCTTTTTAACAAACTAACATTAAAAAAATATCCGCAATTAGTAAAGTTGGATATTACTGATACTATCAATAAAGAAAATATAATAAGTGTAAAAACTAAAATAAAAAGAGAGATAAAATATACGTTTGTACATAAAATTGCCGGTGTTGTTGTATTTAATACAGATTATTTAATTATATCTGTCTTTCTAGGTATAACGGTTATCACATCTTTTTCTTCCTATATGATGTTAATTCAAGCATTGGCTTTTCTGATATCAGCAATAGCTTCCCCACTGGGTGCCTATATAGGAGCAAAACTATATTCTGATAGTAAGGAAAAAGTTATCAGGATTATATCACTTTATAATTCACTTTTTTTTATGCTAGGTATTTTTTGCGCGTATATGTTTTATATATCTTCAAGTACATTTGTATCTTTATGGATGGGAAAAGAAATTGTACTTAGCCAACAATTAGTTTTGTTACTTTCTGTTAATTGCTTCGTATTGATTGCAAGGATCTCTTTTGATGTTGCAAAAGTAGGCCTTGGTTATATGTCAGATATTGAATTACCCCTACTGGAAGCCATAATTAATATTATCGTTTCATTAGTTTTAGTACATTATTTAGGTTTAAATGGGATAGTTATTGGAACTATCGTTAGTAATATCATCGTTGTCATGATCTTGAAACCAGTATTTTTATACAAAAATGCCCTTAAATCGGATAATGCATTTATTATTCATGAGCTTATAAGATCATGGTTCTTTATAAGCATATTCTTGCTTTCCATCTTCTTTATTACAAGGGCAAAAGTTATAGTCAGCAATGAATGGCTAGATTTCTTTATACAAGTGTGTATGAGTAGCATTACTCCTTTATTGTTATTGATAATGATATACAGCGTCTTTGATAGCAACGTTCGGAAATTCATGTTTGTTATGTTTAAAAAAAATTATAGGGAAAATTGATTCTCTAAAATTGGAGAAAAAGATCGTTGCCTTGATAGTTTGATAATGAAACCGATATATATTAAGCGTAGTGGTGTACGCAAAAGCGACTATTTGGCTATTGAAAATAAGGTATAAATCCAAACAAGATAAATATATGTAATAAAGTATTATCTTATTCCTTATCGCTTAATAATATGAGATGTGTTATGGTATTTTTAGCTTGGTTTATTGCTATTGGGATATATATAATATGTGGAATTCTTTATCTTCAATTTCCTCAATTATCACCACTAGGGGCCCTTGCATATACTGATACAGTGGGCGATGTAATCATGGTCGTATCCACGGGGGTAGTGGGAGTTTTTCTCGGCTATTTTGCATTTTCTAAAATCAAGTTAGCAGGAATAAAAGATTTTAATAATTCGTGTTTTATAAACTTTTGTTCAGTATGCTTTATTATTTCAGCGTTTCTAATTTTCGCCTTAGGCGTCGCTGCATATGGTGGTTACATAGCATTTCTACATACGCCTTATATAGCAATCTATGAAGGTAGTGCAGAAAATCAAACCAGAGATATTCTCATATCTTCATCGGGATTGCTTGCTAACTATGCACTATTAACTAGCATTCGTGTCAACTTTAAAGAAATATCAATAACTAATAAAGTTGTCATAGCAGTATCGCTATTAATACTTATTTCTATATTTATTCAGGGACGAAGAGAAAATTTAATTTTGCTAATATTATGTTTCGTGTCATTCTATATGCTAAATTATAAAATTAATTTTAAACGTATTATCAAAGTAAGCATTATTTGTATAATAATGTTTTTCATTGCTGGATTAGGTTTATATTTGCGTGAAAGCACTTCAACTTCAGGTGGAAGTATTTTTACAGCTATACCTTTTGCCGTGATGTATGAAACACATTTTTCTTTAGCGACTTTGGCTAATGAAGTGAGAACACATTTATATAATAATTTACCTTATGGGGGAGTATTAGATTTATTTTCTCCCATATTATTTATTATCCCTGCTTTTATATATGGCATTTTTGGTTTAGATAAACAATCTTTGTTCGAGAATAATGAGATGCGTTTTTATGAGGATAAAGGTGGGCAGTTTATATTCACAGAGGCTTTTCATTCACTTGGTTATGTCGGAGTATTTCTGCATGGTTTAATCTTGGGTGTAATGCTAATAGTATTTTATCGTGTAGCCAAGAAAAGCAGGCTCATAATTTATCATTTTCCAATTATTTCCCTCATATTTGTTGCAATGAGAAAAGACCTTACCTATGGTGTTAAATATATTTCGCTTTTGTTCATATTTATGATGATTTTTTATTTCATCTATAAGTTACTCCCACTTAAAAATAATGGTTGAATTAAAAATGCATAAAGTTCTTTTTATTAGTGCCTTTCATCCTGGGGCGAGAGGTTCGATCGGTGCTGGTGAGGCCATTTGTGGTGATAATTTAAAAAAACATGTAAATAATGGCAGTCAAGTCGATGTTATTGTTATATCTCCTGCAACACAATATGAAAATCCCGAAATTAAAGCACTATGCCATTCTTATGAAGTAATCAACGTTAGTAAGAAAGATTATCTTAAAGGGATACTTTTCAATGCTAAATATAAATCTTTTATTGCGCCATGGTTTTTTACTAGAGTAAATAAAAGCTTAATTAAACGGATAAATAATAAGATCTCTCACACGAATTACGACTTAGTATGGCTTGATTTTCCATCAGTTTTAGGAGTGGTAAAACATATTTTACATCCAAATATTCATTATTTTGCCCATGATGTTGTATCACAGCGCACAAGTCGTTCTCTTACAAAGAAACCTATCAATAAAGAGATTGCAAAAGTTGAGGCAAACTTATTCTGTAAGTTGAAAAAAATTGTGGCAATGTCTCATAAAGATAAATTGTTACTTGAACAAATGAATTATAAGGGAGTTATAGAGGTTGCTGATCTTGGAGTACAAAAAGTTGGTGAGGTATTAAATGGTATTCCGATTGAAGAGGTTGTAGATAAATTTAAGGATAGAAAAAATTTAATTTTTTTTGGTTACATGAAGCGTGCGGAAAACCACTGGTCTATAATATGGTTTATATTTTTTGTTTTTCTTAAAATAAGAAAACAAAATCCACATATCCATCTTTGGATTTTAGGCTTGGCTCCCAGACCTTTACTGAAGTTGATCGGCAAGTGTATATCTAACGTACATGTCGCTGGTGCTGTATCAGATCCTACCTTGGCTTTTCAAAAGGCCGATTTAAGTGTTGCACCTTTACTATATGGAGCTGGAGTAAAAATAAAGGTGTTACAGATGCTTGAGGCGGGTGCAACGGTTGTTGCTACTGAGGTTGGGGCTGAAGGTATTGAAAGCCATAAAAAGCTTCACATTGTTAATAAAACACAATTTGGTAAAAAAATACTTGAGCTTTTGGACTAAAAAATGCCCTCCTTTACTTTAATTGTTCCTACATATAATGCTGGTACTGCTAGATGGAATGAGTGGTTTCACGCTTTTCAAAAACAAACTAATCAGCCATTACAATTGATAATCATTGATTCATCATCGACAGATGACACTAGAAATATTGCAAGCACTTATACCAACAATATTATAGTTATATCACCAAGTGAATTTAATCACGGAGGGACGAGAAATAAAGCATTAGCTTCTGCCGAAGAAAGTGATTTTGTTGTTTTTTTAACCCAGGATGCTATATTTGAAAACAAAAATGCCCTGGAAGAAATATTATCATTATTTAATGACAAAAATGTCGCTGCAGTATGTGGCAGACAGCTTCCTCATCATGATGCTAATCCTCTTGCTATACACGCAAGAAATTTTAATTATGGTACTGAAACTCTAATTAAAAGTAAAAATGATATAAAAAACCTCGGCATTAAAACCGTGTTTATGTCAAATTCTTTTGCAGCTTATCGGCGGTCTGTTTTTGAAGCACTTGGGGGGTTTCCTGAACATACTATCCTCGCTGAAGATATGTTTATGGCTGCGAGAATGATCCAGGCGGGGTATAAAATTGCTTATTGCGCAGAAGCCAGCGTAAGGCATTCGCATAATTATACGCCAAAACAAGAGTTCCAACGGTATTTTGATACAGGGGTATTTCATGCCTGTAACCCTTGGATTCAGCGTGACTTTGGCGGAGCCGGTGGTGAGGGTTTCCGCTTCGTAAAATCAGAGATTCAATTCCTGCTTAAAAATGCACCGTTCTGGATTCCAAGAGCTTTATTAACAACCTTTGCTAAATTTCTGGGTTACAAATTAGGCAAGCATTGGCAATCTTTACCGTTGCCTACATGTCGCTATTTTAGCATGTACAAGAGTTATTGGAATAATATCCAATATTCTTCGTCAAAAGAGATAAAATAAATGTCTTTTCTTCCCGTAATTATGGCTGGCGGCACAGGTAGCCGTTTATGGCCGCTTTCACGCGAATATCATCCGAAGCAGTTTCTAAGCGTTGAAGGTAAACTATCAATGCTGCAAAATACTATAAAGCGATTAGCTTCACTTTCTACAGAAGAACCCGTTGTCATTTGCAATGACAG
Source organism: Salmonella sp. NW884 (assembly GCF_051700745.1). Lineage (NCBI taxonomy): Bacteria > Pseudomonadati > Pseudomonadota > Gammaproteobacteria > Enterobacterales > Enterobacteriaceae > Salmonella > Salmonella sp. NW884. The sequence goes on along the minus strand of NZ_JAMMDE010000001.1, from coordinate 698,602 downwards.
ACACCGTTTCTTAGTCGCTGAACAACTCCGTGAAATTGATAAGTTAGCAAATAATATTATTCTCGAACCGGTAGGCCGTAATACTGCACCAGCGATCGCTCTTGCCGCGTTTAGTGCGCTCCAGAATGCTGATAATGCTGATCCTCTTTTGTTGGTTCTTGCTGCAGATCATGTGATCCAGGATGAAATAGCTTTTACGAAAGCTGTCAGACATGCTGAAGAATATGCCGCAAATGGTAAGCTTGTAACTTTTGGTATTGTTCCAACGCATGCTGAAACGGGTTATGGATATATTCGTCGTGGTGAGTTGATAGGAAATGACGCTTATGCAGTGGCTGAATTTGTGGAGAAACCGGATATCGATACCGCCGGTGACTATTTCAAATCAGGGAAATATTACTGGAATAGCGGTATGTTTTTATTTCGTGCAAGCTCTTATTTAAACGAATTGAAGTACTTATCACCTGAAATTTACAAAGCTTGTGAAAAGGCAGTAGGACATATAAATCCCGATCTTGATTTTATTCGTATTGATAAAGAAGAGTTTATCTCATGCCCGAGTGATTCTATCGATTATGCAGTTATGGAGCACACACAGCATGCCGTGGTGATACCAATGAGTGCTGGCTGGTCGGATGTGGGATCCTGGTCCTCACTTTGGGATATATCGAATAAAGATCATCAGAGAAATGTTTTAAAAGGAGATATCTTCGCACATGCTTGTAATGATAATTACATTTATTCCGAAAATATGTTTATAAGTGCGATTGGTGTAAGCAATCTTGTCATTGTTCAAACAACAGACGCTTTACTGGTGGCTAATAAAGATACAGTACAAGATGTTAAAAAAATTGTTGATTATTTAAAACGAAATGATAGGAACGAATATAAACAACATCAAGAAGTTTTCCGCCCCTGGGGAAAATATAATGTTATTGATAGCGGAAAAAATTACCTCGTTAGATGTATCACTGTTAAGCCGGGTGAGAAATTTGTGGCGCAGATGCATCACCACCGGGCTGAGCATTGGATAGTATTATCCGGGACTGCTCGTGTTACAAAGGGAGAGCAGATTTATATGGTTTCTGAAAATGAATCAACATTTATTCCTCCGGATACTATTCACGCGCTGGAAAATCCCGGAATGATCCCCCTGAAGTTAATTGAGATTCAATCAGGTACCTATCTTGGTGAGGATGATATTATTCGTTTAGAACAACGTTCTGGATTTTCGAAGGAGTGGACTAATGAACGTAGTTAATAATAGCCGTGATGTTATTCATTCATCAGGTATTGTGTTTGGAACGAGTGGGGCTCGCGGTCTTGTAAAAGATTTTACACCTCAGGTATGTGCTGCTTTTACGGTTTCATTTATTGCCGTTATGCAGGAACATTTTTCCTTTGATACCGTAGCATTGGCAATAGATAATCGTCCAAGTAGTTATGGGATGGCTCAGGCGTGTGCTGCTGCATTGGCGGATAAAGGCGTTAACTGTATTTTTTATGGAGTGGTACCAACCCCAGCTTTGGCCTTTCAGTCTATGTCTGACAATATGCCTGCGATAATGGTTACGGGAAGTCATATTCCATTCGAGCGGAACGGCCTCAAGTTTTATCGTCCTGATGGTGAAATCACGAAACATGATGAGGCTGCGATCCTTAGTGTTGAAGATACGTGTAGCCATTTAGAACTTAAAGAACTCATAGTTTCAGAAATGGCTGCTGTTAATTATATATCTCGTTATACATCTTTATTTTCTACTCCATTCCTGAAAAATAAGCGTATTGGTATTTACGAACATTCAAGCGCTGGGCGTGATCTTTATAAGCCTTTATTTATTGCATTGGGGGCTGAAGTCGTTAGCTTGGGTAGAAGCGATAATTTTGTACCTATAGATACAGAGGCTGTAAGCAAAGAGGATCGGGAAAAAGCTCGCTCATGGGCTAAAGAGTTCGATTTAGATGCCATATTCTCGACAGATGGGGATGGTGATCGCCCTCTTATTGCTGATGAGGCCGGTGAGTGGCTAAGAGGCGATATACTAGGCCTATTATGTTCACTTGCATTGGATGCAGAAGCGGTCGCTATTCCTGTTAGTTGTAATAGTATAATCTCTTCTGGCTGCTTTTTTAAACATGTTAAGCTTACGAAAATTGGCTCGCCTTATGTTATCGAAGCTTTTAATGAACTATCGCGGAGTTATAGTCGTATTGTCGGTTTTGAAGCCAATGGCGGCTTTTTATTAGGAAGCGACATCTGTATTAACGAGCAGAATCTTCATGCCTTACCAACTCGTGATGCTGTATTACCGGCAATAATGCTGCTTTACAAAAGTAGGAATACCAGCATTAGCGCTTTAGTCAATGAACTCCCAACTCGTTACACCCATTCTGACAGATTACAGGGGATTACAACTGATAAAAGCCAATCCTTAATTAGTATGGGCAGAGAAAATCTGAGCAACCTCTTAAGCTATATTGGCTTGGAGAATGAAGGTGCAATTTCTACAGATATGACAGATGGTATGCGAATTACCTTACGTGATGGATGTATTGTGCATTTGCGCGCTTCTGGTAATGCACCTGAGTTACGCTGCTATGCAGAAGCTAATTTATTAAATAGAGCTCAGGATCTTGTAAATACAACGCTTGCTAATATTAAAAAACGATGCTTGCTGTAAAAGAATTGAATGTTATTTACTTAATATGCCTATTTTATTTACATTATGCACGGTCAGAGGGTGAGGATTAAATGGATAATATTGATAATAAGTATAATCCACAGCTATGTAAAATTTTTTTGGCTATATCGGATTTGATTTTTTTTAATTTAGCCTTATGGTTTTCATTAGGATGTGTCTATTTTATTTTTGATCAAGTACAGCGATTTATTCCTCAAGACCAATTAGATACAAGAGTTATTACACATTTTATTTTGTCAGTAGTATGTGTCGGTTGGTTTTGGATTCGTTTGCGACATTATACATACCGTAAGCCATTTTGGTATGAGTTAAAAGAAATTTTTCGTACGATCGTTATTTTTGCTATATTTGATTTGGCTCTGATAGCGTTTACAAAATGGCAGTTTTCACGCTATGTCTGGGTGTTTTGTTGGACTTTTGCCATAATCCTGGTGCCTTTTTTTCGCGCACTTACAAAGCATTTATTGAACAAGCTAGGTATCTGGAAGAAAAAAACTATCATCCTAGGGAGCGGACAGAATGCTCGTGGTGCATATTCTGCGCTGCAAAGTGAGGAGATGATGGGGTTTGATGTTATCGCTTTTTTTGATACGGATGCGTCAGATGCTGAAATAAATATGTTGCCGGTGATAAAGGATACTGAGACTATTTGGGATTTAAATCGTACAGGTGATGTCCATTATATCCTTGCTTATGAATACACCGAGTTGGAGAAAACACATTTTTGGCTACGTGAACTTTCAAAACATCATTGTCGTTCTGTTACTGTAGTCCCCTCGTTTAGAGGATTGCCATTATATAATACTGATATGTCTTTTATCTTTAGCCATGAAGTTATGTTATTAAGGATACAAAATAACTTGGCTAAAAGGTCGTCCCGTTTTCTCAAACGGACATTTGATATTGTTTGTTCAATAATGATTCTTATAATTGCATCACCACTTATGATTTATCTGTGGTATAAGGTTACTCGAGATGGTGGTCCGGCTATTTATGGTCACCAGCGAGTAGGTCGGCATGGAAAACTTTTTCCATGCTACAAATTTCGTTCTATGGTTATGAATTCTCAAGAGGTACTAAAAGAACTTTTGGCTAACGATCCTATTGCCAGGGCTGAATGGGAAAAAGATTTTAAACTGAAAAATGATCCTCGAATCACAGCTGTAGGTCGATTTATACGTAAAACTAGCCTTGATGAGTTGCCACAACTTTTTAATGTACTAAAAGGTGATATGAGCCTGGTTGGACCACGACCTATCGTTTCGGATGAACTGGAGCGTTATTGTGATGATGTTGATTATTATTTGATGGCAAAGCCGGGCATGACAGGTCTATGGCAAGTGAGTGGGCGTAATGATGTTGATTATGACACCCGTGTTTATTTTGATTCTTGGTATGTTAAAAACTGGACGCTTTGGAATGATATTGCCATTCTGTTTAAAACGGTAAAAGTTGTTTTTCACCGCAACGGTGCGTATTAATTTTATATTATATTTGGCAGAGTGTTAGTATAATTGTCATGTTCAGTTTGAGGTAATTTATGTGCTAATTATCTTATATTGTAAATCATGTGCAATTATTTTCATATTTTTATATGAAAAACGTCCAGTATATATATTGAGAAACATTATTGTTATGGAGACATCATCGGAGTTATGACGGAAAAAAACTCTTTTTCCATAAGCCACGAACATTCCTTAACTATGGATTATGTTAAAGCTTTTGGTATGATTTTCGTATTGGCTGGGCATATAAATAATGACATATTTAATGTTTATTATGCCTATCTTTTCCATATGCCATTATTTTTCTTTATTGGTGGGCTTTTATATAAAGATACACGGTGTATAACAAATTTTACAGCGCATGTTATAAAAAAACAGTTACCTTATCTTATAATAACTTATTTGATTATTGGTTCTATTGCATTATTAATTAATGTACGTTATGGAATACACACAGGTGATGCTTTTTCGACAGGACTATATGAAACGGTTAAACTTGCTATAAAATCAAATTTTCATAACAATAAAATGTTTCTAACAGGTTGGTTTCTGTTTGCTTATATATTTGTGAGCATTTTGTCGGTGATTATAATAAAAAGCATAAAACGGGTCGTTGTTAGCAATGCTTTATTATTATCGGTGTTGGTGGCGATTAGTGTATTATTAATAACAGTCTCAATAACATATTTATCCCCTCAATATATTCTGGTAAAAGACTATAAGCTGAATTTTATATGCCAAGTGTTAACCGGTATGTCGTTTTATATTTTTGGATACGTGATAAGAAATCAGATATATAGCTTATTAAATTTTTATGTTTTTATTTTATTAACTGTAATATTATATGTTTCGAAAAGTTATGGTTTCTCTACGCAGACAATTATGTCATGGAGTTATTATCCGGATGGGTTAATAATGTCTGTTATTAACGCGCTGATAGGTATTTATGCTGTGTTTTTTATCTCTCTATTAATTACAAGGGGAATGAAAGAAATTAAGCTGCTAAAAATGATAGGTCAGAATTCAAGAGCTATCATGGCATATCATTTACTTGTATATGTAATTTTAGATATAATTGCTTCAATTTTAGGTGATTATAGCCTATCGGGAACAGATGTATATGATAATCACTTTATCACTAAATGGTCCGTTCCTGTCTACATTGCATTAGGTTTGCTACTGCCTCTAATTTTTAGTATTCTGAAACAGAAAGTAATAGGGAAGATAAAATTTAAGCGGGATTTTAGAATCAATTAAAAGCTAATTTTAGCTTTAATGCAGCTTAATGTTTAAGTATTAATTTTTGGATAAATATCACATAATAGGTTACTCAGGAGATTTTTATTTAGTCTACCTACGCGTTCCCAGATAAGGATTCCGGTGTGTCGTAGGTAGAAATAGGTAATTAATGATTGTTTCTTCGGGCTTTAAGTCTGGGTTATCATATTATTCATTTCATCTCATTGGATATAGTTCCTATGAGTAACCACACCTGACAGGAGTATGTAATGTCCAAGCAACAGATCGGCGTCGTCGGTATGGCAGTGATGGGGCGCAACCTCGCGCTCAACATCGAAAGCCGTGGTTATACCGTCTCCGTTTTCAACCGCTCCCGTGAAAAGACCGAAGAAGTGATTGCCGAGAATCCCGGCAAAAAGCTGGTGCCTTATTACACGGTGAAAGAGTTTGTTGAATCCCTCGAAACGCCTCGTCGTATCCTGTTAATGGTGAAAGCGGGCGCAGGTACTGATGCAGCTATCGATTCGCTGAAACCGTATCTGGAAAAAGGCGATATCATTATTGATGGCGGTAACACCTTCTTCCAGGACACAATCCGTCGCAATCGCGAGCTGTCTGCGGAAGGTTTTAACTTTATCGGTACCGGTGTTTCCGGTGGTGAAGAGGGCGCGCTGAAAGGGCCATCTATCATGCCTGGCGGTCAGAAAGATGCCTATGAACTGGTGGCGCCGATCCTGACGAAGATTGCTGCTGTGGCGGAAGATGGCGAACCGTGCGTGACCTATATCGGCGCCGATGGCGCGGGTCACTACGTCAAGATGGTCCACAATGGTATTGAATATGGCGATATGCAGCTTATCGCTGAAGCTTACTCCCTGCTGAAAGGCGGCCTGAACCTCAGCAATGAAGAGTTGGCGAACACTTTTACTGAGTGGAATAACGGCGAGCTGAGCAGTTATCTGATCGACATCACTAAAGACATCTTCACTAAAAAAGATGAAGACGGAAACTACCTGGTGGATGTCATTCTTGATGAAGCCGCCAACAAAGGGACCGGTAAATGGACCAGCCAGAGCGCGCTGGATCTGGGCGAACCGCTGTCGCTGATTACCGAATCCGTCTTTGCGCGTTACATCTCTTCTCTGAAAGCGCAACGTGTTGCCGCATCTAAAGTGCTCTCCGGGCCGAAAGCGCAGCCGGCAGGCGACAAAGCGGAATTTATCGAGAAAGTGCGTCGCGCGCTGTATCTTGGCAAGATCGTCTCCTATGCGCAGGGCTTCTCGCAGTTACGCGCCGCGTCTGATGAATATCACTGGGATCTCAACTACGGCGAGATTGCTAAGATTTTCCGTGCGGGTTGTATCATTCGCGCTCAGTTCCTGCAGAAAATCACCGATGCTTACGCAGAAAACGCTGGTATTGCCAATTTGCTGTTAGCGCCTTACTTCAAGAAAATTGCTGATGAGTACCAGCAGGCGTTGCGTGATGTTGTGGCTTACGCGGTGCAGAACGGCATTCCGGTGCCGACATTCTCTGCGGCAGTGGCCTACTATGACAGCTATCGCGCCGCAGTACTGCCAGCTAACTTAATTCAGGCGCAGCGTGACTACTTTGGTGCGCACACCTATAAACGTACTGATAAAGAAGGCATTTTCCATACCGAATGGTTGGAGTAATTTCTGCAAAAATGTTTAAGCCCGGTTTAATACCGGGCTTTTTTTTATCTCTATTCTTATTGATTTATCGCTTTTGCTTAATATTAACTTAATAATCTGTGTTTATCGTAATGAAGATAATCTGAATTGTTTTCGTCTGCGTTGCACTTTATATACTCAGGCGTTAAAACTTTAATATCTTATCAGGATGCGAAATACATCATGATTCATAATTAAGTTAATTCTGAGAGCGAATAATGAAAATCACGATATCCGGGACGGGTTATGTTGGCTTGTCTAATGGTTTGCTTATTGCACAACATCATGATGTGGTGGCGTTAGACATTGTTCCTGCCCGTGTTGAACTGTTAAATGATCGGATATCTCCGATTGTTGATAAAGAAATTCAGCAATTTTTAAAGGAAGATAACATCAGATTCAGGGCAACGCTGGATAAGTTTGATGCATACCAGAATGCAGATTACGTCATCATTGCTACGCCTACGGATTACGATCCAAAAACCAACTATTTTAATACGTCCAGTGTGGAATCGGTCATTCAGGATGTGATCAGCATCAACCCCGCAGCCGTGATGATTATTAAGTCTACGGTGCCGGTTGGCTTCACGGCGGCAATGCGTCAGAAGTTTGCGACAGAAAATATCATTTTCTCTCCGGAGTTTTTACGTGAAGGTAAAGCCCTTTACGATAACCTTTATCCCTCCCGTATCGTGATTGGGGAACAGTCTGAGCGCGCCAGAGAATTTGCCGCATTACTCCAGGAAGGCGCTATTAAACAGGAGATTCCGACGCTGTTTACGGACTCCACTGAAGCGGAAGCCATTAAACTTTTCGCCAATACTTATCTCGCTATGCGAGTCGCTTATTTTAATGAATTAGACAGCTATGCTGAAACGTTAGGATTAAATACCCGACAAATTATTGAAGGGGTGTGCCTCGACCCGCGTATTGGCAATCATTATAATAATCCCTCTTTTGGTTATGGCGGATATTGTTTGCCAAAAGATACCAAACAGTTGCTGGCTAATTATCAGTCGGTGCCTAATAATATTATCTCCGCTATCGTTGAAGCAAACCGTACGCGTAAAGATTTTATTGCCGACGCTATCCTCGCCAGAAAGCCTAAAGTGGTGGGCATTTATCGCCTGATTATGAAGAGTGGCTCCGATAACTTCCGCGCCTCATCGATTCAGGGGATTATGAAGCGCATTAAAGCGAAAGGCGTAGAGGTCATCATCTATGAGCCGGTAATGGAAGAAGATACTTTCTTTAACTCACGTCTTGAACGTGATTTGCACTGCTTTAAACAGCAGGCGGATGTCATTATTTCCAACAGGATGGCGGCAGAGCTTTTGGATGTCGCTGAAAAAGTGTATACCCGCGATCTTTTCGGTAGTGATTAATAAGGCAATCGGGGCTGATGAGTCCCGATGATTTATTGACCAAATGGAAATAATGTCTGATTTTTATCATTAATCCTATGGCATATATTTGCTTTATGACTACACTGTCTCCAGCTTCATCCTTTTTTTAGTTAGGGTATCTATGACAGTGGATAGTAATACGTCTTCCGGGCGTGGGAACGATCCGGAACAGATTGATTTAATTGAGTTATTGCTACAGTTATGGCGTGGGAAGATGACCATTATTGTAGCCGTTATTATCGCCATTTTGCTGGCCGTAGGCTACCTGATGATAGCCAAAGAAAAATGGACATCCACGGCGATTATTACCCAACCTGATGCCGCGCAGGTTGCCACCTATACCAACGCGCTCAACGTCTTGTATGGCGGGAATGCCCCCAAAATCTCTGAAGTGCAGGCGAATTTTATAAGCCGCTTTAGCTCTGCGTTTTCCGCATTATCGGAAGCGCTGGATAATCAGAAAGAGCGGGAAAAGCTCACCATTGAACAGTCGGTAAAAGGGCAGGCGCTGCCACTCTCGGTTTCTTATGTGAGTACTACCGCTGAAGGGGCGCAGCGTCGGCTGGCGGAATATATCCAACAGGTGGATGAAGAGGTCGCTAAGGAACTGGAAGTTGACCTGAAAGATAACATCACGCTGCAAACCAAAACGTTGCAGGAGTCCCTTGAGACGCAGGAAGTTGTGGCGCAGGAGCAAAAAGATCTGCGTATTAAGCAAATCGAAGAAGCGTTGCGCTATGCGGATGAGGCCAAAATCACGCAGCCGCAGATTCAGCAAACCCAGGATGTTACCCAGGACACGATGTTCCTGCTGGGGAGCGATGCGCTAAAATCGATGATACAGAACGAAGCGACGCGTCCACTGGTCTTTTCTCCGGCCTATTACCAGACGAAGCAGACACTGCTGGACATTAAAAATCTGAAAGTGACTGCCGATACGGTGCACGTCTATCGTTATGTGATGAAGCCGACGCTGCCGGTCCGTCGCGATAGCCCGAAAACAGCCATTACCCTCGTGCTGGCTATGTTGCTGGGCGGGATGATCGGCGCCGGGGTTGTGCTGGGGCGCAATGCGCTACGTAGCTATAAGCCAAAAGCCTTGTAAGCTTCTTTGCCGGATGGCGGCACAAGTGCCTTATTCGGCTACGACAGGTAAAATTTCTCATTAAAAAACCGGGCATTGCCCGGTTTTTTTTACGCTTATTGATGACGCTTACGAAGATTGTCGATCACGGTGGTGAGGTTGAGATCCTGATCCTGCAACAGCACCAGCAGGTGGTACATCAAATCAGACGCTTCATTGGTCAGCTCAACACGATCGTTAACGGTGGCCGCCAGCGCGGTTTCCACACCTTCTTCGCCAACTTTTTGCGCAATACGTTTGGTACCGCTGGCGTACAGTTTCGCCGTGTAAGAGCTGGCCGGATCGGCGGTTTTACGCTCTGCCAGTAGCTGCTCCAGTTGATACAGGAATAACCATTGATGGCTGGCGTCGCCAAAGCAGCTGCTGGTACCTTTGTGGCAGGTCGGCCCGACAGGGTTTGCCAGCACCAGCAGTGTATCGTTGTCGCAATCTGGCGCAATGCTGACGACATTCAGCATATGGCCTGAGGTTTCGCCTTTGGTCCATAAACGCTGTTTCGTGCGTGAGAAGAACGTGACATGGCCGGATTCAATGGTTTTGTCCAGCGCTTGTGGGTTCATATAGCCCAGCATCAATACTTCGCCGGATACCGCATGTTGCACGATGGCTGGCATCAGGCCATCGGTTTTTTCCCAGTCCAGCTCGCGGCGTTGTTGCTCTGTTAACATATCCTGATCTCCACGCCCTGGCCTGCCAGGTACGCTTTTAATTCGCCAATATTGATGATTTGCTTGTGAAAAACGGAGGCGGCAAGCGCGCCGTCGACATCGGCATCACGGAATGCCTCAAGAAAGTGTTCCATCGTGCCCGCGCCGCCGGAGGCGATCAGCGGCACGCGGCAAACGTCACGGACTTTTTTCAACTGCGTCAGATCGTAACCGTTACGCACGCCGTCCTGGTTCATCATATTCAGGACGATTTCCCCCGCGCCGCGCTGTTGTACCTCTTGCACCCAATCCAGCGTCTCCCACTGCGTCACGCGGGTACGGTTTTCATCGCCGGTATACTGGTTAACATGATATTTCCCCGTGGCGTCGTCAAACCAGGTATCAATCCCGACGACAATGCACTGCACGCCAAAACGGTCAGCCAGACGGGTAATCAGCGTTGGGTCAGCCAGTGCAGGGGAGTTGATAGAGATCTTATCCGCCCCGAAAGAGAGAATTTTGGCGGCGTCGTCAATTGACCGGATACCGCCCGCTACACAAAACGGAATGTCGATCACCTCGGCAACGCGCGCCACCCAGCTTTTATCGACTACGCGACCATCGCTGGAGGCGGTAATGTCATAGAACACCAGTTCGTCCGCGCCTTCGTCGGCATAGCGTTTGGCCAGCGGAACGATATCGCCAATGATCTCATGGTTGCGAAACTGTACGCCTTTTACCACCTGACCATCACGAACGTCCAGACACGGAATTATACGTTTTGCCAGCATTGGATGGCCTCCTTAACGGTAAATTTCCCTTCCAGCAGAGCGCGTCCGACAATCACGCCGCGCACGCCGGTGCCGCGCAGGGCGGCAATATCATCGATATCGCCAATACCGCCGGAGGATTGAAAGGCGATCTGCGGATATCTGGCGCATATCTCTTCGTACAGTGAAACGTTAGAGCCCGCCAGCGTGCCGTCGCGAGAAATATCGGTACACAGTACATGTTTCAGGCCGACGGGGAGATAGGTCTCCACCAGTTGTTCCAGCGAGACGCCGGAATTTTCTTGCCAGCCGCTAACCGCCACCTGCTTGTTGCCGTGTTCGTCTATGCGAACGTCCAGCGCCAGTACCAGCGCCTGCGCGCCAAAACGTTCAAACCAGCCTTTCACCACGTCAGGGGATTTCACCGCCGTTGAACCGATGACCACACGGGCAACGCCAGCTTTCAGTAATGCCGCAACGTCTTCTTCGGTACGCACGCCGCCGCCGACCTGAACAGGCACGTTCACGCCCGCGACCAGGGTTTTAATCAGCGGTATCTGTCGCTTAGCCGGATCTTTAGCGCCGGTCAGATCTACCAGATGCAGCACCCCGGCGCCCTGGGCGGCGTAATCCTGCAAACGGGGCAGGGGATCGTTACCGTAATCCCGCTGCCGGGCGTAGTCGCCCTGGTGGAGACGCACCACGGTGCCGTCAATTAAATCTAATGCTGGAATAATCATTACATCTCCAGGAAGTTTTTCAGCAACTGTGCGCCCGCCGCGCCCGAACGTTCCGGATGGAACTGTACGCCGAAGAAATTATCTTTCTGTACCGCCGCGGTAAACGGCTCGCCGTAATTGCACTGGGCGATAGTCCACGGGTTGACCGGCATCGCGTAGCTGTGAACAAAGTAAAAATAGGCGCCATCTTCAATGCCCTGAAACAGCCGGTTGCCCGCCTGCGGATACACGCGATTCCAGCCCATGTGCGGCAGCGGCAGACCAAAGTCGGTCATTTTCGGCACGTCTTGCTCGATAATGTTCAGCAGATCCACGCCGCGCGTCTCTTCGCTGCGACGACCCAGCAGTTGCATCCCTAAGCAGATACCCAGTACCGGCTGAGTACACGCTTTAATTAAGTCGATCAGTTCACGTTCGTGCAGTTGATCCATAGCGGCCTGCGCCGTGCCGACGCCAGGCAGAAAGAGTTTGTCAGCGCGTAATACGATTTCCGCTTCGCGGCTGACCACCGGGGTGTAACCGTGGCGCGCCACGGCGGATTTTACCGAGCTTAAATTGGCGCAGCCGGTGTCAAGGATGACGACGTTCATCACAGCACTCCTTTCGAGGACGGTAATGTATCGCCCTCCACGCGAATAGCCTGGCGTAGCGTACGACCAAAGGCTTTAAACAAACTTTCGACACGGTGGTGATCGTTCTTACCCTTAGTCTTGAGATGCAGAGTGACGCCCATCGTGTAAGAGAGTGAGCGGAAAAAGTGTTCAATCATCTCTGTGCTCAAATCGCCCACACGCTGGTAGGTAAATTCAGCTTTATATTCCAGATGCGGACGACCGGAAATATCCAGCGCGCAGCGCGCCAGACATTCATCCATCGGCAGGACAAAGCCAAAACGACAGATACCGCGCTTGTCGCCGAGTGCCAGTTTTAATGCCTCACCGAGCGCCAGTCCGGTATCTTCTACCGTGTGGTGATCGTCGATATAGAGATCGCCCTTAACGGTAATCTCCATACGAAAGCCGCCGTGGGTGGCGATTTGATCGAGCATATGGTCAAAGAAGCCGACGCCGGTATTAATCTTGCTGTTGCCTTCGCGATCCAGCCAGACGCTAACATCAATCTGTGTCTCTTTGGTGTTGCGGATCACATGCGCATAACGATCGCGTTTCGTTAGCTGTTCGCCAATCATCGTCCAGTTCAGCGTTTCACGGTGATAGCGTAAACCAGTAATGCCCATATTATCAGCGAGCTGGATATCGGTCGCACGATCGCCAATCACATAGCTGTTGGCGCTATCCATCGCTTGTTCCGCAAGATAACGCTCCACCAGCTTCACTTTGGGCTTGCGGCAGTCGCAGTCGTCTGCGGGCAGGTGAGGGCAGATCAGCACCTCATCAAAGCATACGCCCTGAGAGGTGAAAATCTGCATCATCAGGTTGTGCGGTCCGTCGAAGTCCGCCTGCGGGAAGCTTTGCGTGCCAAGTCCATCCTGGTTAGTGATCATCACCAGCTTAAAACCGGCTTTTTGCAGTTTCAGCAATACGGGAATCACCTCTGGCTCAAAGGCCAGTTTATCAAAGCGGTCTACCTGAAAATCGCTTGGTGGTTCGGAAATTAAGGTTCCGTCCCGGTCGATGAAAAGATACTTCTGACTCATACTGGCTCCGCACGTAAGGCGTCAATGACGCGCTGGTTTTCCTGGCGGGTGCCGACCGTAATCCGCAGGCAGCCGCTTAAAGAAGGTTGTTTATTCTGATCGCGTAAGATAATGCCCTGATCCCATAAGGATTTAAACACGCTGCTGGAGGCGGTAAACCGCGCCAAAATATAGTTGGTTTCAGAGTCAAAGACGTGTTCTACGCAGGCGGTCTGTTGCAGGGCATTCACCAGATACTGACGTTCCTGCACTGTCTGCGCCACGCGATCGCGCATTGCGTTTATTCCCTGCGGACTCAGCGCCTGGGCGGCGATATCCGCCACTGGCGTAGAAAGCGGATAAGGGGCGATCACTTTTAACAGCAGGTTGATCACCTCTTCATTAGCCAGCGTAAAGCCGCAGCGCAGACCCGCCAGCGCAAAAGCTTTCGACAATGTGCGCAGGATAACCAGATGAGGATATTCAACCAGCCAGCCTGTCAGCGTGGCCTGCGGGCAAAACTCAATATAAGCTTCGTCGGCGACGACTATCGCTTTACCGCGTGTCAACTCCAGCAGCGTGCGCAGATCCTGCGGGTTGATAAGTTGCCCGGTGGGGTTATTGGGGCTACAAACGAACACCACTTTTGCGCCGTCAAGGTTGTCGGAAATCCCCTGTAGATCCAGCTGCCAGTTTTCAAGCGCGGGAACCGTCCGGCGCTCTACGCCAAGGGTTTCGGCGCTGACGCTGTACATACCGTAAGTGGGCGGACAGTAGAGAATGGCGTCTTTTCCCGGTTCGCAGAAGGCGCGGATCACCAGTTCGATCCCTTCATCCGCGCCGCGGCTGACCAGCACCTGCTCCGGCTTTACGCCAGCATATTGCGCGTAGTTTTCAATCACGGCCTTTGGCTGGCATTCCGGGTAGCGGTTAAGCGTTTGTTGGGTGAGCTGAAACTCCACCGCTGTCGGGAATTCATTCGCGTTCAGCCAGACATCGCCGTTACCGCCCAGACGGCGGGCGGACTGATACGGTACCAGGTTGCGGACATTTTCACGGGCTAAGTCAGCGACGCTGAGAGTGTTTTCAGTGCTCATGCTTGCTCCTTGAGGGCGTTTACGCGCAGGGTCACGGCATTTTTATGGGCGGTCAGACGTTCTGCCGCCGCCAATGTTTCAATGGTTGATGCCAGAGCGGAAAAGCCCGCTTTCGACAGTTCCTGAACGGTCATCCGTTTCTGGAAATCCGCTAACCCAAGGCTGGAACAGGTAGCAGTATAGCCATAGGTCGGTAAGACATGGTTGGTTCCGGAAGCGTAATCACCGGCGGATTCCGGCGACCAGTCGCCGAGAAATACCGAGCCTGCGCTGGTAATCGCATCCACCAAATCGCGCGCATTGCGCGTCTGGATAATTAAGTGTTCCGGCCCATACTGATTAGAGATGGCGACGCACTGCGCTAAATCTTTGGTCACAATCAGACGGCTGGCGCTCAGGGCCTGCCGGGCGGTGTCCGCGCGCGGCAGTTCCGCCAGTTGACGTTCTACCGCCTCCGCCACCTTGCGGGCAATGTCAGCATCCGGCGTCAGCAGGATCACCTGGGAATCCGGGCCGTGCTCAGCCTGGGAGAGCAGGTCAGAAGCGACGAAATCCGGTGTTGCGCCGCTGTCGGCGATCACCAGCACTTCAGACGGCCCGGCTGGCATATCGATAGCCGCGCCGTCGAGACGCTGGCTGACCTGACGCTTGGCTTCGGTTACAAAGGCGTTGCCGGGGCCAAAAATTTTATCCACTTTCGGTACGGACTCGCTGCCGAAGGCCAGAGCGGCAATCGCCTGCGCGCCGCCGACGTTAAAGATTTCCTGCACGCCACACAGTTGCGCCGCATAGAGGATTTCATCAGCGATGGGCGGCGGCGAGCACAAAACCACGTTCTGACATCCCGCAATGCGCGCCGGCGTTGCCAGCATCAGCACCGTTGAGAAGAGCGGAGCCGAGCCGCCGGGAATATAAAGACCGACAGACGCGATGGGACGCGTAACCTGCTGACAACGTACGCCTGGCTGGGTTTCCACATCTACAGGCGGTAGCGTCTGCGCGGAATGGAACGTTTCAATATTTTTGACGGCAGCGGCCATCGCCTGTTTTAATTCGTCGCTCAGACGCGCGCCGGCGGCGGCGATCTCTTCAGGGGTGACGCGTAGCGCTGTCACTTCTGTTTTATCAAATTTAGCGCTGTATTCACGCAGGGCATCGTCACCGCGCGTTTTTACATTATCCAGAATATCGCTGACCGTCCGGGTAATACTGTCAGAGGCGGAAATCGCCGGACGCGTCAGCAGCGCACGCTGCTGTTCAGGGCTACAGCTGTTCCAGTCAATCAGGGTATTGAAGCTCATGGTCTTTACTCCATCACAGGGTTCCGCCTTATCCGGCCTACAGAACCCAAAATATCAACGCATTACGTAGGCCTGATAAGCGCAGCGCTATCAGGCGTCAGATCACTCCATCATCTTCTCGATCGGCAGTACCAGAATCGAGCTGGCGCCAAGCGCTTTCAGTTTCTCCATGGTTTCCCAGAACAACGTTTCGCTGCTGACCATGTGCATCGCCACGCGCTGTTGCTCGCCCGCCAGCGGCAGAATTGTCGGCCTTTCAGCGCCTGGCAGCAGGGCGATAACCTCTTCCAGGCGTTCACTTGGCGCGTGCATCATGATGTATTTCGATTCGCGCGCCTGAATCACGCCCTGAATACGGGTCAGCAATTTATCGATCAGCTGTTGCTTGCTCTGTGCCATCTCACCGTCGCGCTGAATCAGACAGGCTTTAGAGCGGTAGATAACTTCGACTTCACGCAGGCCGTTAGCTTCAAGCGTCGCGCCGGTAGAGACCAAATCGCAGATAGCGTCGGCCAGCCCCGCGCGCGGCGCGACTTCGACAGAACCATTTAACAGACACGATTTAAAAGAGACGCCTTTCTGGTCGAGGTAGCGTTTGAGGAGGTGCGGATAAGAGGTAGCGATACGTTTACCGTCCAGCGCGGCCGGGCCGTCCCAGGCTTCGTCAACCGGTGTTGCCAGCGATAAACGGCAGCCGCCGAAGTCAAGACGGCGCAGGGTTAAATAGCGTGGATCTTCGCCCTGCGCGCGGCGGTTGAGTAGCTCTTCTTCCAGCACGTTTTCGCCGATAATACCGAGATCGACCACGCCATCCATCACCAGACCCGGAATGTCATCATCACGCACGCGCAGGATATCAATCGGCATGTTTTCCGCCATCGCAATCAGGCGCTGAGTGTGTAAATTAATTTTTATGCCGCAGCGGGCCAGCAATTCTCGTGAATCATCGCTTAAACGGCCTGATTTCTGAATAGCTATGCGTAAGCGGGTGTTGTCTAACATTCTGCGTTCCTCTTTATCCTGTCTGAACCGGTCTGTATAGCGCGCCAAAAAAAAGCCCCCGGAAGATGATCTTCCGGGGGCTTTCTCATGCGTTCATGCACCACTGGAAGATCTGAATGTCTTCCAGCACACATCGCCTGAAAGACTAGTCAGGATGATGGTGATGATGGTGGTGTTTAAATTGAACGCGTGTCATAAAAATTCCGATGAATGCTTATTCATTTGATACCTTTTAACCTAAACCACTTTTACGCCTTAAAGCAAGTGCTTTTTTCATTTCGCATTTATAGTATGAATTGTCAGTCACGGCGGGCTGGCGTAGCCTTATGTATAAGGCGTTAAAGTCAGGAGAAAATGGATGAAAAAGGTCGCAATTGTCGGTTTAGGTTGGTTAGGCATGCCGCTGGCAATGTCGCTGGCAGCGAGAGGCTGGCAGGTTACCGGCAGCAAAACCACCCTTGACGGGGTGGAAGCGGCCCGTATGAGTGGAATTGAAAGCTATCCGCTGCGTCTGGAGCCGGAGCTGGTCTGTGAGGCGGACGATCTTGACGCTCTGCTGGATGTCGATGCGCTGGTGATAACACTGCCCGCGCGCCGTAGCGGTCCGGGAGAGGATTTTTATCTGCAGGCGATGCAGGAGCTGGTCGACAGCGCGCTGGCTTATCGTATCCCGCGTATTATTTTTACCAGTTCGACGTCTGTTTACGGCGATGCGCAAGGCGTGGTGAAAGAGAATACGCCGCGTAATCCGGTCACGGCCAGCGGGCGTACCCTGAAGGAACTGGAAGATTGGTTGCATAATCTGCCGGGCACGTCAGTGGATATTCTGCGGCTGGCGGGGTTGGTCGGGCCTGGACGCCATCCCGGTCGTTTCTTTGCCGGAAAAACCGCGCCGGATGGTCAACACGGGGTCAATCTGGTGCATCTTGAAGACGTGGTTGGCGCAATTACCCTTTTGCTACAGGCGCCGAAAGGAGGGCACATCTATAATATATGCGCGCCGGCGCATCCAGCCCGCAACGTGTTTTATCCGCAAATGACGCGCTTGCTGGGAATGGCGCCGCCGCATTTTCGTGACGCACCGGACAACGGCAAAGGGAAGATTATCGACGGTAGCCGGATTTGTAATGAGCTGGGATTTGAATATCAATATCCCGATCCGCTGGTGATGCCGATGGAGTGAGTCGCTGTCCAGCAGGTGGTCGCCATATAGCGCAAGGGGACGAGTATGAAACCACTGCTGGACGTTCTGATTATTCTTGATGCGTTAGAAAAAGAAGGCAGCTTCGCGGCGGCGTCGGCAAAATTATTTAAAACGCCGTCCGCCCTCAGTTATACCGTTCATAAGCTGGAAAACGATCTTAATATCCAACTGCTCGACCGTAGCGGGCATCGCGCGCGATTTACGCGAACCGGTAAGATGCTACTGGAAAAAGGCCGTGAAGTGTTGCACACCGTTCGCGAGCTGGAAAAGCAGGCGATTAAACTGCATGAAGGCTGGGAGAACGAACTGGTCATCGGTGTGGATGATACCTTTCCCTTTTCTCTTCTGGCCCCGCTTATCGACGCTTTTTATCAACGCCACAGCGTGACGCGCCTTAAATTTGTCAATGGCGTTCTCGGCGGTTCATGGGAGACGCTGACGCAGGGAAGGGCGGATATTATTGTTGGCGCCATGCGCGCGCCGCCGCCTGACACCGGCTTTGGCTTTGCAAGACTGGGCGATCTTGAACTGGTGTTTGCTGTCGCCCCGCATCATCCGCTGGTTCATGAAGAGGAACCGCTTAGCCGCCAGACGATCAAACGTTTTCGCGCGATTGTGGTTGGCGATAGCGTCCATTCCTCGCAATCAATAGGGTCTGAACTGCTCGACGCTCAGGAAGCGATTACCGTGTTTGATTTTAAAACCAAGCTGGAGCTGCAAATTAGCGGCCTGGGATGCGGCTATTTACCGCGTTATCTGGCGCAGCGATTTTTGGAAAGCGGCGCGCTTATAGAGAAGAAAGTTGTGGCGCAAATCGTCTATGAACCGGTGTGGGTTGGCTGGAATGAACAGACCGCCGGGCTGGCCAGCGGCTGGTGGCGGGATGAAATTTTAGCAAATAATGCTATTGCTGGGGTGTATGCAAAATCGCCGGTTTAAAAATCAATCGCTTATGAAAAATAATTTTTTGAACGCGCTCGCATTCTCTTGTCATTTCACTTCAATTTAGGGCAGAATACGCCGCTTGCAAAAAATGACACTAACCGACGTTTTAATACGCGTCGGTTATTTTTTTGCTTCAAACACATCATTCAATACCAAGAGGCCGGGCTTCGTACCGGATAGATACTTACTTAAAAATCGACAGTTGTTGTCGCTGAGGAATCCAGAAAATGGGGCAATTTTTTGCTTACGCGACGGCATTCGCCGTAAAGGAGAATGACCATGTCGCATAACGTTACTCCAAACACCTCTCGCGTGGAATTACGTAAAACGCTTACGTTAGTTCCGGTTGTAATGATGGGTCTTGCCTATATGCAGCCGATGACGCTGTTCGATACATTTGGTATCGTTTCAGGCCTCACTGACGGTCACGTACCGACGGCGTATGCATTCGCGTTAATCGCGATTCTGTTTACGGCGTTGAGCTACGGGAAACTGGTGCGTCGCTATCCTTCCGCGGGTTCGGCGTACACCTATGCCCAGAAATCCATCAGCCCGACCGTTGGCTTTATGGTGGGTTGGTCTTCTCTGCTCGATTATCTGTTCGCGCCGATGATCAACATTCTGTTGGCAAAAATTTATTTTGAAGCGCTGGTGCCCTCTATTCCGTCATGGGTGTTTGTCGTGGCGTTGGTGGCCTTTATGACGGCCTTTAACCTGCGCAGCCTCAAATCGGTCGCTAACTTCAACACCGTGATTGTAGTGCTACAGGTGGTGCTGATTGCGGTCATTCTGGGCATGGTGGTTTATGGCGTATTTGAAGGCGAAGGCGCCGGTACGCTGGCGAGCACCCGTCCGTTCTGGTCCGGCGATGCGCACGTTATCCCGATGATTACGGGAGCGACGATCCTGTGCTTCTCCTTTACCGGCTTTGACGGCATCAGTAACCTGTCGGAAGAGACCAAAGATGCTGAGCGCGTGATCCCGCGTGCGATTTTCCTGACCGCGCTGATTGGCGGCCTGATCTTCATCTTTGCAACCTATTTCCTGCAATTGTACTTCCCGGATATCTCTCGCTTTAAAGATCCGGATGCGTCTCAGCCGGAAATCATGCTGTACGTGGCGGGTAAAACCTTCCAGGTGGGCGCGCTGATCTTCTCTACTATCACCGTGCTGGCTTCCGGTATGGCAGCGCATGCAGGCGTAGCGCGCCTGATGTACGTAATGGGGCGCGACGGCGTATTCCCGAAAAGCTTCTTCGGTTACGTTCATCCGAAATGGCGTACGCCAGCGATGAACATCATCCTGGTCGGGGCGATCGCGCTGCTGGCGATTAATTTTGACCTGGTGATGGCGACGGCGCTGATTAACTTTGGCGCGCTGGTCGCGTTTACCTTTGTTAACCTGTCGGTGATTTCGCAGTTCTGGATCCGTGAGAAGCGTAATAAAACGTTGAAAGATCACTTCCAGTATCTGTTCCTGCCTATGTGCGGTGCGCTCACGGTTGGTGCGTTGTGGGTTAACCTGGAAGAGAGCTCAATGGTACTGGGCCTGATCTGGGCGGGTATCGGGCTGATTTATCTGGCGTGCGTAACTAAAAGCTTCCGCAACCCGGTTCCACAGTATGAAGACGTCGCGTAATCGCGCGTATTATCGGCAATAGTAAAACCGGAGGCAGTGCCTCCGGTTTTTTGTTTGTCATCCAGCATGTTTACCGGATGGCGGCGTCACTTTTTATCCGCTCTGGATTAACAATGCCCGTCAGGCATTGGTCAATTACACAATCTCGGTTGCGTACTGCCACAGTGATTTCAGCAACCCCAGCTTCGTTTTATCTTCCGCATACTGCTGAGAAAGCATCTGCAATTCATTGGCATATTGTTGTAAAAACTCCGGCGTCAGCACCTGACGGCGATGCTCTAGCCAGCGCTGCTGCTCTGCGTCATCCAGCGTACCGGGAAAATTGCGTGCGCGGTAATTAAACAGCAGCTTCTCAATGCGCTTATCGACAAAGGTAATGTCCAGCGCGGGCAGGTTACGTGGCTCGGTTTCGAGTACGATTTTCATGGCTGCGCGATCGGCATCGCTGAAAAAACCATCATAGAGCTGGGCATCAACGTTATCCGAGGCGGCAAAAGGTTCGGCTTCGGCGAAAATCGCCACCACTTTGTCGCGAACCTGCGGGTTTTCACGCAACACTTTCAGGTTATCCAGGCAATGCTGGCGGTTAATTCCCAGTCGGTCGGCATCCTCTGGGCGCAAGGTATTCGCCTGCGCCAGTACCGGACATTTATTGATATGCACCAGCTTTACCGGCACTGCGGCGTGATCGCCAAGATCGGCTTTGGCCGTATAAAGCCGCTCGCGAAGGGTGTCGCTGTCCAGCTCAAGAAGAGGATAAATATCGCCTGCTAAATCGACCATGATCACCGCGTTACGGTTTTCAGGATGCCACGCCAGCGGCGCGACCCAGCTTGTATTACCGCGCCACGCGCCAAACATGCCGGAGACATGCACCAGCGGCTTCATTTGCGGAACGTCAATCAGCGCCGCCAGTTTATGTTTACTGCGGTGGCTATAAAGATAATCAAACAGCCGCGGCTGGCGTGTTTTCACCAGCTGCGCCATCGCAATAGTGGCGTAGACATCCGCCATCGCATCATGCGCGTTGCTGTGTTCGATCCCGTTCGCCTGGGTTAAATGTTCCAGACGAAAGCTGGGCAGGCCGTCGTCGTTTTCCGGCCAGTTAATTCCCTCCGGGCGCAGCGCATAACAGGCGCGCATGACATCCAATAGATCCCAACGTGAATTATCATGCTGCCAGCTCCAGGCGTAGGGATCGTAAAAGTTGCGATAAAAAATATTGCGCGTAACTTCATCATCAAAACGCACATTGTTGTAACCCACAACGCAGGTTTTAGGAACGGTAAACAGCGCATGAATGCGTCTGGCGAAAGCGGCTTCGTTTTCTCCTTTCTCACGCGCTTCCTGTGGCGTGATGCCGGTAATCAGCACCGCGCCGGGCTGCGGTAGATAATCATCAGCGGGTTTGCAGTAAAACACCTCCGGCTCGCCAATAACGTTGAAGTCGTTATCCGTACGGAGCGCGGCGAATTGCGCAGGTCTGTCGAGGGCCGGATGCGTACCGAAGGTTTCGTAATCGTGGAAGAGGAATGTGCTCTGTATGCTGTCGTTTTTAACTGTCACTTGATGTACACGCCTGATGTTATATGTATATGAAATATTTTATTCTTTTATTTTGTCGTTGATTGATTGTATTTGTACACCAATTGGTATTGTTGCTAATGTTGGTACATGCGATGGTGAGTACAAAATACTAAAATGATCATCAGCGACACTAAGCTACGCTCCCTCTATGGTAAACCATATTCCGGTCCATCTGAAATTACTGATTCTGATTTAGTACTGTATGGAATTTAGGCCAGGGTCAATCTGGCCGGGATCTCAAAAAATGCATGGACTAAAACGGGTCTATTTACAAAGGGACACAACGCTGTGTCCCTTAATTCCATGCGGGTTGAGGCTGGACTACGCCCAGGCCAGTGGCAGGATGGATGACAGAACACTCGGGAAATATTTTCTGGCATGACGTTGCATACTATCCGCCACAACGCTGGTACAGGTAAAGGCGCCATGGAGGCCGTGAAAACGGTCGGACCAGTCGGTAAACTGTTCGCTGGACGGGAATATCGCCGGAGACAGCTCCCAGGCTTTCTGCATTAGCGCCTCCGCATAGCCTCTCAGGGCGGGCGGAGAGTCATGCTCAGTGCCGAAAATGGCGCTGGAGGAATAGCGTGCGAATGCGGTACTGAGACAGAACAGGGTTTCCGCCTGCTTCTGTGGGGTGGCGTCCGTCAGGTGATAAGCACTGAGGATGTGCTGGTAGTGTGTCGGGCTGAGTTTGCCTTCAGGAAGCAAGGGGTCAAAAACGGTGTTCAGACGCGACACTGAGGCATCATCAATCAACTTCACGGTGGAATGTTTCTGGTTCGTGGCGGCAATAAACTGCTGGTTCAGCTCCCCGTGCTCTTCAGTGCTGAGGATGATATCAATCAGCTCCCCAAAGCGTCGCTGCGTGGCCTGCTGATTAAATGCGGCGAGAAACACCGGAAAGTCATGACGGAATAACTCTACCGGAGAGATTTGCGCGGTGGAAACGTTCTCTCCGGCTCGCAGCAGGTAAAAGTTGTCCCATGCAGTGTCAGGAGTAGGGTTTAGCATTGTTAACAGCGTGTCAGTGGAGAGCATCATCGCCGTGTCTGAATCCTGGGAGGAAAACAGCAGGAAATTATCTGCGGCGCGGGTTGTCCAGTCCGGGCTGCCGTCATAATTGCCGAAGAGTCCATTATGGATGTGGGGAGACACCGCCGGGTGCGCAAGATACTGTTCATAAAGCGCTGCAGCTTTCTGGCGGGTGCCATCAGTGCAGTCCACGCCTGTCATACAGTGTAAAATCACCTGATTAAAGAGTCCGCTGTGAGTGGTCATGGCGGCGCTGTTCCTGTCAAACGAATCCAGCAACACAGGCAGTATGCGCTGCTGATAATATGTGTCAGGAGCCGGCAGGGGAACGTCATTATAGGTCTGGCACTGGTGGGCAAAAAAACGTTCCTGAACAGGCCTGATCCACTCGCTGATAAGCGTACTTTGCGTATAGGGGGGTGGGCCAGTACGCTCACCAGCGAACTTTCAACTGGCCGGATACCTGCCTCTGTTAAACGGCCGCCCCGCAATGACTTCACCAGGTCTTCCATTGCCCGGACTTTTTCCTGACTGTATTTATCGGGCAGGCTGTCAATGGTCATCAGAATACTTTTACCATTATTGTGCTCATGATTTAAAAATCCATCCACAGCGTTCTCAGTCCAAAGGAGTGGCATTTGCAGCCAGATATCACCTAGACGAATAAAATTTCCGCCCCTTGATACTGACGGAGGTGATGAATTATCCGGTTCATGTAAAATAACGCCAGAGAGGTTGGCTTTGTGACGTATAAGCGTATTTTTTAATGTTGTATCAATAAAAGAGGGCTGTTGTTGTGTAGTAATTGAATACTGTAGAAACACTTCATTCATGTCTGAATTACTAAATTTTGTATTACTGCAGACTACATCACTCAGTGTCGAATAAGTGAATCGGCATTCGTCAAAATGTAAATGAGATATATCAGAATAAGTAAATTTTGAATTTGAAAAGTTGAACCCCTTAATAATATCGCCGTCTCGCTCCATGAAGCTGGGGGGCAATATTTTGCTGAATGTAATATTACGGAAATCTGCGTTTGAAAAATCGCGATCTGCGGCCGTAAGGGTTTCTCCGGCTTTCTGCCGTAAAACTGCATCCGTGAGTTTCTTAGCCCAGTCGGCAGGTGATGACGGGGAAGACGTAGCCTGAAGTGAGAGGGAGGGTGATACTGGTGGTGTTCTACCTTCAGAAACCGTGGGCCTGTTATTAGCTGATACAGAGACTCCACCGGGGAGCGGGGCCGCACCTGTCACTCTGTAATTATAATCACGTGATTGATTTGCAATATGCTTACGCATGAATGCTGCATTTATTTTTGAGGCATCTTCTTCTGAAATATTCTTCTTACCTGCATTATTTGTATCTTTAATATTTTTAACGGTAATCAATGTCTTGTTTAAGGTGTTTTTATTTTTCGGCTGAAACAAGTCTTTTATTTTTTGTGGTAACGCGAACTCAATCGATGAGCTCTTTCCTGTTTTAATTTTTTCATTTAAAGAAGCATGCGTGTTTTTAACACTGGTTATTTTTGAGGCGAACCCGTTTTTCGTATGTTCACGAATAGAGGTAATTAATTTTTTAACCTGGTTAGGAATAGTAGAAAAATTAATTGCGCCTGATGATATCTTCATTAGAATTCCTTATCAACATCATTATGGAAAAACGGTCTGGATTTTTAACGCCTTAAAAGTAAGCTTCATATGTCGGTATGGCGATGGAGATCACAATTCACCATGTTATCTGGCAGGTTTCTTTCAGAAAGTGTCCATCCTGTCATCATGTCACCATATTATGGGACGCTGACGTATCTGCGGAAAAATCCAGGCATAAGAGAGCGGGTCGGGTAACGAAGCCCGTGTGCGCGAAAAACTAAACCCGCTTCGATGCGCAACCAACGTTTTCGCCGGTATTCGGGATATCGTCGGCGGACGTTCCGGCGCGTATGAGAAAGAACTGCGTAAAGCGCGTGAAATCGCTTTTCAGGAAATAATCGTTTTCTTTTAAATATTATTACGTGTTATTGGAATTGTATCATTTTTATAATTAACAGCGGGTTGTTTGGTAATTCTGCTGATTATTCAATGACAGTCCATGTGCGTGTTCAGGAAATGTAAAATATTTATAAAATAAAAGGTCTTATCGTGTTAGCGTGTTCATTTTAACAACTATTTCAAATTGTGATTGAAGCCGACATTTCATAATACAAATTAAATATAATCTTCAGCTATATCTAATAACAGGAGGTTATATGAGCATTAGTCGTCGTTCTTTTTTGCAGGGGGTGGGCATCGGCTGCTCTGCCTGCGCGCTGGGCGCTTTTCCGCCCGGGGCGCTGGCGCGCAACCCGATTGCCGGCATTAGCGGTAAAACCACGCTAACACCAAGCTTGTGCGAAATGTGTTCCTTTCGTTGCCCTATTCAGGCGCAGGTAGTCAATAACAAGACCGTTTTTATCCAGGGCAATCCTTCTGCGCCGCAGCAGGGGACGCGCATATGCGCCAGGGGCGGGAGCGGCGTCAGCCTGGTCAATGACCCGCAACGGATTGTAAAACCTATGAAACGCACCGGGCCACGCGGCGACGGTGAATGGCAGGTGATTAGCTGGCAACAGGCTTACCAGGAAATCGCGGCGAAAATGAATGCCATCAAAGCGCAGCATGGCCCCGAGAGCGTGGCTTTCTCTTCCAAATCGGGCTCGCTCTCCAGCCATCTTTTCCATCTGGCTACGGCCTTTGGTTCGCCTAATACCTTTACGCACGCCTCAACATGCCCTGCCGGGAAAGCCATTGCGGCAAAAGTGATGATGGGCGGCGATCTGGCGATGGATATCGCTAACACGCGCTATCTGGTTTCGTTTGGCCACAATTTGTATGAAGGGATTGAAGTTGCCGATACCCATGAGTTAATGACCGCGCAGGAGAAGGGGGCCAAAATGGTGAGCTTCGATCCGCGTTTGTCGATATTTTCCAGCAAGGCGGATGAGTGGCACGCTATTCGTCCCGGGGGGGATTTAGCGGTTCTGCTGGCGATGTGCCACGTCATGATTGATGAACAGCTCTACGATGCGTCTTTTGTTGAGCGTTATACCAGCGGATTTGAACAGTTAGCACAGGCGGTAAAAGAGACGACGCCGGAATGGGCCGCCGCGCAGGCCGATGTCCCAGCCGACGTTATTGTCCGGGTGACACGCGAACTGGCCGCCTGCGCGCCTCACGCTATTGTCAGTCCTGGTCATCGCGCGACGTTCTCGCAGGAAGAGATCGATATGCGGCGTATGATTTTTACGCTTAATGTGCTGCTCGGTAATATTGAGCGCGAAGGCGGGCTATATCAGAAAAAAAACGCGTCGGTTTACAATAAACTGGCCGGAGAAAAGGTCGCGCCAACGCTGGCGAAACTCAACATTAAAAATATGCCGAAACCGACGGCGCAACGCATCGATTTGATCGCACCGCAGTTTAAATATATCGCCGCTGGCGGCGGCGTGGTGCAAAGCATTATTGACGCGGTGTTAACCGAGAAGCCTTACCCGATAAAGGCGTGGATCATGTCGCGGCATAATCCTTTCCAGACCGTCACCTGTCGTTCGGACCTGGTAAAAACCGTTGAGCAACTGGATCTGGTGGTCAGCTGCGATGTCTATTTGAGCGAGAGCGCGGCGTATGCCGACTATCTGCTGCCGGAATGCACCTATCTCGAACGGGACGAAGAGGTATCGGATATGTCGGGACTGCACCCGGCTTACGCTCTGCGCCAACAGGTCGTAGAACCGATTGGCGAGGCGCGTCCGAGTTGGCAAATCTGGAAAGAACTTGGCGAGCAGTTGGGATTAGGGCAGTACTATCCGTGGCAGGATATGCAGACGCGCCAACTCTATCAGTTGAACGGCGACCATGCCTTAGCGAAGGAACTGCGACAGGAAGGGTATCTCGAATGGGGCGTTCCGCTGCTATTACGCGAACCAGAATCCGTTCGCCAGTTTACGGCGCGTTACCCCGGCGCTATCGCGACGGACAGTGACAACACCTATGGCGAACAGCTTCGCTTCAAATCGCCCTCCGGCAAAATCGAACTTTATTCCGCAACCCTGGAGGAATTGCTCCCAGGCTACGGCGTTCCGCGCGTTCGTGACTTTGCGCTTAAAAAAGAGAATGAGCTTTACTTCATTCAGGGCAAGGTGGCCGTGCATACCAATGGCGCGACGCAGTACGTACCTTTACTCAGCGAGCTAATGTGGGATAACGCGGTCTGGGTCCATCCGCAAACAGCGCAAGAAAAAGGCATTAAGACCGGCGATGAGATCTGGCTGGAAAATGCCACGGGTAAAGAGAAAGGTAAGGCGCTGGTGACGCCCGGTATTCGCCCGGATACGCTTTTTGTCTATATGGGATTTGGCGCTAAAGCTGGGGCTAAAACGGCGGCGACGACACACGGTATCCACTGTGGCAATTTACTGCCGCACGTGACGAGTCCGGTATCCGGTACGGTAGTGCATACCGCAGGCGTGACGCTGAGCCGGGCATGAGGGAGGAGGGAACCATGAATCATTTAACGAATCAGTACGTCATGCTGCATGATGAAAAACGTTGTATCGGCTGCCAGGCGTGTACCGTTGCCTGCAAAGTGCTTAATGACGTACCGGAGGGATTTAGCCGCGTACAGGTACAAATTCGCGCCCCTGAACAGGCATCCAACGCACTAACCCATTTTCAATTTGTCCGCGTCTCCTGTCAGCACTGTGAAAATGCGCCATGTGTCAGCGTTTGTCCTACCGGAGCGTCATATCGTGATGAAAACGGGATCGTGCAGGTGGATAAATCGCGCTGTATTGGCTGCGATTATTGTGTTGCCGCATGTCCTTTCCATGTGCGCTATTTGAATCCGCAAACCGGTGTCGCCGACAAGTGTAACTTCTGCGCCGACACGCGGTTGGCGGCTGGCCAGTCTCCGGCGTGCGTATCCGTTTGCCCAACGGACGCGCTGAAATTCGGCAGACTGGATGAGAGCGAGATCCAGCGCTGGGTCGGTCAGAAAGAGGTCTATCGCCAGCAGGAGGCGCGTAGCGGCGCGGTCAGTCTGTACCGTCGTAAAGAAGTCCATCAGGAGGGTAAAGCATGAATACTATCTGGGGAGCGGAACTACATTATGCGCCAGATTATTGGCCGCTGTGGTTAATTTATGCAGGCGTCGTGGTGCTGCTCATGCTTGTTGGGCTGGTTATCCATGCGTTATTGCGCCGGATGCTGGCGCCAAAAACAGCGGGCGGTGAAGAACATCGTGACTATCTCTACTCGCTGGCGATTCGCCGTTGGCATTGGGGAAATGCGTTACTGTTTGTTTTATTACTGTTAAGCGGTTTATTTGGTCATTTTTCTCTCGGCCCTGTAGCGCTAATGGTACAAGTGCATACCTGGTGTGGTTTTGCCTTACTGGCTTTCTGGGTCGGGTTTGTGCTGATCAACCTCACCACAGGTAACGGGCGTCACTATCGGGTAAATTTTTCCGGACTGGTAACGCGCTGCATACGCCAGACGCGTTTTTACCTTTTTGGCATCATGAAAGGGGAAGCGCATCCGTTCGCGGCAACAGAGCAGAATAAGTTCAATCCACTGCAACAACTGGCATATCTGGCAATTATGTACGCGCTGGTACCGCTGTTAATCATCACCGGTTTGCTGTGTCTCTATCCGCAGGTTGCGGGTCTGGGCCCTGTGATGCTGGTGCTGCATATGGCGCTTGCTATCATCGGCTTACTGTTTATTTGCGCGCATCTCTATCTGTGTACTCTTGGCGACACGCCGGGACAAATTTTCCGTAGCATGGTTGACGGCTATCACCGTCATCGTACCGCGCCGCGCGGGGATAAGTCCGCCGTCTGAGCATATCCATAAAATAAAGTCAGCAAGAAAATGTGCCTTGTGTCACATTTTCTTGCAATTTATCCATGTTTGTTTAACTGAACTTCCGTAAAAAGAACGGCAAATTGAGACCATCCTGAGGACATGCTGTTGAAACGCCGTTTGTTTATTGCCGCTTCTTTATTCGCGATGCACCTTTCTCCTGCGCTTGCGGCCGATGCCGTAAGTTTTGCTCCCCAACCGCCAGCCATTGATGCAGGCGCCTGGGTGTTGATGGATTACACTACGGGACAGGTTCTTACCGCCGGTAATGAACACCAGCAACGTAATCCCGCCAGCCTTACCAAGCTAATGACGGGCTACGTCGTCGATCGCGCCATCGATAGTCATCGTATCAGCCCTGACGATATCGTCACCGTTGGGCGCGATGCCTGGGCGAAGGATAATCCGGTGTTTGTCGGCTCCTCGTTGATGTTTTTAAAAGAAGGGGATCGCGTGTCGGTACGCGATTTAAGCCGTGGCTTAATTGTGGATTCCGGTAACGATGCCTGTGTGGCGCTGGCGGATTATATCGCGGGCGGGCAGCCGCAGTTTGTGGCGATGATGAACAGCTATGTGAAAAAACTCAATTTACGGGATACCCATTTTGAAACCGTCCACGGTCTGGATGCGCCGGGACAACATAGCTCCGCGTATGACCTGGCCGTACTCTCCCGGGCGATTATTCACGGTGAACCTGAATTTTATCACATGTACAGCGAGAAGAGCCTGACCTGGAACGGCATCACACAGCAGAACCGCAACGGCTTGTTGTGGGATAAGACCATGCATATTGATGGGCTTAAAACCGGACACACATCGGGGGCGGGATTTAATCTTATCGCATCGGCGGTGGACGGGCAGCGTCGACTTATCGCCGTCGTGATGGGAGCGAAAAGTTCGAAAGGACGCGAGGAACAGGCGCGAAAACTGTTGCAATGGGGCCAGCAAAACTTTGCGACGGTGCAGATTTTGCACAGCGGTAAAAAAGTGGGCAGCGAGCGAATCTGGTATGGAGATAAAGAAAAGATTGCGCTGGGTACGGAACAGGACTTCTGGATGGCGCTGCCTAAAGCGGAAATTCCGCATATCAAAGCAAAATATGTGCTGGATAGAAATGATCTGGAGGCGCCAATCGCCGCTCATCAGCGGGTAGGTGAAATAGAGCTCTACGATCGAGATAAACTGATCGCTCAGTGGCCGCTGGTCACTCTGGAATCGGTGGGTAAAGGCGGTATGTTCTCTCGTCTGAGCGACTATTTTCAGCATAAAGCGTAAGCCGTTGTCACACACCGTTCACCGTCACCTGAAGTGTCAAAAGGGCGGGAGTGCGAGGTTGCTCACAAAATGTTCACTCTGTCCTTGTGACCGTAAAATGTCGCAATTATACTGTACATTCATACAGTGTAGTGAGGTGACGGAGGCAGCATGGATTACGAAATCAGGCAGGAACAAAAACGCAAGATAGCCGGTTTCCACATGGTCGGTCCATGGGAACACACCGTGAAGCAGGGTTTTGAACAACTGATGACGTGGGTGGATCGACAGCGGATCGTGCCAGTTGAATGGATTGCCGTCTATTACGACAATCCAGATGTCGTACCTGCGGAAAAACTCCGCTGCGATACCGTGGTGTCCGTGGCAGAGAATTTCATCCTGCCGGACAATAGCGAAGGCGTAATCGTGACCGCCATTGAAGGCGGCGAATATGCCACTGCTGTCGCGCGTGTGGAAGACCGTGACTTTGCGAAGCCGTGGGAACGGTTTTTTGACGTCCTGGAGCAGGATAGCGCTTATCAGATAGCCTCTGCGCCCTGTTTTGAAACCTATCTGAATAACGGCATGGAAGATGGATACTGGGATATTGAAATGTATATTCCGGTACAGCGGAAGTGATCGACTGGTTTCCTGTCTGAAAAGAGCGGACGGATAATGTGTTCCGTCCGCCAGTGCGCTATTTTTGCTATAAAGCAGGTACAATGCATTTTTTGCCATTCCCGTAAGGAGCGCAAGCGTGCGTGCCGATAAGTCATTAAGCCCTTTTGAAATACGGTTGTACCGTCATTATCGCATTGTGCATGGCATACGTATCGCCCTGGCGTTCATTCTTACCTTTCTGCTGGTTCGTCTGTTTTCTATTCCCGAAGGCACATGGCCGCTAATCACGTTAGTGGTGATTATGGGGCCCATCTCATTTTGGGGAAATGTAGTGCCTCGTGCTTTTGAGCGCATAGGCGGTACGATCCTGGGCGCGGCGTTAGGGCTGGTGGCGCTACGCCTGGAGCTCTTTTCCTTACCGCTGATGCTGGTGTGGTGTGCGATAGCGATGTTTTTGTGCGGCTGGCTGGCCTTAGGGAAAAAACCGTATCAGGCGCTACTGATAGGCATAACGCTCGCCGTTGTTGTCGGCGCTCCTGCTGGTGATATGAATACGGCATTATGGCGTGGCGGGGATGTGATTTTGGGGTCGCTACTGGCAATGTTGTTTACCGGCATTTGGCCCCAGCGCGCCTTTTTGCACTGGCGCATCCAACTGGCGCATTGCGTCACGGCGTATAATCGGGTGTATCAGGCAGCGCTGTCGCCGAATTTGCTGGAGCGCCCCCGGTTGGATAAACATTTGCAACGGTTGCTGAACGATGTCGTCAAAATGCGCGGGCTGATAACGCCCGCCAGTAAAGAAACCCGGATACAAAAATCTATTTTCGAGGCCATTCAGACCATCAACCGCAATCTGGTTTGTATGCTTGAATTACAAATCAATGCCCACTGGGCGACGCGCGCCAGCCATTTTGTGATGCTTAACGCGCACACATTGCGTGAAACCCAGCAGATGACGCAGCAAACCTTGTTAACGATCGCCCACGCGTTGTTTGAAGGCAACCCGCAGCCGGTACTGGCAAATACCGGTAAACTGAATGATATTGCTGCCGAGTTGCGGCAGCTAATGAACGAGCAGCAGGGCGACGCGGTGGCTGAAACCCCCATCCACGGCTATGTTTGGCTAAGTATGGAAACGGCCCGACAGTTGGAACTGCTTTCACACTTGATCTGCCGGGCTTTGCGCAAATAAAAAGCAGATGGGGCGAATGAATTTGTTGCTGCTTCGATTCAGCAAAGATTAAGAGTATGATACTAATATAAGGATAAAATGAGTGCTACTGGCAACGATTTTATCCCCGAACCTTCAGGTTTCCCCAGACGGCGACGTAACGGTGTTTCCTCTGGCGGCTTGAAGTATGACGGGGATAAACGTAATGTTTATCCACTAGCAGTTGCTTAACGAATCCGAATCTCACATTATCAGGGGTGTAAAAATGGAAACAACCAAGCCTTCTTTCCAGGACGTGCTGGAGTTTGTTCGTCTGTTCCGTCGCAAAAATAAACTGCAGCGTGAAATTCAGGACATTGAGAAGAAGATCCGTGACAACCAGAAGCGTGTGCTGCTGCTGGACAACCTGAGCGACTACATCAAGCCAGGTATGAGCGTTGAGGCGATTCAGGGTATCATCGCCAGTATGAAAAGCGACTATGAAGATCGCGTTGATGACTACATCATTAAAAATGCCGAAATCTCCAAAGAGCGTCGCGACATTTCCAAAAAGCTGAAAGCGATGGGCGAAATGAAACACGCCGATGTAAAAGCCGAATAATGCGCTACGGCAGTGGGAGCGTATATCAGGCTCTCACTGCAGTTTGACCCCGCCTGTGACCATCTTGAGTAAATGTTGTTTTGGCCAGTGTCGGGTAAGTTTTTTCTCTGCCAGCTTACCTTTCAGGCGCGCAATATCATGACGTTTCCGGTCCAGCATCAGACCCACCACGCTACCGCTATGCGCCACGTTCAATCCGTATAAATCACACTCTTCGACCAGCGATAGCAGGGCGGTAAAGCCCGGCTTAGGTAACAGCGTCTGGCTGGCGATAGCGCTAAGCGTAGCCGCCTCACCCAGTCGGAGCGGATTTTGCGTTATACAGGCTTCCTGCACCAGATTCCAGGCCTGCTGCAAGGTTGGTGAACTTGCTATTAATTTCTGCTGGCGAGGGAGACGGTGGTAATCTTGCGTGCGCAGTGTGACCGGGCTTTCCAGTACCAGCAAATCGATTGGCGGCGGTGGCTCGCAGGCGATTTGCGTGGCCGCATTATTATGATCAAACAGCGTTAACTGATGAAAAACGGTGCTATCAGTGGGTTCGATTGAGACGCAAAGCTGTGCAAGGGTGGTTTCATCCAGCGAATGGCCAAGATGATGCGCCGTTGCCACCGCCGTAGCGGCAATATCTGCGGTGCTGCTGGCCATGCCTTTGGCAACGGGAATTGACGAACGCACATCGACGCGAATCTCGTTACTCCAGTGCGCAGGATACTGCCAGTGCGCCAGAACTCGCTCCACCATCGCCCGCGACAATGGACGCTCGTTTACCAACGGCGGCGCAGCCGTGACTGCTACGGTGCTGTACCAGTCAACGGGGCAGGAGACCAGTTTCTCACTGCCCAGAATCCATCCCTGGATAAGTTCCCCGCATGAGGCGGGGCATTGCGCAACAGCCACGTTATCACCTTTCAGGTACGAATAGTGTGCGCGCATAGTGTCATGGTAAAAGCGTTATTACCATGACTTGCCGCAATGCGTCGTATAACCCTCTCAGGCTGGTACACAAAGCCCTTCCGTGGCCGGTAGCGCAATGCGCATAACGTCTTGTGCGATCATTAACTCTTCGTTGGTGTTGATGACAGCGACTTTCACCAGGGCGTTCTCCGTCTGGATAAATGTTGCATTACGCTGATTTTTCTCTTCATCAACGGCTAAGCCTAAAAATTGCAAATTATGGCACACCGCCGATCTGGCGCGCGCTGAGTTCTCGCCAATGCCCCCAGTGAATACCAGCGCATCCAGTCCTCCCATCTGCATAATATAGCTGCCAATGGTGGCGCGAATGCGTTCGGCAAACAGAGTGAGAGCGAGTTTAGCCTGCCGGTTACCGGTATTGGCTGCCTGTTCGACATCGCGGTAATCAGACGACACGCCAGAAACGCCCAGCAAGCCTGACTCATTATTTAATAACTGATTCAACTGTTGCGGCGTTTTGCTTTCGCGCTGGGCTATCCACGGCAGAATAGAGGGATCAATATCTCCGCTACGGGTGCCCATCATCACGCCTGACTGCGGCGTAAAGCCCATCGACGTATTGACCGAACGTCCGTTCTTGATGGCGCAGATGCTGCTACCGTTTCCAAGATGACAACAAATCACCCGTAATGCGCTGAGTGGTACGCCCAGCTTTTCCGCCAGAACGCCGCTGACATACTTATGGCTGGTGCCATGAAAGCCATAACGGCGAATTCCCAGTTCAGCATAATAATGCCAGGGAAGCGGGTAAATATAGGCGGGTTCATCCAGCGTCTGGTGAAATGCCGTATCAAACACGGCTACGGAAGGGGCATCAGGCAACAGTTGACGGAAAATGTGAATACCCAACGCGTTTACCGGGTTGTGAAGCGGGGCCAGTTCAGCAAGACGTTCGATTTGCGCTAACGTTTCATTCGTGACCAGCGTCGAGTCTTTAAAAAACTCACCGCCGTGCGCCACACGATGGCCCACCCCATCAATGTCCCGCAGACTGTTAATGATTTGATAACCCAGCAGCTTTTCCAGAAGCAGCGTTACCGCATCGCGATGATCGGCAACGGGGACGGTTTTCTGCCATTTTTGGCTGTGCGTCTTAATTGTCACCTGCGCATCCGCCATACCGATACGCTCAATCAGCCCCTGACAGAGCATGTCGCCCTGCGGCATCTCCAGCAGCTGGAATTTTAACGATGAGCTGCCGGCGTTAATGGCCATTATTTTGTAAGACATAAAGGTTCCTTCGAATTCAGAAAATCCAGCACGGCGTCGAGACCCGAGTTATTTAGCGCGCTGGTAATAAAAATCTGCTGTGCGCCAGCCTGCGTAAGCCATTGTGCAACCAGCGAAATACGCTGCGGGTCGGCGAGATCGGCCTTGGTGACCAGGCCAATCGTCGGGCGGTTCATCGGGGCGGTAAACCCCGGAGAAAAGGGCGACCACTGGGCGTCGGCATTTAACACCAGGGCGATAACGTCGGCCTCGCAGGCGCTGGTCAGCAGGGCGCTATACAGGCAGCGGTTCTCCAGGTACTCGCCCGGCGTGTCGATGGCCATCGGCGACCATTCAATCGCCTGGGTTTTCTTATAATGGAGCGCTTCGCCGCGCAGGCTTTGGGTCAGCGAGGTTTTCCCGCACTGGCTGGGGCCGATAAACATCAAACGCTTCATGACGTTACGTCCGGGTGATCGAACAGGTGGTGAACTGCATCATTTCGCCCAGCGTGCGCGTCACCTGCTTAAGGGCATATTCCACGGCGGAAACATCGCCAGTCAGCACCACCGCGCCGGTAAAGCGGTCAAGAAACCCAATCTCCACCGCGCCGGATTTGGTAGCAATATCGCAGGCAATAATCGATGCTTCGCTCGGCGTGATGGTAAGGATGCCAATGGCGGACACCGCATCCTGCAGGCCCAGCTTCTTAAAGAGATCTTTCCCTGGATTAGCAATCAGGTGCGCGAGAGTGACCTGTTTCCCCGGCACGTATTCCTGAATCATGCGATCCGTTGTCGGTTGTCTTTCCATTATCCCTCCACCATCTGTCGCCACATGGCTTCATGCGGGCGTGGGATCACCGAGCGGTAAACCAGCAACCCTTTCTCGCCCGCGCTTTCGCTGGCGACCGTCACGGCGTTATTGACGTCAGAAACGTCGCCCGCCACCACCATGTAACATTTACCGCCGATACCGAAGGCCATATGCACCCGCACCAGGGTGACGTTTGAGCCTTTCACCGCCCGGTCTGCGGCGCTAATGCAGGCCGCCACGCTCCAGGTTTCGACGATACCTACCGCCTGGCGCTTATCGACGCTGTTCAGGCCGCTGATGGCCGGAAGTACGCTGGGATGAATATTCGCCAGCACCAGGCTGTCGACGAGCATCTCGCCGGCCTGCGACGTACCGGTTTCAATGGCCTGCTGGACAGCGCCGATATCCCCGCCGAGCATCAGTAAAAACTTCCCCGGGCAGATGGTCTTGCTGACCAATAGATCGACGTTGGCGCTTTTCAGCATCGCATCACCAAGCTCCATCCCTTTGGCGATGCTGGTGAGTTCTAAAATTCCTATAGCCTGAGACATGGTTAACCTCTTACAACCGTGATGGCCTGTTCGCTGATGGCCGATACAACGCCGTCGATGCTGGCGTGAATGGGGGCGCCGAGCGCGCCAGGAGGGACATCGGCAACGCATTGCCCGCGTGTCACGCGTTCTCCCACCGCAACGTTCGCTACTGCGCTGGCACCAATATGCTGGCGCAGTTGCAAAGTCACTGTTCCTACAGCCGGTTCGTCTTCAACCAACGGTGCTTCCTGATACCAGGGGCTAAGCCCCAGTTTGGCGATCAGCCGCTTCACTGGCACGAGGCGATATTTCGCCATTTCGTCGGCCGGATTCAGCGGCCCTTCGTAGCGCTGGTTTTGCGCCCGCAGCTCGCGTTTTAACATGCGGTTGATGCGCATCGGCGAGATCCCGACCGGGCAGGCCACGCTTTCGCAAACGTTGCATTCCGAGCAGGTAAGGGCGCTCAGCAGCAGTTGCGGCGTGGCAGCCTGATGAAAGTTCACCGCCCGCACCAGCAGGTGCGGAGAGAGTTCGTGGCCGATCAGATGTCGTGGGCAGAGATCGGTACAGAGTCGGCACTGTTCGCAGACGGTGCGCGCGACGGAAAGCACTGTGCGCTCGTCCTGCATCCTGCGCTGGATAAGCGGATGGCTTTTTGGGAGCACCAGCAGGCCGCCGGTAGTTTTCGTCACCGGGTTATCAAGAGAGGTAATCAGGCCACCCATCATCGGGCCGCCGTTAATAAAACCGGGGTTGTCGACCGTCGCGCCGCCAGCCAGCGCCAGCACTTCATGCAGTGACATGCCGACAGGAACGGTAACGGTCAACGGTCTGGCGACCGCGCCGTTCACGGTTATCGTGCGACGAGTGACCGGAAACTGCTGCTCGACCGCCCGGGCAATATTGAGCACCGTTTGCACGTTATTGACGACCACGCCGACGCTGGCCGGCAGCGCGGCAGGGGCGACCCGGCGGCCGGTTGCCATCCAGATAGTCAGCACCTCATCGCCCGCCGGATAAACATCCGGCAGAATATGCAGGCGGATACCGGCTGGCAGTAGTGGGGAGAGGGCGTCGATGGCCCGGCGGTATTTTTCTTTCAGGGCAATCACCCCTTCGCGCGCGCCGGTTGCCGTCATGGCGTACTGCACGCCGCGGACAAGACGCGCGGCCTGCTGCCACATCAGTTGCTGGTCAACTTTGAGCATCGGTTCACACTCGGCGGCGTTCACCAGAAAAATCTCTACCTGCGCCTGTAGCTTAACGTGGGCGGGAAAACCTGCGCCGCCCGCACCGACAACGCCCGCTGCGCGAACGCGCTCACGAATTTCATCGGCGCTAAGGGACATTTCAACGCTGTTGATGGCGGCGCTCATAGCAGTTCCTCCAGCAGTTCACGAATTTCCTCGGCGCTGGCCGGGCGCGGGTTGGTGCGCAACGTGACATCCGCCAGCGCGGCCTGCACCATCGCTGGAATACGTGCGGAAAAGTCGGATCTTCCTTCTTTTAGCGCAACGGCCAGTGAGGGAAGGGCACAGCGTTGCTTAAGCAGTTCGATTTGCTGAATCAGCGCATTGATCGCCGTGACATCGTTGGCTTCTGCCGGGCAAAAACCGCAGGCTTTGGCCAGCCGCGCGTAGCGTTTGGCTGCGCGCGGAACTCCGGCGTTAAAACGGATCACCGTCGTGAGCAGCAGCGCATTGGCCAGGCCATGCGGAAGATGAAACTGTCCGCCAAGCTGGTGGGCTATCGCGTGGTTAAGCCCCAGCCCCGCCTGGCTGAAGGCCATCCCGGCGAGCGTTGAGGCGTTGTGCATTTTTCCTCGTGTCGCCACGCAGTCGCCTTTTTCCACCGCCGTGGGCAGATACTGGAACACCAGTTTGGCGGCTTTTTCCGCCAGCGCGTCGGTAAAGTCGCTGGCGTGCGGTGACACCCACGCTTCCAGGGCGTGGGTCAGCACGTCCATACCGGTGTTGGCGGTAATCTGCGGCGGCACGCTGACCACCAGCTCCGGGTCGAGGATCGCCATATCCGGATACAGCGCATTGTTGAACAGCGGGTACTTAATGCCTTTATCCGGGTCGCTAATTACGCAGGCGCTGGTCACTTCCGAACCGGTGCCGCTGGTGGTCGGGATCGCCACGCAGGTTTCGATATTGATGCCGCTTTGCTGGCTAAACCAGACAATCGCTTTCGCCGCGTCCATTGCCGAGCCGCCGCCAAAACCGATCACCACCTGCGGTTGCAGGGCCTGCATTTGCGCAATGCCCTGCACCACGGTATGGATGGAGGGGTCCGGCGTTATCTCGCTAAAGACGCTGATGCGGTTATCTGCGGGCAGCGCGTTACGCAGGGTATCCAGCAGCGGAGAGCGCGCCAGAAAACCATCGCAGATTATCCAGATGTGCTTATTGGTAAAGCGCTTGAGTACCGCCAGGCTGCCCTGACCGCTGTACAACCGCGTTTGTAGTGAGAAGGTATTCATCGCGACCTCGGTTAGCGAATAGAAAAGCCGTTGGTCAGCACGCAGCGCCGGGAGCGGGCAAAAGTACGCGCTGACGTGGTCCCTTCACCGGTTGGCGTGGCGATAGTGAAGGTGGTAAAGCCTTCGCCGCCGACACCGATCCCGGCATAAGAGGGGCCGTTTTTGACGAATATCGAGGTTTGCAGCGTGCGGGCCGCGAGGTTCAGGCGTGACACGTTCTGCGAGTGCATAATGGCGGTATGATGCAGCCCCTCTTCAACCTTCAGGGCCAGCGCTAGCGCGCTATCGAAATCGCTGACTTTTACCACCGGCAGCATCGGCATCAACTGTTCGCTGGTGACCCACGGATCGTCAGCGTTAACCAGCGCAATCAGCAGACGCGGCGCTTTTGCAGGGACAGCGATCCCGGCGGCTTCCAGCATGGCCGATGGGCTCTTGCCGACCAGTTTTTTATTCGCCTGGCCTTCTGGCAGGCAGGCGGCGCGGAGTTTGTCGGTATCGGCAGGGCTTAGCAACAGCGCGCCGAAGGTTTGCATTTGCTGCACCAGACGCTCGGCGACGCTCTCCACTACGATCAGGCTTTTCTCGGCAATGCAGGGCAGGTTATAATCGAATGACGCGCCGTTGATGATATCTTCTGCCGCTTTCACCAGGTCCGCTGTTTCATCGACGATGCAGGGCGGGTTACCCGCGCCAGCGCCAATCACCTTCTTACCGCTCTTCATGCCCATTGCCACAATGCCGGGGCCGCCGGTAATAGCCAGTACCGCGATTCGCGGGTGGGCCATCATCTGCTGGGTCGCTTCGAAGGTGGGTTCAGCCACGGTCACCACCAGATTGCGGATGCCGCAGCAGCGGAAGGCAATCTCTTCAATCAGGCTAATCAGCTTCAGAGAGACCTTTTTCGCTCCCGGATGCGGGCTAAAGTAGACGCTGTTGCCCGCCGCCAACATGCTGATGCTGTTGTTGATGATGGTTTCCGTCGGGTTGGTGCTCGGCGCGACCGAACCGATAACGCCAAACGGTGAGTATTCAAACAGCACCATGCCGCCGTCGCCGGTCAGCGCGGTGGTGGTGAGATCTTCTACGCCCGGCGTGTTGTCCAGCGCAGCCTTGTTTTTGAGAAGCTTATCTTCTTTGTTGCCCATCCCTGTTTCATTGGCACTCTCTTCCGCCAGGGTCGCCAGCAGCGGCGTCAGCTCCTGACGCATCGCGCTGATAATGGCGCTGCGGGTTTTTAGCGGGCACTGCTGATAACGTAAGAACGCCTGGTGCGCGGCATCGATGGCCTCGCTCACGGACTGGAAAATCCCTTTGCCCTGAGGCTGGGCCGGAGTTTGCGCCGGCGTGGTTAATTGCTCGCTAAGAATGGTGCGAATCAGGGTTTCGAGTTCAGAAGTATTCATTGATGAGTTCCCACGTTAATAGCCGCAATGGCGGTCTGTGCTATGTCCATGTCCTGCTCAACGCTGCCGCCGCTGATGCCAAGACCCCCAATTAATATGCCGTCGCGCCACAGGGCGTAACCGCCGCCAAAGGTGACCACTTTTCCCTGTAAATGACTTTCCAGGCCATAAAGCGCCGCGCCTGGCTGAACAACATCGCTCAGCTCGTGGGTCGCCGTTTTCATGGCAACAGCGGTCCAGGCCTTTTTCGGCGCCAGCTCGCTGCTAACCAGCAGGGCGTCCGGCATCCGCCAGGTCACAGTTTCCGTGCCGTGTGCGTCAACGATGCTGACGACTACCGGAACCTGAAGCTGCTGCGCGCGCTCAACGGCGGCGCGGGTGAGCTGGTGCAGATCGTGGAATGAGAGGGCCACGGGCGTTGTCTCCTTGCTGCGGGTCGGCTGGCTGGCAGCCAGATAGCGCTTGCTAACTTCACGGATGATGTTGGCCTGATGCGCATCGCTATCTTCCGCGCGGGCCAGGGCGTACAGGCAGTCCGATAAGCGGTTGATGTAGCGCATCAGCACCTGGCGTACGTTGACTTCAGTTGCCAGTTCAACCAGACGGCGTTCGGCGCGGCGCGCCAGCGTGCGGGCAAAATGTAAGCGGCTCGCGGCTTCGCAGCGTCCGGGTAAAATAAAGCTGTGCAGCGGTTCGACGCGGGCCATTGCCCGATCGATAGCGGCTTCCAGAGCCGAAATATCTTCGCTGCTGATGTAGCGCTGTTTGGGCGACGGCTGCTCGCTGTCGCTGGCCAGCTCTGCGCTAAACCAAAAAAGTTGCTGCTGGATGGCCTCGAGTAAGGTGCGGTGATTTTCATCCGCAGCGGCGCAGGCGCACAGGCTCAGCGCGGCGTTCAGCTCATCCAGCGTGCCGTAGGCTTCAACCCGCGGGTGGGTTTTGCTCACCCGCTGGCCGGTAAACAGTGATGTGGTGCCAGCGTCACCTGTTCGGGTATAAATCGCCATAACCGCCCCTTAACGCGAAAGCGTATCTACAATGCCGACAACGGCGAGGTCGATGGCCTCATTTGGCCCGGAAAAAACGTGCCTGGCGCTGGAGCCGCCGCTGAGCAAAACCAGTTCGCCGACGCCCGCGCCGACGGAGTCCACGGCCACTTCATCGCCGGAGGTGGGCGAGGCGGGGAGTTCGCCATCGGCGCTGACCCGACGCACCAGCAGCAGCTTTTTCCCAATCAAAGAAGGTGATTTTTGCGTGGAGACAACCGCGCCCGTGACTCGTGCCAGATGCATGATTTACTCCTGCTTAATTAATTGAATATTCCGCGCATTGGCCGCGTCACACGCCATGGCGGTCACGATGCATTTGCGGTGGACAACCACACGCCCCCGGCTTAGCAGCGCGACATCGCGATAGCTCAGCACCGAACCCGCATGCAGAACCAGCGGCAGTCCGTGCTCGTCGGTGAATACCAGCGGCAGACGAGCCAGTTTTTTGACCGGGATAACCGGCAGCAGCTGGCTGTGCAGGCTGAGCTGTACGCGGATGCCAAACGCCAGCGCGTCGTGAATTTTCCGGGCTACGGCATCGTCGGTTTCTGCATCCGCAAGCTGACCCAGCAGCGGCAGGTCGACGAGCTGGATGCGCAGCGACGCGTGCTGACAGAACAGCGCTGGACAGTCGGCATCGCGAAGCTGCGTAACGCTCAGCGTCGCCGTGCTCTGGGCACGGCGCTGCAGTCGGGAGACAATCTCCTCGACAATGCGCTGCAAAATTTCGCCGTTCATCGCGGGCCTACCAGCCGGGCAAAGGCCTGCGGGTTATCGGCACCTGCGGCGTTGGCTTCATCGGTATCAATGTGCATTTCGAGGCGCATGTCCGGTGAAACGCGAATCGCCACATTGTTGAAAATCAGCCCGCGCTCGTCGCCTTCAATCGCTACCGAAACCCTATCGCCGTGGGAGACCTTCAGGATCAGCGCATCAAGCGGCGACATATGAATATGCCGCTGCGCGACGATAACCCCGGAAGGTAGCTCCAGTTCGCCAAAGGGGCTGACCAGGCGGATGCCAGGTGTGCCCTTCAGGTTGCCGGACATTCTCAGCGGCGCGGCAATCCCCAGTGTTCTGGCATCGGTACGCGATATTTCTACCTGGCTTACCGAGCGCAGCGGGCCGAGCAGGCGCACATTTTTGAGCTGCCCTTTCGGCCCTACCAGGGTGACGGTTTGCTCCGCAGCATATTGTCCCGGCTGCAGTAGCGCTTTTTTTTCGCTGATGGGATGGCCGGGAAACAGCCGCTCATAATCCTGCGCGGACAGGTGGATATGACGGTTTGAGACGCCCAGCGGAATAGGCCGCTGGCGCATCTCGTCGAGAACTTTACGGACCGTTGATTGCAGAAGCTCTTTATCCATTACGCTTCACCTCGCTTGCCGGAATGAATGCAAAGCGTACGAGGTTCGCCCTTCTGGCGCGGACATTTTGGATCCAGACACAGGTTGCAACTGACCAGTTCTGATTCCTGCGGGGCCTCTTCGGCTGGCGCTTCAGAAACGACATCAGCTATCTCTGACGCTTCAGGCTCAGGTTCAATGACGGAGGGTGGGGGCGTCTCTGCGAGCAGGATCCCTTCTCCGGGCCTGGCGATAACCTTGTGGGCCACCAGTCCATTCCGCTGTTCGGCGAAATGCGCACCGGTGGTGATAGCCGCCTGAACGGAGGCCACATCACCGGTAATTTTAATCACCATCCAGCCTGAACCATTGGTCTTTTCGAGGGCGAGCAGCGTGATAGAAGCGGATTTCGCCATGATATCGGCGCAGCTGATAGCCAGTGCCAGACCACAAACTTCAAGTAATCCCAGTGATTGCTTCACGCGGTGCTCCTTATTCGCCATCGATTAGGCTGATTTCGGTAAAATGGCCTCAACATCGCTGTGCGGACGCGGGATAACGTGGCAGGATTTCACTTCACCCACGACGC
Source organism: Salmonella sp. NW884 (assembly GCF_051700745.1). Classification (NCBI taxonomy): domain Bacteria; kingdom Pseudomonadati; phylum Pseudomonadota; class Gammaproteobacteria; order Enterobacterales; family Enterobacteriaceae; genus Salmonella; species Salmonella sp. NW884. The sequence continues at coordinate 655,346 of NZ_JAMMDE010000001.1, read as the reverse complement.
TTGCCGCCGCGCTGCCGGCATCTACGGCTGCTTTAACCGCGCCGACGTCGCCGCGAACCATGACTGTAACCAGGCCAGAACCAATTTTTTCGTAGCCCACCAGCTGTACGTTGGCAGATTTAACCATGGCGTCGGCAGCTTCAATGGCGCCTACTAACCCTTTTGTTTCAACCAGTCCCAGTGCGTTATTCATACTGCAGTTCTCCTGTTGCTTAGCTATTCAGATCCCGGAAAGGGATCCCTTTGACCAGCCGTGCCGCGTTATTACCGGTGTTGCGTTGGGCCTGACTGTCCTGATGATGCATCAGCGTAAAAAGCGGCGCCGATGCGGGTAAATTCTTGTAATGTACGACCAGCGAGTGTCGATCGCAGGCAATGCCGACCAGCAGCGGCGAGCTGCGCGCCGCCTGCCAGGCGCTGTCAACGATATCTCCAGCCGGGTGATGCTGAAGCAGGAAAGGGATGCCTTCCTCTTCAATGCCCAGCAGCACTTCGTGCCAGAGGCTGGCGCAGTCGTTGATAACGGTAATGACGATAGCCGGGGCGCTGTGATTACTGTCCATGCGCAAACTCCTTGTGCCAGGAGAGAATCAGGCCGGTGGCCACCGCGTTTCTTGGGCCTTCGCTGCCGCGAATATTTCCTCGCCCGGCGACCAGGCGGTAGTGCGCCAGCGCATCGGTGACCAACTGAGGAACTTCGAAATCCAGCGACGAGCCGCCGACCAGCACCACGAACGGAATATCGCGAATGTTGCCGGTTGGACTGACCTGGCGCAGCGCGCGCAGGGCGTTGGTGACAAAGACGCGTTCTTTAGCGCTGCGGCGAATGGCGCGCACTTTTTCCAGCGCTAAGTCGCCGGGAAGCGGCACCAGTTCGTCCGGTTTCACCACGCAGACGCGGGCGAACACGGCGGGAGGCAGCGGCGTCGGGAAGAACTGGACGCTGCCGTCCTCGTGGCGTAAGTGGAACAGGCTTTCGACCTTCGCCAGCGGGTATTTTTTGATCTCTTCCGCCAGATAGCGGTCTTCCAGCCCCAGCTCGCGGGCAATAATCATCGTCACCATGTCGCCTGCACCGGCGAGGTGAGTGGCGATGATTTCGCCTTTAGGGTTGATGATGGAGGCATCGGTGGAGCCCGCGCCGAGGTCAAGGATCGCCAGCGGTCGGGTGGTACCCGGCGTGGTCAGCGCGCCCAGAATGGCGGCTTCAGCCTCAGCGCCGCCGATCTGCACGTCGATATTAAGCTTCTGCTCAATTTCACGGGCAATCATCGCCATCTGCAGACGGTCTGATTTCACCATCGAGGCGATGCCGACGGCCTGCTCCAGTGAGAACTCCCCGGCCAGACCGCCGGTGACGCTCACCGGAACCGAGGTGTCAACGGCCAGAAGATCCTGAATGAAAATCTCGCTGCTGGGCTTATTGGTTAGCTCGGCCATGGTCTGGCGTACGTGCTCCAGCATGCCGCCGATATTGGTCCCGGCCTCGCCGGTGACGTTGTCGAGCTTGCCGCAGCCGTCCACCGCTTTCATGATAGCTTCGGCACCGGCGGCAACATCCACGCGCACGGTACGACCCTGAGCCTGCAGCTCCAGGTTACCGGCGGGTATTGCGCGCGCTTTGACGTCGCCGGATGGCGTTTTAACGACCACGGCGGAACGGTTGCCAATCAGCGCGCGCGCCATCGGGACGATGTTTTTCGTCTCATCGGCGTTGAGGTTGAATACGGTGGCGATGCCGTAAGGGTTGGAGAGGGTCTCGATAACCTTCCCCGGCACGGCGACTTCAATCGCCGCCAGCATCCCCAGCGGAATGCGGTCGATGTAGAGCACTTCGTCAACGATCGGCAGCGATTTTTCCAGCCGGTTGCTGACCAGCACGCCATCGTCGCGCTGCAAAATGACGCCGGTAATCTGGTATCCGGCGCGCATTGAGGCGTTGATAACATTGGCGATGTCGGCAAAATCGAATGCTGACGATACCACCAGAATATAGGACGAGTCCGCAGGGCGGGTTAACAGCTCCTCCGGCGTAATCGTGATACCCACACCAAGGCCTGCTCCGCCCGGCGTTTTTGGGTTATGGCCGATCATTGTCGATTCGGTGATGATGGTTTCGGTAATGGTTTCCATCGCCACATCGCCAATCACCGGCGTGGCTTCGTTAATGCGGATGAGCGAAATATCGCTGACATTGATCCCCGCGCGCTTTGCGACGAGGGCGAGCGCTTCCTGAATGCCGAACACGTTACGCAACGTGCCTTTGATCCCGGTGGTTTCCGCCAGCGCGCTGTGTGTAATCGTTAGTGCGCCAGTCTCATCTTGCCGCGCCAGTGCGACTTCCGTCGATGAGTTACCAATGTCAATGCCAGCTATATATCGCATACGAAATCCTTAATCGTCGCCTTTGAGTTTTTTACGCTCAACGTACAGCCCTGCCGCTTCACGAACGAAAGCTGCGCAAATCTTTGCCTGATAACGGTTTTCGAGATCGTCGGCGATAGCGAGCAGCTCTTCTTTCGTTGAACGATACGGACGAAGGGCGTTGTAGATTTCCAGTATGCGATCGTCCGGTACCGCGGTCAGTTCGGCGGCGCGTTCGAAGTTCATCGCCAGCCGGTCGCGGCCCGCGTCCTTGGCGATAGAAGCCTGTAAACGCAGGGTTTCCGGGGTAATACGCATATCCTGAGCGGTGACTTTATTGCTCAGCACGTTTTCCAGCGTAAAGTCGTCCAGCGTTTTATTGGTGGCGGTTTTCACCCATTCCGGGTGTTTGTTCGCCAGCGGGTAGTCGCTGACCTTTGCGCTGCGGGACGTGCCGCCTGCCGCCGGAGCCGCTGCTGGCGCATCGCCCTGCAGGCTGTTCATGCGGCTCAATACGTCCCGAACCATCGATTCAATTGCGTCGGTATTCATGGAGTTATCCTTTATCAAAGCGCCACGCGCAGTTCCTGCGGGTTTTTGCCCGTCACGACGTACTTGGTCTCTTTAATGTGCAAAATGGCCGACTTTGCCTGGTACTTCGGGCGTGCCATCTGGTCATTTAGCGTAGGGACCGGCTGCGGTGATTCGCGTTTCGCATAGCGGGCGGCGTTTTTACCAATCTGACGGTAGGTTTCCAGCGTCAGCAGCGGTGCCTGCGGGAACAGCTCCAGGTTGGAGAGCGGCGGTAGCCCCTGCTGGTGGATAACCGTAGTACCTTTCGACTGGATGCCGATGGAGATGCCGGATCCGCTCAGGCGGTTACCTTCAACGGCGACGAACGCCACGTCGGAAGATTTAAAGCAGCGAATCACGCGCGCTTTGATGCCTTCTTCTTCAATACCGGCAATGACTTCGCGCAGGATGCTCTTATGCGGTAAGCCGACGATATTAACAGTCTGTGCCAGGCCAAATGCCGGGCCGACGGCGATAATGACTTCGTCCTGCTGAGTGCCCTGGCGCGCTTCGCCCACTTCGGTCAGAAAGCCGTCGCCCGCAGGCGCAGCGGTCTGTGGCGCTGTGGATGCCGCAGGCGCATTAAACGAGACGGGTTTATCGCTGCCCTTCATATCGCGGAGTACGTCTTCAATTATCTGGCGCAGCAATTTTTCATTAATTTCCATTTCTCACCCCTTAATCAATCTCGTTGGGATCAAGAGCGCCAGGGATGTTTTTAATCTCTTCCCAGCGTTCTCCCTGCAGGCGATAACCTGTTGCCGGACCGGCATAGTCATTGACGTCATTAACCGCAGAGAGCACTTGTCCGTCGCCGACGATAATGGCGGAGGTGTGCAAATAGTCGCCGGTTAGCTTGGCTTTCTGGATGTTGAGCATGTCCTGGGCCACGTCGGTAAACCCGCCCTGCGCCAGCGCTTTCACAACTTCCAGACCGTTGCGGTTTTTATTGATGATTTCCTGGGCGAACTTGATGTCTTCGACGATGTTACGCTCCGGCATATCTTTCGAACCGTGGGCATAGGTCGCGGCTTCAACTTCTTCATCGGTAATCGGCGGTAGTCCCATTCCGGCAAACACGGCCTGCAGCGCGCGGGCGGCTTTGTTACGGATGGCGATAACGTCCTCTTCACGAACCGGGCGCAGACCGCCGTCCACTTTCAGGTCGCGCTGGATAACGTTGTAGTCGTCAAAGTCTTCCGCATCTTCGTTGGAACCGGCGAACATGTTGTCGTAGTTCGGCACCGCGGAATAACCAGAGGAGATAAAGTCGGTACCCGGCAGGAACTGCATCAGCAGGCGCGCGGTACGACGCATATCGGAGTGGGTGAAGGTCTGGTCGTTACTGGAGGCGCATTCCAGATCCAGCGAAGAGCAGATCAGGTTTTCCGCCAGCACGGCACGAATGCCTGACGGCACGGCAGACGGTACGCCGATGCAGCTTACGGAGCCGTTTTGCAGCCCCTGAACGCCCGCGGCTTTGGTGATATAGATGCAGCGCGCTTCCAGATACAGCATGGATTTGCCTTCGGCGTAGCCCATCTGTACTTCGGATCCGGAGCCGGAGGTGAAGCGCATTTTCAGGCCGCGAGAGGCATAGGAAGAGGCTAAGAAGCCCTTCGACCATGGGGTATCGTCACCGTCGGTGAAGACCGGCTCGGTGCCGTAAACGGAGATGGTTTCGGCGTAGCAGGTGTGGCCCAGCATGCCGAGCTTCAGCTCGGTGGCTTCTTCCAGCGAGCATTGAGTCAGTACCCCCGGACGACCTACCTGAGAACCAACCAGCAGCGCGATGGCGTTGAACGGCGCATAGCGCGCTACCGCAACCGTCGTCTCTTGTTCGTCAAACCCGCGCCATGCGCCTTCGGCGGCATCGGCGGCAATTTGCACCGGGTTGTCTTTAACGTTGGTGACGTGCGCCTGCTGAGACGGAGTGCGGCGGGCGCGCATTTTCTGCATCGCCATCATCATCTCAACCACGTTCATATGCGAAACCACTTCAACAATTTTCGCTGGGGTCATCGCGGTGGTTAGCGGGACGATTTCGCTGCGCTTGACGTTCGGATCGCAGAGCATGTTAGCCAGCTTGACCGAATCCATCGCCATCACTTCTTCGGCGCGGTTCAGGTTGATGCCGTAGCGGGCGATAAAGTGGTCGATCAGGTCGAATTCGCTAACCGGTTTTCCGTCCAGCTCGGTTACCGCGCCGTTAACGATTTTAATCGACGGTTTCGGGTCGTTCGGGCTTTCCATTGCGATAAAGCCTTCTTCGATCCACTCCTTAACAAAGCCGTCCTGATTCACAGGGCGTTTCGCCAGTGCTTCAAATCTTTTCGATCTCATGAATCAGCCTCGTGGGTATCAGATGTAGGACGGGCGATCGTTTTTCGGTTCAGAACCGAGGGTCGCAAGGACGGTTTTGCCGATTTCGCGGGCGGAGGTCACCGCCTGACGGACCGCGCCGGAGTCGCCGGAAATCACCAGAATGGCTTCGTTACTAAAGCTGGTGCCGTGCGCCGGAGAGCTGTACGCCACGACTTCAACGTTGGCTGACTTCAGGGCGGTATCGGCCATCAGTACGCCGACGGAAGCCGGAGCGCCGACGATGACGCCGCAGGCACGGCCAATCGGCGCGCCGAACGCTTTTTCCAGGGCGTAGCTGGCGCGAGCGGTGTACTGCAGCTCGATATGCCCGGCTTCGTTGCCGTAAACATCGCCGAAGGTGCGGTCCAGCTCTTTCAGCGCGACTTCGATACCGCGCTTGACGTCGGATACATCGTTACCGCCTAAAATAATCAGCGAACCGTGGCCCGCTCCGCCTTTGGTATCGCGCGGCAGCTCAATGCTGACCACTTCGGTGTTGGTGGCTTTCACCGCTTCGTCCGCCGCCATAATGTGCGGGCCTGCGCCGGTGCGGGCGCCGAGAATGCCGATGGAACGATAGCGCTTCTCAAGTTTCATCGCGTCCAGCAGGGCGGTATCGACGTTGGCGATAACCAGGCCAAGGGTATCGCCAATAGCGGTCCCGACAAATTCCGTTAAACTGCAGCTTTTTTCTGCCATAGCCGTCTCTCGTATAGGTTGGGGTTGACCAGGGATGGCCTGTTGTTCCGGCGTTGCCACACGGGCAATCACCTGCGCCATGATCTGTTCCACCAGCTCATTGCTGCTCATTGGCTAATTCCCTTCGGTAAGATTTTTTCTACATCGGTGTGAGGGCGTGGGATGACGTGTACGGCTTTCACTTCACCCACGTTGCGTGCGGCTGCGGCACCTGCATCGGTGGCCGCTTTGACCGCGCCAACATCGCCGCGCACGATGACGGTTACCAGCCCGGAGCCAATCTTTTCATAGCCCACTAACATCACATTGGCTGACTTAACCATTGCATCAGCGGCCTCTATGGCTGCGGTTAAGCCTTTGGTTTCTACCATTCCTAGTGCTTCTTGTTGCATAAAGACCTCGCATGGAGTGTTCCGATAGTTGGGACTATAAGAAGATGCGAGGAAAAAGAATGGCTGACTTGCTGTTGAGCATCAGAAAATAATGGGAAAGCAATATGACTAAATTGTCTTTTGCTTTTATAACTTATTGATAAATTACATTTAATTTATTATTGTCTATATGATTATTTTGTTTTTATTATTTCATTTTTACATTTTTGTTAGTGACGAGAGTATTTTTATTTGATATGGCGAAAGACGCAAAATGTGATGCTTATTCGAAATTGATAAGTTGGCTTGTGCAATATTTTATTATTTTCACAGGCGTATTTTATAGCTCAAATTTCCCGTGTGATGGGCTGATAAAAATATCGGAAAAGCAAAATTTTGCTATCGCAACACGATTTTTCCGGAAGGCAGGCCCGCAGGTTGCCAACAATTTACAGGCGGCACTTTTTATAGTGAGGTTAGCTGTACTCTACCGCCAGCCGAAACTTGCGCTGGCCAGGACACGAACTTTGCTCAGAAGGTGTCACATGAATGATTCTCTAAAGGCGCAATGTGGTGCGGAATTTTTAGGCACCGGACTCTTTTTGTTTTTTGGTATCGGTTGTTTGAGCGCGCTCAAAGTCGCAGGCGCCAGCCTCGGATTATGGGAGATTTGCATTATTTGGGGGCTTGGAATTTCACTGGCCGTTTACCTTACGGCCGGGATCTCCGGCGGACATCTTAACCCTGCGGTGACGATTGCGCTGTGGCTATTTGCCTGCTTTCCCAAACAGAAAGTATTGCCTTATATTATTGCCCAGTTTGCCGGCGCTTTTGGCGGCGCTCTGCTGGCGTATGTGCTTTATAGTAGTCTTTTTACTGAATTTGAGACTGCGCATCATATGGTGCGCGGTAGCGTCGAAAGTTTGCAATTAGCCAGCATTTTCAGTACCTATCCGGCCGCAGCGCTAAATGTATGGCAGGCTGCGTTGGTGGAAGTGGTCATTACGTCGATTCTGATGGGCATGATCATGGCATTGACGGATGATGGCAATGGCATTCCTAAAGGGCCGCTTGCGCCTTTGCTTATTGGGATACTGGTTGCCGTTATCGGCGCGTCTACTGGACCCCTTACCGGTTTTGCAATGAACCCGGCGCGTGATTTCGGTCCCAAACTGTTCACATGGTTAGCGGGGTGGGGGAACATGGCGATGAGCGGTGGGCGAGAGATCCCTTATTTTATCGTGCCGATTGTCGCGCCTGTTATCGGCGCCTGTGCCGGAGCAGCCATATATCGCTATTTTATTGGTAAGAATTTACCTTGTAACCGCTGTGAACTGTAAGAAAATGCGAACCAGATTCACAGCAATGATGTATCGTAAAAACAGGTGAGACAATTTCGTGATCTGCTTTCACGAACTGATCAAAACGTCTCCCAGCAATGGGAGACTTTTGATATTGTCATTGTACTTTTTATCAGGGCCAGGATAATGCTAATAAAAAGTGAATGTAAATAATGTGTTTTGTTTATAACAATAAATTAACTGAGGGGTTTTATCATGATTTCTGCGAGCGCTCTGAACTCAGAACTCATTAATAAAATCGCACAGGATTTTGCACAAGCCACCGGTCTGGCGGTTGTGGTTGTCAATATTCATGGTGATGAAATATCTGAGCTATTCAATTTCACGCCGTTTTGTCAGTTGATGCGGCAGCATCCCCAGCATAGTACACGTTGTCGTATGAGCGATCGCTGCGGGGGACTGGAGGCATCGAAGTCCGATCAACCCTGTATTTATCGTTGTCATGCCGGTCTAACGGATTTTTCTATTCCGCTGGTAATCGCAGGGCATTTAGTTGGTTTTGTTTTATGCGGGCAGGTTCGTTTAAGTAATGACGTGGAGCTGGTAAACATTCTTAATGTCGACGATCGCTGGCAGGCTGACCCTAAGCTCTTGAATGAATTTCGGAATGTGCCAGAGATGGACTATTCACGCGTTATCGCTTCCGCCGATCTTCTTAAACTGATTGTTGAGAATTGCCTGAAAAAACAGCTCAATTTCGTGGTTATCAAAGACAATCCGCAGCAATCGGAGGCAAATAAAACCACTCGTGGCCCCACTCCGCATGACAGTAAAATGAAAAAAGCGCTTCGCTATATTGATGCGCATTTGTCCGACGATCTTCGTCTTGAGGATGTCGCCTCACATGTCTATCTCAGCCCCTATTACTTCAGTAAGCTATTCAAAAAATATCAGGGAATCGGATTTAATGCGTGGGTGAACCGCCAGAGAATGGTTAGCGCCAGAGAATTGCTTTGCCATAGTGACTGGAGTATTGCCAGTATTGCGCGTAATTTAGGCTTTTCGCAAACCAGCTATTTTTGCAAAGTCTTCCGCCAGACCTATCAGGTTACGCCGCAGGCTTATCGCCAGCAGATAAATGAGAATTCTCATCCTCCATCGTTATGAATAGCAATATTTTGCTATTGCCGATTTTTGATAGTCTTTTGTATCTTAATCATTTCAGAAAGAAAATTTATCTGGTGTAACAATAAATTGTCATAGCGCAACAAAATAATAAAATTTAGGGCATAAACTGCACCAGTTTTTATTTTTGTGATGAAGTACAGTGTCAGGAAAGATAAGTTTTATTACGCTTTGTCGATACGTTTTATCGTCAATATACCGGTAAGGATGAGTAGATTAACGTCAGATGAGCAACCGCTCAGGCTATTGCTCACAGAAATGTAAAACGTAGCACATTATTAATTGCCGTTATGGGTGTGCCGTACAGCCATAACGTAAACCAACAGGTTTGCCACATTTGTGGTAGGGAAGGGGGTGAAAATCCCCCGCAGCCCCCGCTGCTGTGATGCTGACGACCCCGTAAAGACCACTGATCGCAAGATTGGGAAGGACGGGCGAGGAGGACGCTAAGCCAGAAGACCTGCCTGTCGGTGATAACCAACAACTTCGGTGGGAAGTGGGTTGCGAAGACGCGTACAGTCGAAAGACTGAACATGCGCGTACCTGTATACCCCTACCACCCTGAACAGGATCAGGGTAATGGCGGCAAGGCATCACGCATTTATTCTTGCAGGCACAGGAAGCGGTTGCGGCAAAACCACGGTGACGCTTGGTTTGTTGAGGCTGCTGCAAAAACGCGCGCTGCGCGTACAGCCGTTTAAAGTTGGGCCAGATTACCTTGATACCGGCTGGCATACCGCTATCTGTGGCGTGGCGTCCCGTAATCTTGACAGTTTCATGCTTCCTCCTCCTGTTCTCAACGCCTTATTTTGCGAACAAATGCGGCAGGCGGATATCGCTGTCATTGAAGGCGTCATGGGGCTGTATGACGGCTATGGCGTCGACCCCAATTACTGCAGCACAGCCGCGATGGCCAAACAGCTTGGTTGCCCGGTCATCCTACTGGTGGACGGCAAGGCTGTTTCAACGTCGCTTGCGGCTACCGTTATGGGATTTCAGCACTTCGACCCGACCCTCAACCTCGCGGGCGTGATTGTGAATCGCGTCACTAGCGACGCCCACTATCAGCTCCTCAAAAATGCCATTGAACATTATTGCTCACTGCCGGTACTGGGGTATGTCCCTCCTTGCGACGGCGTCGCATTACCTGAACGCCACCTGGGGTTGATTACCGCCAGAGAATCCCTCGTCAATCAGCAATCATGGCATGATTTTGCCGCCTCGCTGGAACAAACAGTGGATGTGGATGCGCTACTCTCGCTGAGCGTGTTATCAGCGCTTCCGACGGGAATGTGGCCTGAGCGCCCCGATAACACAGCGGGGGCAGGGCTGACGCTTGCTCTGGCGGATGATGAGGCCTTTAACTTTTATTACCCCGATAACATCGATTTGCTGGAGCGCGCCGGCGTTAACATTGTGCGTTTTAGCCCACTGCATGACCGCGTATTGCCTGATTGTCAGATGATCTGGCTGGGCGGTGGATATCCTGAATTATACGCCGCGGATCTGGCGGCAAATACGGCGATGTTAAAACATTTGCGGGCGGCGCATCAGCGCGGCGTGGCGATTTACGCGGAGTGTGGCGGTCTGATGTATCTGGGGAGCACTCTGGAGGATAGCGGCGGGGAAATTCATCAGATGGCGAATATTATCCCCGGTCACAGCAAAATGGGTAAGCGGCTTACCCGCTTTGGTTACTGTGAGGCGCAGGCTATGCAGCCAACGCTATTGGCGGCGCCTGGCGAGATAGTGCGCGGCCATGAATTTCACTACTCAGATTTTATCCCCGAAACACCCGCCGTTATGGCCTGTCGTAAGGTTCGCGATGGCCGCGTGTTACAGGAATGGACTGGCGGCTGGCAGACAGGCAACACGTTTGCCAGCTATCTGCACGTCCATTTCGCCCAGCGTCCGGAAATGTTGCAGCACTGGCTGGCGGCGGCGAGGCGCGTATTATGACGATTCTTGCCTGGTGTATCGCCTGGGTGCTGGATTTTATCATCGGCGACCCTCAACACTGGCCCCATCCGGTACGCTGGGTAGGCCGTTTAATCACGTTTGTGCAGCGTATTGTGCGTCGCTATTGTCCCGGCGATAAAGCGCTGCGGATTGGCGGCGGCGTAATGTGGGTTGTGGTTGTCGGGGCGACCTGGGGCGTGGCATGGGGCGTACTGGCGCTGGCGCAGCGGATTCACCCCTGGTTTGGCTGGAGCGTCGAAGTCTGGATGATCTTTACCACGCTGGCCGGACGCTCTCTGGCCCGCGCCGCGCAGGAGGTTGAACGACCGTTGCGGGAGAACGACCTTGCGGAAAGCCGAATAAAACTCTCCTGGATCGTCGGGCGCGATACGTCGCAACTTCAGCCAGCGCAGATCAATCGCGCCGTGGTGGAAACGGTTGCAGAAAACACCGTTGACGGCATTATCGCGCCGCTCTTTTTCCTCTTTCTCGGCGGCGCGCCGCTGGCGATGGCCTACAAAGCCGTCAATACCCTGGATTCAATGGTGGGCTACAAACATGAAAAATACCGGGCGATTGGTATGGTCAGCGCCCGTATGGACGACGTAGCGAACTATCTTCCTGCCCGACTGAGCTGGCTGTTGCTGGGCATTGCGGCAGGACTGTGTCGCCTGAGTGGTTGGCGGGCGCTGCGTATTGGCTGGCGTGACCGTTATAACCACAGTAGCCCAAATTGCGCCTGGTCGGAAGCGTGTGTGGCCGGCGCCTTAGGAATCCAGCTCGGCGGCCCAAATAACTACTTTGGCGAGCGTGTGGACAAGCCCTGGATAGGCGACGCGCAGCGCGATATTTCCGTGGACGATATTTCCCGAACGATTCGATTGATGTGGGTCGCTTCAACCCTGGCGCTGGCGCTGTTTATTGCGGCGCGGTGCGGGTTATCTGGCGTGGCCTGAGGACGACAGTATGCATTATATCCAGCAGCCCCAAACCATTGAGGCCAACAGTTTCACCATTATTAGCGACATTATTCGCGAAACGCGTCCTGATTACCGTTTCGCCAGTCCGCTCCATGAGGCCATTATCAAGCGGGTTATTCATACCACCGCCGATTTCGACTGGCTGGACATTTTGTGGTTCTCTGCCGATGCGCTGGAGCAGCTTTGTGATGCGTTACGCCATCCGTGCATTATTTATACCGATACCACGATGGCGCTGTCCGGCATTAATAAAAGATTACTGGCGACGTTTGGCGGCGAGTGTCGCTGTTATATCAGCGATCCGCGCGTGGTGCGCGCCGCACAAACGCAGGGGATTACCCGTTCAATGGCCGCCGTCGATATCGCTATCGCCGAGGAGGAGAAAAACAAGCTCTTTGTTTTCGGTAATGCGCCGACGGCCCTGTTCCGTTTGCTTGAACATAACGTGACGGTGAGCGGCGTGGTGGGCGTACCGGTAGGCTTTGTCGGCGCGGCGGAGTCCAAAGAGGCACTCACCCATAGCCATTTCCCCGCGGTTGCCGCGTTAGGGCGTAAAGGCGGCAGTAACGTGGCTGCCGCTATCGTCAATGCGTTGCTCTATCACCTCCGGGAGGCCTGATGAGCGAGCTTTCTTTTGACGCGCCGGTCTGGCACCACGGTAAAGCGTTACGTAAAGGATATACCACCGGTTCCTGCGCGACGGCGGCGGCAAAAGTCGCCGCGCTGATGGTATTACGTCAACATCTGATTCATCAGGTCTCCATCGTCACGCCGTCGGGCGTCACGCTATGCCTGAACGTGGAGTCGCCGCACATTGAAGGCCAGCAGGCGATAGCCGCAATTCGTAAAGATGGCGGCGATGACGTGGATGCCACGCACGGAATGCTGATTTTTGCCCGCGTTACGCTCAACGACAGCGGTGAGATTACGCTCACTGGCGGCGAAGGTATTGGTACGGTAACGCGTAAAGGGATTGGACTGCCGCTCGGGAGCGCCGCCATCAATCGTACGCCGCGCCATACCATTGAGTCAGCGGTGCGCGAAGCGATAGGCCCGGCGCGTGGGGCCGATGTGGAGATTTTTGCCCCGGAAGGCGAAGCGCGGGCGCAAAAAACGTATAACTCGCGGCTTGGCATTCTTGGCGGCATTTCCATTATTGGCACTACCGGCATTGTGACGCCGATGTCGGAAGAAAGCTGGAAACGCTCGCTATCGCTGGAACTGGAGATCAAACGGGCGTCAGGATTAACGCGGGTGATACTCGTGCCGGGCAACCACGGCGAACGGTTTGTTCGCGAACAAATGGGCGTCGACACACAGGCAGTCGTCACCATGAGCAATTTTGTCGGCTACATGATTGAAGAGGCGGTACGGCTGGGATTTTGCCAGATAGTGCTGGTGGGTCATCCTGGAAAATTGATCAAAATCGCCGCCGGGATCTTTCATACCCATAGCCATATTGCCGATGCGCGCATGGAAACGCTGGTCGCGCATTTAGCTTTACTGGGCGCGCCACTGGAGTTACTCACCCTGGTCAGCGATTGCGATACCACCGAAGCGGCAATGGAGCACATTGAAGCATATGGCTTCGGGCATATCTATAACCATCTTGCCAGGCGTATTTGTTTGCGAGTCATGCAGATGCTGCGTTTTACCAAAACGCCGCCTGTCTGCGACGCCATCCTGTTTTCTTTTGATAACCATATTCTCGGCAGTAATCGTCCCGTCGACGAGATTGCTAAGGAGCTGCAATGCTAACGGTCGTGGGAATGGGGCCCGCTGGACGGCATTTGATGACGCCTGCGGCGCTGGAAGCGATAGACCACGCCGATGCGCTGGCAGGCGGTAAACGGCATTTGGCGCAGTTTCCGGCGTTTGGCGGCGAACGATTTACGCTGGGCGCGGATATTGGCGCGTTGTTGTCATGGATTGCCGCCCGTCGGGATAAAGGGATCGTGGTGCTGGCCTCCGGTGATCCGCTGTTTTATGGCATCGGTACACGCCTGGTGGCGCATTTTGGTATCGAACAGGTTCGTATTATCCCTGGCATCAGCGCCGTACAGTATCTGTGCGCACAGGCTGGAATTGATATGAATGACATGTGGTTGACCAGTAGCCACGGTCGTTGCGTCAGCTTCGAGCAGTTGGCGAACCATCGCAAAGTGGCGATGGTCACGGATGCCCGCTGCGGGCCGCGAGAAATCGCGCGGGAACTGGTCGCGCGGGGCAAAGGGCATCGCTTAATGGTGATTGGTGAAAATCTGGCGATGGAAAATGAGCGGATCCACTGGCTACCTGTCAGTGCGGTCAACGCCGACTATGAAATGAATGCAGTGGTGATCCTGGATGAAAGATGAGCTTTTTCTGCGCGGCGAGAACGTGCCAATGACCAAAGAGGCGGTACGGGCGCTGGCACTGTCGAAACTTGAGCTCCACCGCGCCAGTCACCTGATTGACGTCGGGGCGGGAACGGGAAGCGTCTCAATTGAAGCGGCGCTGCAATTTCCTTCGTTGCAGGTGACGGCTATCGAGCGTAATCCTGCCGCGCTACGGCTGCTTGATGAGAATCGTCAGCGCTTTGCCTGCGGCAATATCGATATTCTCCCCGGCGAAGCGCCAATGACCATAACCGGGAAAGCCGATGCGGTGTTTATGGGCGGCAGCGGCGGGCATCTGACGGCGCTGATTGACTGGGCGATGGGCCATCTGCATCCCGGTGGCCGTCTGGTGATGACCTTTATCTTGCAGGAAAACCTCCATAGCGCGCTGGCGCATCTTGCGCGCATCGGCGCATGCCGAATGGACTGTGTACAGCTTCAGCTTTCATCGTTAACGCCGCTGGGGGCGGGACACTATTTCAAACCGAACAACCCTGTTTTTGTTATCGCCTGTCAGAAGGAAGAAAACCATGTCAGAGACATTTGATCCACGCTGTGTATGGTTCGTCGGCGCCGGGCCGGGCGATCGCGAGCTGATCACGCTTAAAGGCTACCGCCTGCTGCAACAGGCGCAGGTAGTTATCTATGCCGGTTCGCTGATCAATACCGAACTGCTGGATTACTGCCCCGCGCAGGCAGAACGCTACGACAGCGCCGAACTGCATCTTGAGCAGATTATCGAGCTGATGGCGGCGGGCGTGAAAGCGGGAAAAACGGTGGTGCGGTTGCAAACGGGCGATGTCTCGCTGTACGGCTCCGTACGTGAGCAAGGCGAAGAGTTAACCCGCCGTGGTATCGACTGGCAGGTAGTGCCTGGCGTCAGCGCGTTTCTCGGCGCTGCGGCGGAGCTGGGTGTGGAGTATACCGTACCGGAGGTATCGCAGAGTCTCATTATTACCCGTCTGGAAGGGCGCACGCCAGTACCGGCGCGCGAACAACTGGAGGCGTTCGCCAGTCACCAGACGTCGATGGCGATTTATCTCTCCGTTCAGCGTATTCACCGAGTGGCGGAACGTCTCATTGCCGGCGGTTATCCGGCAGCTACGCCTGTCGCGGTCATCTATAAGGCTACCTGGCCGGAAAGCCAGACCGTTCGCGGCACGTTAGCGGATATTAGCGACAAAGTACGTGATGCTGGCATCCGTAAGACGGCGCTGATTCTGGTCGGGAATTTTCTGGGTAAGGAGTATCACTACTCAAGACTTTATGCAGCGGACTTTAGCCATGAATACCGTAAAGCCTGAATCCATTGCGTTGTTTTGCCTGACTCCCGGCGGCGTGGCGCTGGCAAAGAGACTCGCCGCGATGCTGCCGTTAACCTGCTTTACCAGTGAAAAACTGCGGGAAGAGGGATTTATTCCCTTCGATGGCGGATTCGCTAATACCGCCCGGCAGGCTTTTACCACTTATACCGCGCTTATTTTTATCGGCGCGACCGGCATTGCCGTTCGTGTCCTGGCACCGTTAGTGAACGACAAGTTCAGCGATCCGGCGGTGGTCGTCATTGATGAACGTGGTCAGCATGTCATTAGCCTGCTTTCCGGTCATGCGGGCGGGGCCAATGCCTTGACGCGCTACCTGGCAGGAATGTTAGGCGCCGATCCGGTGATTACCACGGCAACGGATGTCAATGAGATGTCCGCGTTGGACACCTTAGCTTTCCAGCTTAACGCCCGCATGACCGATCTTCGCACGGCGGTAAAAACCGTTAACCAGATGTTGGTCAGTCATCAACGTGTGGGGTTATGGTGGGATGCCGAACTAACGGAAGAGATCGGCCAGTGCGATATTCGTGGTTTTATCCCTGTTGATGATTTGCAGCGGTTGCCTGAACTGGATGCGCTTATCTGCGTCTCTTTGCGTAATGACCTCCCTGAGCTTCCCGTACCGCACTGGAAACTGGTGCCCCAGCGCGTGGTGGCGGGAATTGGCTGTCGCCGCGATACGCCATTTCCCCTGTTAGCGACATTACTGGCGCGCCAGCTTGAAGCGCAGAAACTCGATCCGCTGGCGTTAAAAGCGATTGGCAGCGTCACGCTCAAAAAAGGGGAGCCGGGGCTTATTCAGCTCGCCTCCTGCTGCCGCGTGCCTTTTAAAACCTTTACCGCCGAAGCGTTGCGCGAATTCGAACACCATTTTCCCGGTTCTGGCTTCGTCAGAAAAACGGTGGGCGTTGGCAGCGTATCCGGCCCGGCAGCGTGGTTATTAAGCCAGGGACAATTGTTAGGCGAGACCCTGCGAGAGCAGGGCGTCACTATTACTTTAGGAGTTGCACACTGATGTTGAGCGTAATTGGTATTGGCCCCGGTTCGCAGGCAATGATGACGATGGAGGCGATTGAGGCGCTTCAGGCGGCGGAAATCGTCGTGGGCTACAAAACCTATACCCATCTGGTTAAAGCATTCACCGGCGACAAACAGGTGATCAAGACCGGCATGTGTAAGGAAATTGAACGCTGCCAGGCGGCTATTGAACTGGCGCAGGCCGGGCATAACGTAGCGCTGATTAGCAGCGGCGACGCCGGTATTTACGGCATGGCGGGTCTGGTGCTGGAACTGGTCGGCAAGCAAAAACTGGACGTCGAGGTACGGCTCATTCCTGGCATGACCGCCAGCATCGCCGCCGCCTCTTTACTGGGCGCGCCGCTGATGCATGACTTCTGCCATATCAGCCTCAGCGACCTGCTGACCCCGTGGCCGGTGATTGAAAAACGTATTGTTGCCGCCGGAGAGGCAGACTTTGTTATCTGTTTTTACAACCCGCGCAGCCGCGGGCGCGAAGGGCATCTGGCGCGCGCGTTTGACTTGCTTGCCGCCAGTAAAAGCGCGCAAACGCCGGTTGGCGTGGTGAAATCCGCCGGACGTAAGAAAGAGGAAAAATGGCTGACTACGCTCGGCGATATGGATTTTGAACCGGTAGATATGACCAGTCTGGTCATCGTTGGTAATAAAACGACCTATGTTCAGGATGGGCTGATGATAACGCCGCGAGGTTACACGCTGTGAATGAGGGGGAAGTGCTGGTGGTGGGCGGCACCAGCGATGCGCGCGCGTTATGCCGACAACTGGATGCGGCGAACGTCGCGTACACCTTATCCGTGGCGACGCCAGCCGGAAAAGCGCTGGCTGGCGACATTAAAGGACAGGTGCGCTGTGGTCGTCTGGAGTACGGGCAGATGGTCGCATGGCTAAAAGAAAACCGTACTCGCTGGGTAATAGATGCGTCGCATCCTTATGCAGAAATGGTCAGCCATAACCTCCTTCGCGCCTGTGAAACGGCGGGCGTGTTGTTAAGTCGTTATCAGCGTCCGGAGCAGCTTAGCAATCTGACGCATCCGCTTCTCTATACGGCGCGCAGTATTGCCGATGCCTGCGAGATAGCGAGGCGTTTTGGTCCGCGCGTGTTACTGACGACCGGCAGTAAAGATCTGGCCGTCTGGCGTGCCGGGCTGGCGGAAAAAACGTTGCTGGCGCGCGTACTGCCCGTGGCGGAGGTGATTCAACGCTGCAGCGAACTGGGGTTCGGCGTTGGAGAAATTTTCGCTCTGTGTGGGCCGTTCAGCGCTGATTTTAACGCCGCGTTTTACCGCCAGTGCCGGGCTGACGTGGTCATTACCAAAGCGTCCGGCGCGGAGGGGGATATCAGGAAAAAGTTCAGCCCTGTCTGGATGCGGGCATTCCCTGCATCGTTATTGCGCGCCCGACGCCGCTCGTGACGGGTGATGAGTTACTGGAAAGCCAGGCCGCCTTTGCGCAGCGTTTATCGCGCTGGCTGGCCGCAGCTAAGGAGTAAAAATGAAAAAAGCGCTTCTGGTAGTCAGTTTTGGCACCAGCTATCACGACACCTGTGAAAAAAACATTGTGGCGTGCGAACGTGATCTGGCGGCGTCCTGTCCCGATCGCGACCTGTTTCGCGCCTTCACTTCCGGAATGATCATTCGCAAGCTTCGCCAGCGTGACGGTATCGACATCGATACGCCATTACAGGCTTTGCAAAAGCTTGCCGCACAGGGATATCAGGACGTGGCGATTCAGTCGTTGCACATTATTAACGGCGACGAATATGAAAAAATTGTCCGTGAGGTACAACTCTTGCGTCCGTTATTCACTCGCCTGACGCTGGGCGTGCCGCTGTTGAGCAGCCATAACGATTATGTGCAGCTAATGCAGGCGTTGCGACAACAGATGCCATCGCTCAGACAAACGGAGAAAGTCGTTTTTATGGGCCACGGCGCCAGCCATCACGCATTCGCAGCTTATGCCTGTCTCGATCATATGATGACCGCGCAGCGCTTTCCGGCGCGCGTCGGCGCCGTAGAAAGCTACCCGGAGGTCGACATCCTGATCGACAGCCTGCGTGACGAAGGCGTCACCGGCGTACATTTGATGCCATTAATGCTGGTGGCGGGCGATCACGCCATTAATGATATGGCTTCAGACGACGGCGACTCATGGAAAATGCGCTTTAACGCGGCGGGCATTCCGGCGACGCCGTGGCTGAGCGGGCTGGGAGAAAACCCGGCTATCCGGGCGATGTTTGTCGCGCATTTGCACCAGGCGCTGAACATGGCGGTAGAGGAGGCGGCATGAACGGTAAATTATACGCATTAAGTACCGGGCCAGGCGCGCCCGACCTGATAACCGTCCGCGCAGCGCGGATTCTTGGCTCGCTGGACATTCTGTATGCGCCCGCCGGTCGTAAGGGGGGCGATAGTCTGGCGCTGTCGATTGTGCGCGACTATCTCGGCGAGCAGACGGAAGTACGTTGTTGCCATTTCCCTATGAGCGCTGACGGCGCCGAGAAAGAAGCGGTCTGGAACGAGGTTGCCGCCGCGCTTACCGCAGAGGTGGAAGCGGGTAAACAGGTCGGTTTTATTACCCTGGGCGATGCGATGCTATTCAGTACCTGGATTTTTTTACTCCAGCGAATCGGCTGCCCGGAGTGGCTGGAGATTGTCCCCGGCGTCACGTCCTTCGCCGCGATAGCCGCCCGCGCGAAAATGCCGCTCGCCATAGAACGGCAATCGCTGGCGGTTATTTCTTGTACCGCGCCGGAAGCGGAAATAGCCCAGGCGCTACAACAGCATGATAGCCTGGTGTTGATGAAAGTGTATGGCCGGTTCGCCCGTATTAAAGCGTTGCTGGCGCAGGCTGGCCTGCTGGAATGCGCCTTAATGATGTCCGAGGCCACACTGCCCGGCGAGCAGTGCTGGCGCCATCTCCACGAGGTCAACGATGATCGACCGTTGCCCTATTTTTCGACCATTCTGGTCAATAAACAGTGGGAGTATGCAGAATGAAACTTGAACAGCAGCTTCGACAGTTGTCTTTCAGTGGACTGGCTGCAGCGCTATTGCTGATGGTTGTCCCGCAACAGGCGTTTGCGATGCATATCATGGAGGGCTTTTTACCGCCAGTGTGGGCGCTGGCCTGGTGGTTACTGTTTTTACCCTGCTTGTGGTATGGACTGGTGCGCCTACGGCGTATTGTGCAGGAGGATAATCATCAGAAGGTACTGCTAGCGCTGTGCGGCGCGTTTATTTTTGTCCTGTCCGCGCTCAAAATTCCGTCGGTAACGGGGAGTTGTTCACATCCGACCGGCGTTGGTCTGGCGGTTATCTTGTTCGGGCCCGGGGTGGTGGCGATTCTCGGCGCGGTTGTGCTGTTGTTTCAGGCGCTATTGCTGGCGCACGGCGGCCTGACGACGCTTGGCGCAAATGGAATGTCGATGGCGGTGATTGGCCCGGTTGTCGGTTATCTGGTGTGGAAAATGGCCTGCCGTGCCGGACTGCGCCGCGATGTCGCCGTTTTTCTGTGCGCGATGCTGGCGGATTTGGCGACCTATTTTGTGACTTCAGTCCAGCTTGGCGTTGCGTTTCCCGATCCCCATGCCGGAGCGACAGGGTCTGTTGTGAAATTTATGGGGATTTTCTGCCTCACACAGATTCCTGTCGCCATTGCTGAAGGTTTATTAACCGTCATGATTTATGACCAGTTAACCAAACGGCAAGTGATTACCGTACAAGGACATTAAAATGAAAAAAACGTTGATGTTGTTAGCGATGGTGGTGGCGCTGGTGATTCTGCCGTTTTTTATTAACCATGGCGGTGAATATGGCGGTTCAGACGGCGAAGCGGAAAGCCAGATTCAGGCTATTGCGCCGCAGTATAAACCCTGGTTTCAGCCGTTATATGAACCTGCCAGCGGTGAAATTGAAAGCCTGCTGTTTACCCTTCAGGGCTCT
This sequence comes from Salmonella sp. NW884, assembly GCF_051700745.1. NCBI lineage: Bacteria > Pseudomonadati > Pseudomonadota > Gammaproteobacteria > Enterobacterales > Enterobacteriaceae > Salmonella > Salmonella sp. NW884. The sequence goes on along the minus strand of NZ_JAMMDE010000001.1, from coordinate 634,868 downwards.
CTTGGCGCGGCGGTGATTTTTTATATCCTGGGGTATTGCAAAGGTAAACAACGCCGTGATGACCGGGCTTGATCGACTCAGCTATCAAAGCCGCTGGGTACACGTTGCGCCGCAGCGCAAGTTTTTGCTGTGGCTGGCGATGATGATACTGGCGTTTGTTCTGCCGCCTGTAGGGCAGGGCATTGAGCTGCTGATCATTGCCGGATTGAGTTGTTGGCTATTGCGCATATCCCTCTGGCGCTGGTGTCGATGGATGGCGATACCTTTTGGATTTTTGTTGGTCGGCGTGATAACGATTATCTTCAGCATCAGCCGCGAGCCGCAAATGCTGCTGGCTGGCATCTCTGTCGGGCCGTACTGGATCGGGATTACCCGTGCGGGCGTGGTTACGGCGAATGAAACGTTCTGGCGTAGCCTGACGGCGCTGTCCGCGACGTTGTGGCTGGTGATGAACCTACCGTTTCCGCAGTTAATTAGCTTGCTTAAGCGCGCGCATATTCCACGCCTGCTTACCGAGCAAATCCTGTTAACGTGGCGCTTTCTCTTTATTCTTCTGGATGAGGCGGCGGCAATCCGTCGTGCGCAAACGCTGCGTTTTGGTTATTGCAGCCTGCCGAACGGCTATCGATCTCTGGCAATGCTGACTGGACTCCTGTTTACGCGGGTGTTAATGCGTTATCAGCAAATGACCACCACGCTGGATATCAAACTGTATCAGGGTGATTTTCACCTGTAAGGACTATTATGCTTGCCACTTCAGACCTGTGGTTTCGTTATCAGGATGAGCCGGTACTTAAAGGGTTAAATCTGGATTTTTCGCTCTCGCCTGTTACCGGTTTGGTGGGCGCGAACGGTTGTGGGAAGTCTACGCTTTTTATGAACCTGAGCGGCCTGTTGCGTCCGCAAAAAGGGGCCGTATTGTGGCAGGGAAAACCGCTGGATTACAGCAAGCGCGGACTACTGGCGCTGCGCCAGCAAGTTGCGACGGTTTTTCAGGACCCTGAACAGCAGATTTTTTATACTGATATCGATAGCGACATTGCGTTTAGTTTACGTAATTTGGGTGTGCCGGAGGCGGAAATCACGCGCCGCGTCGACGAGGCGCTAACGCTGGTTGACGCCCAACATTTTCGCCATCAGCCCATTCAGTGTTTGAGTCATGGACAAAAAAAACGTGTGGCTATCGCCGGAGCGCTGGTGCTACAGGCGCGCTATCTATTGCTGGATGAACCCACTGCTGGTCTTGATCCCGCAGGGCGCACTCAGATGATTGCTATCATCAGGCGGATTGTGGCGCAGGGAAATCATGTCATTATCTCCAGCCATGATATCGATCTTATTTATGAAATTAGCGATGCCGTATACGTGTTACGCCAGGGCCAGATCCTGATGCATGGCGCGCCTGGCGAGGTTTTCGCGTGTACGGAAGCGATGGAACACGCGGGGCTAACCCAGCCCTGGCTGGTCAAACTTCATACTCAACTGGGACTGCCGCTGTGTAAAACAGAAACGGAGTTTTTTCATCGAATGCAAAAGTGCGCATTCAGGGAGGCGTCATGACGCAGGCAGTTATGTTGCAGGGGACGGCATCCGACGTCGGCAAAAGTGTGCTGGCGGCGGGTTTATGCCGCATTTTTTATCAGGATGGTCTGCGTACCGCGCCGTTTAAATCGCAAAATATGGCGCTTAATTCTGGTATTACGCCGGATGGTAAAGAGATGGGGCGGGCGCAGATTTTTCAGGCGGAAGCCGCGGGGATCACGCCAGATGTGCGTATGAATCCGGTGCTGCTCAAACCGACCAGCGATCGCCAGGCGCAGGTCGTGCTGATGGGGAAAGTGGCGACCAATATGGATGCGGTGAGTTACCATGACTATAAACCGCGTTTGCGTGAGCAAATCCTTGCGGTCTATAACAGCCTGGCGCAGGAATATGACGTTATTGTGCTGGAAGGCGCCGGAAGCCCGGCGGAAATCAATCTGCGCGATCGCGATATCGTCAATATGGGAATGGCGGAAATGGCCCAGTGTCCGGTTATTCTGGTGGCGGATATCGACCGGGGCGGCGTATTCGCCGCTATTTATGGCACGCTGGCGCTGCTGCATAAACAGGAGCGTGACAGAGTAAAGGGCGTCATTATCAACAAATTCCGCGGCGACGTGGCGCTACTCTATTCCGGTATCGAACAAATCGAATCGCTTACCGGCGTCCCGGTTCTGGGAGTGATGCCGTGGCTGGATGTGGATCTGGAAGATGAAGATGGCGTCGCGCTGCAAAACGATAAATATCGCGGTAACGCCCCCCGTGATATCACTATTGCCATTGTGCAACTGCCACATATTTCTAACTTTACGGATTTTAACGCTCTGGCGGCGCAGCCGGATGTGCGCATACGCTATATTCGCCGCCCGGAAGCGTTGACTGACGCTGATCTGGTGATCCTGCCGGGCAGTAAGAATACGCTGAGCGACCTCGCCTGGCTGCGCGAAAGCGGGATGGCGGATGCGGTATTGCAGACACATCGGCAGGGCGTGCCGGTGATGGGGATTTGCGGCGGCTACCAGATGCTGGGCGACACCATTGTGGATGAGGTGGAGTCGGGGCTGGGTACGAAGCCGGGCCTGGGGCTGCTTAATACGATCACTCGCTTTGCACAGGATAAAACCACGACGCAGGTTAACGCGACAATGTCAGGCGAGCTGCCCGGCTGGCTGGCTGCCGCGGCGGGGCTACCGGTTCGCGGTTATGAAATTCACATGGGGGAAACGGTGCTGCAGGAAGGATGCTGTACGGCCATGACGTTACAGAAAAATGGATGCTCTGTGGCGGATGGCGCGGTCACCGCCGACGGACTGGCGTTTGGCACTTACCTTCACGGCCTGTTTGACAGCGATGCCTTTACCCGTGCGGTGGTCAATGGGTTACGGGCGCGAAAAGGACTTACGCCGTGGGAAACGACTTTTTGTTATGCGGATCATAAAGCGCGGCAATTTGATCTGCTGGCGGAAGCGATGCGGCAACATATTGATATAAATAAAATTTATACCATCATGCAACAACATCAGGAGCCGGTATGATGATTCTGGTGACGGGCGGGGCGCGTAGTGGTAAAAGCCGTCATGCTGAAGCCTTAATTAGCGATGCGCCGCAGGTACTGTATATCGCCACCTCGCAGATTCTTGATGACGAGATGGCGGCGAGAATTCAGCATCATAAAGATGGCAGGCCGGCACACTGGCGGACCGCAGAATGCTGGCGTCATCTTGATACGTTGATTACCGCGGATCTTGCCCCTGACGACGCGATTTTGCTGGAATGTATTACCACCATGGTGACGAATCTGCTGTTTGCGCTGGGAGGCGAAAACGATCCCGAACAGTGGGATTACGCGGCGATGGAGCGCGCCATTGACGATGAAATTCAGATTTTAATTGCAGCCTGCCAGCGCTGCCCGGCGAAAGTGGTACTGGTGACAAATGAGGTGGGAATGGGGATCGTCCCGGAAAACCGTCTGGCGCGCCATTTTCGTGATATTGCCGGCCGGGTCAACCAACGACTGGCGGCAGCGGCGGATGAGGTCTGGCTGGTAGTCTCAGGTATTGGAGTCAAAATTAAATGAGTAAGCTGTTTTGGGCCATGCTCGCTTTTATTAGCCGCTTGCCCGTGCCGTCACGCTGGTCGCAGGGACTGGATTTCGAGCAGTATTCGCGTGGGATCGTGATGTTTCCCTTTATCGGGTTGATTCTGGGGGGGATTAGCGGCCTGATTTTCATCCTCCTGCAACCCTGGTGCGGTATTCCGCTCGCGGCGTTGTTCTGTATTCTGGCGCTGGCGCTGCTGACCGGTGGTTTTCACCTGGATGGGCTGGCCGATACCTGCGATGGCATTTTTTCCGCGCGCCGCCGCGAGCGAATGCTGGAGATTATGCGCGATAGTCGTCTGGGAACCCATGGCGGGCTGGCGCTTATTTTTGTGCTACTGGCAAAAATTCTGGTGGTCAGCGAACTGGCGTTACGTGGAACGCCAATGTTGGCGGCGCTGGCGGCGGCCTGTGCGGCCGGACGCGGCAGCGCCGTTTTATTGATGTACCGTCATCGCTACGCCCGTGAAGAGGGGCTTGGCAATGTATTTATCGGTAAAGTCAGCGGACGGCAAACCTGCATTACTCTGGGATTGGCGGTAATCGTCGCCACGGTATTACTGCCTGGTATGCAAGGACTGGCCGCAATGGTGGTCACACTCGCGGCGATTTTCATCCTTGGCCAGTTGCTTAAACGTACGCTTGGCGGTCAAACCGGCGATACGCTGGGCGCGGCGATCGAACTTGGCGAACTGATCTTTCTGCTGGCTCTGTTATGAGCCGATTATTACGGACGAGACATCTTATGCAGACACTACACGCTTTACTCCGTGACATTCCTGCGCCGGACGCCGACGCGATGGCGCGTGCGCAGCAACATATTGACGGCCTGCTCAAACCGCCGGGCAGCCTGGGCAGACTGGAAACCTTAGCCGTTCAGCTCGCGGGAATGCCGGGTCTTAACGGTACGCCGCAGGTAGGTGAAAAGGCGGTGCTGGTGATGTGCGCCGACCATGGCGTCTGGGATGAAGGCGTAGCGGTTTCGCCCAAAATCGTGACGGCGATTCAGGCGGCGAATATGACGCGGGGAACAACCGGCGTATGCGTGCTTGCCGCTCAGGCCGGTGCGAAGGTGCATGTCATTGATGTCGGTATTGATGCCGAACCTATTCCGGGCGTAGTTGATATGCGCGTCGCGCGCGGCTGCGGAAATATTGCCGTTGGCCCGGCGATGAGTCGCTCGCAGGCTGAAGCGCTTTTGTTGGAGGTTTCCCGCTACACCTGCGACCTGGTGCAACGCGGCGTGACCTTATTTGGCGTAGGGGAGCTGGGAATGGCGAACACCACGCCAGCCGCCGCGATGGTCAGCGTTTTTACAGGAAGTGATGCAAAAGAGGTGGTGGGGATTGGCGCGAATCTTCCGCCTTCCCGCATCGATAATAAAGTGGACGTCGTGCGGCGGGCGATTGGGATTAATCAGCCCAATCCGCGCGATGGCATTGATGTGTTGTCGAAGGTGGGTGGTTTTGATCTGGTCGGGATGACCGGCGTGATGCTTGGCGCGGCAAGGTGTGGCTTACCCGTATTGCTGGATGGCTTTCTTTCCTACGCGGCAGCGCTGGCGGCCTGTCAGATTGCGCCTGCGGTGAGACCTTATCTGATCCCGTCGCACTTTTCGGCGGAAAAGGGCGCCCGCATCGCGCTCGCGCATTTGTCTATGGAACCCTATTTGCATATGGCGATGCGGTTAGGTGAAGGAAGCGGCGCGGCGCTGGCGATGCCGATCGTGGAAGCCGCGTGCGCCATGTTCCACAATATGGGGGAATTGGCGGCCAGTAATATTGTCCTGCCGGAGGGGAACGCAAACGCAACATAACCCGGGCGCACAACACCAGCCATGTGAGAAAAAAGCTATACTTAACGCACACCTGCCGCGACAAAGGAAGGGATATAATGCGTCGTATCACACCTTTTTTTCCGTTTTTCGTCTTGTTGGTAAGCCATTTCTCGCTGGCTATAAGCTATCCGTTGCCGCCCGAAGGCAGTCGTCTGGTAGGACAGGCTGTCACAATCGCCGTACCACAGAACAATACTCAGTCCTTAGAGTCATTTGCCGCCCGCTACGGTCAGGGGCTGAGTAATATGCTTGAAGCGAATCCCGGCGTGGATGTGTTTTTACCTCAGTCTGGTTCCACACTGGTAGTGCCGCAGCAGTTGATTCTGCCTGACACCGTTCGTGAAGGTATTGTGGTAAACGTCGCCGAGATGCGCCTTTATTATTATCCCGCAGGCACGAATACGGTTGAGGTGCTACCCATTGGTATTGGTCAGGCTGGCCGTGAAACGCCGCGCAACTGGGTGACTGCAGTTGAACGCAAACAAGATGGCCCGGTTTGGGTGCCAACGGCTAATACGCGTCGGGAATATGCTAAAGAGGGAAAAACGCTGCCCGCGATGGTGCCTGCGGGGCCGGATAACCCTATGGGGCTATACGCAATATATATCGGCAGGTTATATGCCATCCATGGCACTAACGCTAACTTTGGCATTGGCCTTCGCGTCAGTCAGGGCTGTATCCGTTTACGCAATGACGATATTAAATATTTATTCGACCATGTTCCTGTAGGAACCCGCGTTCAGATTATCGACAGGCCCGTTAAATTTTCGGTAGAGCCGGATGGCAGTCGTTGGCTGGAGGTACACGAACCGCTTTCTCGCAACCGTGCTGAATTTGAATCAGACAAAAAAGTTCCATTGCCCGTTACGCCAGTGCTGCGCACGTTTATCAAAGGGGATGACGTTGATACTTCGCGAGTTAATGAGGTGCTGGAGCGCCGTTCCGGAATGCCGGTCAACATTAGCGCAGGCAGGTCTGGTCTTTAAATATCCTGCCACATTGCTGGTTTTCATGGGCTGGAGTATCTGTATTAGTAGTGAGTGTCATGGCAGGGGCTTCATTTTCTCAACGAACCGTGAGGCCCCCGATTAAGTCCCCAAAAACTATGGGCGTCAAAAAACCCGGCAAACCTTATCAGGTCAACCGGGTAAAGATAAGTTCTTGTTTTTTAAACGTCTCCGGACTCACCAGGATGTCCCGAAACTAAAATCTGGCTCCTCTGACTGGACTCGAACCAGTGACATACGGATTAACAGTCCGCCGTTCTACCGACTGAACTACAGAGGAATCGTGTGGGGTCGTATATTAGCGGCGGAAAAATTTTTGTCAAACCCCATTTAACCTCTTACAGATTCGATTGCGGGTTATCTCATCACTTTGTTGCATTTGCAGACATTTTTTCTGCAAAAAGCTTTGCAGCCTTACGATTTCTCGCTCATTATTGAAATGTGGTTTCAACTCTCTTCTTTAAGGTCCATTTTGAACGTCTCCACTGCCTTACGCCAGGCTGTCGTCCGTACGCCCTGGTATGCCAAACGCAAGAGCTACAAAGTGTTGTTCTGGCGTGAAATCACCCCACTTGCTATCCCCATTTTTCTGGAAAATACCTGTGTTTTGCTAATGGGCGTGCTCAGTACTTTTCTCGTCAGTTGGCTGGGCAAGGAAGCAATGGCGGGCGTGGGGCTTGCCGACAGTTTTAATATGGTAATTATGGCTTTTTTTGCGGCTATCGATCTTGGTACTACGGTGGTGGTCGCCTTTAGCCTCGGCAAGCGCGACAGGCGACGCGCAAGGGCAGCGGCGCGCCAGTCGCTGGTGATTATGACGCTATTTGCCGTTGTGCTGGCAGTGGTCATTCATTATTTCGGCAGTGAAATTATTAATATTGTCGCAGGCGAGGCGACGCCAGAAGTAAAGGGGCTGGCGTTAACGTACCTTGAACTGACGGTGCTGAGTTATCCGGCTGCGGCAATTGCGCTAATCGGTAGCGGCGCGCTGCGTGGGGCAGGGAATACGAAAATCCCGTTGATGATTAACGGCGGGATGAACATTCTCAATATTATCATCAGCAGCATCCTGATTTACGGGGCTTTCTCCTGGCAAGGGCTGGGTTTTGCCGGCGCGGGGCTGGGATTAACCATTTCGCGCTACATCGGCGCGGTAGCGATTATTTGGGTGCTGATGATTGGTTTTAATCCGGCGCTGCGCATTCCGCTGAAAAGCTATCTGAAGCCGCTGAATTTCGGCATTATCTGGGAAGTGATGGGTATCGGTATTCCGGCGAGCATTGAATCAGTGCTGTTCAACGGTGGCAAGCTACTGACGCAAATGTTTGTCGCCGGAATGGGCACTAACGTTATTGCGGGTAACTTTATTGCCTTTTCCGTGGCGGCGCTTATCAACCTGCCGGGTAACGCCCTTGGTTCGGCGTCGACTATTATCACCGGTAAGCGTCTTGGTACCGGGCAAATTGGTCAGGCAGAGCGTCAATTGCGCCATGTATTCTGGATGTCGACTATCGTACTTACGGCAATCGCCTGGGGGACAGCGCCGTTCGCGGGTCTGTTTGCCTCATTTTATACCCAGGAGCAGGACGTAAAAGAGGTAGTTAAAGTTCTGCTCTGGCTTAATGCTGCCTTTATGCCAATTTGGGCGGCCGCGTGGGTGCTGCCGTCGGGTTTTAAAGGCGCGCGCGATGTGCGATTTGCGATGTGGGTATCGATGCTGGGGATGTGGGGCTGTCGCGTTGTGGCAGGGTATACGCTTGGTATTGTGCTGGGTATGGGGGTTGTAGGGGTTTGGCTGGGGATGTTTCTTGACTGGGCCGTGCGTGGCGCACTGTTTTACTGGCGTCTGATAAGCGGGCGCTGGCTGTGGAGATACCCGCGCGTAAAGAGGGAGTAAGCGCTTTTTGCTGTGAAAATCATCAGGAAACGGTGAATTTTAACCGAAGTGTGGAATAAAGCAGCAAACGAACTTTTTTTGTGAAAACAGGCTTTGACAAGCCAGGGGCACCTCGTTAATATTCGCCCCGTTCAAACGATTCCTCTGTAGTTCAGTCGGTAGAACGGCGGACTGTTAATCCGTATGTCACTGGTTCGAGTCCAGTCAGAGGAGCCAGATTTTAGTTTCGGGATATCCTGGTGAGTCCGGAGACGTTTAAAAAAACAATAACTTATCTTTACCCGGTTGACATGAGAAGGTTTACCGGGTTTTTTGATATCTGTCATTTTGGCGTCCGAGTGCCTCCAGGTTCGTTAAACAAATAGCCTTTCACGATGGCACTCACTGATACTGCTATCCGTAGGATCAAACCCACCGATAAAAATTTCTGCATTAGAAAATAACAGATTGCATCCAGCGTCCTGAAACCATGCAGGGAGTGCGAAAACTGCTGCCTGATACATGGTGCCTGACAGCCCCTTATTTATAATTATCTTGATCCTGTTTACGCTAGCTTAAAAAACCAATATTAAAACCAGTGAAATTTCCAACTGCGTCTTTGATAGTAAACTGACGATTACCGCTGTCGATGGCTCCGCCCTGGGGAATGTCATTTTAATCATATGGGCGTTAATGCCTCCTCTGATACCGCGCCAAAATGGGAAATCTTCAGCGACGCTTTCACCGCCGCCGCTAACGAAGAGGCGGATGTGGCAGGTGAACTGATGGTCACCTGTGCCGCCGCCCTTACGCTAACCCCTTTAGTTTCCTCCTTTGCTGTCATACTATCGAACGACGTGCCTCACCTGTGAACGCTAAGGAGAATAATATGGAAAATAAAGGCACAAACCTGACGCCCGAGCAGGCGCTGGATCGCCTGGAGGAGCTGTACGAGCAGTCGGTTAACGCGCTCCGTGAAGCCATCGCTGACTATGTTGATAACGGCACGCTGCCCGATCCCCATGCCAGGCTTAACGGACTGTTTGTTTATCCTTCGCTGTCTGTAAGCTGGGATGGCGCGACACCGAACCCGCCTAAAACACGCGCTTTTGGACGCTTTACTCATCCCGGCTGTTATACCACTACCGTTACGCGGCCTGCGCTATTTCGCGCTTATCTTCTGGAACAGCTTAACCTCGTTTACCATGATTATGGCGCGCATATTGCGGTAGAGGCCTCGCACCATGAGATCCCGTATCCTTATGTGATCGATGGCTCGGCTCTGACGCTGGATCGTTCTATGAGCGCCGGGCTAACGCGCCATTTTCCTACCACAGAACTGGCGCAGATTGGCGATGAGACGGCAGACGGTCTGTTCCACCCCGGCGAATTCTATCCGCTATCGCACTTTGACGCGCGTCGTGTTGACTTCTCGTTGGCCCGGTTACGGCACTATACCGGTACGCCGGTTGAACATTTTCAGCCCTTCGTTTTGTTTACCAACTACACCCGCTATGTCGATGAGTTTGTGCGCTGGGGATGCAGCCAAATTCTTGATCCTGACAGCCCCTATATCGCGCTTTCCTGTGCCGGTGGAATTTGGATCACGGCAGAAACGGAAGCGCCGGAAGAGGCTATTTCCGATCTGGCCTGGAAGAAGCATCAGATGCCTGCCTGGCACCTGGTAACGGCAGATGGGCAGGGGATTACGCTGGTAAATATCGGTGTCGGCCCTTCAAATGCTAAAACGATTTGCGACCATTTGGCCGTGCTGCGGCCTGACGTCTGGCTTATGATTGGGCACTGTGGAGGGTTACGAGAAAGTCAGGCGATTGGTGATTATGTGCTGGCCCATGCCTACTTACGCGATGATCATGTGCTGGATGCCGTTCTGCCGCCTGATATTCCGATTCCAAGCATTGCGGAAGTACAGCGTGCGCTGTACGACGCTACCAAAGCGGTTAGCGGAATGCCCGGCGAAGAGGTGAAACAGCGACTGCGCACGGGAACGGTCGTCACCACGGATGACCGTAACTGGGAGCTTCGTTATTCCGCATCTGCGCTGCGATTCAACCTTAGCCGTGCGGTCGCGATTGATATGGAGAGCGCGACGATTGCAGCCCAGGGCTATCGCTTTCGTGTGCCTTACGGCACGTTGCTTTGTGTTTCTGACAAACCTTTACACGGTGAAATTAAACTGCCCGGGCAGGCAAATCGGTTTTATGAGGGGGCTATTTCAGAACATTTGCAAATTGGTATTCGTGCTATTGATTTACTACGCGCAGAAGGTGATCGTTTGCACTCACGTAAATTACGCACGTTTAACGAGCCGCCGTTTCGCTAACGAAATGAGCTGTCGCCTGCTGTTGGACAGGAGTGGAAGAGGCGTATTTATGTGATATGAAAAGCGGCTGAATGAAGCCTTAGCGGGAGGCGATTCTGCATCCCGCTAAGGCCTTATTGTGCCGCGAGCTTCATCACCATCGCCATCGCCATCGCCGGAGATCTGTCGCCGATAATCGCGTCTACGTCAGGAAACGCGCCGGAAGGCGAAAACATTGTGTCGCACTTCACGCTCCTTGAGCGCCTGACCCACAAGCCCGGATTAACAAGCAGATACCGACCGTGAGAAGCGGTCAGCTTAAAGGGGTGTCAGAAGGCTTGATACTGAGGATTTGTGCGTTGGTTAGAGACACAGGATGGTCACTCCATTATCGAACTGAAATGGCCTAAAGTTTCGCCGGATGCGCAGGAAAAACCAGATGTGCATCGAGAGAAATTTTAACGCTAACTTATTGAAATCTGCGGTAATAAGAATTTATAAGTAAGCCTGAAAACAGGAATTTGGCTCCTCTGACTGGATACTGATATTGATTTATCGTATTGAATTTATGAAGATTTTATTTTTAAAATTGGAGTGAAGCCCTCAATAAGGCTCCAAACGCAATAACTATTCTGAAATGTGATATTTGTCATGTTTTAGATTACTCTTTGGCCGTAAGTGGGCATGACAGACAGCTTTGTGTCAAAGTGGACATCGGTTATGTAATTACCTGAGTGCCAAAGCCAAAATATCAGTACGATAACCAACTCAATACGAAATTTGTGAGTTGGTTTGTAATGGTTCGGTTAAATTTCACTGTGTTCTTTTGGCTTAATTACAAGTAAGGCAATCAAGACACTAATTGATGCAGCAAGCAGAACCATATTATTTACTGCATCATAAGCGAAAATATATGAGAATGGGCTATCAAATTAACATTAATTACTTTTTACTAACTCACTGTAAGTTAATTTAGTTAAGTACTTAACATAGTCTACTGCGTTTTCTTTAATCACTTCTTTGGAAGGGTTATATTCTGCACCATAAAAGGCAAAGTGTGGAACATATTCAGCACCAACATATTTAATCGTCATTTCAAATGGGCGAAGTACTTCTTGCATGGTAAATTTATAACGGCCATTCGCCATATAGTCTGCAAGTTCAATACCGGCAGTTACAGCCAAAGCTATTTTTTTATTCTTCAGCTTATCGCCTGTAGAGCCGTATGCCCATCCATAAAGAAACACTTCATCCAGCCATTGTTTCAACATGGGAGGGCAGTTGAACCAGTAAACTGAGAACTGCAAAACCAGCGACTCATGTTGCTCAACCAGTCTTTGCTCAGTTTCGATATTGATCCTGCCGTCAGGGTATGCTTTATAAAGCTCATGGACAGTAAACTGATCAGGATACTTTTTTAACTCATTTATCCAACACTGATTAACAACTGAATTTTCAATATTTGGATGAGCGACAACTATAAGCGTTTTTTTCATCATTTCCTCATTCAGGACTGACTTGCGATTGGGGTACTCAGGAGTATATGATTGGCCCTGTCGTTTGTGAAGTACGCAAATTTAGGTTATATACTTACCAAAAGGAGAGTGTAAATGATGACTGAGACATGCTCACAGACTGGTATCAACCTGGAGGAAACCGATTTTGGTTATACTCTTTCCTTAATTAGCGGGAAATATAAAATGATAGTTATGTACTGGTTAAATGAAAATAAACCAGTCATGCGATACAACGAGCTTAAACGCCGCATCGGTACGATTTCTTTCAAAACTCTGAGTAATACTCTGAAAGAACTCGAACAAGATGGAATAATCAATAGGGTGGAGTATCCTCAAATACCGCCCAAAGTTGAATACAGTCTTTCAAAACGAGGGGAATCATTAATGCCAATTCTGGATTTAATGTGTGATTGGGGTGGGAAAAACCGCAACTAATAATTTAGTAGTGTGGATACAGATGATGAACAACTCTGAGTAATTCTCAACTGTTCATAGCAGACTTCGGCGATCGGTGTAATGATTGGCATCGCTCAGTCCGGCTGGTGACTGGTGATGTTTAGCGATTGATCAGATCGCACAATCCGGGCTGAGTCCCCTCAAAGCGATCTGCTATTCCACACTATTTAGGAACACGTTATCGTAGCTTAGCTGATAGCCTGCATATCATGATAGATAAATGCAGATATTTTCTGAATCACTTCAAAGTGTAAGCCTTAGGGGGCGAATGGCTATATCCCGTTCTTAGCCGACTGTCAGAACTGGCTATACACCTGCGCCACATACCTCCCACGCCCGTCACCATGCCCCAAATCCATCGCTACCATCGCCAGCGCCTCTTTCCTGCTAAACCCCTGCGCCAGATAGTAACGAAGGCTAGCTTCTTCTCTTTGCCATCAACGCGGTACTTCATGTACCAGAGTTTTGAGCCGTTGGGTTTGAGCAGCAGGTTGGGTCCTGAACTGTCGGTGATCTTGAAGGATTTCTCGGTGGGTTTGATCTTGCGGATAGCGGTATCGGTTAATGCCATGGGAGGGGGCTCCATTTACTCAACGAACCGTGAGGCCCCGATTAAGCCCAAAAACTATGGATGTCAAAAAACCCGGCAAACCTTATCAGATCAACCGGGTAAAGATAACTTCTTGTTTTTTAAACGTCTCCGGACTCGCCAGGATGTCCCGAAACTAAAATCTGGCTCCTCTGACTGGACTCGAACCAGTGACATACGGATTAACAGTCCGCCGTTCTACCGACTGAACTACAGAGGAATCGTGTGAACGGGGCGCATAGTAACGATGTGCGATCGGCTTGTCAAAGGGGGAAATAAGGTTGCGCGTTTGTTTGCTGACAAAAACAACAAAGCGTTGAAGTTTTGATCTAATTTCTACTTTGCCCCGGCATGGCGCAACTTTGTCTGTAATTGCACAAGTCAAATGCTGTGACCTTACCGCAATGGCTATGCACCAGCGCCTGATGAGGCCTGAAAAACTGGCAGGCACTGGCAAATACTTCTGAGACATAACGCCGTAGAGATTAAGGGCAGGGGGCAGAATGAACTTTAGACGTGAGATATTTTGTGAAAATGGTTGATACAGGCAGTCTGACGCCGGTAGCGGAAATGGCAGATAAATTTCTGGTGCAGGCGAAAAGATTTCCGTCAATATCATAGGCAGAATTATGGCGCATCAGCTTTTGGCAACGACACGGAACGAGCGGGTTTTATCGCGCTTTTTCTGAAGGATTTTTTCATCAGCCTGTTATTTGCGTTCGGGTCAATCCCCTGAGCCAGCAGCCTTTTGGCCTCGTCACGGCGTTGTCTGGCATCAGCAAGCGATATAGCAAGGTAAACCCCAATAGAAAACACCTTCTGTTTGCCATCGAAGCGATAGCCTGACTGCCAGTATTTTGAATCGATAGAGGCCAAACCCGTCAGCGACCTTGACGGCCTTTTCCGCTGGTCTGGCATTTTTTACTTTAGTATCAGTCAGTGACATGACGGTTCCCTCCGCGTGCTGGTAAAACGCAAATCGAACCAGCTTTACCAGCAAAAGGGTCTGGCTTCGAGTGGTTTTTAGTGAACGAGAGTGAACCTGAAGAAAGGGATAATCAATTGATATAAATGCAGAAAGCAGACGTCAGTAAACGTCTGCTTTCCTTAATTTGGCTCCTCTGACTGGACTCGAACCAGTGACATACGGATTAACAGTCCGCCGTTCTACCGACTGAACTACAGAGGAATTGTTTCAACGAGGCGCATAATACTGGGCCGGCTATAACGTGTCAACAGTAAAATTAACGCGCCAATTCAATTGGTTAATTAACCCACAAAGTGAGGAATTAATGTTCGGATTCCTCGCCGTAGTCGCCTTCGGCAGCGCTTACCCGTAAGCGCTGAGAAGGATCCTGGCGATAGAACTGGCAAAAACGCTGCCATAGCGCCGGGAAACGTGGAGCAAACAGTTCTGGCGCGCTGAAAAAATACTCTGACAACACGGCAAAACATTCTGCAGGGTCGGTGGCGGCATAGGCATCTATACTGGCAGCGCTTTCGCCAACAAGATCGATTTCATCCTGAATATTATTCATTGCCGCGTGGAGATCGTGTTCCCAGCCAGCCACATCGCGCAACGGGATGAAAGGGATGCCGCTGGCGCGATCGCCATTACGCATATCCAGTTTGTGCGCGACTTCATGAATAATGAGGTTGAAACCCGAAGCATCGAACGAGTCCTGGATATCCAGCCAGTTCAGAATGATGGGCCCTTGTTGCCAGCTTTGCCCCGACTGTACGACACGCTGGCTATGCACCAGACCTATGTCATCTTCCCATTCATCATCTACCACAAAGGGCGCGGGATAAATGAGCACTTCATGAAAACCATCAAGCCACTCAATACCGAGCTCCAGGATCGGTAAGCAAAAAATTAACGCAATACGTGCACTTTTTAACGAGTCGAGCTCAAACCCCTGTAGCGCTACCAGTCTTTTCTGCTGCAAAAAACGTTCGGCTAGCGCAATAAGCCGAGCCTGTTCTTGCGCGGTGAGGTTTACCAGAAGAGGTATAGCTAGCGCATCATCCCACGGCCAGTCTTCGTTCTGGGTTATTTCTTGTGCTTTCCAGGGCCACTTAATCATCGTTTTGCTCGTAAACTCGTCACTTGAACAAAATTACCCGAATAGGGTCTGTTAAAATGCCAAATTACCTGGCATCATTGCAATATACGGAGAGATGCCGGAGCGGCTGAACGGACCGGTCTCGAAAACCGGAGTAGGGGCAACTCTACCGGGGGTTCAAATCCCCCTCTCTCCGCCAATCATTCAACAAAATCAATCACTGACAAAGCGTTTTTGATTTCGTCATACATAAATCCCTGCATTAAAATTTCTTTCACTCGCTCGATTTTTCTTACTACTGATGCTGTTTTTTACCATTTTGCTGCGCGTCGGGCATCCACTTTTATCTTCTTTAGCTCACAAGCTCACACTCTTTTGCAACGCCCATCTCATATCTCTGGTGACAAAACAGTTTAACTGCCGTTGCTTCACACGGATCTTGTAAGGGTATCTTAAAGGAAATGGATTGCTGGAGGATGGAGAAAAAGAGGCGAAATCATTTTCAGTGGGATACTGCCACCCCGGACATGAGCTTGCCAGAACCTACGCGGTAAATCCTACGACACGAAGCCACGCGCAATTTTATGCGAAAACGCTGGCAATAGCCTTGCTGACTGATGCAAGCTATCTAAAATCGCTTGAAGATGACATCATGCAAAACAATCGCTTAAAAGACTCACCTGTTGATAAGCATGTTGAGGACGAAAAGAAGAAGAAAAATGCAGCCAGGTAAAAAGGGTTACGTTCGCCGTAAGCGAACGTGATCGCATCCAGCCTTAACGAACCTTTTTCCGTTCATCTCCCTTCATGTTTTTCAAAAAACTCTTTTATGAATGCCCCTAAAACGTCATACGCGAATTCGCTATTATTGTTCCCGTCGCGACAACATAGAGATTACGTAAAAAAACAGAGGGCAGACATTGAAAAATATTGGAAATAACATAAAACGATTTGTCCGTGTTTTTTATTTGTCATTTAAACTTACAGAAATGGCTGTACTGTTATCAGTATAAAGATAATTTCAGTTGTCCAGATGAATTATTTTTAAAACTATTTGTATTAACAGGGTTTATTCATTTATTGAATGGATGCGTGCTCGTTTGGTCTTGTCATCTTGACGCTTTGAGATCACATATTCTATTCTATCATAGACAGCAGGGGAAATTGGCTGCTGGGATCGATTTTTGATTAAAAAATACTGGATGGAATCACGATGCAATTACCAGAACAGGATGAGTTTTTTGATTTTTTTGCTGCCAATGATGATGAACAAGCCTCTTTAAGGCGTAAGTTTTTTTTGGAGAAACATAAAGAATCGTGGCTGTCTGAGTCTGCATTAGAGGACTACCAGGCGCTGTTTATGAGTATCTACGGAATTAATATTGACTGGAAAGAGGGAACTTTTAGCCTGCTTGAGGCACTTTCAGCTAATCAGGAAGAGAAGCCTGTCACGGTCAAATTCGATTATGATAGTGAGATTGAAACAGCAACGATAAATTTGATTGATACGCAGTATGTGTTTCATCACTACCCAATGGGAAGTGATGGTTTTGATACAGAACTGGTGCGCATTGAGCATATATTGGCTAACAGTGGATATACTTTGCGGGTATATCAGAACAGCACTTTTAGTGATACATTATCGTTCTTACTCATTCCGTCAGATGAGTGGAAACGTGTTGAACAGCATTATAGTCCAGAGCATATTTCTGCTTACTTCGTTCCGTATGGAAAACAACTTGTTATTCCTGAGGTTGCTGCTCCAGTCGTAAATTATGTGCCATCCGTTAAACAAGATGCATCAAATGTCCCTGCGTTGTTTAATGCTCGGGGTATCCGTGTTTATTTTTTAAGTATAATGCTAATCGCATTTGCAACTTATATTTTGTGGAATATCCTGACGAAAATAGAACCTTTATCATCAGGCCAACCTGCTGGCTGTGAAAATGTACAAAATTTATACTCAAAATTACGTCCAGAAGTAGCCGAGCCATTAAAAGAAAAAATGCGTAAGAGTTTGGGCTGTAAATGATAAATTTTCAGTTTAAGAAAATTACACTAATGGATAGGTAATAGAGATATATTTAATTTGATATTGTGTTATCGAAATAGTAATAACAGATAATATACATATTCTTGCGGTGGTGGATGAAGCGATTTTTATGTTATTTGTACAGGAAAAGAAAAAGAGTTTTTTTAGCTACCATGACTCTTATTAATTTTGTTGCCGCAAATCAAAAATACTACACTTTTAATTTGTTGTCAGTGTTTATCATGGTGCTTTGGTCAGTTCAGTACCTCCTGCAGCATCTCCTTGTCCAGACTCAGCTCAGCGACCAGCTTCTTCAGCCGCTGATTTTCATCCTCCAGTTGCCGCAGACGCCGCAGTTCCGTCACGCCCGGCCCGGCAAATTTTTTCTTCCAGTTAATGGGATGGACTACCTCCTCCCGCTGCGGTTAACTGTACGAAATGTGCTCACCAGGAGAATCACCATGAATATCGTATTTCTGGGTATTGATCTGGCTAAAAATGTTTTTCAGCTCTGCGGGTTAAACCAGGCCGGCAAACCGGTTTATACGAAACGCACTGGCCGAAAAGAATTGCTCCAGACGCTGGCAAATATTCCTGCATGTCTGATTGGGATCGAAGCGTCCACCGGGGCATTTTACTGGCAGCGTGAGTTTGAGAAACTGGGGCACAAAGTAAAGGTCATCAGTCCTCAGTATGTAAAACCCTTTGTCCGCGGGCAAAAAAATGATGGTAATGATGCACAGGCCATCGCAGTGGCTCTGATGCAACCGACAATGCAGTTCGTGCCGCCAAAAAGCCCCGAACAGCAGGATATCCAGGCTTTACACCGGGCAAGGCAGCGTATTGTCAATCACCGCACTGCTACAGTCTGTCAAATAAGAGGGCTGTTACTTGACCGGGGGATCCCCATTGGCAGTGCTGTCTCCAGAGCTCGCCGTGCTATTCCTCTTATCCTTGAAGATGCAGAAAACGGTCTAAGTTCCCGTATGCGCAGAACAATTGCCGAACTCTATGATCTCTTTAACGATCTCGGGCGTCGGATCCATTTTTTTGATAAGGAAATTGAAACAGTATTCAGGCAATCAGAAGCCTGTCAGCATATCGCCAAAGTTAAAGGCATTGGTCCTAAAACGGCTACGGCCGTTGTTGCTGCTATTGGCAAAGGAACTGAATTTAAGAATGGTCGCCACTTTGCTGCATGGCTGGGTCTGGTTCCACGCCAGCATTCGAGTGGCGACAGGCAGGTGCTGATGAATATGACGAAAAAAGGCGACAAGCATCTGCGGACACTTTTTATTCATGGTGCCCGCGCTGTCGTCAGGGTTGCCACGAATAACAATGATGGTCATATGAATCAGTGGGTTAACCAGTTAAAGGAACGGCGCGGATTTAATAAAACGACCGTGGCGGTCGCTAACAAAAACGCGAGAATAATCTGGTCGATGCTGAGAAATGAGACCGAGTATCAGGTAGTGTGAAATTAATCCCCTGCCAGCAAAAGTTGCAGCGTACTGAGAAATGATGACAGGTTGCACCTGCACAATCGGAACCTGATTTTTATACTGGCCTCAGAGGCCGCCCAGTTGTTGAGGCGATTGTGTGCGGATTACCCATTTGGGCACAGATTTTCCTGATGCCGGATAGATGTAAGCAACAACCCAAAACCAGATTCAGTACTTGCAAAACGGAGGCAGTCCATAGATGTAAAATGTGGCCTCAGAAATTCCCATCTTTCTGCAGACTTCCCCGACGCGGGTGCCGGTTTCAGCCTGTTTCAGGGCAAATGCAATCTGTTCTTCGGTATAACGGGTCTTTTTCATGACAATGCGCCTCTCTGTGAGATGGAAGAAAGACCGGAAACTTCAGTTTAGACTGATACTGTTTACAGGGGGAAGGTCAAGCGCGAGGGGCAGGGAATACATGATTGTTATCTTTCAATCGTGGTAAATCTTTTAGCAGAGCAACAACAGCATCAGATAGAGGAACCCGGTGTTCTTTTGCTGCCGAGAGATACTTATGCAAACTTTTCTAAAGCGTTTCAGGTAGGGGAGTGGGGCTGTTTTACACAATCTATAGTAAGTTTGGTGTAGCAACCAAAGGTCCAAAAACAAACCTTTTATCAGGAAAATCACAGTAAAAACAAGAAGTTCAGATACAAAAAAAGCTCGTTTACACGAGCTTCTTTATGCTGCATTTTATGCAGGACAAAACCAAATATGCATCGTAACTAATTGATTTTGTATCAAATATGGCGGTGAGGGGGGGGATTGACTCGCTGCGCTCGCCCTTCGGGCAGTCTCCTCGCAAGCTCGTCGTCTGTCCAACTGGCTGCGCCAGTTGTCGAACCCCGGTCGGTGGTTCTCATCCCCCCTTGGTTTGGGGGATACATATAAGCAAAAAGCCCGTACTTCTGTACAGGCTCTCAACTTGAAGATGGCGGTGAGGGGGGGATTCGAACCCCCGATACGTTGCCGTATACACACTTTCCAGGCGTGCTCCTTCAGCCACTCGGACACCTCACCAAATTGTCGCTCCAGCATTACTGGAACGGGCGCTAATGTAGGGAAATATCTTTTCTACGTCAATCAACTTTTTTAAAAAAAAGCGCGTTTATACAAACTTCCACCAATCTGTGGTTTTAATAAGCGAAAACTGCTTTTTTTGCCCGCGCCGGGAAATTTGCTATGCTGCACATCCCGTTGAAAACGCTGATAACAGGCGCAATCACATTCCGCACAATACTGCTCAGGAGATAACATGGAGATAATTTTTTATCACCCGACATTTAACGCCGCCTGGTGGGTAAATGCGCTGGAGAAGGCTCTCCCACATGCGCGCGTTCGTGAATGGAAGGTCGGTGATAACAACCCCGCAGACTATGCGCTTGTATGGCAGCCCCCGGTTGAAATGCTGGCCGGAAGACGCTTAAAAGCCGTCTTTGCGCTGGGCGCGGGGGTGGATGCAATTCTGAGTAAATTAAATGCGCATCCGGAAATGCTGGACGCCTCCATTCCTCTATTCCGTCTGGAAGATACCGGAATGGGCCTGCAAATGCAGGAGTATGCCGTAAGTCAGGTCTTACACTGGTTCCGCCGTTTCGATGATTATCAGGCGCTGAAAAATCAGGCGCTATGGAAACCGTTGCCGGAATATACCCGCGAAGAGTTTAGCGTCGGTATCATGGGCGCAGGGGTGCTGGGCGCAAAAGTGGCAGAAAGTCTACAGGCGTGGGGGTTCCCGTTACGTTGCTGGAGTCGTAGTCGCAAATCCTGGCCTGGCGTGGAAAGTTATGTAGGGCGTGAAGAGCTGCGCGCTTTCCTGAACCAGACGCGGGTGCTGATTAATCTGCTGCCGAATACGGCCCAAACGGTAGGAATTATTAATAGCGAATTGTTGGATCAATTGCCGGATGGCGCTTACGTGCTGAACCTCGCGCGCGGCGTTCATGTTCAGGAGGCGGATCTGCTGGCTGCGCTTGATAGCGGTAAGCTAAAAGGCGCGATGTTGGATGTCTTTAGCCAGGAACCGTTACCGCAGGAAAGCCCATTATGGCGCCATCCGCGAGTCGCCATGACGCCGCACATTGCGGCAGTCACCCGTCCGGCGGAAGCCATCGATTATATTAGCCGCACCATTACCCAGCTGGAGAAGGGAGAGCCGGTGACGGGGCAGGTGGATCGGGCGAGAGGATATTGATATCAACCCGGCGCGGGCCGGGTTTCGCTAAAAAACGCTGGCGATACCTGCTATCCTTGTCGGAAATGACTACAGGAGAGAGCAATGTATCCCGTTGACCTGCATATGCATACCGTCGCCAGCACTCATGCCTACAGTACTCTGAGCGATTATATCGCGGAAGCCAAACGCAAAGGCATTAAACTTTTTGCGATTACCGATCATGGTCCGGACATGGAAGATGCGCCGCATCACTGGCATTTTATTAACATGCGCATCTGGCCGCGTCTGGTTGACGGCGTGGGGATACTGCGTGGCATTGAGGCGAATATCAAGAACATTAACGGTGAAATTGATTGTTCTGGAAAGATGTTCGACTCGCTGGATCTGATTATCGCAGGCTTTCATGAGCCCGTTTTTGCGCCACATGATAAAGAAACCAATACCCAGGCGATGATCGCGACCATCGCCAGCGGCAAGGTGCATATAATTAGTCACCCCGGAAATCCAAAGTATCCAGTGGAGGTTAAAGCCATCGCGCAGGCGGCGGCGAAACACCATGTAGCGCTGGAAATCAACAACTCTTCTTTTCTGCATTCGCGTAAAGGAAGTGAAGATAATTGCCGCGCGGTCGCTGCCGCCGTACGCGATGCGGGAGGCTGGGTAGCGTTAGGCTCTGATTCCCATACGGCCTTTACGCTTGGCGATTTCACCGAATGCCGGAAAATTCTGGATGCGGTGAATTTCCCGGAAGATCGAATCCTGAACGTCTCGCCGCAGCGCTTACTGGCCTTCCTCGAATCACGCGGTATGGCGCCTGTACCGGAATTTGCCGAACTATAATCGTTATTTACGGGAAGATATCAATGAATGAGTTTTCAATCCTGTGCCGTGTGCTGGGATCGTTGTTTTACCGCCAACCGCAAGATCCTTTACTGGTTCCGCTGTTTACGTTAATCCGTGAAGGTAAACTGGCGGCAAACTGGCCGCTGGAGCAGGATGACATGCTGGCGCGTTTACAGAAAAGCTGCGATATCACGCAGATTTCCACTGATTACAATGCGTTATTTGTTGGGGAAGAGTGCGCGGTAGCGCCATACCGCAGTGCGTGGGTCGAAGGCGCGGAAGAGTCTGAGGTGCGCGCTTTTTTAACGTCGCGAGGGATGCCGCTGGCCGATACGCCTGCCGATCACATTGGCACTTTATTGCTCGCGGCCTCCTGGCTGGAAGATCAGTCTGCCGAAGATGAAAGTGAAGCGCTGGAAACCTTATTTGCCGATTATCTGCTTCCCTGGTGCAATACCTTCCTCGGTAAAGTTGAAGCCCATGCCGTTACGCCATTCTGGCGCACTCTGGCGCCGCTAACGCGTGATGCGATAGGGGCCATGTGGGATGAACTTCAGGAAGAAGATGAAGAATAATGTGATGTAAATCACTTTTAACTGCAACTGGTTTTACATCATTGCATAAAATGTGTGCGTGATCTCATTAATGTGCCGCTTTTCTGTTATGATGCGCGCCATGAACATACTTCTTTCTATTGCTATCACGACGGGCATCCTTTCTGGAATATGGGGATGGGTGGCCGTCTCCCTGGGGTTACTAAGCTGGGCCGGTTTTTTAGGCTGTACGGCTTATTTCGCCTGTCCGCAGGGCGGCTTTAAGGGATTGTTGATTTCCGCCTGTACGCTGTTAAGCGGTATGGTGTGGGCGCTGGTCATTATTCACGGTAGCGCGTTGGCGCCGCATCTGGAAATTGTCAGTTACGTGTTGACGGGGATCGTGGCATTCCTGATGTGTATCCAGGCAAAGCAGCTATTGCTTTCTTTTGTTCCGGGAACATTTATCGGCGCCTGCGCGACATTTGCAGGGCAGGGTGACTGGCGGTTGGTATTACCGTCGCTGGCGCTGGGGCTAATCTTTGGCTATGCCATGAAAAATAGTGGGCTATGGCTGGCATCACGCCGCGAGCAACATTCAGCGAATACGGCGGTCACAAAATAAAAAAGCGTGGGGTTTTCCCCACGCTTTGTCGTATTCATCAGGATTCTGGCGGTACTGACAGCTCACGGTATTTCACCAGAATATCATTTTGCCTGTCCGCTTTATTCTGCAAATCCCACAGTCCGCGATCGATACCATCATTAATGAGGAAGATAACGCCGGTTTCAATGGCTGACATCAGACACAGCATCACCGGTTCGTTCGAGGTATAGCCGATTTCGCCTTCCAGTAAGCGCTGGTAATCAATAAAACGGAACACGCCTGCCTGTACTTCATAGGAAAGGATCGTTTTACTGGTGTTCACCGAAGAAAGGATCTCGCCCGTACTGACGTTAACCACGCGCAGGTTGACAGCAATCTGATCCAGCTGATACTGCGTATCGGCGCCAATACCGAAATATCTTGCGCCGACCCCGCCGGATTTGACGTTACTTTCATAACCAATAATAGAACCTTCCACCATAATATTTGCCGCCGTCAGCGACTGAAGCGGGATACGGTTATTCATCGCCACGGTGCCGTTTTCCTGGGCTGCGCGAATAATTTTCCGTTCATTCAAAAGATTCTGTAAGCCTTGTCGTTCCAGCGGGATAAACCAGCGCGAATCTTTCAGCGCAGTGACCAACATAGCGGTGGCGCTCTGCGGCACAGCCGTAGAAAAGTTACTTGCCGGGTAAGGTTTAAATTGGCCCGTTTCATCCTGAATGTTATATACCGAAACAAAGATCTTACCGGTGGGAGCAGGTAAATGCGTCAAATCTTTGTAACTTTGTGCGCGGGGCATTAATGTCGGTTTCGCAGCTTGTTTCGGCGGGGCAGTTAAGCATCCGCTCAACAATAAAACGGCAACCAAAATAAGTAAGCGCGGCATGATTTATATCCTTTAGTGACTGTAGCTTAAAAATCGGTTGACTGAGTTTGTAAACCTGACACTTCGATGGTCGAGGTTCTTCCCGTTTTTCTGTCCGTGACGTTGAGCTGGAGCTGTCCGTCGCGATTAGCGATATCGATAATAAAATCGTTGGTCACCATACGTCCTGGTTTCCCGGTATTAATATTGGTCAACAAGCCGCCCAGAATTTGCGATTGAATAGCCTGTGTAAAGTTATCCAACGCTGAGGGGGGTTCGATACCAAAATCGTTATCATAAGCGGGGTCTTTATATGAATTTTGCGCCTGGGCGCTATTCAATAAAAAGGAACCGTTATTGGGGTTTCCACCAAAGTTAGGATTACGGAACTGGAACGTCATATTTCCAGCCCAGGTTAGTGGCGAAAAAAGCATGAGCAGCACTACTGCATGTTTAACACGCATGACAGCCTCCGGATAAAAATCATGTTTTAGAATTCATCACGCGCTAAATCACTCGTACTTAATAGCGTTTGATCTATTTGTCGGCGATTTAATGCTTCCTCTGTTTGCGCTAATGCGAAGACGACGGTTTTCTCGAAGTCTCTTTTCATTGGAAATAAAAAGGTCTGGAAAATAACGTCCTGATTTACCGTTATGGTGATCCAGCTTCCCCAACGCGCACTGGGTCTTTCATTAATGGTCAGATTGCCGGTGTATTCGCTTTCCCATTTGTCGCTGAATGCACGATAGAATTCATGTCCTATCGAAGAGACGGTATGGTCGGTTAACAATCCGGGAACCTCGACTTCAACTTCATTGGCATGCAGGTTTCCGGTAGCGAACAGTAACTCTGCTGCTACAATCCAGGTCAGATAGCGTTTCATGGCCTTACCGCCTGAGATTATCGTTTGCCCATGAAACTGCCTGGGTACGATTTTTGACAGCTATCTTTTTGAAAAGATTATAAAGATGTGTCTTAACCGTATTCTCGCTGATAAATAGCGACCTGGCGATTTCATTATTAGAGGCACCAATACGTAACTTATTGAGGATCTCTTTTTCGCGGTGAGTGAGTAATGCGGACTCGGTGCTGTTGTAGCGGTAATTTCCTGAGTGCGTAATCAGGTAACTGGCTAATTTTTGTGAAAAATAGCATTCGCCACGCAGAATACCCTGTAATCCGCTGACCACGTGTTCCTGGTCTTCAGTGGCGTAAAACACGCCGTTAATATGAGGCCAGTTTTCAATTTCACGGTAGGGATAATCGTCAGGGGTATTTAACAATAATGTTTTTATATTATTGTTTTTGCGGCTTAAATTATCCTGCCAATAGTGGATAAGCTTCTTATCCGCTTCCATCATATCCATTAAAACAATGCAACTGGCTGAGATATCTTCCAGAGAACGTTGAATATTATGCAGTTTTCCGGTTATGGCCAGCGATTGCTTTAAATGTTGCAATAATGCCGTAGCTTGCAGAGATGGCTTTGTGATCAACAATAGTGTGTGACCATGACTACTATGGACTTCATTAAACATGATGAAACTCCACTTTTTTTAATCGCACATCTGACAGCTGCCCCCATAAAATAAAGGCACCAGAAGTACTGACAGATGTTGCACTGCTGTGGGTTGAAATAGCCCATTATCCAGAAAGAGAAAAATATTTACGAAAATACTTTTAACTGTTTTCAATCTAGCCATTACAAATCTTAAAGCAAGTGTTAAACTTGTAACAAGATGTAAAAATATATATTAAAATGTTGTTTTTGGGTTTTTTTGAAGTTTAGATTTGATAGTAAAGTTGTACATTTCGCTGTTATTGCATAGATTTAAAAAATCATACAAATTATAATAATTAATTGATTTTTAATCATTTTAATTATTGTATGTCATGTTTTGATTTTATTTTTTCTTGAAATTTGAGACGTGGCATTAACCTGGACAGCACAAAGACAAAAAAAACGAAGTGTGTCACGTCTTGTGCGTATTGCCCCCCATGGGAAGCATAAGAACATCCCCATGGCGGCATAACACACACCAACACTTCATTTTTTTGGTTCGCGATACACTATCTTCTATGGCCAAAAATCAATTATAAAAAATCACATGGCTATCGTTTTATTAGCACTTTGGTATGAGCTTAAATAACAAAATACCACGCGTGGGTGAGTTATTAAAAATGTTTCCACGGACATACTCTTCATCGTAACGACGCGTTAACAAAAAACGCATGTCGCTAACAAGGTAATAGATAATTTTCGCTATGTACGACCAGGTCCAGGGTGACAGCATGAAAAACAAATTGTTATTTATGATGTTGACAATACTGGGTGCGCCTGGGATTGCAACCGCGACAAATTATGATCTGGCTCGTTCAGAGTATAATTTTGCGGTAAATGAATTAAGCAAGTCTTCATTTAATCAGGCGGCCATTATTGGTCAAGTCGGCACGGATAATAGTGCCAGAGTACGCCAGGAAGGATCAAAACTATTGTCCGTTATTTCACAAGAAGGAGGAAATAATCGGGCGAAAGTCGACCAGGCAGGGAATTATAACTTTGCGTATATTGAGCAAACGGGCAATGCCAACGATGCCAGTATATCGCAAAGCGCTTACGGTAATAGTGCGGCTATTATACAGAAAGGTTCTGGAAATAAGGCCAATATTACCCAGTACGGTACGCAGAAAACAGCAGTTGTAGTGCAGAAACAGTCGCATATGGCTATTCGCGTCACCCAACGCTAATACCGTTACGACTTTTAAATCAATCCGATGGGGGTTTTACCATGAAACTTTTAAAAGTGGCAGCATTCGCAGCAATCGTAGTTTCTGGCAGTGCTCTGGCTGGCGTCGTTCCACAATGGGGCGGCGGCGGTAATCATAACGGCGGCGGCAATAGTTCCGGTCCGGACTCAACGTTGAGCATTTATCAGTACGGTTCCGCTAACGCTGCGCTTGCTCTGCAAAGCGATGCCCGTAAATCTGAAACGACCATTACCCAGAGCGGTTATGGTAACGGCGCCGATGTAGGCCAGGGTGCGGATAATAGTACTATTGAACTGACTCAGAATGGTTTCAGAAACAATGCCACCATCGACCAGTGGAACGCTAAAAACTCCGATATTACTGTCGGTCAATACGGCGGTAATAACGCTGCGCTGGTTAATCAGACCGCATCTGATTCCAGCGTAATGGTGCGTCAGGTTGGTTTTGGCAACAACGCCACGGCTAACCAGTATTAATTTAGCGTCTGCGCTAATAAAAAAACAGGGCATAAGCCCTGTTTTTTTTCGGGAGGAAATTATGCATACTTTATTGCTCCTTGCCGCACTTTCAAATCAGATTACGTTTACCACGACTCAGCAAGGCGATATTTACACGGTGATCCCTCAGGTCACATTAAACGAACCCTGCGTCTGTCAGGTGCAAATTCTCTCTGTGCGCGACGGCGTCGGGGGGCAAAGCCATACACAGCAAAAACAAACGCTATCTTTACCTGCTAATCAACCGATTGAGTTGTCTCGTCTTAGTGTAAATATATCTTCAGAGGACTCGGTTAAAATTATTGTTACTGTTTCGGACGGACAATCACTGCATTTATCACAACAATGGCCGCCTTCTGCACAGTAGTTTTTGATGGTGGCGGAAATGGATTGGCTGACCTGGGTATAAAGAGGCGATAAAAGCGTCTCATCGTCTCGGCATGTCGCTAAAAGGTAACGCCGAACCCTCGAGGATGACTAATCATTGAGGAGTTAACATGTCCGTAATCAAGAAAAATATCCCTGCCATAGGCCTGTGTATCTGCGCTTTTTTTATCCATTCTGCGGTAGGGCAACAAACGGTACAGGGCGGCGTTATCCATTTTCGCGGCGCGATTGTTGAGCCACTGTGCGATATTTCTACTCACGCCGAAAATATTGATTTAACCTGCCTACGCGAAGGTAAAAAGCAAATGCACCGGATAGACCTTCGGCAGGCATCTGGATTACCGCAGGATATTCAGTCCATTGCGACGGTACGGCTGCATTATCTCGATGCGCAAAAAAGCCTGGCGGTGATGAATATTGAGTACCGTTAACGGCGGTGTCATAGATATAAAAAGAGCGACTCTGTTGAAAGCCCTGCTGTACACTTTGCAGATAAGGTGAGACAAAAGGGGGGGGTTATGACATCACGTCTTCAGGTCATACAGGGTGATATCACTCAACTTAGCGTCGATGCGATTGTGAATGCCGCTAACGCATCATTAATGGGCGGCGGTGGCGTAGACGGCGCGATTCATCGCGCGGCGGGGCCGGCATTGCTGGACGCCTGTAAACTCATCCGTCAGCAACAGGGCGAATGTCAGACGGGACATGCGGTTATCACGCCTGCTGGCAAGCTTTCGGCAAAGGCGGTTATTCACACAGTGGGGCCCGTCTGGCGAGGCGGCGAACACCAGGAAGCTGAGCTACTCGAAGAGGCATACCGGAATTGTTTGCTGCTTGCCGAGGCGAATCACTTTCGTTCCATCGCTTTTCCGGCAATCAGTACCGGCGTTTATGGCTATCCACGCGCCCAGGCCGCTGAAGTCGCCGTCAGGACGGTTTCAGATTTTATTACCCGTTACGCTCTGCCTGAACAGGTATACTTTGTCTGTTATGATGAAGAAACTGCCCGGCTTTACGCAAGATTACTTACTCAGCAAGGCGACGACCCTGCCTGATAAAACACGCCTGGAGCGTGCCGTTGAACCGCTATGCGCGCGCCATCCCGGAGAGTGCGGCATTCTTGCGCTGGATAACAGTCTGGACGCTTTTGCCGCCCGCTACCGCCTGACCGAAATGGCGGCGCGGACGCTGGATGTGCAGTATTATATTTGGGAAGACGATATGTCCGGGCGACTGCTCTTTTCGGTACTGCTGTCGGCGGCGAAGCGCGGCGTTCATGTTCGTCTGTTGCTGGATGATAACAATACGCCTGGTCTGGATGATACGTTGCGCTTGCTGGATAGCCATCCTAATATCGAAGTTCGTCTGTTTAATCCTTTCTCTTTTCGTACGCTACGCGCGCTGGGATATTTGACGGATTTTGCGCGGCTGAATCGGCGGATGCACAATAAAAGTTACACTGCTGACGGCGTAGTGACGCTGGTCGGTGGGCGCAACATCGGCGATGCCTATTTCGGCGCTGGCGAGGAGCCGCTATTTTCCGATCTGGACGTGATGGCCATTGGCCCGGTGGTCAATGATGTCGCCAATGATTTTGAACGTTACTGGCGCTGTAGTTCAGTGTCGACATTGCAGCAAGTATTATCCCTTTCTGAGCAGGAACTGACGCAGCGTATCGAACTTCCCGAATCCTGGTATAACGATGAGATCACCCGCCGTTATCTGCATAAGCTGGAAACCAGTCAGTTTATGGCGGATCTAGATCGCGGAACGTTGCCGCTGATTTGGGCAAAAACACGCTTGCTTAGCGATGACCCTTCTAAAGGCGAGGGGAAGGCGCAGCGCCATTCGCTTCTTCCGCAGCGATTATTTGACGTGATGGGGTCGCCGACGGAGCGTATCGACATTATTTCCGCTTACTTTGTTCCTACGCGCGCAGGCGTGGCGCAGTTGCTTAATCTGGTCAGGAAAGGCGTGAAGATCGCCATCTTAACTAACTCTCTGGCGGCCAACGATGTGGCGGTCGTTCACGCAGGGTACGCGCGCTGGCGCAAGAAATTACTGCGCTATGGCGTGGAGCTCTACGAACTGAAACCGACCCGCGAACATGAAACCGCCGTACATGATCGCGGACTCACCGGGAACTCAGGTTCCAGCTTACATGCTAAAACGTTCAGTATTGATGGTAGTAAGGTGTTTATCGGGTCGCTTAATTTTGATCCCCGTTCAACGCTTTTAAATACCGAAATGGGCTTTGTCATTGAAAGTGAAACGCTGGCGACGCTTATCCATAAGCGTTTTACACAGAGCCAACGCGATGCGGCCTGGCAACTGCGGCTGGATCGCTGGGGACGAATTAACTGGATCGATCGTCAGCAAGAAGAGGAAAAAGTGTTAAAGAAAGAACCCGCTACACGTTTCTGGCAGCGAGTTCTGGTACGGTTGGCGGCAATTTTACCTGTTGAATGGCTGCTTTGAACCCACGCGCGGAAAACTACCCGATCGTGGCGCGACTTTCTCGTTTTACCGGCGGTTTACCTGAAAAGAGAAATTTCAGGAGCGGGATGCGTAAATGAATTTCATACAGAATTAACGCAATACCCATAACAAATATCAGCCCGCACAAGAACCCGATCAGGTTGGAGGAGATATGCGGCGTAATATACGCGCCAAAGAAAAGCGTTAAGGGATGATGCACCAGATAGATAAACAGCGAAGCATTCACGAAATAGGTGACACGTGCGGACTGAAAGTTTAACAAGCGATGCCCCAGTGAAAAGACCACGTTCACCATCCATAGCCCCATTACCATCGTAATCACGGATTCGGTTTCGTACATCCAGGCGTCGCCGCTCCCATAACGTTGATTCAGCAGATACGCGATAAAAGCAACGGCAGCGCCTAAAGTGCATCCGCGTGAGGGCGTGGTGAAGCGCGCTTTCAGATCGGGGTGAATGAAGGCCAACGCGCCGAGAATAAAAAACGGCACATAAAATAGCGTTTGCATCACAATAAAATTGAACATGCCGTCACTGAGGATTGCCGGATATACGATGAATATAATGCGCCTGATAGCAGCGTACGCCACCCCCAGCAGGAAAAAAATAAGCGAAAGTTTGGCCAGCGAAATAGCGGCGGGACGAGGCTTGCTTGTTTCCTGCCTTTTTTGGAACCAGGTAAAAATCCCGATGCTGACGGTGGTTAATATCACCAGCACCAGTAAAAACCACAGATGTGAAATGAGTTCCCACGCTAACGTATTATATTTTTCATAGGCAGAAAGTGTAGGCCAGTTCTCTGTTTTCTCTTTGACATATTGCAACAGGATAAATTGCGGCAAGGTAAGCAAAGGGATTGCGGTAAGCATGGGAATACCCACACGTTCTACCCGTACTTTCCACCAGTGTTTTAATGGATAACGTAAAAACAACATGTACGAAAAATAACCAGAAATAACAAAAAACACCTGCATACGAAAAGCGTGGATAAAATCGTTAAACAGGGTTAGCCACCACGATGGCGCGGCGCTATTGACATGCCAACTGTGAGTGGAATAGATCAACGAGATATGAAAGGGAATCCCTAACAACATCAGCCATGCGCGGATAGAGTCAAGAAAATATTCACGCGGCGCGGGTACAGAGCTCATATAAGGTCACGTATTCTCAGATTTTTCACCTTATCCATAAGGCGAATTATAGTTACATTCGGTAGCAACCCTACACCAACTCCGACAACCTGTCTCCAGGATAAGCACGCAAAGTGAAAACAGGCGCGGGAGGTGCTTAATCCATGAGCCAGCGCGCTGAACAAAGCCTGGATTCAGTTGTCGTAATGCCTGATTATCCATTAAAATGGATCGGATCGATATAAGCACACAAAGGGGGAAGTGCTTACTTATTATGAAACATAAACGACAAATGATGAAAATGCGTTGGTTGGGCGCAGCTATTATGTTAACGCTCTACGCATCATCGAGCTGGGCGTTCAGTATTGATGACGTGGCAAAACAAGCTCAATCTTTAGCCGGGAAAGGCTATGAGGCGCCTAAAAGCAACTTGCCCTCCGTTTTCCGCGACATGAAATATGCGGATTATCAGCAGATCCAGTTTAACAGCGATAAAGCCTACTGGAACAACTTAAAGACCCCTTTTAAGCTCGAATTTTACCATCAGGGGATGTACTTCGATACGCCGGTCAAGATTAACGAAGTGACGGCGACGACGGTCAAAAGAATCAAATACAGCCCGGATTACTTCAATTTTGGCAATGTTCAGCACGATAAAGACACGGTAAAAGATTTAGGCTTCGCCGGGTTCAAAGTTCTGTACCCCATCAACAGTAAAGATAAGAACGACGAAATCGTCAGTATGCTTGGCGCCAGCTATTTCCGCGTTATCGGCGCAGGCCAGGTATATGGCTTATCTGCGCGCGGCCTGGCGATTGATACCGCCTTACCATCTGGTGAAGAGTTTCCCCGCTTTCGCGAGTTCTGGATTGAGCGTCCAAAACCCACCGATAAGCGTTTGACCGTCTATGCATTACTCGATTCTCCGCGCGCGACCGGCGCTTACCGTTTTGTGATCATTCCTGGCCGCGATACCGTGGTGGACGTGCAGTCAAAAGTCTATCTGCGCGATAAAGTGGGCAAGCTGGGCGTTGCGCCATTAACCAGTATGTTCCTGTTTGGGCCAAACCAGCCGTCGCCGACGACCAACTATCGTCCGGAACTGCATGACTCGAACGGCTTATCCATTCATGCGGGTAATGGCGAGTGGATTTGGCGTCCGCTGAACAATCCAAAACACCTCGCTGTGAGCAGCTATGCAATGGAAAACCCTCAGGGATTCGGCCTGTTGCAGCGTGGTCGCGAGTTCTCGCGCTTTGAAGATTTAGACGATCGCTACGACCTGCGTCCAAGCGCCTGGATTACCCCGAAAGGCGACTGGGGCAAAGGTAAGGTTGAACTGGTTGAAATTCCGACCAATGATGAAACCAACGATAACATCGTCGCTTACTGGACTCCGGATCAACTGCCGGAACCGGGTAAAGAGATGAACTTCAAGTACACTCTGACCTTCAGCCGCGATGAAGATAAACTTCATGCGCCGGATAATGCCTGGGTGCTGCAAACACGCCGCTCAACGGGCGACGTTAAACAGTCGAATCTGATTCGCCAGCCCGACGGCACCATTGCCTTTGTGGTGGATTTCGTTGGCGCCGACATGAAAAAACTGCCGCCGGATACGCCTGTCGCTGCGCAAACCAGCATTGGCGATAACGGTGAAATCGTTGACAGTAATGTACGCTATAACCCAGTCACTAAAGGCTGGCGTTTAATGCTGCGCGTGAAAGTCAAAGACGCGAAGAAAACCACGGAAATGCGTGCCGCATTGGTGAATGCCGATCAGACGCTAAGTGAAACCTGGAGCTACCAGTTACCTGCCAATGAATAAAACAACTGAGTATATTGACGCACTGCTGCTTTCTGAACGTGAGAAAGCGGCATTGCCGAAAACTGACATCCGCGCCGTGCATCAGGCGCTGGATGCCGAGCATCGGACTTACTCGCGAGAAGACGATTCACCGCAGGGTTCCGTAAAAGCCCGCCTTGAACACGCCTGGCCGGATTCATTGGCGAAGGGGCAGTTAATTAAAGATGATGAAGGGCGCGATCAGTTGCAGGCTATGCCAAAAGCGACGCGCTCTTCGATGTTTCCCGATCCCTGGCGAACCAACCCGGTTGGACGTTTCTGGGATCGTCTGCGTGGGCGGGATGTAACGCCGCGCTATGTTTCTCGTCTGACAAAAGAAGAGCAGGCGAGCGAGCAAAAATGGCGTACCGTCGGCACTATACGCCGCTATATTTTGTTAATTTTGACTCTGGCGCAAACCGTCGTCGCGACCTGGTATATGAAGACCATTCTGCCTTATCAGGGATGGGCGCTCATCAATCCTATGGATATGGTGGGGCAGGATATTTGGGTCTCCTTTATGCAGCTCCTGCCCTACATGCTGCAAACCGGTATCCTGATTCTGTTTGCCGTGCTGTTCTGCTGGGTGTCAGCCGGATTCTGGACGGCGCTGATGGGCTTCCTGCAACTGCTTATCGGGCGCGATAAGTACAGCATCTCCGCGTCTACGGTTGGCGATGAGCCCCTCAATCCGGAACACCGGACGGCGCTGATCATGCCTATCTGTAATGAAGACGTTAGCCGCGTTTTCGCCGGTCTGCGCGCGACCTGGGAGTCCGTTAAAGCCACAGGCAACGCCGCGCATTTCGACGTCTATATCCTTAGCGACAGTTATAACCCGGATATCTGCGTGGCGGAGCAAAAGGCGTGGATGGAGCTTATCGCGGAAGTGCAGGGCGAAGGCCAAATTTTTTACCGTCGCCGCCGCCGCCGTATGAAACGCAAAAGCGGCAATATTGACGATTTTTGCCGCCGCTGGGGCAATCAGTACAGCTATATGGTGGTGCTGGACGCGGACTCAGTGATGAGCGGCGAGTGTCTGAGCGGTCTGGTGCGCCTGATGGAAGCGAATCCAAACGCCGGGATTATCCAGTCTTCGCCGAAAGCGTCGGGGATGGATACTCTGTATGCCCGCTGCCAACAGTTCGCGACCCGTGTTTATGGGCCGCTGTTTACCGCCGGGCTGCACTTCTGGCAGTTGGGGGAGTCGCACTACTGGGGGCACAATGCCATTATCCGCGTGAAGCCGTTTATCGAGCACTGCGCTCTGGCGCCGCTGCCGGGAGAAGGTTCGTTCGCCGGATCGATTCTTTCCCACGACTTTGTGGAGGCGGCGCTAATGCGTCGGGCAGGGTGGGGCGTCTGGATTGCCTACGATCTCCCCGGTTCCTATGAAGAGCTGCCGCCAAACCTGCTGGATGAGCTTAAACGCGACCGCCGCTGGTGTCACGGCAACCTGATGAACTTTCGTCTGTTCCTGGTGAAAGGAATGCACCCGGTGCATCGCGCCGTGTTCCTGACGGGGGTAATGTCATATCTGTCCGCGCCGTTATGGTTTATGTTCCTCGCGCTTTCTACCGCGCTGCAGGTCGTTCATGCGTTAACAGAGCCGCAATATTTCCTTCAGCCGCGCCAGCTTTTTCCGGTCTGGCCGCAGTGGCGTCCGGAACTGGCAATCGCGCTGTTTGCGTCAACGATGGTGCTGCTGTTCCTGCCGAAGCTGCTCAGTATTATGCTGATCTGGTGTAAAGGCACCAAAGAGTATGGCGGTTTCTGGCGCGTTACGCTGTCGCTGTTGCTGGAAGTGCTGTTCTCCGTATTGCTGGCGCCGGTGCGTATGCTGTTTCATACCGTGTTTGTGGTCAGCGCGTTCCTCGGCTGGGAAGTGGTCTGGAACTCACCGCAACGCGACGATGATTCTACGCCGTGGGGAGAAGCCTTTATGCGTCACGGTTCTCAACTGCTGCTGGGGCTGGTCTGGGCGGTGGGTATGGCGTGGCTGGATTTACGCTTTCTGTTCTGGCTGGCGCCGATTGTCTTTTCGCTGATTCTGTCGCCATTTGTTTCGGTGATCTCCAGTCGTTCAACGGTAGGATTACGCACCAAACGCTGGAAGCTGTTCCTGATCCCGGAAGAGTATTCGCCGCCTCAGGTGTTGGTCGATACCGATAAATATCTGGAGATGAATCGCCGCCGTATTCTGGACGATGGCTTTATGCATGCGGTATTTAACCCGTCGCTGAATGCGCTGGCGACCGCGATGGCCACCGCGCGTCACCGCGCCAGTAAGGTGTTGGAAATAGCCCGCGATCGTCATGTGGAGCAGGCGCTAAACGAAACGCCGGAGAAACTGAACCGCGATCGGCGTCTGGTTTTGCTCAGCGATCCGGTGACAATGGCGCGTTTACACTATCGGGTCTGGAATGCGCCAGAGAGATACTCTTCCTGGGTAAACCATTATCAGTCTCTCGTCCTGAATCCGCAGGCGTTGCAGGGACGAGCATCGTCTGCGGGATAAGGTCTTCAGGTCTGGAGTGAGGTGAAAAATACCGGCGTGATGCCGGTATTTTTATAGTGAAATGAGGTATCAGGTGCGTATATTCGCGGTGAGCATAATGGTGATTACCCTGAGCGGCTGCGGCAGTATTATCAGCAGAACGATCCCCGGACAAGGACACGGCAACCAGTATTACCCTGGCGTGCAGTGGGATATGCGTGATTCCGCATGGCGCTATATCACTATCCTCGATCTGCCCTTCTCACTGATCTTCGATACACTGCTACTGCCTCTCGATATTCACCACGGGCCTTATGAGTAATTAACGCTCATCCCATTCGTCTGCCGCAGTACGGCCTTCCTCGGTATCAAGCGGGGGTTCAAGCTGGAATTCCCCTTCATCCCATTCATGCAAAGTATTCTCTTCCTGCCATTCCTGGCGGATCTCTATCTCATCATAATCGCCGTCAAACACGCTCTGTGCGGCTTCACCACTCAGCATCGGCAGACATTCGCCATCTTCACCTTCATCGGCGAAAAATTCGACCTGCCACATGATGTCCCCATCCTGCAGTACATATTTCTGAACGTTGAACTGCTGCACATTCGCTTCGTCTTGTTCGAGGCCTGGATGGTCAGCCAGAAATTCTTCCCGGGCTGCATCGATAGCTTCTTCCAGCGTGGCATACATGGTCATCAGTGTCTCCCTTTGATTTGATGAGGTATTTAGGGAAAGAATAGCTGATTCTGTAATATTGCAAGTATGAAAGCGCAAAAATTATTCTATTGCCAGTCTGCGCCGTCGTAAGCTGTTCCATGAATAGATAGCATTGAACAACACCACGCCTGCCGTGACGCAGAATACGGCGCGGAAGCCATAGCTCGCGGAAATTGCGGCACCCATGAGAGGGCCGGTGACGTTGCCGATATCGCGGAAAGATTGGTTGTAACTGAATATGCGCCCGGCTATCTGGTTGGTAGAGTTGTAAACCAGCAGAGTTTGAACGGCTGGCAGCAGCGCGCCATCCGCCGCGCCAAGCAGAAACCGCAATAGCGCGAGCTGCCACGGCGTTTGCACAAAAGACATTGGAATCAGCAGCAGTACGGAAATAATCAGCGCGACGATAAGGATCTTTTCCGGGCCAATTCTGTCGCCGAGCTTGCCGAGCCGGGGGGCGCTAAGTAATGCCGCCACGCCGGGAACGGACGCTATCATCCCGCTAATGAACGCAATATTACTGACATTTCCCGCGAGTTCGCGCACATAGAGCGTCAGGATGGGCGCAATAGACCCCGTCGCCACCTGAATAATCAGCGTGGTGACAAACAGGCTTAACACCAGGCGGGGATTTTTTAACGAGGCGACCACTTCCCGAACGTGAAGCATCTCTTTTTTGCTCACCGGCAGGAAATTCTCGCGAATAAAAAAGAAGGTAAGCAGAAAACAGATAAACAAAACGCTGGCGGTAATAAAAAAGACCGGGCGAAGGCCGTAATGGTCGGCGAGCAGACCGCCCGCAAGTGGGCCAAGAAGAGCGCCGCTGACGCCGCCAGTAGAGAGCGTCCCTAACGCCCAGCCGCTTTTATGGCGCGGCACCTGAGTGGCGATGAGCGCATTGGCGTTGGGAATAAATCCGCCCAACAGGCCTAATAACGCGCGGAGGATCAGAAATTGCCAGATATTTTGCGCCATGCCCATTAACAGCATCACAATGGCCATGCCGAGAGCGGAACGCAACAGCATGATCTTACGCCCTTTACGATCCGCCAGGCCGCCCCAAAAAGGGGAAGCGATAGCTGAAAAGAGGAACGTAATACTAAAGACCAGCCCGGACCACATGTTGAGCGCGCTATGGCCTGTTACGCCGAGTTGCTCAACGTAAAGAGGAAGAAAAGGCATGACCAGGCTGAATGCCGCGCCGGTTAAAAAACAGCCCAGCCAGGTAACGGTTAGATTGCGTTTCCAGTTTATGGGGACATCAGAGGGTGACATAGCGTTCCACAGTATGATGCGCGGTTTGCGCTATCATCAATTTAATTATGAGCGTACTAATTATAATTATGCGCCGACCTTACCAGCCTCGCAATGTGGGGAGCTTTTAAAGCTAAAAGAGGGGAAAAATTGCAGCCTGACGGCTGCAATCCTGTCAATAGCGCGACGGTACGCCTTCAGGGCGAGTTTTAAAGCGGCGATGCAGCCACATATACTGCTCTGGCGCCATCATAATGCACTGCTCAACAATTTTATTCATCCACGCGGCAGTCGCTTCTGCGCTCTCCAGCGGAGGCGAATATTCCGCAGGAAGAATGATCAGTTCGTAGCCTTTCCCATCGGGTTTACGGCGAGGCACGAAGGGGATAATACAGGCTTTAGACATGCGCGCGAGCATCCAGGTACCGGAGGTCGTGGCAGCCTGGTCGACAGCGAATAATGGTACAAAAACGCTGGCGCGCGGACCATAATCGTGATCCGGCGCATACCAGATCAATTCGCCGCTTTTCAATGCTTTAACCATGCCTTTCAGATCTTTGCGATCCAACATCGATTTATTGGAGCGTAAGCGTCCCCAGGTCTGTAACCAGTCGAGCAACGGATTATCATTCGGGCGATAAACTCCGATCCCCGGGTTATGCATACCAAACATGCGGGCGCCAAACTCAAGGGTAAGAAAATGTATTCCTACCAGAATGAACCCCAGCCCCTGCGCCTTAACTTCACGGATATGCTCCAGACCGCTCGCTTCCATCCAGCGGTTCACTCGCCGATCGGGCCAGAACCAGGCCATGCCGGTTTCCATCACGCCCATACCGACGGATTCAAAGTTTTTGACCACCATGGTGTGGCGTTCCTGCGCGCTCATTTCCGGAAAGCATAATTCAAGGTTGCGATAGGCGATTTTCGCGCGGCGTTTCATTACGCGTCGCGCCAGGTGGCCCAATGCGCAACCCAATTTATAGATGACCGGGTAGGGGAGTTGCACGACCAACCAAAGCGCGCCTATACCCAACCAGGTTAACCAATAGCGCGGGTGCAGTAAGGCCACGGAGAACTTAGGCAACTTCGTCATTTCTATCCTGTCTTTCAACGAACAATTCCCCGTATTCTCGCATCTTTTTGCGTTGAGCAAAAATATGTAGCAGGAGAGTGGCGATTAAATCGGCAATTGTTGTTAATTATTTAGTGTAAAGCAGGAAATGTAGCGCAAAATGTGTGGATGTAAATTGGCGAGACTTGCCTTATCATGCCTGCCCACTTTATTTTTTGCTGATTGCAGGATACGTACACCATGCCAGTGTTACACAACCGCATCTCTAATGACGAGCTGAAAGCCAAAATGCTGGCGGAAAGCGAGCCGCGTACGACAATTTCTTTTTATAAATATTTCACTATCGCCTCTCCGCAACAGACGCGGGACGCGTTGTATCAGGTGTTTACGGCGTTGGACGTTTTTGGTCGCGTTTACCTGGCGCATGAAGGCATCAATGCGCAAATCAGCGTGCCGCAAAGCAAGCTCGAGACGTTTCGTCAACAGCTTTATACGTTCGACCCCGTGCTGGACGGGCTGCGTTTAAATATTGCGCTGGAGGATGACGGAAAGTCATTTTGGGTGCTGCGTATGAAAGTTCGCGACCGTATCGTTGCTGACGGTATTGACGATCCGAGTTTTGACGCCAGTAATGTCGGCGATTATCTGAAGGCGGCAGATGTGAATGAGATGCTGGACGATCCTGATGCGGTCTTTATTGATATGCGCAACCACTATGAGTATGAAGTTGGCCATTTCGAAAATGCTCTGGAAATCCCGGCGGATACGTTTCGTGAACAGTTGCCAAAAGCGGTTGAAATGCTGCGGGAACATGCAGATAAAAAGATAGTGATGTACTGTACCGGCGGTATTCGTTGTGAGAAAGCCAGCGCCTGGATGAAACACAACGGTTTCAATAAAGTCTGGCATATTGAGGGTGGCATCATTGAATACGCCCGTCGCGCGCGCGAGCAGGGGCTTCCCGTTCGCTTTATCGGCAAAAATTTTGTATTTGATGAGCGAATGGGCGAACGAATCTCGGATGAGGTTATCGCGCATTGCCATCAGTGCGGCGCGTCCTGCGACAGCCATACCAACTGCAAAAATGACGGTTGCCATCTGCTGTTTATCCAGTGTCCGCAGTGCGCCAGTAAATTTAACGGCTGCTGTAGTGAACAATGCTGTGAAGAGTTGGCCTTGCCGGAGGAAGAACAGCGCCGACGTCGTGCGGGTCGCGAGAACGGCAACAAAATTTTTAATAAATCGCGTGGTCGGCTTAATAGCAAACTGAGCATTCCCGATCCGGCTGAGTAATATTTTGCCGGATAGCCGCGTAAAGGCCGCTATCCGGCATTTCGCCAGGCGTTACTTCTGCTGAACGCCTTCTACTGAGATGATAAGCTCAACCTCTTGTGAGGCCGGGCCGAGATCGGTAGTTATATTGAAATCCTTCAGCTTAATTTTTCCTTCGGCCTCAAAGCCCGCGCGCTTACCGCCCCACGGATCGTCGCCCTGGCCCATCAGCTTCGCTTCCAGCGTCACCGGTTTAGTCACGCCATTGAGCGTCAGATTGCCGGTAATATCTAGTTCATCGCCCTCTTTTTTCACGCTGGTAGAGGTGAAGGTTGCCTGCGGGAATTTCGCAACATTAAGAAATTCCGCGCTACGCAGGTGTTTGTCACGTTCGGCATGGTTAGTGTCGACGCTATTGGTGTTAATGGTCACGTTCACTTTGTCTGCCGACGGATTTTTTTCGTCAAAAGTGAACGTGCCGTCGAAATCTTTAAAGGTGCCGTACAGCCAGCTGTAGCCCAGATGCTGGATGCGGAAATTGACGAACGCATGTTGGCCTTCTTTATCAATTTTATACTCCGCCGCCACGGCGGAACCGGTCGTGAATAACAAGGATGCGAGGGTGAATCCCAGCAGGTTTTTTTTCATTTTTGAGCTCCATAGTCAGATGACGACATTCCTGTCATACGTTTCAGTGTGTCGTCTTTATCGATGAAATGGTGTTTTAGCGCCATAACCCCATGCGAGAGCGAGATAATGACCAGCGACCAGGCAAACCACAGATGCAGCGTTCCGGCGATGTCAGCCTGCGCGCCCGCGTCCGTAAGCGTGGCCGGAATCTCAAACCAGCCAAAGACGCTAATCGGTTTACCATCGGCGGTGGAAATCAGGTAGCCGCTAATGATTATCGCAAAGAGCAGGAGATACAGGAGGAGATGACCCGCGGCGGCGCCAGCGCGCGTTAAACGGGAATAGCTGGTCAACGCAACGGGCGGCGGAGAATAATGCCGCCAGATAATACGCACGATCAGCGCCATCATCAGTAATATGCCAATACTTTTATGTATTTCCGGTGCCTGGTGATACCAGCCGTCGTAATAACTGAGCGTGACCATCCATAAACCCAACGCAAACATGCCATAGACCACCAGGGCGGTCAGCCAGTGGAGCGCGGCGGAAACTACGCCATAACGTTGTGGAGTATTTTTAAATTGCATAAACACACCAATGAATATTTCACGAGAGAATGAAAATGGCGTGGAAAAGCGCCGAATGCAACTTATAAATAAGAATTTGAATGATATTTATTTTTATTTCAATAATTTTGATGTTGTTTGCGGTTCAGCTTCAGAAGTTTCGAGATATTTCCCCCTGATAACCGCACAACGGCAGGAGTTGGCATTATTGCCGTGCTTCAACATTATGAAATAAAAAGTGAGGAACTTTCAGGAAGTGTCAGTTAACGTCAATGAAAAGCAATCAGAAGAAAAGGAGATAAACAATATCCATTACCGCCAGCAGCGACCAAAGAATAACGTAAAGCATGAAATGTTCGCGAATATTATTCATCAGAAAATGAAAGAGACGACGCATAGCTTACCTTAATAAACAGCCCCTTTACGGGGCCGACAAATTATTGGCTAAAACGGGACAGCCGGAACGGCGTCAGATCAAAGGAGGGCGTTTTTCCCAACGCAAAATCTGCAGCGATTTCTCCTAACACGGGGGCGAATTTAAAACCATGTCCGCTGAGTCCAGTGATGACAAGCGTATTCTCATGACCAGGCAGCGTATCGATAATAAAATCCTCGTCCGGCGAATTATCATAGGTACATGCCGCCCCATGTAAACAACCGCCGATACCCGGCAGTACGTTACGCAGGAAAGGAAATGCTTCCGCGCCATCGCTGGCAACGGCGGCAAAGGGCTTGCGCTCTTCCTGAGCCTGTATTCGCTGTCCGCCATTGTGTTTGCCGATTTTTAACTCGTCGTTCTCCGCCGGGAAACCGTAATATTGATCGCCGTTGGGCATTTCGCCGGTAAAGGCCGGAAAGCGGTTTTTAGTGCTGTAACGTCCATCCGCCTTAAACCAGGCAAAAACTTTACGTACGGGCTGAACGGGCAGCTCCGGTACCAGCGCTTTGACCCAGGTGCCCGCGCTAATCAGCGCCTTGCTGGCGTGGTAGCAGCCTTCACTCGTCTCTATCGTCACACCGTTATCATCATGGTGAATATGGCTTACCGGGCTGTTGAATAGCTGTGCGCAGCCTGCTTCTCGGGCCAGACGAAGCCATGTGGTAATGGCTAATTCGCTGCGCAGGAAACCGGAGTCAGCTTCAAACAGCCCGATATAATTATCGGGCACGCGAATTTCCGGCCAGCGCGTCATGAGGGCCGTCGCGTCCAGGCGCTCGACGTTCAATTGCCACTGTTGCGCGCTTCGTGCGACGTTGGCTAAGAAAGCGGAATCGGCCGGGCCGAGGTTGACGACGCCGGAGCGGACAAAAATAGGCTCTTCATTGTGTGTGGAGAGTTCATCCCAAAGCGTCTGGGCGCGAAGCACCAGCGGGACATATTTTTCGCCTTCACCATAAGCGTGGCGGATAAGACGGGTATCGCCGTGGTGGCTGCCCTGTTGATGAGGCGGCATATGCGCATCGGTCATCAGGACCTTTAGCCCGGCGCGGGTGGCGTAATAACCAGCGGCGGCGCCAACCGAACCGCTGCCGATAATAATAAGGTCGTATTTCATCAGCTTCTCTCTGCTATCGCGATGATTTCAGGGTAAATAACTGCGCTGAGATATACAAGCCAGAAATAAGTGAGGCACCTTACGGTGCCTGAGAGAGGGGGAGCGCGTCACGCTAATGGCGACGATACTCGTTTTCCTGGTAATCGCCTGATTCTATTTTGGCGATGCCGGCTTCTAATATTGAAATAAATTGCCTGGCTACATCTGTTGTTAACCAGAGCGTTTGACCAACTTCAGTCCCTTCCGGTTCCGGACGATTTGGGGTCTGGTAGTGTAAACGCAGCATCAGCGCATCATAGCTATCGACGGTGCTGATGTCCCATCCTACAAGCGGATGGGTCTGAATGACTTCATTATTCTTTTCCATCATGCCCCCCTGGTACGTGTTATAAGACAACGGTTCTCGAGGTTCAATGCGTGTTTTTCTTCTGAAGCAACTTCAGTATACCAATTAATAAGGCTATTCACTGCGTTTTTAAAGAGACCGGAGGATAAATTTCTCTTTTTAAGAATTATATGAACAATAAAGCGGCAGTTCATTCATATTTTTTTAGGATGTTGTGCAATTATTTTGACGGTCAGGCGAAATATTCATCAGTTGCGCAAATAAAAAAGCCGGGGCGACCCGGCAAACATACATCACTGCATATCATTTTTTATTCATTGATGAACCAGTCATCAGCGCTCTCCCAGGTCTCCTGGAGAATCTCGCTAATGCGTTCTTTATCCTCTTTTGATGCGCCAATGACCGACAAGTTGTTGGCGGTAGCGTAACGCACGGTGACGTTACCCAAATTCTCCGGAAAATGATGGCTAATACGGCGGGAGAGTTCGCCCGCCAGCGCATCAATCGCACCGGCAGGCAGAGGTGACGTTTTGGCTATAGTGACTTCAATACGCATAATGGCCCCCTGTTGAATATACTGGATATATATACAGTTAAATCCAATATATAGCAACAGGTAAGCGCATTTTTTATTTTTTTACTGACCAGCGTACTGTTTCACCCGCTAAAAAAGGCACCAGCGAATCATCAGCCAGCGCGATATTTTCCGGTACCTGTTGTTCATCGCGAACCAGTTCCACCCACCCCGTATTCACCGGCAGGCCATAGAATTGCGGGCCATTCAGTGAACAGAACGCTTCAAAGTGCGCCAGCGCGTTCATTTCCTCAAACACGGCGGCATAACTGCCAAGGGCGGAGGGGGCGTTGAAACAACCGGCGCAGCCGCAACTGGTCTCTTTACGATGACGTGAATGCGGCGCTGAATCCGTCCCCAGGAAGGCGCGCGTAAAACCACTGGCAACCAGTTCGCGTAACGCCTGTTGGTGAATATTGCGTTTCAGAATCGGCAGACAGTACAGGTGAGGACGAATGCCGCCGACCAGCATATCATTACGGTTAAACATTAAATGTTGAGGCGTAATGGTAGCCGCCAGGTAGTCGTTGCCGTCACGTACATACTGCGCGGCATCTTTGGTCGTGATGTGCTCAAAGACCACTT
Source organism: Salmonella sp. NW884 (assembly GCF_051700745.1). Taxonomy (NCBI): domain Bacteria; kingdom Pseudomonadati; phylum Pseudomonadota; class Gammaproteobacteria; order Enterobacterales; family Enterobacteriaceae; genus Salmonella; species Salmonella sp. NW884. The sequence continues at coordinate 590,790 of NZ_JAMMDE010000001.1, read as the reverse complement.
TAAGCGCGGTCAGACGCTGGCGTAGCGGTTCCATTACGGTGTCGATAAAACGCGCTTCGCGATCGAAGATATCAACATCCGCATGGGTCACCTCACCGTGGACCAGCAATGGCATTCCGAGTTTTTCCATCCGCTCCAGTACCGGCATGATAGCGTCGACTGACGTTACGCCATGACTGGAGTTAGTGGTGGCATTGGCCGGGTAAAGCTTAGCCGCAGTAAACACGCCTTCATGGAAACCACGCTCCAGTTCATCGGCATCGAGCGAATCCGTTAAATAGCAGGTCATTAACGGCGTGAAATCATGCCCGGCGGGCACCGCATCGAGAATACGCTGGCGGTAGGCGATCGCTGCATCAACGGTCGTGATGGGGGACGCCAGGTTCGGCATCACGATAGCGCGACCATAAATTTCGCTGGTATAGGGTACGACCGTTTTTAACATGTCGCCATCGCGAAGGTGAACGTGCCAGTCGTCCGGGCGGCGGATCTTTAAAACCTGGGATGGTGCAGTCATTAATAAGCTCCGGCTGAGGAATAGTCTTTTTGCCGGAAACAAAGGATAAGCGGAAACGTTTTCGTTTGCACGTAAAAAAAGGGCGCGAGCGCGCCCTCCGAAATCAATTGGTGAAAGGAATAACGATTTCACCAGGTTTAACTTCAATGCCTTTCGCGAGTTTCTTCGCTAACGCTTCGCCTTTACTGCTGTCCTCACGCAACACGTAAGCGGGCCGCTGGTTAAAGTAGCTACGTAAAGACTGATTTAAATAGGGCAGGAGCGTTTGTAGCACCGATTGCATTTTCTCCGGCGTCACGGTGGCGTCTACTACTTCCATCTCCTGAAGATAGATGGCGCCTTTTTCTTTATCAAAGACCGGCAGGGCTTTTAGCTTGAGTTTCATCGTCGCTTTTTGACTGCCAAACAGGGAATTCATATCCAGCCTGGCATCGCCAGTAAGGGTGACTTTATTAGGTTCTTCCCGACCAATCTGGCTGACAAGGTTAGTCAATACGATATGCGCGTCGGCAATGCCGGGCAGACCAATATCTTTTGAGAAATTATTCCTTTTTTCAAGCGCTTGATTGATTTCTTGTTCGCTAATGGTGTATTGCGTAAGTTGATTACAACCCACTAACAGGCCGCTAACTACCAGCGCAGCGGCAAAAAAAAACTTTTTCATGGCGTTCCTTAGCATGTTGCCTGTGCCCTAATCTTGACACAAAGCAGCATGTCGCGCCAGCGGACATGGTGCCACTAGAAAAAGCTGAAAAAGGCGGCAAGAAAGGGTTGCCGCCTGGCGGGAGTTAGATAGCCATTGAGGAGAGTAAATTAATTTGCGTCTGCTTCGCCATATTATCGCGATAGTCCGCGACTTTTGTCGGCCAGTGGATACCGGCGACCAGCGTCAGATTACGCAGAAGCGGAAACAGATGAATATCATCTTCCGATAATTCGCCGTTAACGGCGTTAGGCTGTACGATGAGTTTATCCAGCAAACGTAAATCATCGCCGATCTTTTTAATCAGTCCGGCAGAGTGCGCAAGATGGTTGTCAAAACTGCCAGATGAGGCTTCTTTTTTGCGGATAAAATACTGGCGCGCCGCAGGGGTAGAAAATTCATCGAAAGCGGATTTTGCAAATCGCGGCAGCAGTAGCTGATTAACGTAACCGTTAACTTTGCGCAACCACTCTTCAATGGCTGGATTACGTTTCCCGGTTAACAGCGGTTTGCCGTCGAGGTTGTCGACATAATGTACAATATCCATACTTTCAGGAAGGTAGCGACTATCATCTTTTTGCAGGATGGGCACCATCTTTTGACCAATCATCCGGGTGGGCGTCGCCTCGTCGTCATTTTGTAACACGTTAAGTTCAACGGGGATGTTCTTCAGGCCGAAAATCATGCGGGCTTTAACGCAGAAAGGGCAATGATCGTAAATATAAAGCTTCACGTTTCTCCTCCATTTGACTGTCGGTTCCTGACCAGTATGGAGGAGATAGCGACAGGTATCAAATCAGGCGCCGGGTTCCAGCATCCGGCGCGGCGTGCGCTTATGACTAAATTGCCAGCCTAAAGCCAAAAAGGTGATAAAGCCGATAATACCGAGCATCATCCACGGTAGTTCAGGCTGCGCAAGCGCTTTCCCCATATCAAACAACCAGCCGCCGCCGATATAACCAATCGCGCCGCCAATGGCTAATCCCAGACGGCTAAAGCCCATATAGCTTCCCCGCGCCCTCGCGTCCGCGAGCGACGCGCTGAGCGTTTCGCGCGCCGGTTCGGCGATAACCGAGCCGATGTAGAAAGCGCAAATAAGCGTAAAAAGCTGCTGTAAATTGCCCACCATCCCGATGGGGAGCATGCTCAGCGACATGACGAGCAAACCGGCCATCAGCCGATGCTCCAGCCGAAAACGCTTTTCGCTCCAGCGGGCAATCGGGTAGAGCAACGTCAGCGAGAGACACGCCTCAATAGCGTACATCCATTTCACGGCAGCAGGCGAACCGGCGATATCGTTTACCATAATCGGCAGCATTAACATGACCTGTACCGCCAGCATATAGTAGCCCGCCAGCGTCAGCACGTAGGTGACAAACCTTTTATCGCTCATGACGCGGCGCATTCCTTCACGCACCGGCGTTCTGACCGTTGATAGCTTCCAGGCCGGAAGCAGCCATGCATTGAAAAGGGCGCATAATATGAACAAAATAGCGCCTGTCGCGCAGACCAGGCGAAATTCGTATTGTAGCAACCAGCTTCCCAGCAGCGCGCCAATCACCGCGCCCGCGCTGTCCTGCATCATCAACAGAGAGAAGAAGCGGCCCCGTTGCTCCGGACGAATTAATTTGACCACCAGCGCTGAACGCGGCGGGTCGAAAAGCGTACCGCCGAGACCGGAAAGAAAGCAGGAAAACCACAAGAGCCAGGGCTCATGCGCGATACCCATGGTGGCAAAGCCTGCGGCGCGCATCAGCATACCGGTGACAATCATCGGTTTCGCGCCAAAGCGATCGGCGATGGCGCCGCCAAAAATGCCCAGACCTTGTTGAATAAACTGACGCAGGCCGAGCGCGATCCCTACCATTACGGCAGCCCACCCCATTTGATCGACAAAGCGAATAGAGATGAGCGGGAAGACGACGAAAAAACCCAGCACCACCAACATGTTATCGATGAGAAGAAAATATTTACCCAGGTTCCTCGCCTGCGAGACGCGCGACATTTCCCCTCCCGGGAAATAAAAGATGAGCGTCTTCTATTCTGCGGCGGCGTTTCGTTTTTTCCTACCGTTAGCGGGACAATATTTTTTTATCAAAAGTCCTTTTTAATCGAGAGTTTTCATCAAAAAGTGGCAGCAATTCAAAAAATGACGATTTGCGCTTTTCACAGAGCCTGGTTGCGCAGGTATAGTAATGTTACTGGCGTGCTGAAGACGTTACAGGAAGGAGTAGGTATAGAATGTTTGGCTATCGTAGTAACGTGCCAAAAGTGCGCTTAACCACCGATCGTCTGGTGGTACGTTTAGTGCATGAGCGTGATGCCTGGCGTCTGGCCGATTATTACGCGGAAAATCGTCATTTTTTAAAACCCTGGGAACCGGTCCGTGATGAAAGTCATTGTTATCCTTCAGGATGGCAGGCGCGTCTGGGAATGATCGGTGAATTTCACAAACAGGGCTCCGCCTTCTATTTCGCGCTACTTGATCCGGAAGAAAAAGAAATTATCGGCGTGGCGAATTTTTCCAATGTGGTGCGCGGTTCTTTTCATGCCTGTTATCTGGGCTATTCCATTGCGCAGAAGTGGCAGGGGCAGGGGCTGATGTTTGAAGCCTTAACCGCTGCGATTCGCTATATGCAGCGCACTCAGCATATCCACCGTATCATGGCGAACTATATGCCGCACAACAAACGTAGCGGCGCGTTGCTGGCGCGGCTTGGCTTTGAGAAAGAAGGCTATGCGAAAGATTACCTGTTGATTGATGGACAATGGCGCGACCATGTCCTGACGGCGTTAACCACGCCGTTATGGACGCCGGGGCGTTGAGCGGCTTACGGAATGAGAGGCAAAGGGAGAAAACGATGAAATATGAATTAACCGCCACTGAAGCGCGAGTGATTGGCTGTCTGCTGGAAAAGCAGGTGACAACGCCGGAACAGTATCCGCTTTCCGTCAACGGGGTGGTGACAGCCTGTAATCAGAAAACCAACCGTGAACCGGTGATAAACCTGACGGAACAAGAGGTACAAGAACAGCTCGATAACCTGGTGAAACGCCACTTTCTGCGTACGGTCAGCGGGTTTGGCAACCGCGTCACCAAATATGAACAGCGCTTCTGTAATTCCGAATTTGGCGATCTGAAACTTAGCGCGGCGGAAGTGGCGCTCGTCACTACGCTGCTGCTGCGCGGCGCGCAAACGCCCGGCGAGTTGCGTAGCCGGGCGTCGCGGATGCATGAATTCAGCGATATGGCGGAAGTTGAATCCACGCTGGAACGGCTTGCCAGTCGTGAGGACGGCCCGTATGTCGTCCGTCTGGCGCGTGAACCGGGTAAGCGCGAAAGCCGCTATATGCACCTTTTTTGCGGCGACGTCGATGAACTGTCTCTCCAGACGTCTGCGCCGGAAAGTGCGTCGGGCGATCTTCAGTCGCGCGTCGAAGCGCTGGAAAGCGAAGTGGCGGAGTTAAAGCAGCGGCTGGATTCTTTGTTAGCTCACCTGGGAGAGTAATGTGAGAACATTACGGATTGGCATTGTCGGGTTAGGTGGTATTGCGCAGAAGGCCTGGCTGCCGGTATTAACCAACACCGCCGGATGGACGTTACAGGGCGCCTGGTCTCCTTCGCGGGATAAAGCCTTACGTATTTGCGAAAGCTGGCGCATACCGTATGTGGATTCGCTGGCGAATTTAGCGTCCGGCTGCGATGCGGTCTTCGTCCACTCCAGTACCGCAAGCCATTATGCCGTGGTCAGCGAACTTCTCAACGCTGGCGTCCATGTCTGCGTGGATAAACCGCTGGCGGAAAATCTACGTGATGCCGAACGGCTGGTGGCGCTGGCGGCGCAAAAAAAATTGACGCTGATGGTTGGCTTTAATCGCCGTTTCGCGCCGCTGTACCGTGAACTGAAGACGCGCCTCGGCACTGCGGCGTCACTGCGTATGGATAAACATCGTACCGATAGCATCGGGCCGCATGACTTACGTTTTACTTTGCTCGATGACTATCTGCATGTCGTGGATACCGCTCTGTGGCTGGCGGGCGGCGAGGCGCGCCTTGCCAGCGGCACGTTGCTCACCAGCGAGTCCGGCGAAATGTGCTATGCGGAACATCATTTTTCCGCCGACAAATTACAAATTACCACCAGTATGCACCGGCGCGCCGGAAGTCAGCGTGAATCGGTCCAGGCCGTCACCGACGGCGGGTTGTATGACGTGACGGATATGCGTGAATGGCGCGAAGAGCGCGGGCAGGGTATTCTCATCAAACCCATTCCGGGTTGGCAAACGACGCTTGAGCAGCGTGGTTTTGTCGGATGCGCGCGGCATTTCATTGACTGCGTACAAAATCAGACGGTTCCGGAAACGGCGGGGGAGCAGGCGATTTTGGCCCAGCGCGTCGTGGAGGCGCTGTGGCGGGACGCCATCAGCGAATAACCCTCTGTAACATCTGGCGGTAGTAATTCATCGTAATCCAGGTACTATACCCTCAATAATTCGAGTTGCAGAAAAGCTAACGCACATGCAGCTCGAAGTATGGCGGGTATATATGCCCACTCTACATAATACCTCTTTTCACAGTGAATAATGGCAAACCGTGGGGAGTCTGTAAGGCCTGATAAGACGTTTTAACGTCGCCGTCAGGCGCGGTGATACAGCCGGATACGGCAGAAGTTGCGTTATCCGGTCGATGGATCAGCCATGCAGGAGTTTTACGCCAGGGTCTGGAATACAAAAGAAATGAATTTATTGAAATCGCTGGCTGCCGTCAGCTCGATGACTATGTTTTCACGCGTGTTGGGCTTTGCCCGTGATGCGATTGTCGCCAGAATTTTTGGCGCAGGGATGGCGGCCGACGCCTTTTTTGTGGCGTTTAAACTCCCTAATTTACTACGCCGGATCTTTGCCGAAGGCGCTTTTTCTCAGGCCTTTGTGCCTATCCTGGCGGAATATAAGAGCAAGCAGGGTGAAGAAGCGACGCGGATCTTTGTCGCTTACGTTTCCGGCCTGTTGACGCTGGCATTGGCCGTCGTGACGGTGGCCGGTATGCTGGCCGCCCCGTGGGTGATTATGGTAACCGCGCCGGGTTTTGCCGATACTGCGGATAAATTCGCGCTGACGACGCAACTGCTGCGGATTACGTTTCCCTATATTCTGCTGATCTCGCTGGCTTCACTGGTTGGCGCCATTCTCAACACCTGGAATCGCTTCTCTATTCCCGCTTTTGCGCCGACATTTCTTAATATCAGCATGATCGGTTTTGCATTATTCGCCGCGCCATACTTTAATCCGCCGGTGCTGGCGTTAGCCTGGGCAGTCACCGTCGGCGGCGTGCTGCAACTGGTGTATCAACTTCCGTATTTGAAAAAGATCGGTATGCTGGTGCTGCCGCGCATTAACTTTCGCGACACCGGGGCGATGCGGGTGGTCAAACAGATGGGGCCGGCGATTTTGGGCGTTTCCGTCAGTCAGATCTCCCTTATCATCAATACCATTTTCGCCTCGTTTCTGGCCTCCGGCTCGGTCTCATGGATGTACTATGCCGATCGGTTGATGGAGTTCCCGTCCGGCGTGCTGGGCGTGGCGTTGGGGACCATCCTGTTGCCGTCATTGTCGAAAAGTTTTGCCAGCGGCAATCATGATGAGTACTGCCGCCTGATGGACTGGGGGCTGCGTTTGTGCTTTTTACTGGCGTTGCCGAGCGCGGTAGCGTTAGGCATTCTGGCGAAGCCGCTGACGGTCTCGCTGTTTCAGTACGGTAAATTCACCGCCTTTGATGCGGCGATGACGCAGCGGGCGTTAATCGCCTATTCGGTGGGGCTGATTGGCTTGATCGTCGTAAAAGTGTTGGCCCCGGGCTTCTATTCTCGCCAGGATATTAAAACGCCGGTGAAAATCGCCATAGTGACGTTAATCATGACTCAGTTAATGAACCTGGCGTTTATTGGACCGCTGAAACACGCCGGGCTGTCGCTCTCTATTGGTCTGGCGGCATGTCTCAATGCGTCGCTGCTGTACTGGCAACTGCGCAAACAGAATATCTTTACGCCACAACCGGGTTGGATGTGGTTCCTGATGCGTCTGATCATTTCCGTACTGGTGATGGCCGCCGTATTGTTCGGCGTGTTGCATATTATGCCGGAGTGGTCGCAAGGGTCGATGTTATGGCGTTTGCTGCGTTTGATGGCGGTAGTGATCGCGGGTATCGCGGCCTATTTCGCCGCGCTTGCCGTGCTGGGCTTTAAAGTGAAAGAGTTTGTTCGCCGGACGGCGTAAATTCAGTGCCTGATAGCGCTGTGCTATCAGGCCTACAAGGCATTCAGGCCGGAAAGGCGCAACGTCGCCATCCGGCAATGATTAGATAGAAATTTTTTTACCGCCGCGGTGAGAGACGGAAGTCTGACCGTCAGCCCCGTACAAGGTCGGCTCTTGGTGAGGTTTCAGCACCTCCAGCGCCTGTTGATTACGCTCGATTTGCCCTTCCAGCAGCCAGCCGTTGTGCTGGTTGAGGTCGCGAAGATGCTGCGTTTTTTCGGTAATCGCCTGCCAGCGCTCTGCAATGTCATCGTTTGCGCTACGCTGCGCATTCTGCTCCAGACGGCGCTGTTGTTCCAGATAATCCAGCGTCGCCAGCAACGAGCTTTTTTCTTCTGTAATACGCTGTAGCTGGCTGCCGTTAATCTGGCCTACGGAAAGCTGTTGTTGCTCGGCGTCCATCACCGTCTTCAGGTCATTCAGGACGGTGGTCATCTGGTCAAGTATTTCTGACAAACGAGTCATACGCTTATTTACTCTGTAAGTAGCTCTGCGCCTCGCGAATGAGCGAGTCTGCTATTTTTCCCGTATCCATTTTTAACTCACCGTTACGGATAGCCGTTTTTAATGCTTCGACGCGTTCCATATTAATGTCGCTGACGCCTGGCTGCATGAGCTTCGCTTGCGCGTCGCTTAACGTTACGCTGGCGCTCGTCGCGGCGGACGTTTTTTCCTGACGCGTTTTTTGTACCGGCGTGTCGCTGGTTTCGCGCGTCTGGACAGTGCTAACGGGTTTCAAAGGTGAGGTACGGTCAATGCTCATTTATTTATCCTCATCGAGGGTTACGTTGTAGCGGCCAGCTACCATCATGGTTGAATATCTCATCGGCAGCCGCGACAAAATCTTTACACAATTATAGGTTAATAAGAATATTCCCATCAGAATCGACGGTTCCACTCACGATTTGACCCGATGTCATGCGCACGCGCGCATTTTGCGCGACGGCGGCATTATTCATCGCCTGGCCTTCCGCATTGACGCTAAAACCCTCGCCATTGGCGATGACCTGTACTCGTTGCCCCGCTTTGACGCGCCAGGCCTGCCGTATCATCGTAAGCTGTACCGGCTGCCCGGGAGCGAGATCGCGCAAACTGACGGCATCCTGAATCTGACGGATATCCAGTACCGTTCGCGGCGGTAACTGATCCAGCCTGCCACGTTTTAACGTGACGTTGGCCGACGTCAATTTTCCGCCGCGCGCGACGGGCGCGGCAACGGCGACATAATTGCCGGTCGCTTGCACATTCACCTGCAAATAACGTTTTTCATTGGCGCAGCGCGCCACCACATTGACGTTGCCCCACAGCTTCGCGCTGCCCGTCATGCTGAAGGCTGGCTGTTCGCAGCTCGGTAGCAGATTGGGCGATGAACGGAGCGTGACAACCACCTCGTCGCTGAAGCCAGCCAGACGCTGGGAAAACCACGTGGTCAGCTGGGCGTTGATGTCCTGCGCCATTGTCAGGGGGCTGAACAGCAAAGCCGCCACGGCGAATCCTCGTTTTAACGTTTGCATGGTACTTCCCCCTGGTTGATGTCATGACAGGATTCTACCCGTGTGAAGCAGGCATCAACGCAATAAATAGCGACGCATTTTGCGTTTATTCCGGCGATAACGCGCGCGTGAAGGCATTTAAGCTGTCGGCTGAATTTTGCCATTTGCGGAGGAGATATGCTCGACAGGCTCGATGCCGCCTTACGATTTCAGCAGGAAGCGCTAAATCTGCGCGCGCAACGTCAGGAAATATTAGCGGCGAATATCGCCAATGCCGATACGCCGGGGTATCAGGCGCGCGATATTGATTTTGCCAGTGAGTTAAAAAAGGTGATGGTGCGTGGACGGGAAGAAACCGGCGGCGTCGCGTTAACGTTGACTTCCTCTCACCATATTCCCGCCCAGGCGGTCTCTTCTCCCGCAGTGGATCTGCTTTACCGCGTACCCGATCAGCCTTCTTTGGATGGTAACACCGTAGATATGGACAGGGAACGTACGCAGTTTGCGGATAACAGTCTCAAATATCAGATGGGGCTTACCGTTCTGGGTAGCCAACTCAAAGGCATGATGAATGTGCTACAGGGAGGAAACTAATTCGTGGCGCTGTTAAACATTTTTGATATTGCCGGATCGGCGCTTGCCGCGCAGTCCAAGCGGTTGAACGTTGCGGCCAGTAACCTGGCGAATGCGGATAGCGTCACCGGCCCGGACGGACAGCCTTATCGCGCCAAACAGGTGGTTTTTCAGGTGGACGCCGCGCCGGGTCAAGCCACTGGCGGGGTAAAGGTCGCCAGCGTGATTGAAAGTCAGGCACCGGAAAAGCTGGTTTATGAGCCAGGCAATCCGCTGGCGGACGCTAATGGTTACGTCAAAATGCCCAACGTCGATGTGGTCGGCGAAATGGTTAACACGATGTCAGCCTCGCGCAGCTATCAGGCAAATATCGAAGTCCTGAATACCGTAAAAAGCATGATGCTTAAAACGCTGACATTAGGCCAGTAAAGGAGGCGCGTATGTCTATTGCCGTAAATATGAATGACCCGACCAACACGGGCGTCAAAACGACGACCGGCAGCGGGTCGATGACCGGAAGCAACGCTGCCGATCTGCAAAGCAGTTTCCTGACCTTACTGGTCGCGCAATTGAAGAACCAGGACCCGACTAACCCATTACAAAATAATGAGTTAACGACACAGTTGGCGCAAATCAGTACCGTGAGCGGCATTGAAAAACTGAATACGACGCTGGGGGCTATTTCCGGGCAAATCGATAATAGTCAGTCCCTACAGGCGACCACGCTGATTGGACATGGCGTTATGGTGCCTGGCACCACAATTCTGGCGGGTAAAGGCGCGGAAGAAGGGGCCGTGACGTCCACGACGCCGTTTGGCGTGGAATTGCAACAGCCTGCGGACAAAGTGACGGCAACCATTACCGATAAAGATGGCCGGGTGGTACGGACGCTGGAGATCGGTGAGTTGCGAGCCGGGGTACACACCTTTACCTGGGATGGTAAGCAAACGGACGGAACAACGGTACCGAATGGTTCTTACAACATTGCGATTACCGCCAGCAATGGCGGGACGCAACTGGTGGCGCAGCCGCTGCAATTCGCTCTGGTACAGGGCGTGACGAAGGGCAGTAACGGCAACCTGTTGGATCTGGGTACCTACGGCACCACCACACTCGACGAAGTTCGGCAAATAATCTAAGCCCTTACACTTATCAGGAGTCAGTCATGTCTTTTTCTCAAGCGGTTAGCGGCCTGAACGCTGCGGCCACCAACCTTGATGTTATCGGTAATAACATCGCCAACTCCGCCACCTATGGCTTTAAGTCCGGTACGGCATCATTTGCCGATATGTTCGCCGGTTCCAAAGTGGGGCTGGGCGTAAAAGTGGCGGGGATTACCCAGGATTTTACCGACGGTACGACAACGAACACCGGGCGCGGGCTGGATGTCGCGATTAGCCAGAACGGTTTTTTCCGCCTGGTAGACAGCAACGGTTCCGTGTTCTATAGCCGCAACGGCCAGTTCAAACTGGACGAGAACCGTAATCTGGTCAATATGCAGGGGATGCAGTTGACCGGCTATCCGGCCACCGGTACGCCGCCGACCATTCAGCAGGGGGCGAATCCTGCGCCGATCACCATTCCGAACACGCTGATGGCGGCGAAATCGACCACCACCGCGTCAATGCAGATCAACCTGAACTCAACGGACCCTGTACCGTCTAAAACGCCCTTTAGCGTGAGTGATGCGGATTCGTATAACAAAAAAGGCACCGTCACCGTTTATGACAGCCAGGGTAATGCCCATGACATGAACGTCTATTTTGTGAAAACCAAAGATAATGAATGGGCTGTGTACACCCATGACAGCAGCGATCCTGCAGCCACTGCGCCAACAACGGCGTCCACTACGCTGAAATTCAATGAAAACGGGATTCTGGAGTCTGGCGGTACGGTGAACATCACCACCGGTACGATTAATGGCGCGACAGCGGCCACCTTCTCCCTCAGCTTCCTTAACTCCATGCAGCAGAACACCGGGGCTAATAACATCGTCGCCACCAATCAAAACGGCTATAAGCCGGGCGACCTGGTGAGCTACCAGATTAACAACGACGGCACCGTGGTTGGCAACTACTCCAACGAGCAGGAGCAGGTGCTGGGGCAGATTGTGCTGGCTAACTTCGCCAACAACGAAGGTCTGGCATCCCAGGGCGATAACGTCTGGGCGGCGACGCAGGCTTCCGGGGTTGCGCTGCTGGGGACTGCCGGTTCCGGCAACTTCGGTAAGCTGACGAACGGCGCGCTGGAAGCCTCTAACGTGGATTTGAGTAAAGAGCTGGTGAATATGATCGTCGCGCAGCGTAACTACCAGTCGAATGCGCAGACCATCAAAACTCAGGACCAGATCCTCAATACGCTGGTTAACCTGCGCTAAGCGCCTGACGGGATAGCTTAATGGATCACGCAATTTATACCGCTATGGGGGCGGCCAGCCAGACGCTTAACCAGCAGGCGGTAACGGCCAGCAACCTGGCTAATGCCTCAACGCCGGGCTTTCGCGCGCAGCTTAACGCGCTACGCGCGGTGCCCGTTGATGGCCTCTCTTTAGCAACGCGCACGCTGGTTACGGCGTCGACGCCCGGGGCGGATATGACCCCGGGTCAGTTGGACTACACCTCCCGTCCGCTGGATGTCGCGTTACAGCAGGACGGCTGGCTGGTAGTGCAAGCGGCGGATGGCGCTGAAGGATATACCCGTAACGGGAATATCCAGGTGGGTCCGACCGGGCAGTTAACCATTCAGGGACATCCGGTTATCGGCGAAGGCGGCCCGATTACCGTTCCTGAAGGGTCGGAAATCACCATTGCGGCAGACGGCACGATCTCCGCGCTCAATCCCGGCGACCCGCCAAACACGGTGGCGCCCGTTGGGCGACTGAAGCTGGTCAAAGCGGAAGGCAATGAGGTGCAGCGGAGCGATGACGGTTTATTCCGCCTTACCGCCGAGGCACAGGCTGAACGCGGGGCGGTACTGGCCGCCGACCCGTCAATTCGCATTATGTCGGGCGTGCTGGAGGGCAGTAACGTCAAGCCGGTTGAAGCCATGACCGACATGATCGCCAACGCACGTCGTTTTGAAATGCAGATGAAGGTTATCACCAGCGTAGATGAGAACGAAGGGCGAGCTAACCAACTGCTGTCGATGAGTTAATACAGGACATTTTATGATCAGTTCATTATGGATCGCCAAAACCGGTCTGGACGCGCAGCAAACCAATATGGATGTGATTGCCAATAACCTGGCAAACGTCAGCACCAATGGTTTTAAGCGTCAGCGCGCGGTATTTGAAGATCTGTTGTATCAGACCATCCGCCAGCCGGGCGCGCAGTCGTCCGAGCAGACGACGCTGCCTTCAGGGCTGCAAATCGGTACCGGCGTGCGTCCGGTCGCCACGGAGCGTCTGCACAGTCAGGGGAACCTGTCGCAGACCAACAACAGTAAAGATGTGGCGATTAAAGGGCAGGGCTTTTTCCAGGTCATGCTGCCGGACGGTACGTCTGCCTATACCCGCGACGGCTCTTTCCAGGTGGATCAGAATGGTCAACTGGTGACGGCGGGCGGTTTTCAGGTGCAGCCGGCAATCACCATTCCGGCCAACGCGTTAAGCATCACGATTGGCCGCGACGGCGTGGTCAGCGTTACCCAGCAGGGGCAGGCCGCGCCGGTTCAGGTCGGGCAGCTTAACCTGACCACCTTTATGAACGACACCGGGCTGGAAAGCATTGGCGAGAACCTCTATATCGAAACGCAATCGTCCGGCGCGCCGAACGAAAGCACGCCGGGGCTCAACGGCGCGGGGTTGTTGTATCAAGGGTATGTCGAAACGTCGAACGTTAACGTGGCGGAAGAGCTGGTGAACATGATTCAGGTTCAACGCGCCTATGAAATTAACAGTAAAGCAGTATCGACGACCGATCAGATGCTGCAGAAACTGACGCAACTCTAAGGGGCCGCCGGTGGGGGATACGCCACCGGCTCCCTGATTTTGAAGATGAAGGTAATGCAAAAATACGCGCTTCACGCTTACCCAGTTATGGCCCTGATGGTCGCGACGCTGACAGGATGCGCCTGGATACCCGCTAAACCGCTCGTGCAGGGGGCGACCACGGCGCAGCCGATACCTGGCCCGGTACCGGTGGCGAATGGCTCCATATTTCAGTCTGCGCAGCCGATTAATTATGGCTATCAGCCGCTTTTTGAAGATCGTCGACCGCGTAATATCGGCGATACGCTCACGATTGTGTTACAGGAAAACGTCAGCGCCAGTAAAAGCTCGTCGGCAAATGCCAGTCGCGACGGCAAAACCAGTTTTGGTTTTGATACGGTACCGCGTTATCTGCAGGGATTATTCGGTAATTCCCGCGCGGATATGGAGGCCTCCGGCGGCAACTCTTTTAACGGCAAAGGCGGCGCGAATGCCAGCAATACCTTTAGCGGCACGCTGACCGTGACCGTCGATCAGGTTCTGGCCAATGGCAATTTACACGTCGTGGGGGAAAAACAGATCGCGATTAATCAGGGAACGGAATTCATCCGCTTCTCCGGCGTGGTAAATCCACGCACCATCAGCGGCAGCAACTCCGTTCCCTCGACACAGGTGGCGGATGCGCGGATTGAATATGTCGGGAACGGCTATATTAACGAAGCGCAAAATATGGGCTGGCTGCAACGTTTCTTCCTTAATTTGTCGCCGATGTAAGCGAGGTGTATGTGTTTAAAGCTCTTGCAGGAATCGTTCTGGCACTGGTTGCCACTCTGGCGCACGCCGAGCGTATCCGGGATCTGACCAGTGTCCAGGGAGTACGGGAAAACTCGCTGATCGGCTACGGGCTGGTGGTCGGGTTGGACGGTACGGGCGACCAGACGACCCAGACGCCATTTACCACTCAGACGCTGAATAACATGCTGTCACAACTGGGGATTACGGTCCCCACCGGCACCAATATGCAGTTGAAAAACGTGGCGGCGGTGATGGTGACGGCGTCGTATCCGCCTTTTGCGCGACAGGGACAAACGATCGATGTCGTCGTTTCCTCAATGGGGAACGCTAAAAGTCTGCGTGGCGGGACGTTATTAATGACGCCGTTAAAAGGGGTGGACAGCCAGGTGTATGCTCTGGCGCAGGGCAATATTCTGGTCGGCGGCGCGGGCGCTTCCGCAGGCGGCAGTAGCGTGCAGGTTAACCAGCTTAATGGCGGGCGCATCACTAACGGCGCGATTATCGAACGCGAGTTGCCGACTCAGTTCGGCGCTGGCAACACCATTAATCTGCAATTGAACGACGAAGATTTTACGATGGCGCAGCAAATTACCGACGCCATCAACCGCGCCCGCGGTTACGGCAGCGCCACTGCGCTTGATGCGCGAACGGTACAGGTGCGCGTGCCCAGCGGCAACAGCTCGCAGGTGCGTTTTCTGGCGGACATTCAAAATATGGAAGTCAACGTGACGCCGCAGGATGCAAAAGTCGTGATCAACTCGCGTACCGGTTCGGTGGTCATGAATCGGGAAGTCACGCTGGATAGCTGCGCTGTGGCGCAGGGCAATTTGTCAGTGACAGTCAATCGCCAGCTCAACGTCAACCAGCCGAATACGCCATTTGGCGGCGGGCAGACCGTGGTGACGCCACAGACTCAGATAGATTTGCGTCAGAGCGGCGGATCGCTACAGAGCGTGCGTTCCAGCGCCAATCTGAACAGCGTAGTGCGCGCGCTGAATGCGCTTGGCGCGACGCCGATGGACCTGATGTCGATTTTGCAGTCCATGCAGAGCGCGGGCTGTCTACGCGCCAAACTGGAAATCATCTGATGATAGGAGACGGTAAATTGCTGGCCAGCGCGGCCTGGGATGCGCAATCTCTGAACGAACTGAAAGCGAAAGCGGGCCAGGACCCGGCGGCGAATATCCGTCCTGTGGCCCGTCAGGTGGAAGGGATGTTTGTCCAGATGATGCTGAAAAGTATGCGCGAGGCTTTACCCAAAGATGGTTTATTCAGCAGCGATCAGACGCGTCTGTATACCAGCATGTATGACCAGCAGATCGCCCAGCAGATGACCGCCGGTAAGGGATTGGGGCTGGCGGATATGATGGTTAAACAGATGACGGGCGGGCAGACGATGCCTGCAGATGATGCGCCGCAAGTACCGCTTAAATTCTCCCTGGAGACGGTAAACAGCTATCAAAATCAGGCTCTGACCCAACTGGTGCGCAAAGCCATACCGAAAACGCCGGACAGCAGCGATGCGCCGCTCTCCGGCGACAGTAAAGACTTTCTGGCCCGGCTTTCGCTCCCGGCGAGACTGGCCAGCGAACAAAGCGGGGTGCCGCATCATCTGATTCTGGCGCAGGCGGCGCTGGAGTCCGGCTGGGGGCAGCGGCAAATCCTGCGGGAGAATGGCGAACCCAGCTATAACGTATTTGGCGTGAAAGCGACCGCCAGTTGGAAAGGGCCGGTGACGGAAATCACCACCACTGAATACGAAAATGGCGAAGCGAAAAAAGTGAAAGCGAAATTCCGCGTCTATAACTCGTATCTGGAGGCGTTATCGGATTATGTCGCGCTGTTAACGCGTAACCCACGCTACGCTGCCGTGACCACTGCCGCCACGGCAGAGCAAGGCGCAGTGGCCCTGCAAAACGCCGGATACGCCACTGACCCGAATTACGCGCGTAAATTGACCAGCATGATTCAGCAGTTGAAAGCGATGAGTGAAAAGGTCAGCAAAACCTACAGCGCGAATCTCGACAATCTCTTTTAAATTGCTCAAGTCCACGTAGTCGCTGCCGATAACAACGAGTATTGAAGGATTAAAAGGAACCATCATGTCCAGCTTGATTAATCACGCCATGAGCGGACTTAACGCCGCGCAGGCCGCGTTAAATACGGTCAGTAATAACATCAACAATTATAACGTTGCGGGTTATACCCGGCAGACAACTATTCTGGCGCAGGCAAACAGTACGTTAGGGGCTGGCGGCTGGATAGGTAATGGCGTTTACGTTTCAGGCGTACAGCGCGAATATGATGCGTTTATCACTAATCAGCTACGCGGCGCGCAAAACCAGAGCAGCGGCTTGACCACGCGCTATGAACAGATGTCGAAAATCGACAACCTGCTGGCCGATAAATCCAGCTCACTGTCTGGCTCGCTGCAGAGTTTTTTTACCAGCCTGCAAACGTTAGTCAGTAACGCGGAAGATCCTGCGGCGCGTCAGGCGCTGATTGGTAAAGCGGAAGGGCTGGTAAACCAGTTCAAAACCACCGATCAGTATCTGCGCGATCAGGATAAACAGGTCAATATCGCGATTGGCTCCAGCGTGGCGCAAATCAACAATTACGCGAAGCAGATAGCTAACCTGAACGATCAAATCTCCCGTATGACGGGCGTAGGCGCGGGCGCATCGCCGAACGACCTGCTCGATCAACGTGATCAGTTGGTTAGCGAGCTTAACAAGATCGTTGGCGTCGAGGTGAGTGTACAGGACGGCGGCACCTATAACCTGACGATGGCCAATGGCTATACGCTGGTGCAGGGGTCGACGGCGCGTCAGTTGGCGGCGGTTCCCTCCAGCGCCGACCCGACGCGAACGACTGTCGCTTATGTCGATGAGGCCGCCGGTAACATCGAAATTCCGGAAAAGTTGCTGAACACCGGTTCGCTCGGCGGATTACTGACGTTCCGTTCTCAGGATCTGGATCAGACTCGTAATACGCTGGGCCAGTTGGCGTTGGCGTTTGCCGATGCGTTTAACGCGCAGCATACCAAAGGTTATGACGCCGACGGCAATAAAGGGAAAGACTTTTTTAGCATTGGCTCGCCGGTGGTATATAGCAACAGTAATAATGCCGATAAAACGGTATCGCTAACCGCTAAGGTGGTCGACAGCACGAAGGTTCAGGCGACGGATTATAAGATTGTTTTTGACGGTACAGACTGGCAGGTTACTCGCACTGCGGATAACACCACTTTCACGGCGACAAAAGATGCTGACGGAAAACTGGAGATTGACGGTCTGAAAGTGACGGTAGGAACCGGCGCACAGAAAAACGACAGTTTTCTTCTCAAGCCGGTCAGCAATGCTATCGTCGACATGAACGTTAAAGTGACGAATGAAGCCGAGATTGCGATGGCGTCTGAGTCAAAACTCGATCCTGACGTGGATACCGGCGACAGCGATAACCGCAATGGTCAGGCATTGCTGGACTTACAAAACAGCAATGTAGTGGGCGGCAACAAAACCTTTAACGATGCTTATGCCACGTTGGTCAGCGATGTGGGTAACAAAACGTCAACGCTGAAAACCAGCAGCACCACGCAGGCGAATGTGGTTAAACAGCTTTATAAACAGCAACAGTCGGTTTCCGGCGTTAACCTCGACGAAGAGTACGGCAATTTGCAGCGTTATCAGCAGTATTATCTGGCGAATGCGCAAGTATTGCAGACCGCGAATGCGCTGTTTGATGCGTTACTGAATATTCGCTAAAGGAGAAGGATGACATGCGTATCAGTACCCAGATGATGTACGAACAAAATATGAGCGGCATCACTAATTCTCAGGCCGAATGGATGAAGCTGGGCGAGCAGATGTCTACCGGTAAGCGCGTTACCAACCCATCTGACGATCCGATCGCCGCGTCGCAGGCGGTAGTACTCTCTCAGGCGCAGGCGCAGAATAGCCAGTACGCCCTGGCGCGTACGTTTGCCACCCAAAAAGTGTCGCTGGAAGAAAGCGTACTCAGTCAGGTGACGACGGCGATTCAAACCGCGCAGGAAAAAATCGTCTATGCCGGAAACGGCACGTTAAGCGACGATGACCGCGCGTCGCTGGCGACGGATTTACAGGGCATCCGCGATCAGCTGATGAACCTGGCAAACAGCACTGACGGCAATGGTCGCTATATCTTTGCCGGGTATAAAACGGAAGCGGCGCCATTCGACCAGGCGACAGGTGGTTATCATGGCGGCGAGAAAAGTGTTACCCAGCAGGTGGATTCCGCACGCACGATGGTAATTGGCCATACGGGAGCGCAAATTTTTAATAGCATCACCAGCAATGCGGTGCCGGAACCGGATGGCTCGGACTCCGAAAAGAATCTGTTTGTCATGCTCGATACGGCAATTGCCGCGCTCAAGACCCCGGTGGAAGGCAATGACGTGGAAAAAGAAAAGGCCGCTGCCGCCATTGATAAAACCAATCGCGGCTTAAAAAATTCGCTCAATAACGTCCTGACCGTTCGTGCGGAACTGGGAACGCAACTGAGCGAACTCAGTACGCTGGATTCACTGGGAAGCGACCGTGCGCTGGGACAGAAGCTGCAGATGAGCAATCTGGTAGATGTGGACTGGAACTCGGTCATTTCCTCCTACGTCATGCAACAGGCGGCATTACAGGCGTCCTATAAAACGTTTACCGACATGCAGGGAATGTCGCTTTTCCAGTTGAACCGGTAACGCCTCTTTTTGAAACATATCACGAAACTGGATATGTTTTGTCTGCCCGCGCCATCCACCCCGGCGCGGGCATTTTTTTAGTCGTCATTGAGTTAGTGGTCATATTGTCGCGCCCGTAGCGACGCCATCCGTACGTATTATCCCACCCGATCTCATAAACGCCTGGAGTGACTAAAAGACGCCATGGGGTGAGGCATCGCCCTGTAAGGGGCATAAAAAAGCCGACCTGGCGGTCGGCTTTGTATCAGCATTTACATCATTCTACCGGCTGTGGTCGTGTTGCCGGGGCGCTGGCGTGACGTGTGGCGCTGTGTCCGCCTGCTGCGCCTTTACCTTCAAAGTGGAAGGAAGGGCGCTGCCAGTCGCTATGGTGCGGGGTTTCCGGCACATATTCCGGCGCTGGCGCACGCGTCATCGGCGCGCTGGCGTGATTATGATCGTCGTCAACGCAGACAACGTCCTGCGGCTTTTCCACCACCTGGGCCGGTGCGATAACGGTTTCTTCTGCCGTGTGCTCCACAACAGCCGCTTCCGCTTTTGTCTCTTCTTCTGGCTCGACAACGACAACATCAGCCACGTTTTCAGCCACCGTAATGGACGCGTCTGCGGTTTCTGCTACCGGTTCGGCGTCAGCAATAACCTCTTGCGCCACCGGCGTATCGCTTTCGGCAATCAGTTGCGGCTGTTCATCAACCGGTGCGGCAATCACTTCCGGATGCGTTGTCTCGACCTCGACGACTTCCGGCGCCTGTGGTTCGGCGACGGTCTGCGGCTCAACGGCAACGTTTTCTACCGCCTGTACCGACGCTTGTGGTTCGAGCGCTACGGTCGCAGCGATAACCTGCGGTTCAGCGACAACCGGTTGTGGCAGCGCCAGATCTGCTTCACGCTGCTCGTCAACAACCTGCGTTTCCTGAGGACGGACAATCGGGTAGCGGATCCAGACTTTACCGGACGCCATTTCCGGCGACGCGCAGGCGACGGTTAGCGGCATCGGCGATTGTGTCGGGTAGCGCTCGTCACGATAGCGACGGCGACGCTGACCGCTTACGCGCAGGTGGCGCGGAGAACGGCGGGAGCGACGCGGCATACCGGTATTATCGCGAGGTTCTACGCTATCATCCTGCTCCGGCGCGATATCGGCGACGACAGGTAAATCAACTTTCGCCAGCTCGGTACGCGGCGCTGGAACGGGCTGTTCAACGTTTTCAACCGGGCGTGGTTCGTCGACGACGACCGGCGTGTCAACCGTTTCAACCACTGCGCTGTTGGTAAAGCGGACTTTCTGATT
The DNA here is from genome assembly GCF_051700745.1 of Salmonella sp. NW884. Taxonomy (NCBI): domain Bacteria; kingdom Pseudomonadati; phylum Pseudomonadota; class Gammaproteobacteria; order Enterobacterales; family Enterobacteriaceae; genus Salmonella; species Salmonella sp. NW884. Next base: position 570,446 of record NZ_JAMMDE010000001.1, on the reverse strand, counting down.
AAGCTGACGCTGCTTGCGGCGCGGCTGAACCTGCTGAACGCGTTCTTCCTGCTCGGTCTCCTGGACAGGTTGTTCTTCGCGGTTAAGCGCTTTTACTTCCTGCTGCGCCTGGCGTTTGTCATCATTGCGGCGGCGGCTGCGTTCGCGACGCGGCGTCTGTTGCTGCTCATCGCCGGTTTTCACTTTTTCCGCCGTTTCCTGCTGGCGGGTATCGCGCGTTTCCGCATTTTGCTGCTGCGCCTGGCGACGATTACGACGATTATCGTCGCGGCTCTCGCCGCCGTCACGTCCGGCACGGTTATCACGGGTGTCGCGGCGTTCGTTACGATCGCGACGGTTGTTCTGCCGTGGCTTGCGACGATCCTGCTGACGCTCCGCTTTTTCTTCCGCTTTCGGCGCGGCTGTTTCGACGGTTTTCGTTTCTTCACCGCTGAACAGTTGTTTCAGCGCGTTAAGGAAGCGGCTAAACAGACCCGGCTGGGCAGGCTGCGCGGCGGCAACATTATCCTTTTTCGCCGTGGCGACGCTAACCGCCGGTTCGACAGGCGTCGGCGCCGGAGGCACATCTGGCATAGCGAATGTCGCCAGCGCAGGCTGTTCCGGGCGTTTACGCTCGGCGTACTCTTCTTCAGAAGGCAGCGCCATCGCTTCTTCGTGCAGCTTCGGCAGCATGTAGCTCAGGGTCGGCGTTTCTTCCCCTTTGCGTACGCGCAGCACGGAATAGTGCGGCGTTTCCATCTGATCGTTCGGGACGATGACACAGCGGACGCCATCCTGACGCGTCTCAATAGCGTTAACTGCCGTCCGTTTTTCGTTAAGCAGATAAGAGGCGATCGGCACAGGAACAATGGCATGGACTTCCTGCGTATTCTCTTTCAGCGCTTCTTCTTCAATCAGGCGCAGAATGGACAGCGACAGAGATTCGTTATCGCGCACGGTGCCGGTACCGCTACAGCGCGGACACACGTGATGGCTGGATTCGCCCAGCGACGGGCTCAGGCGCTGACGAGACATTTCGAGCAGGCCGAAGCGGGAAATATGGCTAATCTGAATACGCGCCCGGTCCTGACGCACCGCTTCACGCAGACGGTTTTCTACCGCGCGCTGGTGACGTACCGGCGTCATATCGATAAAGTCGATAACGATCAGGCCGCCCAAGTCGCGCAGACGCAACTGGCGGGCAATCTCATCGGCCGCTTCCAGGTTGGTGTTAAACGCGGTTTCTTCGATATCGCCGCCGCGAGTCGCGCGGGCGGAGTTGATATCGATGGCGGTTAACGCTTCGGTACTGTCAATGACGATGGAGCCGCCGGAGGGCAGGCGCACTTCACGCTGGAACGCTGACTCGATCTGCGATTCGATCTGGTAATGGCTGAACAACGGGATTTCACCGGTGTACAGCTTAATTTTGCTGCTAAAATCCGGGCGGCCCAACGCGGCGATATGCTGACGCGCCATTTCCATCACTTTTGGATTGTCGATCAGGATTTCACCGATATCCTGACGCAGATAGTCGCGAAACGCGCGTACGATGACGTTGCTTTCCTGATGGATCAGGAACGGCGCGGGACGGCTTTCAGCGGCTTTCTGAATGGCCTCCCAGTGTTTCAGGCGGAAGCTTAAATCCCACTGCAACGCTTCGGCGGATTTACCCACGCCCGCGGTACGCACGATAAGCCCCATCCCTTCAGGAAGTTCCAGGCTGGCCAACGCTTCTTTTAACTCGGTACGATCGTCGCCTTCAATGCGACGGGAAATACCACCCGCGCGCGGGTTATTCGGCATCAGTACCAGGTAGCTGCCCGCCAGACTGATAAAGGTGGTTAACGCCGCGCCTTTGTTGCCGCGCTCTTCTTTATCGATTTGAACAATGACTTCCTGGCCTTCGCGTAACACGTCTTTAATGTTCGGGCGACCATGAGCGCTGTAGTTAGCGGGGAAATATTCGCGGGCAATTTCTTTTAACGGGAGGAAACCGTGGCGTTCTGCGCCGTAATCAACAAAAGCCGCTTCCAGGCTCGGTTCAATACGGGTAATTTTGCCTTTATAGATGTTCGCTTTTTTCTGCTCGTGTCCGGGGCTTTCTATATCCAGATCGTACAGACGCTGCCCATCTACAAGGGCGACGCGCAACTCTTCCTGCTGAGTCGCGTTGATTAACATTCTTTTCATCGTAACTTACTCATTATTCTTACGTTGACGACTAAGCTGCGGGCATGGTGACGCCTTACCGGGCATGAACCGATGGCCTCGTGACTATTTCGCGTCGCCAACCTCACGGTTATCGTCAGCTCAAAGAGGCGCAGAGTGTCGGTTGCCTGTATTTCATACGGAAACACAGCGCAATTATCAGGGAAGCAGCCTGGGCATTACTCTCCAGAGAAGATCCTATCTACCGGTAAGGACTGCAACCCGCAGCCCGCTAACTGTCTGAAAAATCAATACGTCTTACGCCATTGCTGCGTTGATGATCGGTCAGACAAAATGGGTTATTCCGCTAAACTTTTTGTTTTAACAAGTTTCGGTGCGGAAACCGCATCATTATTCCACTGCTAACCTTGTTATAGCAAGATGACTTTTACCATTTATCACCCGCTTACTCACAGTTTTTTCACCAGCGCGAGCCAATCGCTTTAATAACCAGCAAAACCGCAGTGAAAAATGTTCATCCACTGGCGTAGACGTCTCTATAAGCATAGAAAAATGTGTGGCGCGAATCTCACAGGCTATTTAGAATCGCCCCCCATGAAAACAGAAACGCCATCCGTAAAAATTGTTGCCATCGCCGCTGACGAAGCGGGGCAACGCATTGATAACTTTTTGCGCACCCAACTGAAAGGGGTACCAAAAAGTATGATTTATCGCATCTTGCGTAAAGGCGAGGTGCGGGTGAACAAAAAACGCATTAAACCGGAATACAAACTGGAAGCGGGCGATGAAGTCCGCATTCCGCCGGTTCGCGTTGCTGAACGCGAAGAAGAGGCCGTGTCGCCGCATTTGCAAAAAGTGGCGGCGTTGGCGGACGTCATTTTGTATGAAGACGACCATATTCTGGTGCTGAATAAGCCTTCCGGCACCGCCGTACACGGCGGGAGCGGGTTAAGTTTCGGCGTCATCGAAGGGCTGCGGGCATTGCGCCCGGAAGCGCGATTCCTGGAACTGGTGCATCGTCTTGACCGCGATACTTCCGGCGTGCTGTTGGTGGCGAAAAAACGCTCCGCGCTGCGTTCGCTGCATGAGCAACTGCGCGAAAAGGGAATGCAGAAAGATTATCTGGCGCTGGTGCGCGGCCAGTGGCAATCACACGTTAAAACCGTACAGGCGCCATTATTAAAGAACATTCTGCAAAGCGGCGAACGCATTGTTCGCGTGAGCCAGGAAGGTAAACCGTCAGAAACGCGCTTCAAGGTGGAAGAGCGTTATGCCTTCGCCACGCTGGTGCGCTGTAGCCCGGTCACGGGCCGTACGCATCAGATTCGCGTACATACCCAATATGCCGGTCACCCTATTGCGTTCGACGATCGCTACGGCGACCGTGAGTTTGATCAACAGCTTACCGAAGCGGGAACCGGTCTTAAACGTCTCTTTCTGCACGCCGCGGCGCTGAAGTTCACGCATCCGGGAACGGGCGATGTCATGCGCATTGAAGCGCCAATGGATAAGCAATTGAAGCGCTGCCTTGAGGTATTACGTAGTAAAGCCTGATGCGCGTTGCTTATCAGGCCTACAATCGTGTGATGCACCGTAGGCCTGATAAGACGCATCGCGTCGCCATCAGGCAGATTAATCAGGCATTCAGCGGGTTCATCTCTTCCCGTCGCAGCATCTGGCACAGGGCAATAAGCGGCAAGCCGATCAGCGTGTTCGGATCGCGGCCCTCTAAGCGCTCAAATAATGCAATGCCTAAACCTTCGCTTTTAAAACTTCCCGCGCAGTGCAGCGGATGCTCTTTACGGACATAGTCGTCTATTTCCGCTTCGCTTAAATGGCGAAAATGAACGTCAAAAGGCTCCACTTCGGTTTGTAAGTGCCCGGAGGCGGAGTTATACAGTGCCAGTCCGGTATAAAACGTCACAATATTTCCGCTGGCTTTGGCTAATTGCTGACGCGCTTTTTCTTCCGTCAGCGGTTTGCCGGTGATTTCGCCGTCCAGAACACAAATTTGGTCGGAGCCAATAATCAAATGATTCGGGAAACGCGCGGCGAGCGATTGCGCCTTCGCCTGCGCCAGCCGCAGCACCAACTGACGCGGCGCTTCGCCCGGCATGGGGGTTTCATCAACATCCGGCGCGGCGCATTCGAAAGGAATCGTCAGCTTTTCCAGCAGCGCGCGACGCCAGGGAGAGGTAGACGCAAGGATGAGACGGGGCATATTTTTTCCCTCAGATATAGCGTAATGATGAGAGCCATCTTAAACTATGCTCTTCGGTCTTCAAGCCTGTCATACTGACTCGTCTTGAGCGAAAATAAGTCTGTAACCCGCAATGTGTGCGAATTATTGGCAAAAGGCAACCGCAGGCTGCCTTTTTCTTTGACTATATGACGTTACGAAGTTAATATGCGCGCCCTATGCAAAAGGTAAAATTACCCCTGACTCTTGATCCGGTTCGTACCGCTCAAAAACGCCTTGATTACCAGGGTATCTATACCCCCGATCAGGTTGAGCGCGTTGCCGAATCTGTAGTCAGTGTGGACAGTGATGTGGAATGCTCCATGTCGTTCGCTATCGATAACCAGCGTCTCGCCGTTTTGACCGGCGATGCGGTCGTTACGGTGTCGCTCGAATGCCAGCGTTGCGGGAAACCGTTTACCCATCAGGTTCACACAACGTATTGTTTTAGCCCTGTCCGTTCCGACGAGCAGGCTGAAGCACTGCCGGAAGCGTATGAGCCGATTGAGGTAAACGAATTCGGCGAAATCGATCTGCTGGCGACGGTTGAAGATGAAATCATCCTCGCCTTGCCGGTAGTTCCGGTGCATGATTCTGAACACTGTGAAGTGTCCGAGGCGGACATGGTCTTTGGCGAACTGCCTGATGAAGCGCAAAAGCCAAACCCATTTGCCGTATTAGCCAGCTTAAAGCGTAAGTAATAGGTCTTCCCCGCGGACGCAGGGATAAACCGTAATTGAGGAGTAAGGTCCATGGCCGTACAACAGAATAAACCAACCCGTTCCAAACGTGGCATGCGTCGTTCCCATGACGCTCTGACCGCAGTCACCAGCCTGTCTGTAGACAAAACTTCTGGTGAAAAACACCTGCGTCACCACATCACTGCCGACGGTTACTACCGCGGCCGTAAGGTCATCGCTAAGTAATCGCGCGATACTCGATGCCTTTTGCATCACAGGCGTGCCTGTGGTGTAAAAGCCGAAGAGTACAAGCGTGATAAAGCTTAGTGAGGATTTCTCCGCGTAAGCGGAGAACACCGAACCAGGCAGCGACGATACCTTGACACGTCTAACCCTGGCGTTAGATGTCATGGGGGGCGATTTTGGTCCTTCCGTGACGGTGCCTGCAGCATTGCAGGCACTGAACGCTAATTCGCAGCTCACTCTTCTTTTAGTCGGGAATCCCGATATTATCACGCCATTACTTGCCAAAGCTGACTTTGAACAACGTTCGCGTCTGCAGATTATCCCTGCACAGTCAGTTATTGCCAGTGATGCCCGGCCTTCGCAGGCGATCCGCGCCAGTCGCGGGACATCCATGCGTGTGGCCCTGGAGCTTGTGAAAGAAGGCCGAGCCGAAGCTTGCGTTAGCGCCGGTAATACCGGGGCGCTGATGGGGCTGGCGAAATTATTACTCAAGCCTCTTGAGGGGATTGAGCGTCCGGCGTTGGTGACGGTATTACCGCACCAGCAAAAGGGCAAAACGGTAGTGCTTGATTTGGGGGCCAACGTCGACTGTGACAGTACCATGCTGGTGCAGTTTGCCGTGATGGGCGCCGTTTTGGCGGAAGAGGTCGTCGGGATCAAAAATCCCCGCGTGGCGCTACTCAATATCGGGGAAGAAGAAACCAAAGGCCTCGACAGTATTCGCGAAGCCTCTTTAATGTTAAAAACAGTCCCAACCATCAATTACATCGGCTACCTTGAGGCGAATGAGTTACTGACGGGAAAAACCGATGTACTGGTGTGTGACGGCTTTACAGGCAATGTCACACTTAAAACGATGGAGGGGGTTGTCAGAATGTTCCTTTCACTGCTGAAATCACAGGGTGAGGGGAAAAAACGGTCGTGGTGGCTGCTGTTATTAAAACGTTGGTTACAAAAAAGCCTGACGAGGCGATTCAGTCACCTCAACCCCGACCAGTATAATGGCGCCTGTCTGTTAGGATTGCGCGGCACGGTGATAAAAAGTCATGGTGCGGCCAATCAGCGAGCATTTGCAGTCGCGATTGAACAGGCAGTGCAGGCGGTGCAGCGACAAGTTCCTCAGCGAATTGCCGCTCGCCTGGAATCTGTATACCCAGCCGGATTTGAACCGCTGGACGATGGCAAAGGCGTAAACCTGCGGGCGCACAGATAATATCGCTGTCTCCCCGGCGCCGCCAGCGTGCCAGACGTTTACAGGTAACGGTATATAACCGAAAAGTGACTGAGCGTACATGTATACGAAGATTATTGGTACTGGCAGCTATCTGCCCGAACAAGTGCGGACTAACGCCGATCTGGAAAAAATGGTTGAGACCTCTGACGAGTGGATTGTCACTCGTACAGGTATTCGTGAACGCCATATCGCCGCGCCGAATGAAACTGTCGCGACGATGGGCTTTACCGCTGCGAATCGCGCGATTGAGATGGCGGGGATCGATAAAGACCAAATTGGCTTGATTGTGGTGGCTACCACATCAGCAACGCATGCATTTCCAAGCGCGGCATGTCAGATTCAAAGTATGCTCGGTATTAAAGGTTGCCCGGCGTTTGATGTCGCGGCAGCGTGCGCAGGTTTCACCTACGCGTTAAGCATCGCCGACCAGTACGTTAAATCCGGCGCGGTTAAACACGCGCTGGTGGTCGGTTCCGATGTATTAGCCCGCACTTGCGATCCTGGCGATCGCGGTACGATCATTATTTTCGGCGATGGCGCAGGCGCGGCCGTACTGAGCGCTTCTGAAGAACCGGGTATTATCTCCACTCATCTTCATGCCGATGGCCGTTACGGTGAATTACTGACCCTGCCGAATGCCGATCGTGTAAATCCGGATAACCCGATTTACCTGACGATGGCGGGTAATGAAGTCTTTAAAGTGGCGGTCACTGAACTGGCGCATATTGTCGATGAGACGCTGGCGGCTAATAACCTGGATCGCTCAGAACTCGATTGGCTGGTGCCGCATCAGGCTAACCTGCGTATCATTAGCGCGACAGCGAAAAAACTCGGCATGTCGATGGACAATGTCGTCGTCACGCTGGACAGGCACGGCAATACCTCCGCGGCTTCTGTGCCGTGCGCGCTGGATGAAGCCGTGCGTGACGGGCGAATTAAAGCCGGTCAGCTGGTATTGCTTGAAGCCTTCGGGGGTGGATTCACCTGGGGCTCCGCGCTGATTCGTTTCTAGTATAAGGATTTAAACATGACGCAATTTGCATTTGTGTTCCCCGGTCAGGGTTCTCAGAGCGTTGGGATGTTGGCCGAAATGGCGGCAAATTACCCTATCGTAGAAGAAACGTTTGCTGAAGCTTCTGCGGCTCTGGGATATGATCTGTGGGCGCTCACCCAGCAAGGTCCAGCGGAAGAACTGAATAAAACCTGGCAGACGCAGCCGGCGTTATTAACCGCTTCCGTCGCGCTTTGGCGCGTTTGGCAGCAGCAGGGCGGTAAAATGCCTGCGTTAATGGCAGGTCACAGCCTGGGCGAATATTCCGCGCTGGTTTGCGCTGGCGTCATCAACTTTGCTGATGCCGTTCGTCTGGTGGAAATGCGTGGTAAATTCATGCAGGAAGCGGTTCCGGAAGGCACTGGCGGCATGTCTGCGATCATCGGGCTGGATGATGCCTCTATTGCTAAAGCCTGTGAAGAATCTGCCGAAGGGCAGGTTGTTTCGCCGGTTAACTTTAACTCGCCGGGACAGGTGGTTATCGCCGGGCATAAAGAGGCGGTAGAACGCGCGGGCGTAGCCTGTAAAGCCGCTGGCGCGAAACGCGCGCTGCCGCTGCCGGTGAGCGTGCCGTCGCACTGTGCGCTGATGAAACCAGCGGCAGATAAGCTGGCGGTTGAATTAGCCAAAATTACCTTTAGCGCGCCAACGGTGCCGGTAGTAAACAACGTTGACGTGAAATGTGAAACCGATGCCGCCGCTATCCGCGATGCGCTGGTTCGCCAGTTGTACAATCCGGTACAGTGGACGAAGAGCGTGGAATTTATCGCGGCGCAGGGCGTTGAACATCTTTATGAAGTGGGTCCAGGTAAAGTCCTCACTGGTCTGACGAAACGTATTGTCGACACCCTGACAGCGTCGGCGCTGAACGAGCCGGCGGCGCTGTCTGCGGCACTTACGCAATAAAAGAGGAAAACCATGAGCTTTGAAGGAAAGATTGCGCTGGTGACTGGTGCAAGCCGTGGCATAGGCCGCGCAATTGCAGAGACTCTCGTTGCCCGCGGCGCGAAAGTTATCGGGACTGCGACCAGTGAAAATGGTGCGAAGAACATTAGCGACTATTTAGGTGCTAACGGGAAAGGTTTGATGTTGAATGTGACCGATCCTGCATCTATTGAATCTGTTCTGGAAAATATTCGCGCAGAATTTGGTGAAGTGGATATCCTGGTTAATAATGCCGGTATCACTCGTGATAATCTGTTGATGCGAATGAAAGATGATGAGTGGAACGATATTATCGAAACCAACTTATCATCCGTTTTCCGCCTGTCAAAAGCGGTAATGCGCGCTATGATGAAAAAGCGTTGTGGTCGCATTATCACTATTGGTTCTGTGGTTGGTACCATGGGAAATGCAGGTCAGGCAAACTACGCTGCGGCGAAAGCGGGCCTGATCGGTTTCAGTAAATCACTGGCGCGTGAAGTTGCGTCCCGTGGTATTACTGTCAATGTTGTGGCTCCGGGTTTTATTGAAACGGACATGACGCGTGCGCTGTCTGACGATCAGCGTGCGGGTATCCTGGCGCAGGTGCCTGCGGGTCGCCTCGGCGGCGCTCAGGAAATCGCCAGTGCGGTTGCATTTTTAGCCTCTGACGAAGCGAGTTACATCACTGGTGAGACTCTGCACGTCAACGGCGGAATGTACATGGTTTAATCACGATTGAAAAATATTTGCGTTATTAGGGCGAAAGGCCGCAAAATAACGTAAAATCGTGGTAAGACCTGCCGGGATTTAGTTGCAAATTTTTCAACATTTTATACACTACGAAAACCATCGCGAAAGCGAGTTTTGATAGGAAATTTAAGAGTATGAGCACTATCGAAGAACGCGTTAAGAAAATTATCGGCGAACAGCTGGGCGTTAAGCAGGAAGAAGTAACCAACAATGCTTCTTTCGTTGAAGACCTGGGCGCAGATTCTCTTGACACCGTTGAGCTGGTAATGGCTCTGGAAGAAGAGTTTGATACTGAGATTCCGGACGAAGAAGCTGAGAAAATCACCACCGTTCAGGCTGCCATTGATTACATCAACGGCCACCAGGCGTAAGTGAACATCTCCAGGCGGTCGTTCGACCGCCTGAGTTTTATCTTTTTGTCCCACTAGAATCATTTTCCCTCCCTGGAGGACAACCGTGTCTAAGCGTCGTGTAGTTGTGACCGGACTGGGCATGTTGTCTCCTGTCGGCAATACCGTAGAGTCTACCTGGAAAGCTCTCCTTGCCGGTCAGAGTGGCATCAGCCTGATCGACCATTTCGATACTAGCGCCTATGCAACGAAATTTGCTGGCTTAGTAAAGGATTTTAACTGTGATGACATTATCTCGCGCAAAGAACAGCGCAAGATGGATGCCTTCATTCAATATGGAATTGTCGCTGGCGTACAGGCCATGCAGGATTCTGGCCTTGAAGTGACGGAAGAGAACGCAAGCCGTATTGGCGCCGCTATCGGCTCCGGTATCGGTGGTCTCGGTCTGATCGAAGAAAACCACAGTTCGCTGGTAAAAGGCGGACCGCGTAAGATTAGCCCGTTCTTTGTCCCGTCGACGATTGTTAACATGGTAGCAGGCCATCTGACTATCATGTATGGCCTGCGTGGGCCAAGCATCTCTATTGCGACTGCCTGTACTTCAGGCGTGCATAACATCGGCCATGCCGCGCGTATCATCGCCTATGGCGATGCGGACGCGATGGTGGCAGGTGGCGCAGAAAAAGCCAGTACGCCGCTGGGCGTAGGCGGTTTTGGCGCAGCGCGCGCGCTGTCGACCCGCAACGATAACCCACAGGCGGCGAGCCGTCCGTGGGATAAAGAACGCGATGGTTTTGTACTGGGCGACGGTGCCGGTATGTTGGTGCTTGAAGAGTACGAACATGCAAAAGCGCGTGGTGCGAAAATCTATGCTGAAATCGTCGGCTTTGGTATGAGCAGCGATGCTTACCATATGACGTCGCCGCCGGAAAATGGCGCAGGCGCTGCGCTGGCGATGGTTAACGCGTTGCGTGATGCCGCGATTGAGCCTGCTCAGATTGGCTACGTCAACGCGCACGGCACGTCGACGCCTGCCGGCGACAAAGCTGAGACGCAGGCAGTTAAGTCAGTCTTTGGCGATGCTGCAAGCCGAGTGATGGTGAGCTCGACCAAATCGATGACCGGCCATCTGTTGGGCGCCGCAGGCGCAGTAGAGTCTATTTTCTCTATTCTGGCGCTGCGCGATCAGGCCATTCCGCCAACCATTAATCTGGATAACCCGGATGAAGGTTGCGATCTGGACTTCGTGCCGCATGAAGCGCGCCAGGTCAGCGATCTGGAGTACGCTCTGTGTAACTCCTTTGGCTTTGGCGGAACTAACGGTTCCTTGATTTTTAAAAAGATCTAAGTTAAGCCAGAGACAGACATTAATAAAAAGGTCCGCTTGTCGGGCCTTTTTTATCAGGCATATCACCTCTTGTTCTGCGTTATTCATCCTGCCACACTAGCAGGCGACGGATAAGGAGCCACTATGTTTTTAATTAATGGCCATGCGCAGGATCAACTTGCTGTAAGCGACCGGGCGACGCAGTTCGGCGATGGCAGTTTTACGACCGCACGTATTGTTGATGGCAACATTTGCCATCTGGAAGCGCATCTTCAGCGCTTGCAGGTTGCCTGTGAAAAATTACGGATCGCTTTTAGCCATTGGGCGACCCTTCGGCAAGAGATGACAATGTTGGCCACAGGGCATGATTCAGGCGTGTTGAAAGTGATCATTAGCCGTGGCAGCGGCGGCCGGGGATACAGCGCCATGAATTGTCAGGCAGCTACCCGAATCCTCTCCGTTTCTGCTTATCCCGCTTATTATTCTCAGTGGCGTAAGCAAGGCATCACTCTTACCCTTAGTCCCATACCGCTTGGGCGCAATCCTTATCTTGCCGGATTAAAACATCTGAACCGCCTCGAACAGGTGTTGATTCGCTCTCATCTTGAGCAGACGGACGCCGATGAGGCGCTGGTTCTTGACAGCGAGGGATGGGTTACGGAATGCTGTGCGGCTAATTTGTTCTGGCGTACAGGCGACATTGTTTTTACGCCGCGTCTGGATCAGGCCGGGGTGAACGGCATTATGCGACAATTTTGTTTACGCCAACTGGCGCAATCTCCTTTCCAGGTTCTTGAAGTACAGGCGAGAGAGGAGGCAGTCAGGCAGGCGGATGAGATTATCATCTGCAACGCGCTAATGCCGATTATTCCCATACGCGCCTATCACGGGACGTCGTATTCTTCGCGAACACTGTTTCAATTTTTAGCCCCATTTTGTGAGCATCCGAATTAGTTATGAAAAAATTGTCAGGCGTTTTCCTTCTGCTGTTGGTTGTGCTGGGTATTGCCGCGGGCGTGGGGATGTGGAAAGTTCGCCATCTGGCGAACAGCACATTACTTATTAAAAACGAGACTATCTTTACGCTCAAGGCGGGAACGGGGCGGCTGGCGCTTGGTGACCAGCTTTATGATGAAAAAATCATTAATCGCCCCCGGGTATTTCAGTGGCTGCTGCGCGTGGAGCCTGAGTTATCGCACTTTAAAGCGGGAACTTACCGTTTTACGCCGGGGATGACCGTACGGGAAATGCTTGAGTTGCTGGAGAGCGGCAAAGAAGCGCAATTCCCGTTGCGGTTTGTGGAAGGGATGCGCCTTAGCGATTACCTGAAACAGTTACGAGAGGCGCCGTATATTCGCCATACATTGCCGGATGATGACTACGCCACTGTCGCTCAGGCATTAAAGCTTGCGCACCCGGAATGGGTAGAAGGGTGGTTCTGGCCTGATACCTGGATGTATACCGCCAACACCAGCGATGTCGCTATTCTCAAGCGAGCGCATCAAAAGATGGTGAAAGCTGTCGATACTGTCTGGAAAGGCCGGGCCGAGGGGCTGCCTTATAAAGATCAGAACCAACTGGTGACAATGGCCTCGATTATTGAAAAAGAGACGGCTGTCGCCAGCGAACGCGATCAGGTGGCCTCAGTCTTTATTAATCGCCTGAGAATCGGTATGCGCCTTCAGACCGATCCCACCGTGATTTACGGGATGGGGACGAGTTATAATGGTAACTTGTCGCGTGCGGATCTGGAAAAGCCGACGGCTTATAACACGTATACCATAACCGGGCTGCCGCCAGGGCCGATTGCATCGCCCAGCGAAGCGTCATTGCAGGCGGCGGCGCATCCGGCGAAAACGCCGTATCTCTATTTTGTGGCCGACGGTAAAGGCGGTCACACATTTAACACCAATCTTGCCAGCCATAATCGGTCAGTGCAGGAGTACCTGAAAGTGCTTAAGGAAAAAAATGGGCAGTAATTATATCGTCATCGAGGGCCTGGAAGGCGCCGGAAAAACCACTGCGCGCGACGTGGTGGTGGAGACCCTTGAGCAGCTGGGTATTCGTAACATGATTTTTACCCGTGAGCCGGGCGGTACGCAACTTGCCGAAAAACTACGAAGTCTGGTGCTGGATATCCGATCGGTAGGCGACGAAGTGATTACCGATAAAGCGGAAGTGCTGATGTTTTATGCCGCTCGCGTACAGCTCGTCGAAACGGTAATCAAACCCGCGCTGGCGCAAGGCATATGGGTGATCGGCGATCGCCACGATCTCTCGACCCAGGCGTATCAGGGGGGAGGACGCGGCATTGATCAAACTATGCTGGCGACACTACGCGATGCCGTGCTGGGCGATTTTCGCCCTGACCTGACGCTGTATCTGGATGTCACGCCGGAAGTCGGGCTAAAACGCGCCAGAGCGCGCGGCGATTTGGATCGCATTGAGCAGGAATCTTTTGATTTCTTTAACCGGACTCGCGCGCGCTATCTGGAACTGGCGGCGCAAGACTCGCGTATCCGCACCATTGACGCGACCCAGCCGCTGGATGCCGTCATGCGCGACATTCGCGCCACGGTGACGAAGTGGGTGCAGGAGCAAGCGGCATGAAATGGTATCCATGGTTACGGCCCGCCTATGAAAAACTGGTAGAAAGTTACCAGGCGGGACGTGGGCACCATGCGCTACTGATTCAGGCCTTACCTGGCATGGGCGACGAGGCGCTGTGCTATGCGCTGAGCCGTTATCTGTTATGCCAGCAGCCTGAGGGCCACAAAAGCTGTGGGCATTGCCGTGGCTGTCAGCTTATGCAGGCTGGCACGCATCCGGACTATTACACGCTGACGCCGGATAAAGGCAAAAGCAGCCTCGGCGTAGATGCGGTACGCGAGGTCAGCGAGAAATTGTACGAGCACTCCCGTCTGGGCGGTGCGAAGGTGGTGTGGATTGCGGATGCGGCGCTATTAACCGACGCCGCTGCCAATGCGTTGCTCAAAACGCTGGAAGAGCCGCCGGAGCAAACCTGGTTTTTCCTTGCCAGCCCGGAGCCTGCTCGTCTGTTGGCGACATTACGCAGCCGCTGCCGGCTGCATCATCTGGCGCCGCCGTCCGAATCGTATGCGATGTCATGGTTGTCGCGAGAAGTGACAGCGTCACAAGAAGCATTGCTCACGGCGCTACGCCTGAATGCGGGGTCGCCCGGCGCCGCGCTGGCGCTGTTGCAGTCTGAACGTTGGGCGCAGCGTGAGGCGCTGTGTCAGGCGTTGATGGACAGTTTACATACGGGCGACTGGTATGCGTTATTAACGGCGCTCAATCATGAGCAAGCCCCGGCGCGCCTGCATTGGCTGGCGACGCTGCTGGTAGACGCGCTGAAACGTCAGCACGGCGCGTCGTACCTGACAAACGTTGATGCGGACGCGGTTGTTGCCGCGCTGGCGGGGCCGCTATCCCCGGCGCGTATTCAGGCAATCCTGAACGATGTTTGTCATTGTCGTGATCAATTACTTCATGTGACCGGATTAAACCGCGAACTGGTATTAACCGATCTCATTCTCCGCATCGAGCATTACCTGCAACCAGGCACCTTGTTGCCTGTTCCTCATCTTTGAGAGAGACATTATGTTTTTAGTCGACTCGCACTGCCATCTTGATGGTCTGGATTATCAATCTTTGCATAAGGACGTGGACGATGTGCTGGCGAAAGCCGCCGCGCGCGATGTGAAGTTCTGTTTAGCGGTGGCGACGACGCTGCCGGGGTATCGCCATATGCGCGAGCTGGTGGGCAAGCGCGATAATGTGGTCTTTTCCTGCGGCGTGCATCCTTTAAATCAGGATGAAGTATATGACGTAGAAGAACTGCGCCTCCTTGCTGCAGAAGACGATGTGGTGGCGATGGGCGAGACCGGGCTTGATTACTTTTACACGCCTGAGACCAAAATCCGCCAGCAGGCGTCTTTTATTCATCATATCCAGATTGGCCGCGAATTGCATAAACCGGTGATTGTCCATACTCGCGACGCGCGCGCCGATACGCTGGCTATCCTGCGCGAAGAAAAAGTGACGGATTGCGGCGGCGTACTACACTGTTTTACAGAAGACAGAGAAACGGCCGGCAAATTGTTGGATCTGGGGTTTTATATCTCTTTTTCCGGCATCGTAACGTTCCGTAACGCTGAGCAGTTGCGCGATGCGGCGCGCTATGTGCCGCTGGATCGGTTATTAGTCGAGACCGATTCTCCTTATCTGGCGCCGGTGCCGCATCGCGGTAAAGAGAACCAGCCTGCGATGGTACGCGACGTCGCAGAATATATGGCGGTATTGAAAGGGGTTGCCGTTGAGGAATTGGCGCAGATCACCACCGATAACTTTGCGCGCCTGTTCCATATTGACGCGTCTCGCCTGTCATCAATCCGTTAAACGAGTTTTTTTAAAGCTCGTAATTAATAAGCAAAACGCGTAAAGTTCACCGCCACAAAAGGGGCGGTGAGCGAGCTTATGGAAACATTCGGAAACTCATTTTGGCAGAATGTGATACTTTTTAGGCTATCTGGCGCTGAAACGTGATAGCCGTCAAACAAAATCAGACGTATTTATTTTACTCTGTGTAATAAATAAAAGGGCACTTAGATGTCCTGTCCACGGCGGGGTTCTCCCCCCTCGCCAATGCGTGAGAACGTAGAAAAGCACAAATACTCAGGAGCACTCTCAATTATGTTTAAGAATGCATTTGCTAACCTGCAAAAGGTCGGTAAATCGCTGATGCTGCCGGTATCCGTACTCCCTATCGCAGGTATCCTGCTGGGTGTCGGTTCCGCTAACTTCAGCTGGCTGCCAGCCGTTGTATCGCACGTTATGGCAGAAGCGGGCGGATCTGTTTTTGCCAATATGCCGCTGATTTTCGCTATCGGCGTGGCGTTGGGCTTCACCAACAACGACGGCGTTTCGGCTCTGGCGGCGGTAGTAGCGTATGGCATCATGGTGAAAACCATGGCTGTGGTTGCGCCGCTGGTTCTGCATTTACCTGCTGAAGAGATCGCCGCTAAACACCTTGCTGATACGGGTGTTCTCGGGGGGATTATCTCCGGTGCGATCGCAGCGTATATGTTTAACCGCTTCTACCGTATCAAATTGCCTGAGTATCTGGGCTTCTTTGCGGGCAAACGCTTCGTGCCGATCATTTCGGGTCTGGCCGCTATTTTTACCGGTGTGGTGCTGTCTTTCGTATGGCCGCCAGTCGGTACGGCTATCCAGGCGTTCTCGCAGTGGGCTGCTTATCAGAACCCGGTTGTCGCGTTTGGTATTTACGGTTTTATCGAGCGTTGCCTGGTGCCGTTTGGTCTGCATCATATCTGGAACGTTCCTTTCCAGATGCAGATCGGCGAATACACCAACGCCGCGGGTCAGGTATTCCACGGCGACATTCCGCGCTATATGGCGGGCGACCCGACGGCGGGTATGTTGTCTGGCGGCTTCCTGTTCAAAATGTACGGTCTGCCGGCTGCGGCCATTGCTATCTGGCACTCTGCTAAACCGGAAAACCGCGCAAAAGTGGGCGGTATCATGATTTCCGCCGCGCTGACCTCGTTTTTGACGGGTATTACCGAGCCTATCGAGTTCTCCTTCATGTTCGTGGCGCCGATCCTGTACATTATTCACGCGATTCTGGCAGGTCTGGCATTCCCGATCTGTATCCTGCTGGGGATGCGTGACGGTACGTCGTTCTCCCACGGTCTGATCGACTTTATCGTGCTGTCCGGTAACAGCAGCAAATTGTGGCTGTTCCCGATTGTTGGCGCCGGTTATGCGATTGTGTACTACACCGTGTTCCGCGTGCTGATCAAAGCGCTGGATCTGAAAACGCCGGGTCGTGAAGACACTACTGATGACGCAAAAGCGGGCGCGACCAGCGAAATGGCGCCGGCTTTGGTTGCGGCGTTTGGCGGTAAAGAGAACATTACTAACCTGGATGCCTGTATCACGCGTCTGCGCGTGAGCGTAGCCGATGTAGCGAAAGTGGATCAGGCTGGCCTGAAGAAACTGGGCGCGGCAGGCGTTGTCGTCGCGGGTTCCGGCGTTCAGGCTATTTTCGGTACGAAATCCGATAACCTGAAAACGGAAATGGATGAGTACATCCGTAACAGCTAAGCAGTAATGATGTTGGGGAGAATTAAGGCAGCCATTCGGCTGCCTTTTTTAATGGCGCTTTACATGCCGCTCTCCGACAGTCTGTCAGAACTGATAATTGGCGGTGAGGCTGACGTTACGCGGCGCGCCGTAAACAATGGAACCATCAATATTGGTGTCGTAGGTTTTATCGAACAGGTTGTTGATGTTTCCCTGTACGGAGAAATTTTTCGTCACCTGATAACGGGTAAACAGATCGACCAGCGCATAGCTGCCCTGTTCGGCGCGGAAAGTGCCGTACGGCGTCGTGGTATCTTTGTAAACCCGATTCTGCCAGTTCACGCCGCCGCCGACCGTCAGCTCCGGTATCGCTGGCAGACGATAGCGGGTGAATAACTTCACGCTGGTGCGCGGAAGATTAGGGTTCACGGCGTTACCTTCATTGTCCTCGGCAACATACCGGGTAGCCCCGAAAGTCATCTGCCAGTTATCGGTAATTGCGCCGTTTACTTCAAATTCGACGCCTTTGCTCACCGTTCCGTCAGTAGACTTCCAGGCAAACTCCCCATTACTGCCAGGGATGGGAATAGTGGTTGCCTGAGCGACGTTATTCTGCTCAATGCGGAACACGGACAACGTGGTGGTGAGGCGACTGTTCATCCAGTCGGACTTCAGGCCCGCTTCATAGTTATTACCGGTAATCGGAGCCAGATATTGACCCGCTTTGTCGCGTTTATTCTGCGGCTGAAAGATAGAGGTATAACTGGCATAAGCGGACCAGTTGTCGTTGATATCATAAATCAGCCCGGCATACGGCGTGGTATGGTTTTTCTCCATGCTGTAGGTCAGTGTATCAACACGCCAGTTGGTATAACGAGCGCCAAGAATCAGATGCAGCGGGTCAGCCAACGAAATGCGCGTAGCGGCATACAGCGATTTCATATGCGTGGTATCGTCCTGCGCCAGATTTTGTGGCGCCCAGTGGGTTTGGGGGAAATTACCGTTAAAGGCGCTGAAGTTGCCAATGTCGTCCGGAAAGACGTTCGCCCAGGCGCTAAAATAGCGGTTATTCTGCTTACTATAACTGCCGCCAAACATCATATTGTGCTGACGGCCAAACAGCTCATAAGCGCCATCGGCAAAGAGATCTATGGCATCTACTTTGCGCTTGCCGCTGTTCCAGCCAGTACCGCCGACCACGGGGTAGCTTGCGCCATAAGGACTCACCAGCGTACCTGTCTCTTTATCGACTAACGCATCGATATACATCATTTTACTGTCGAATTTGACCTCAGTATGGGTCGCATTCAGAGTCGCCTGCCAGCTTTCGGCAAAACGCTGTTTAAGCGTGACGAAGAATTTATTTATCTCTTTGTTGTTATAAGCCCAGTCCGGGGC
Organism: Salmonella sp. NW884; assembly: GCF_051700745.1. NCBI lineage: Bacteria > Pseudomonadati > Pseudomonadota > Gammaproteobacteria > Enterobacterales > Enterobacteriaceae > Salmonella > Salmonella sp. NW884. Next base: position 551,970 of record NZ_JAMMDE010000001.1, on the reverse strand, counting down.
GGTACTACGCGCGCGGTCATAGCTATTTTTGCTGCCATCGGTGTTCCAGCGCGGCAGACCGCCCCAGGTTGGGCTGTTGACATCAATTTTTTGATATTCATAACCGGCTGAAAGGTCAGTGGTTGCACCCAGATCGGCATCGACAATTCCGGAAAAGAACGCTTTCTCACTGTTATAGCGGTCCAGCCAGGAATCATTATTCTGATAACCCGCCACGATGCGCCCACGGACATTACCGTCTGCGGTGAGCGGACTTTGCAGATCCATGACGTAACGCTGCTTATTCCAGCTACCGTATTCTGTGGAGACGTTACCTTTGAACTCCCGACTGGTGGCGTGTTTACGGATCATATTAATTGAGGCAGAAGGATTGCCGGTTCCGGTCATCAGCCCATTCGCGCCGCGAACCACCTCCACGCGCTCATACAGCGCGGTATCCGTTAGCGCATCGCCCAGATTCCAGCGGGACTCAAAATACGTTGGAATACCGTCAACCATATAGTTGTCAATTTCAAACCCGCGCGAGTAATAGCTGATGCGATCGGAGTCAGCCTGGCTTCCGCTGATCCCCAGCGTATTGGTCATCACCTCGCCCAGGGTTTGCAACTGCTGGTCTTCCATCCGCTGTTGGCTGACAATACTGACCGACTGCGGGATATCGCGCTGAGTCATCGGCATTTTGGTGCCCGCAGCGGTCGTTTTCACGCTGTAATCCTGTTCTTCACGGTTTACGGCGTCAGCGGTCGTCGCGCCCTCGACAATAACGGTATCCTCAGCCGCGAAGGCGGCAGGCATAAATGCCATCGCCATACCCATAGCTAACAGCGACGGTGCGGCGGTGGACGGAAGGTGTTTGTCCCGGCGGTATTGAATGAAAGACATCTGAAAATCCTTGCTTGTTATTGGGGTAAGTTCAGGACGTATGACGTTGAACCTTTTCATTCTTTGCTAGTTAATGCGCATAAAAATGCAAATGAGAAATATACGCATTTGTATTAAATGTGTAAAACGGTATAAACAGGGAAACTAGAAATATTTTTTAAGCGTACAAAGGCGTCATGGCAGGGGGATATGGCGGTAAGTCCAGCATGTAGTCATTTTTCGCTTAATAAATCGTGGGTTAAAGTTGAAAGAGCGTCGGTAACTCGCTCATACTCTATACTCGCAGTATGGCTCGGCGTAGCATGTGCGCTGCAAGGGCTATTATGAAAAAGGAAAACGTCGTGGCAGAAGAAACTATATTCAGCAAAATTATTCGTCGTGAAATCCCTTCGGATATCGTTTATCAGGATGAGCTGGTCACCGCCTTTCGTGATATTTCACCGCAGGCGCCGACGCATATCTTGATTATTCCCAATATCCTGATCCCAACCGTCAATGACGTGACGGCGGAACATGAACAGGCGTTAGGTCGGATGATCACCGTGGCGGCGAAAATCGCCGAACAGGAAGGCATTGCCGAAGATGGGTATCGTTTAATCATGAATACCAACCGTCATGGGGGTCAGGAAGTTTATCATATCCATATGCACCTACTGGGCGGCCGCCCGCTAGGCCCGATGCTGGCGCATAAAGGCTTGTAAGTATGATCAAAGGATGCATCGCGGTTTCTCTGGGCTTGCTGCTGCTTACCGGCTGCCGGTCACACCCTGAAATTCCGGTAAGCGACGCGCAGTCGCTGGTGATGGAGTCCACGGTTCTGGCGGCGGGCGTCACCGCAGAGCAGCCTGAGCTGACGGCGTCTGATATCCAGCCATCAGCCTCTTCCCGCGTCTATAACGAAAGGCAAGAGCCCATAACCGTTCATTATCGGTTTTACTGGTATGACGCGCGGGGGCTGGAGATGCATCCGCTGGAGGCGCCGCGTAGCGTAACCATACCCGCGCGTTCGTCGGTAACGCTATTTGGCAGCGCCAATTATCTGGGGGCGCATAAGGTCAGGCTTTATCTTTATTTGTGAGGAGTGAATTTTGATGACAAAAATGCATCGCTACGCCGCCATCGCTGCGCTGGCGATATTTCTCTCCGGGTGTATGGCGCAACGTCAACCTGCGCCAGTTGAAGAGGTAAAACCAGCGCCAGAACAACCCGCGCAGCCACCACAGCCTCCTGTTGTGCCGTCTGTGCCAACCATTCCACAGCAACCGGGGCCGATCGAACATGAAGATCAAACGGGCCAGCCAGCGCCTAAGGTGCGCCACTATGACTGGAACGGCGCGATGCAACCGCTGGTCAGCAAAATGTTGCAGGCTGATGGCGTGACGGCCGGAAGCGTATTGCTTGTCGACAGCGTGAATAACCGGACGAATGGGTCGTTAAATGCGAACGAGGCAACGGAAACGTTACGTAATGCGCTGGCGAACAACGGTAAATTTACGCTGGTCTCCGTACAGCAACTCTCGATGGCAAAACAGCAGTTAGGATTGTCTCCGCAGGATAGCCTGGGAACGCGCAGTAAAGCTATTGGCATTGCGCGCAATGTCGGGGCGCAATATGTACTTTACTCCAGCGCATCCGGTAACGTTAACGCGCCTGCATTACAGATGCAGTTAATGCTGGTGCAAACTGGCGAGATAATCTGGTCAGGTAAAGGTGCGGTCCAACAACAATAATCCCTTAACGCGCGACGAGATCCTGTCGCGCTATTTTCCCCAGTATCGTCCCGCCGTCGCCGCATCGCAGGGGCTAAGCGGCGGGAGCTGTATTATTGCTCACGATACTCACCGTGTCGTGCTGCGCCGTCATCACGACCCCGACGCTCCACCAGCCCATTTTTTACGTCATTACCGCGCCTTATCCCAATTGCCGGCCAGTCTTGCGCCGCGAGCGCTTTTTTATACGCCAGGCTGGATGGCGGTAGAATATCTGCATGGTGTGGTAAATTCCGCTCTGCCAGATGCCGACGAACTGGCGGCCTTACTGTATCATTTGCATCAACAGCCGCGTTTTGGCTGGCGTATTGCGCTATCGCCACTATTGGCGCAGTACTGGTCGTGTTGCGATCCGGCAAGGCGTACGCCGTTTTGGTTGCGGCGGCTCAAACAGTTGCAAAAAAACGGTGAACCTCGCCCGCTGCGGCTCGCGCCTTTGCATATGGATGTCCATGGCGACAATATAGTATTAACGTCCGCCGGGTTGAGACTGATTGACTGGGAGTATGCCGGTGACGGCGATATTGCGTTGGAGCTGGCGGCAGTATGGGTTGAGGATGAACGCCAGCACCGACAACTGGCAAACGCTTATGCCGCGTGCGCGCGAATCGACGCCCGGCAGCTATGGCGACAGATACGATTATGGCACCCCTGGGTCATTATGCTAAAAGCAGGGTGGTTCGAATACCGCTGGCGACAAACCGGCGAGCAACAATTTATCAGGCTGGCCGATGAAACCTGGCGCCAGCTACGTATGAAAGGATAAGGAGAGCAGTGTGGGCCCAGTAATGTTGAATGTCGAAGGATGTGAGCTGGATGCGGAGGAGCGCGAGATACTGGCGCATCCGCTGGTTGGCGGGCTTATTCTGTTCACGCGTAATTACCATGACCCGGAACAGTTGCGCGAATTAGTGCGCCAGATTCGGGCGGCATCGCGTAACCATCTGGTGGTGGCCGTCGATCAGGAAGGCGGGCGCGTACAGCGTTTCCGTGAAGGGTTTACCCGCCTGCCCGCGGCGCAATCTTTTTTTGCGCTGCATGGGCTGGAAGAGGGGGGGCGACTGGCGCAGGAGGCAGGGTGGCTGATGGCCAGCGAAATGATCGCGATGGATATTGATATCAGTTTTGCGCCAGTGCTGGATGTCGGGCATATCAGCGCGGCAATTGGCGAGCGTTCTTATCATGCCGATCCCGCAAAAGCGTTGGCAATGGCAACACGCTTTATTGACGGTATGCATGACGCCGGGATGAAAACGACCGGTAAGCATTTCCCCGGCCACGGCGCGGTCACGGCGGACTCCCACAAAGAGACGCCGTGCGATCCACGTCCTGAAACGGACATCCGTGGCAAAGATATGTCGGTGTTCCGCGCGCTGATTAGTGAGAATAAACTGGATGCGATTATGCCTGCCCACGTAATCTACCGCGCTATCGATCCACGCCCGGCAAGCGGTTCGCCGTACTGGCTGAAAACGGTGCTGCGTCAGGAGTTAGGCTTTGACGGCGTCATTTTCTCCGACGATCTGTCGATGGAGGGCGCGGCGATTATGGGCAGCTATGCTGAGCGCGCTCAGGCGTCGCTGGATGCGGGTTGCGATATGATTCTGGTCTGCAATAATCGTAAAGGCGCAGTCAGCGTGCTGGATAATCTGTCGCCGATCAAAGCAGAACGTGTTACACGTTTGTATCATAAAGGTTCATTTTCACGCCGGGAGCTCATGGACTCAGCACGCTGGAAAACAGCCAGCGCCCAGCTCAACCAGTTACATGAACGCTGGCAGGAAGAAAAAGCAGGTCATTAACTCGAGTTTTCGTGAGGGTGCCAGATGATTATTTATTTACACGGTTTTGATTCAAATAGTCCGGGCAACCATGAAAAAGTGTTGCAATTACAGTTTATCGACCCGGATGTTCGGCTGGTAAGCTACAGTACGCGGCATCCTAAGCACGATATGCAGCATCTGCTGAAAGAAGTGGACAAAATGTTGCAGTTGAATGTGGACGAGCGCCCTTTAATCTGTGGCGTGGGGCTGGGCGGTTACTGGGCGGAGCGGATTGGCTTTTTGTGCGATATCCGTCAGGTGGTTTTTAACCCGAACCTGTTCCCCTATGAAAACATGGAGGGGAAAATCGATCGCCCGGAAGAATATGCGGACATCGCTACAAAGTGCGTGACCAACTTTCGCGAAAAAAATCGCGATCGTTGTCTGGTGATCCTCTCGCGTCATGACGAAGCGCTGGACAGCCAACGCTCAGCGCAAGCGCTTCACCCGTTTTATGAAATTGTGTGGGATGAGGAACAGACTCACAAATTCAAAAATATTTCGCCGCATTTGCAACGTATCAAAGCGTTTAAAACGCTGGGGTAACGCCCCCGGCAATATGGCGTTATCAGTGACCGGATAACCAGCCTTGCGGCTGGTTTTTTTATGCTCAATTCTCGCAAACTGTCTATCTTTTCAGCATGAAAACTTGATGCACATCAATTTTGGTATGACCAATGCACCGTTCATGCTATTCTCATATCAGAAGCTTATTCTCATTAACGTAACTTGTTGTTAATTAAAGGCTATGTTAATAACTTTTAATTAACAATTGGTTAATAAATTTAAGGGGGTCACGTTGACTACACCATTAAAAAAGATCGTGATTGTCGGCGGCGGCGCTGGCGGGCTGGAAATGGCGACGCAGTTAGGCCATAAACTGGGGCGCAAGAAAAAAGCGAAAATCACGCTGGTAGACAGAAATCACAGCCATCTGTGGAAACCATTGCTGCACGAAGTGGCGACTGGCTCTCTGGACGAAGGCGTGGATGCGCTGAGCTATCTGGCCCATGCGCGCAATCATGGTTTCCAGTTCCAACTGGGGTCGGTGATGGATATCGATCGCGAAGCGAAAACCATCACTATTGCCGAGTTACGTGATGAAAAGGGCGAACTGCTGGTGCCGGAGCGCAAAATCGCGTATGACACGCTGGTGATGGCGCTGGGCAGCACCTCTAATGATTTCAACACGCCGGGCGTGAAAGAGCACTGTATCTTCCTCGATAACCCGCATCAGGCGCGCCGTTTTCACCAGGAGATGCTGAACTTGTTCCTCAAGTATTCGGCTAACCTGGGCGCGAACGGTAAGGTCAATATCGCCATCGTTGGCGGCGGTGCGACGGGGGTTGAGCTGTCGGCTGAACTGCATAATGCGGTAAAACAGCTGCATAGCTATGGTTATAAGGGGCTGACCAACGACGCGCTGAACGTGACGTTGGTTGAGGCTGGCGAGCGTATTCTGCCTGCGTTGCCGCCGCGTATCTCCAGCGCCGCGCATAATGAACTGACCAAACTGGGCGTTCGCGTGCTGACGCAAACTATGGTCACCAGCGCCGACGAAGGCGGTCTGCATACGAAAGAAGGTGAATATATTCAGGCCGATCTGATGGTGTGGGCGGCGGGTATCAAAGCGCCAGATTTTATGAAAGAGATTGGTGGTCTGGAAACGAACCGCATTAACCAACTGGTGGTGGAACCGACGCTGCAAACCACGCGCGATCCTGATATTTATGCGATTGGCGACTGCGCTTCCTGCGCACGTCCGGAGGGAGGTTTTGTGCCGCCTCGCGCTCAGGCGGCGCATCAGATGGCTACCTGCGCGATGAATAACATTCTGGCGCAGATGAATGGCAAACCGCTGAAAGCTTACCAGTATAAAGATCATGGTTCGCTGGTCTCTCTGTCCAACTTCTCTACCGTGGGTAGTCTGATGGGGAACCTGACCCGCGGTTCAATGATGATTGAAGGACGTATCGCCCGCTTCGTGTATATCTCGCTATACCGTATGCACCAGATAGCGCTGCATGGATACTTTAAAACCGGCCTGATGATGTTGGTGGGCAGTATTAACCGCGTCATTCGTCCGCGCCTGAAACTGCATTAATTTCTCTGCGCCTCACCGGCTGCTCGCGCCGGTGAGCGCTTCTACATCACTCGCTTCGGAGTTGTCCGAATCCTTCAGCTTTACCGCCTCATCCCGCATTTTTCATCCTCATTCCGATTGGCTTTGTTCGCATACTGGTTGCAAAATTGTTACCAATAGCAACGAAGGAGGAACTCCCGTGAATAAATCAATGTTGGCGGGTATAGGGATTGGCGTAGCGGCTGCGCTGGGTGTGGCGGCAGTGGCCAGTCTCAACGTATTTGATCGTGGTCCGCAATATGCGCAGGTGATATCGGCTAAACCGATTAAAGAGACGGTAAAAACGCCGCGTCAGGAGTGCCGTAATGTCACGGTCACGCATCGCAGACCGGTTCAGGACGAAAACCGTATTGCCGGCTCGGTGCTTGGCGCAGTAGCAGGCGGCGTGATTGGACATCAATTTGGCGGCGGTCGTGGTAAAGATGTGGCGACGGTCGTCGGGGCGCTGGGCGGCGGTTATGCTGGCAATCAAATCCAGGGATCAATGCAAGAAAGTGATACCTACACTACCACGCAGCAACGCTGTAAGACGGTGTATGACAAATCTGAAAAGATGCTTGGCTACGACGTGACCTACAAAATTGGCGATCAGCAGGGCAAAATCCGCATGGATAAAGACCCCGGAACGCAAATTCCCCTCGACGGCAATGGCCAACTGGTTCTGAATAACAAAGCATAAAAAAGCTGTACTCTGCAAGTTAGCCCCTCATTCGCTCAGGCTGAGGGGCTTTTTTTATCCGAAGCCGCGTCGTTCAGGACTTGAGTAGTTCAGGCCAGATGCGCAGAGTCGTACGCGTAATTTGCATCAGTTGTTCGAAGGTGGCTCCTTCACGGGCGCTGATCGACATTCCCTGTAAAATACAGTTTATATATTCCGCGAGCGCCTGCGGGTTACAGTGCGCCGGAATTTCACCGCGCTCCTGACGTTGGCGCAGAAACTGGATGAGCGTCTGTTCCTGCATGGCGTGGCGTGATTTTACCGTGCGGGCGATATCGCGCGAGGAGGCGGCGAGGGTGGCGGACGTATTAATCATAAAGCAGCCAGCCGGCGTGTCTGTACTGGTAAAGCAGGCGGCAATTTCTGTGAAGTAATCTTCCAGCGCCGATTCCACGCTTTTCTCTTCACAAAACAGCTGGGCTTCGTGCTTTGAGGCAAAGCGAGTGATGTAGCGATCCAGTACAGCGCGAAATAATCCTTCTTTATTAGTGAATTCCGCATAGAGAGTAGGCGCTTTCGCCCCGGTAGCCTCTACGAGATCGGCAAGCGAAGTTGCTTCATAGCCGTGCTGCCAGAAGAGAGTCATGGCCTTATCAAGCGCGGCTTCCCTGTCGAACACTTTTGGTCGGCCACGGCTTTTCTTCGCGCAACTCGTGGTATCCGTTGTCATGATGCCGTTGTACCTGTTTAAAGAGCGGTCTCTCTATTATAAAAACAAACCACTTCTGGCTCCAGATTATTCATTAGAAAAATAAATCAATTCTATTCACATGAAAAATAACATCTTTATAAATTATATAACGATCATTATAAAAAGAGGTTGACGTGTGATGTAGATCACATCTATGATTAATTTATCGATCGTTAAGTTAATGCTTACGACACCCATTAATCTGCTAAAGGTCATCACTATGAAAAACGTAAAAACCCTCATCGCTGCTGCGGTACTGAGTTCGCTCTCATTCGCCAGCTTCGCCGCCGTTGAAGTTCAGGCAACGCCAGAAGGTCAACAGAAGTTCGGCACCATTTCCGCGAATGGCGGCACGAATCTGGGCTCGCTGGAAGATCAGCTGGCGCAAAAAGCGCAGGAGATGGGGGCGAAGTCTTTCCGTATTACCTCTGTTACCGGCCCGAATACCCTTCACGGTACGGCGGTAATCTATAAGTAAGCATTAACCCTCATTAATGCCGCTGCGATTGCCACAATAAAAAAAGAAAGCCTCGCGATGCATCGCGAGGCTTTTTTGTCGGTCAGCTATTCACGCTTACAGCGACTGCGGTTTCGCCTCTGATTGACGGGTTACATCCACCGGCATTCCGGAACGCACTTCCATAACATGTTCCATCACCGCAGCATCGGTCTGCGGCGCGTCCTTAAAGGCCTGCATCGGGCCATTCAGCACAATCGGCAGCACCTGTGGATCGTCGCCTATATTTTTAGACAGCGGCTGATGAACTTCCACCAGTCGCACGCCGCCTGGCTCCACCGAGGCTTTAATCGGCGTATTGATTATATTCACTTTGGTTCCCGGCGTGACCTGACGGAACAATGTCTCTATATCACCGTCGCGCAGACGGATACAGCCGGAACTGACGCGCATACCAATGCCAAAATCGGCATTCGTGCCATGTAACAGATAGACGCCGCCGTAGGCCGCTAAACGAATCGCGTGATGCCCCATTGGGTTATCGGGACCGGCAGGCACCACGGCGGGGAGATCGATGCCTTGCGCTTTATAACGGGCGCGAATATTGGCGGTCGGCGTCCAGGTTGGATTGGCGCGTTTATCCGAAATGGTCGTCACCATCGTTGGCGTCAGGGTATCGCCGCCTAGTTGGCCAATCCCGATAGGGTAGACCGTGACCGTATTTTTCCCCGGTTGATAATAGTAAAGCCGTAATTCCGCGAGGTTAATGACGATACCTTCACGTGGCGCGTCCGGTAGCAGCGTTTGCAGAGGAATCGTCAGCACGCTGCCTGCGCGTGGCACGTAAGGATCAATGCCAGGGTTGGCCTGTAACAGGGCTAAAAAGCCCACATTATATTTTTTGGCGATCGCCTCCAGCGAGCCGCCGTCGTCTTCAACGACATGGAATTTATTTTCTCCCACCAGTCGACTGCCGGGGGGGGGAAGAGGCCACGTATTCGCCTGCGCGGGAAGGGCAAGCATGATGGTCGCGGTAAGCGCAAACAACGCCCACCAGCGAGAGAGTCGCGTATTGTTGAACATTATAATAAACCCATGATTATTATGTGGTTATTTTTATAAAAGAGGAAATAAGAATTATGGCGGCTGGCTGTGTCTGGAACTGCAGGGAAGTGCAAAGAATTTGTAAAGATTAGGCCGGACGCAGAGTAATGACGCCCGACCTGACGCTTATGCAATAGCGTTTTCTTCCAGTTGCTGCATGAACTGGCGTACCCAGTCTATACGCGTTTTACGTTCGCTTAAATCCTGAATAAACTTGAGGCGCGTCGGGCCATCCAGACGGAAATGCTGCGGCTGTTTTTGCAGCAACCCGATAAGCCAGGCGGGGTCAACGTGGTTTTTCTCGGCGAACTCAATCGTTCCGCCTTTCTCGTTACCCTCCAGTTTTCGGATGCCGAGCTTTTGCGCCTGTTGGCGCAGGCGGGCGATATCCAGCAGATTACGCGCCGGATCGGGCAGCAGGCCGAAGCGATCGATCAATTCCACTTTGATCTCTTCCAGCTCGTTTTCGTTCTTCGCGCTGGCAATGCGTTTATAGAATGACAGCCGGGTATTAACATCCGGAATAAAATCATCCGGCAGTAACGACGGCATTCGCAGCTCGACTTCCGTTTGCTGACTGGTGAGATCTTCCAGCGAGGGTTCGCGGCCTGCTTTCAGCGCATCAACGGCGTTTTCCAACAGTTCCATGTAGAGTGAGAAGCCAATGGTTTCCATTGAGCCGCTTTGCTCTTCGCCAAGCAGCTCGCCCGCGCCGCGGATCTCCAGATCGTGGGTCGCCAGCGCAAACCCGGCGCCTAAATCCTCCAGCGACGCAATCGCCTCCAGCCGTTTTTGCGCATCGGTGGTCATGGCCTTAGGATGTGGCGTCAACAGCCAGGCATAGGCCTGGTGGTGAGAGCGCCCAACGCGGCCACGCAACTGGTGCAACTGCGCGAGGCCGAAATGATCCGCGCGTTCAATGATGATCGTGTTTGCGGTGGGGATATCAATCCCCGTTTCGATAATGGTAGTACACACCAGCACGTTAAAACGTTGATGGTGGAAATCGTTCATGACTCGTTCCAGCTCACGTTCGCGCATCTGCCCGTGGCCTATAGCGATTCGCGCTTCCGGCACCAGTTCCGCCAGCCGCTCTGCGGCTTTCTGAATATTTTCGACGTCATTGTACAAATAGTAAACCTGACCGCCGCGCAGGATTTCACGCAGAATCGCTTCCCTTACTACCAGGCTATCATACTCGCGGACAAAGGTTTTTACCGCCAGACGACGGGCAGGGGGGGTGGCGATAATGGAGAGATCGCGCATACCGCTCATCGCCATATTCAGCGTCCGCGGGATCGGCGTCGCCGTGAGCGTCAGAATATCGACATCGGCGCGCATCGCCTTAATTCGCTCTTTGTGGCGCACGCCGAAACGGTGCTCTTCATCGACAATCAGCAGGCCGAGGTCGCGCAGCTTCACATCGCTTTGTAGCAGTTTATGCGTACCGATCAGAATATCGATCTTACCCTCGGCGGCTTCCGCCAGGATTTGCGTCTGCTCTTTGGCGCTGCGAAAGCGGGACAGCATCTCAATGCGTACCGGCCAGTTGGCGAAACGGTCGCGGAAGTTGTCATAGTGTTGCTGCGCCAGCAGCGTAGTCGGCACCAGTACCGCTACTTGTTTATGGTTTTCCACTGCCAGGAACGCGGCGCGCATCGCCACTTCGGTTTTGCCGAAGCCGACGTCGCCGCACACCAGCCTGTCCATCGCCAGCGGTTGGCACATATCGCTCAATACGGCGTTAATCGCCTGTGCCTGATCGGGCGTCGTTTCAAACGGGAAGCTGTCGCAGAATAACTGATACTGCTCACGATCATGCTTAAAGGCAAAACCCTCTTTTGCCGCCCGTTGCGCATAAATATCCAACAGTTCCGCTGCGACATCGCGCACTTTTTCCGCCGCTTTCTGCCGGGCGCGCGACCAGGCGTCGCCGCCCAGTTTATGCAGCGGCGCACTTTCTTCCGCGCCGCCAGCATAGCGGCTAATCAGATGCAATGAGGAGACCGGCACATACAGTTTGGCGTCATTGGCGTAGGTGAGCATCAGATACTCACCCTTGATGCCGCCAGCTTCCAGAGTGGTCATGCCGGCATAGCGTCCGACGCCGTGCTCCAGATGCACTACCGGCTGACCGACGTGGAGCTCCGCCAGGTTACGAATCAACGTATCCGGGTTGATCGTGCGGCGGGAATCCAGGCGGCGACGCGCGACCCGTTCACCCAGGAGATCGCTTTCACAAATCAGCGCCAGATTGCGTTGGGTGTCGATAAAGCCATGTTCTGCGGCGCCAATCATCAGATAGCGTCCCGCATCCTGCGCCTCGTCCAGGCGTAATATCCGCTTCGGCGCGATTTTTATGCGAGCCAGGAGCTCTCCCAGCGCTTCGCGGCGTCCTTCGCTTTCCACAGAAAAAATCACCGGGCCGCTGAAAGATTCGAGGAACTTACGTAGCGCGTCCAGCGGCGCTTTCTGCTGTGCCTGGATAGCCAAATCCGGTAATTTCTGGAAACCGAGATTGGTATTGGCGGCTTTTTCCGGCAGATGGTCGGTTTTAAGCTGGAGGCGCGGCCAGCGTTTAAGCTCGGAAAAGAGCTCATCTACCCGTAGCCAGAGGGCTTCCGGCGGCAAAAGCGGACGCATAGGATCGACGCCGCGATTTTCAAAACGCGCCAGCGTGTCGGCCTGAAAACGTTCGGCGCTGGTTTCCAGCGAGCCGGTATTCACCACCAGAGTATTGGCGGGGAAGTAGCTAAATAATGGCGGTAACGGTTCGCTGAAAAAGAGCGGCTGCCAGTATTCGATCCCGGCGGGCAGGGTGCCTTTGCTGACCTGCTGATAGATGTGCTCGGCGTCGCGTTTTACCTCAAAGGTATCGCGCCATTGGCTACGGAAAAGCTCAATAGCGGCTTTGTCGGTAGGAAATTCGTGCGCGGGCAACAAATTGATGGCCTCGACCTCCTCCAGCGTACGCTGGGTATCCGCGTCAAACAGACGCAGGCTGTCGATTTCATCATCAAAAAAGTCGAGGCGATAAGGCTGTTCGCTGCCCATCGGAAAGAGATCCAACAGCGCGCCGCGCGTCGCGTATTCGCCATGCTCCATCACCTGATCGACATGCCGATAACCGGCGCTGTCAAGCTGCGCGCGCAGAGCGTCGCGGGACAGCCGCTGGCCTTTTTTCATCACCAGCGCATGACCATGCAGATAGCTATGCGGACAAACGCGCTGCATCAGGGTGTTTACCGGTACAATCAAGACGCCGCGCTGCATCGACGGCAACTGGTAGAGCGTGGACAGACGCGAAGAGATAATTTCCTGATGCGGGGAGAAGCTGTCATACGGTAGCGTTTCCCAGTCCGCCAGGTTCATGACCATCTGATCGGTAAACTGGCGGATTTCATCATGCAATCGCAGAGCATTTTGCATGTCAGGCGCTATGAGTACCACCGGACCGGCATGGCGTTCGGCTATCTCCGCCACCAGCGTAGCGCAGGCGGCACCGGTAAGTTCGCCCAACTGGCGCAGATCGCCCGCTTTTGTCGGCAGCGTGTAACGTTGTTTTTCAGGCATAACGGTTGTCAGTATCTCTTTTTGTTTTACGCCGCACTCTACGCGTCACCCTTCAGGCTGCTTCATGGTTGGCTGCGCGCCGGGACAGCATGAAGGACTCAGGTATTCAGGGGCATATGACTGATAAGCAATGTTCTTTATTATCCGCGATCGTTGTTTATTAGCAAATTGAATCCGCCGGATAACGCGCCGAACAGGTAAAGTATGAACATGTAAGTGACTTGATTTGTCGGCCTTTTTCAGAATAACGCTGACGAACTCTTACGGTTCAGACATTTACGCATTCCGCTTTCGCTTATATACTCGGGACTTTGCTAACAGCAACCAGACGGATTACATGTATCAACCTGTCGCTCTATTCATCGGCCTGCGTTACATGCGCGGGCGTGCAGCAGATCGCTTCGGTCGCTTCGTTTCCTGGCTTTCCACTATCGGCATTACCCTGGGGGTGATGGCGCTGGTCACGGTATTGTCGGTGATGAACGGTTTTGAGCGCGAACTGCAAAATAACATTCTTGGTTTGATGCCTCAGGCCATCCTCTCTGCTGAACATGGCTCTCTTAACCCGAATCAGATGCCGGAAAAAGCGGTGAATCTGCAAGGCGTTAACCGTATTGCGCCGCTGACGACGGGCGATGTCGTACTGCAAAGCGCGCGTAGCGTTGCGGTTGGCGTGATGTTGGGTATCGATCCGGCGCAAAAAGATCCGTTAACGCCGTATCTGGTCAATGTGAAGCAAAGCGAATTACAGCCGGGTAAGTATAATGTCATCCTCGGCGAGCAGCTCGCCGGACAGTTAGGGGTCAACCGCGGCGATCAGATTCGGCTAATGGTGCCATCTGCCAGCCAGTTTACGCCAATGGGACGTCTGCCCAGCCAGCGTCTGTTTACGGTGATTGGCACATTTGCCGCCAATAGCGAGGTCGATGGCTATGAAATGCTGGTCAATATTCAGGACGCGTCGCGTTTAATGCGCTATCCGGCAGGCAATATTACCGGCTGGCGTCTGTGGCTGGATGAACCGCTGCAAGTCGATACCCTCAGCCAACAGACGCTGCCGCAAGGCACGAAGTGGCAGGACTGGCGCGAACGTAAAGGCGAGTTGTTCCAGGCTGTGCGCATGGAAAAGAACATGATGGGATTGTTGCTGAGCCTCATCGTGGCGGTCGCGGCTTTTAACATTATTACTTCGTTGGGTCTGATGGTCATGGAGAAGCAGGGCGAAGTGGCGATTTTACAAACTCAAGGGCTGACGCCGCGACAAATTATGATGGTCTTTATGGTGCAGGGCGCCAGCGCCGGGATTATCGGCGCGCTGTTGGGCGCCGCGCTGGGCGCATTGCTTGCCAGCCAACTGAATAACCTGATGCCGATCATCGGCGCGTTTCTGGATGGCGCTGCGTTGCCCGTGGCGATAGAGCCGTTACAGGTGATCGTTATCGCTCTGGTGGCAATGGCCATCGCGCTGCTTTCTACGCTTTATCCTTCCTGGCGCGCTGCCGCCACTCAACCCGCTGAGGCTTTACGTTATGAATAAGATCCTGTTGCAATGCGACAACCTGTGCAAACGCTATCAGGAAGGCACCGTACAAACCGACGTGTTGCACGATGTCAGCTTCAGTATCGGCGAAGGCGAAATGATGGCGATCGTCGGCAGTTCCGGTTCGGGTAAAAGTACGTTGCTGCATCTGTTAGGCGGGCTGGATACGCCTACCTCCGGCGATGTGATTTTTAGCGGCCAGCCGATGAGCAAACTCTCTTCTGCGGCAAAAGCGGAATTACGTAACCAGAAACTGGGGTTTATCTATCAGTTTCATCATCTCCTGCCGGATTTTACGGCGCTGGAAAACGTGGCGATGCCATTATTGATTGGCAAAAAGAAACCGGCGGAGATTGACGCTCGGGCGCGAGAAATGCTGCACGCTGTAGGGCTGGAGCATCGCGCAACCCATCGACCTTCGGAACTTTCCGGCGGTGAGCGCCAGCGTGTCGCGATAGCGCGCGCGTTGGTGAATAACCCGCGTCTGGTACTGGCGGATGAGCCGACCGGTAATCTGGATGCGCGTAATGCCGACAGTATTTTTGAGCTTCTGGGCGAGTTAAATCGTCTGCAGGGAACCGCGTTTCTGGTGGTGACTCACGATTTGCAACTGGCGAAACGTATGAGCCGCCAGCTTGAGATGCGCGATGGCCGCCTGACGGCGGAACTGAGCCTGATGGGGGCTGAGTAATGGCGTCGCCTTTATCATTGTTAATTGGCTTGCGCTTCAGCCGTGGGCGGCGGCGCGGCGGTATGGTTTCGCTCATTTCCGTCATTTCTACCATCGGTATCGCGCTGGGCGTGGCGGTATTGATTGTCGGTTTAAGCGCGATGAACGGTTTCGAACGCGAGTTGAATAACCGTATTCTGGCGGTGGTTCCACACGGAGAGATTGAAGCGGTCAATCAGCCGTGGACCAACTGGCGTGAAGCGCTGGCAAAAGTGCAGAAGGTACCGGGCATTGCCGCCGCCGCGCCGTATATCAACTTTACCGGCCTGGTAGAGAGCGGGGCCAATTTGCGCGCCATTCAGGTTAAAGGCGTCGACCCTAAGCAAGAGCAGCAGCTTAGCGCGTTACCGTCATTTGTGCAAAATCACGGCTGGGATCATTTCAAAGCGGGCGAGCAGCAGATCATTATCGGCAAAGGCGTCGCCGATGCGCTGAACGTGAAACAGGGCGACTGGGTGTCCATCATGATCCCCAATGCGAATGCCGACCATAAGCTGCTCCAGCCCAAACGCGTGCGTTTGCATGTCATCGGGATTCTGCAACTGAGCGGCCAGCTCGATCACAGCTTCGCCATGATCCCGCTTGAGGATGCGCAGCAGTATCTGGATATGGGGTCCAGCGTTTCCGGTATCGCGCTTAAAGTCCACGACGTGTTTAATGCGAACAAACTGGTGCGTGATGCGGGTGAGGTGACTAACAGCTATGTCTACATTAAGAGCTGGATCGGCACCTACGGCTATATGTATCGCGATATCCAGATGATTCGCGCCATTATGTATCTGGCGATGATTCTGGTGATCGGCGTGGCCTGTTTTAATATCGTTTCCACCTTAGTGATGGCGGTAAAAGACAAAAGCGGCGACATTGCGGTATTAAGAACGCTGGGGGCGAAAGATGGTTTGATTCGTGCCATTTTCGTCTGGTACGGACTACTGGCGGGCTTGCTGGGCAGCTTGATTGGCGTGGCGATCGGCGTTGTCGTTTCGCTTCAGCTTACCGCCATTATTAATGGGATTGAAAAGGCGATCGGGCATCAGTTTTTGTCCGGCGATATCTATTTTATCGACTTCCTGCCATCCGAATTACATTGGCTGGACGTTGTTTACGTACTGGTCACGGCGTTGTTGTTAAGCTTACTGGCGAGCTGGTATCCGGCGCGGCGGGCGAGCAACATTGACCCTGCGCGAGTATTGAGCGGCCAGTAATCGCGGAATATAAAAACAAGGAGCGGTGATGTATTACGGGTTTGACATTGGCGGAACAAAGATTGCGTTAGGCGTATTTGACTCAACGCGGCGGCTACAGTGGGAAAAACGGGTTCCCACGCCTCATGCCAGCTATGGTGCCTTTTTAGACGCTGTGTGCGAACTGGTCGCGGAAGCCGACCAGCGATTTGGCGTAAAAGGGTCGGTAGGGATTGGCATACCCGGTATGCCGGAAACCGAAGACGGCACGCTGTACGCCGCGAATGTCCCGGCAGCCAGCGGTAAGCCGTTGCGCGCCGATCTCAGCGCCCGACTGGATCGCGATGTGCGTCTGGACAATGACGCTAACTGTTTTGCCTTGTCCGAAGCCTGGGATGATGAATTCACGCAATATCCTTTGGTTATGGGGCTTATCCTCGGCACCGGCGTCGGCGGTGGCCTGGTGCTAAACGGGAAGCCGATTACCGGTCAGAGCTATATCACCGGCGAGTTTGGCCATATGCGTTTGCCGGTTGACGCGCTAACGTTGATGGGGTTTGATTTTCCTCTCCGCCGTTGTGGATGCGGTCAGATGGGCTGCATTGAGAATTATCTGTCCGGGCGCGGGTTTGCGTGGCTATATCAGCATTATTATCATCAATCGCTGCAGGCGCCGGAGATTATCGCGTTGTGGGAGCAGGGCGATGAGCAGGCGCACGCGCATGTTGAGCGCTATCTGGATTTACTGGCGGTTTGTCTGGGGAATATACTGACGATTGTCGATCCCGATTTATTGGTGATCGGCGGCGGACTATCGAACTTTACGGCAATAACAACGCAACTGGCGGAAAGACTACCGCGCCATCTCCTCCCTGTTGCCCGCGCGCCGCGCATTGAGCGTGCGCGGCATGGGGATGCAGGTGGGATGCGCGGTGCTGCTTTTTTACATCTTACCGACTAATTAAAAAAAGAGGTTGTTATGCAGTCGCGTCGGTTTCATCGATTAAGCCGCTTTCGTAAAAATAAACGTCTGTTGCGTGAACGTCTGCGCCAGCGGATCTTTTTCAGAGACAGAGTGGTGCCGGAAATGATGGAAAACCCAAGAGTATTAGTCCTTACAGGTGCAGGAATTTCTGCAGAGTCTGGTATTCGTACGTTTCGCGCGGCGGATGGACTTTGGGAAGAGCATCGGGTTGAAGACGTGGCAACGCCGGAAGGATTCGCCCGTAATCCGGGGCTGGTGCAGGCATTTTATAATGCCCGCCGTCAGCAGCTTCAACAGCCGGAAATACAACCCAATGCGGCGCATCTGGCGTTAGCGAAGCTTGAAGAAGCGCTTGGCGATCGCTTTTTGCTAGTGACGCAAAACATCGACAATTTGCATGAACGCGCGGGCAATCGCAACATCATTCATATGCATGGCGAGCTGTTGAAGGTGCGCTGTTCGCAAAGCGGCCAGATTCTGGAATGGAACGGCGATGTGATGCCGGAAGATAAATGTCACTGCTGCCAGTTCCCGGCGCCGCTACGTCCGCACGTGGTGTGGTTTGGCGAGATGCCGCTTGGCATGGATGAAATTTATATGGCGCTGTCGATGGCGGATATTTTTATCGCCATTGGCACATCCGGTCATGTCTATCCGGCTGCGGGTTTTGTGCATGAAGCAAAACTGCACGGCGCACATACGGTGGAACTGAATCTTGAGCCAAGCCAGGTCGGCAGCGAGTTTGAAGAGAAGCACTACGGCCCGGCAAGCCAGGTTGTGCCGGAATTTGTTGATAAATTCCTGAAAGGGCTGTAGTGCTGTTTGCCCGGTAACGCCTTATCCGGCCTACATTTCACGTTACGTTCATCTGTAGGCCCGACAGGCGCTTTGGCTGAATTAGCGTCCTGCTTTTAGCTTCTGATAATACTCTTCATAAATGGCGCTGGCGTCGCCGACATCGTTTTGCCACTCGCCTTTGCTGATGGTTTGCGCATCCGGATAGAGCGACTTATCATTGGCGACCTCCGGGCTTAACAGCTTACGCGCCGCCAGGTTGGGGGTAGGGTAGCCGATGGTTTCTGCCACCTCTTTCGCGACGTCAGGACGCAGCAGGAAGTTGATTAGCTTCAGCGCGCCCTCTTTATTTTTCGCGTTTGCCGGAATAGCCAGGCTGTCCATCCAGAAAATACCGCCTTCTTTCGGCCAGACGACCTCCAGCGGCGTGCCAGCCTGACGAGCAACGAAGGCCGAACCGTTCCACACCATCCCCAGATTGACTTCCCCTTCCATATACGGATTCGCCGGATTATCGGAGTTGAAGGCCGCTACGTTCGGCATCAGTTTTTTCAACTCTTCATATGCCGCTTCGATCTCTTTCGGATCGGTAGTGTTACCGGAATAACCTAGCTTGCGCAGCGCCATCTGGAAGACTTCTCGCGCATCGTCGGTTAAAAGCAGGCTGTTTTTATATTCCGGTTTCCACAAGTCAGCCCAGCTGGTAATGGTTTTTGGATCGATAGCATCGCTGTTCACGCCAATCGCCGTTGCGCCCCAGATATACGGGACAGAATAATCGTTGTTGGGGTCAAACGGTTTGTTGAGCATTTCCGGATCGAGGTTGTGGAAATTGGTTAATTTCGACTTATCGATCTTCTGGATCATGCCTTCTTTGCGCATTTTGTCGACATAGTATGTAGAAGGAACAACCAGGTCATACGCGCCAT
Organism: Salmonella sp. NW884; assembly: GCF_051700745.1. NCBI lineage: Bacteria > Pseudomonadati > Pseudomonadota > Gammaproteobacteria > Enterobacterales > Enterobacteriaceae > Salmonella > Salmonella sp. NW884. Next base: position 532,647 of record NZ_JAMMDE010000001.1, on the reverse strand, counting down.
CTTTATAGGTTTTGAGTTTGGCATACATGGTTTCGTTCGACTCGTAGGTCGAATAAATCACCTTAATGCCTGTCTCTTTAGTGAACTGTTCCAGCAGGCCCGGCGGTACATACTCAGTCCAGTTATAGAAATAGAGCGTGTCGTTGTCGGAGGCATGAGCGGCACTCATACCCAGCGCCAGGGCGCCCGCCGCGAGCAGGTGGCGTGACCATTTTTTCATTTAACGTCCCCTGAATTACGGGCCTTATCGGCCCTTGGTTTTATCACGAGCAATAAGCTGGCTGGCAATGACCATTACCAGAGACAGCACCAATAAAACGGTCGCCAGCGCGTTCACTTCTGGTGAAACGCCGACTTTTACCATGGAATAAATCTTTAAGGGTAAAATTTCATAGCCCGGCCCGGTGACAAACGACGAGACCACTACATCGTCCATCGACAACGTAAAGCTCAGCAACCAGCCCGCCGCCACCGCCGGCATCGCCAGCGGCAGAATGATTTTGCGTAAAATCGTTACCTCACTGGCCCCCAGGTCTTTTGCGGCTTCCAGCATTCTGACATCAAAGCCTTTCAGGCGCGAATAGACCGTGACGACCACAAACGGCAGGCTAAAGGTGATGTGCGAGAACAGCAACGACCAAAAGCCCAGTTGAATGCCGAGTAACATAAATAGCACCAGCAGGGAGATCGCCATCACGATATCCGGCGACATCATTACTACAAACAGCATCCCGCTGACGAATGGCTTCCCGCGAAAGCGGTAGCGATAAAGCGCCACCGCGGTTAACGAGCCAATCAACGTGGCGAAGGTCGCTGAGAAAATCGCCATCGTCAGTGAATGTTGAGCGGCCTGCAACAGACTGTCGTTATTGACCAGGAGTTCGTACCATTTAGTGGTAAAGCCCTGCCAGTTAATGCCGAACCGCGAACTGTTGAAGGAGTTCACGATCAGAATAATGATGGGAATATACAGATACGCATAGATGGCAGTCATGAAACCGCCACGGAGCAGCCGACCGATCATTCAAGTTCCACCTTCTTATTCAGAGGATGGGGTGCTTTTAGAGTATTGAAAATGATCAATTTTTTCTCTTCTCCAAAATCTCTCCAAAACGTCTCGCGGTTATCAGCAGCCAGGAAGAAGCAAGCTGCCGCTTGAAGCCGCGAATTTTACAACAAATTGCCAGACGAGCGGGAAAAAAAGGCCATTTAAATGACTATTCTCATCCGATCCGGTCATATGCGGCATTATTGCGCCTGGCAAGAGGTTACTCTGTAGGCAAACAGGAAGTACGTGAGTAAACCCTGAACGTGACGTCTGAGAAAGCGTCGTCTGATTTTACAAAAAACAACATAAACAGCCGCTTTGTTGTTCTGAGCGAACGTGTAGCGTGGTTAACTGTTCTTCCGCCATTTTTTGTATAGCCTGGGGGTCTATTCTAAAAATGGCGTGAAAAACCTGATCAGAGATGACTTCGACTATCTCAGCTAACATACTTTGGCTGGTGCTGGGGTCTGTTACGAGGAACGCCTGAAACGTCTTATCCGCCAGTAAAACCTCTTTTACCATTTTTTCAATAGGTATGTGGGTATGCGGTGGTGGTATTTCAAGCTGTTTTAATCCACACATCGCCATTGTTTCTAAAAATGCGTTTTGCTGAGTACTTTCGGATATATTCGCATGCTGTAAAATGCGCGTTGTCTTTTCAATCCCGGACTGAATTTTCGCTGCCAGGTAGGTTACCTTTTCTTGCGTTTTCCACTCATCTAAATGTCCTTTTCTCCATTCAGAATATAAATACCCCTCTATGTTGTCTAATGGAACCGATAATGTCGGCGCGCCAGCAAGATTGAGACATAATGTCGAAGGGAAGGGGTAATCTGCGATGTCGCTATATCTTCTATTAATCATGGCCGTCATTTGTGGATGCGATTTTAAAATATCCGGGCGATCTTTCATTAAAAAATAGACCTTCCCCATGACTTCGCAGCTAAAGGTATCGGTATTTTGAGTGATACGTAACAATTCGTTCTCTTCGTTTTGATCCATGATACGAAGAATCATGATGGCATCATTTTCATGAGGATTATGAACCTGAAATCTATCTCTTTGCGATGCGCAGGCTAATGCCTTCAACTCAAAAAAAATCTCTGTAAGCCGCTCTCGTGTGGGGGTGCAATCGGCAAACAACATCTCATGTAGACAACGGTCCGCTTTTGCTTTGCCAGTAGAAAAAAAGAGGTCTTTAATTTTTTCCCATAAAACTTTGCAACATGTTTCTTTCGTATTCCCTGGGGGATTGATAAGTATTTCGCTTTTTAAAAAACCATTCCCTATAGTAATCGGCATAATAATCTCACTTAAACTGGAGTAAAAATGACTACATAATTGATTAAATCGACCCTTTTTATCTCAACTGCGGGCGCATCAGATGTAATATAATATTTAAAAGAGACTGGCAATCAGTATAAAACCTGAGAGCTCCACGTATAAATGCATTACTGTCTGTGATAGCGTCGCTACAGGTAAAAGTAATAGAAGGCCTGCCGCAGATAATGCTGTAGATTTGAAATGCTGGCGGAAACTGCTTTCATGCGTTTTTTATGTCGGAGGCATGAAGTTTACCCTTGAATAAACTTCATGCCTGAATGCGCGTGAATTTGTTAGCGTTGCGCAATTAATCGCTTATATCACTCACCTTCTTATTCAACAAGCGGGAAGCCCGCCAGTAAATCAACAGCATGAGTCCCATCACAATGGTCAGCGTAATGCTGGTCGCCGCGCCAAACGGCCAGTCGCGAATATTCAGGAACTGTACCTTAATGACGTTACCAATCAGCAGGTTTTTCGCGCCACCCATTAAATCGGAGACGTAGAACAGGCCCATTGCCGGTAGCATCACGAGCAGGCAACCGGCGACAATGCCCGGCATGGTTAATGGAATAATGATGCGGATGAACGTTTGCATTTTACTGGCGCCGAGATCGCGTGCGGCCTCCAGTAGTGGTTTGTCGAGCTTCTCAATGCTGGAGTAGAGCGGCATGACCATAAATGGCAGCAAAATGTAAACCAGGCCGATAATAACGGCGCTCGGGGTGAACATGATGCGAATCGGCGTATCAATCACGCCCAGCCACAGCAGGAATTCATTGAGATAACCTTTAGTGCTCAGGAATATTTTTAGCCCATAGATGCGGATCAGTGAGTTGGTCCAGAAAGGAACGATCAGCAAAAACAGCAATAACGGACGTATCTTTTCCGGTAACTTCGCCAGGAACCAGGCAAAAGGATAGCCCAGCACCAGGCAGGAGAGGGTGGCGATCAGCGCCATATTCAGAGAGTGCAGGAGCACTTCAAAATAGAGCGGATCGAGCAGGCGCGCGTAGTTATCCAGCGTAAAGACCATCTTGACGAAACTGGCGTCGTCACGGGTCAGAAAGCTGGTGCCAATGATCATCAGGTTGGGCAGAAAAACAAACAACACAAGCCAACCGACGATAGTGACAATCACTACATTCTGGAATTTACTTGTGTTCTTCATCAGCCAGTACGACCTCCCAGCTTTCTACCCAACTAATGGCCATTTTTTGGTCAAGTGAATGGTCGAAGTCAGGATCGTCTTCGTTGAAGAATTCGCTGACCATCACCATTTTGCCATTTTCCAGTTCAACCACCGACTCCAGCGTCATACCTTTATAATTGCGCTCGCGCACGTAGCCGATAAGCCCTTCGATGTGGTTATCATCGTTGATCTCTTCGACGCGTAGATCTTCCGGTCGCAGCAGGACGTTCAGTTTTTGGCCCGGTTCGACAGCGAAATTGACGTATATATTGCACTCCCGACCTTCTACGCTGGCGCGGACGCGCTGTTCATCAAGCCGTTCAATGACGGTTGCGTCAAAGCGGTTAATTTCGCCGATAAAACCGGCGACAAACAGGTTTTTTGGCTCTTCATAGATTTCACGCGGCGTGCCGTCTTGCTCAATTACGCCATTACGCATTACCACGATACGATCGGACATGGTGAGCGCTTCTTCCTGATCGTGAGTGACAAAAACAAACGTGATACCGAGTTTACGCTGTAATGCTTTCAGCTCGTTCTGCATTTGTTTGCGCAATTTATAGTCCAGCGCGGAAAGCGATTCATCCAGTAATAACAGGCGAGGTTTATTCACCACCGCGCGAGCGATAGCCACACGCTGCTGCTGTCCGCCGGAAAGCTGGTGCGGTTTACGTTGTGCAAACTCTTCAAGCTGCACCATACGCAGCGCATCGGTCACGCGAGGCGCTATCTCGGCGGCTGGCGTTTTTTGCATTCGTAAGCCAAACGCGACATTTTCAAACACCGTCATATGCGGAAATAAAGCGTAGCTTTGAAATACGGTATTTACATAACGATTTTCGGCGGGAACGTGGGTGATATCCTGGTTATCCAACATGATATGCCCGGCATCAACGGTTTCCAGGCCGGCAATCAGGCGAAGAACGGTTGTTTTACCGCAGCCGGAAGGGCCAAGCAGCGTGAGGAATTCGCCATTGTTAATGGTCAAATCCAGCTGTGAAATGACCTCTTTGCCATCGAAACTTTTGCTAATTCCCGACAAAAGCACCAGCGGTGAAAGCGAACGCGGTTGATTATTCAATTTCTTACTCTGTCCCATGTAAACGCAACGGATGGCTGACCGCTGCGGGGTTTGTGGTTAACCACCTTAATCACTCTTAATGAGGGCGGTCATTCTACGGCAAACCACTGTGATCGCCAATCCTTGTTGCGAATTACTGACTTAGCTTTATAGTCAGAAAGCGTGTCAAAGTGAAATATTCTTGTTTGCAGGGATAAAAGTGACCTGACGCAATATTTGTCTTTTCTTGCTTATTAATAATGTTGTCACGAAAAGTGAGGGTGACTGCATGGATAAACTACTTGAGCGTTTTTTACACTACGTATCGCTGGATACCCAATCAAAGTCGGGTGTTCGGCAGGTTCCCAGCACTGAGGGGCAGTGGAAGTTACTACGTTTGCTCAAACAGCAGCTCGAAGAGATGGGGCTGGTTAACATTACATTAAGTGAAAAAGGGACGTTGATGGCGACGCTCCCGGCCAATGTTGAGGGGGATATTCCCGCCATTGGTTTTATCTCCCATGTGGATACCTCTCCGGATTTCAGCGGTAAAAACGTTAATCCGCAGATTGTCGAGAATTATCGCGGCGGCGATATAGCATTAGGGATTGGCGATGAGGTGTTGTCACCCGTGATGTTCCCGGTACTGCATCAATTACTGGGACAGACGCTGATTACTACCGATGGTAAGACATTGCTGGGCGCGGACGATAAAGCCGGCGTTGCGGAGATCATGACCGCGCTGGCGGTGCTGAAAGGTAATCCTATTCCCCACGGCGACATTAAAGTGGCGTTTACGCCTGACGAAGAGGTAGGGAAAGGCGCGAAGCACTTCGATGTCGAGGAATTTGGCGCGCAGTGGGCCTATACGGTCGACGGCGGCGGCGTGGGCGAACTGGAGTTTGAAAACTTCAATGCCGCCTCGGTGAATATCAAAATCGTCGGCAATAACGTGCATCCTGGTACGGCGAAAGGTGTGATGGTCAATGCGCTGTCGTTGGCGGCGAGGATTCACGCGGAAGTGCCGGCGGATGAAGCGCCTGAAACCACTGAAGGTTACGAAGGGTTTTATCATCTGGCCAGCATGAAAGGCACCGTTGACCGGGCCGAAATGCACTACATCATTCGCGATTTCGACCGTAAGCAGTTTGAAGCGCGTAAACGCAAAATGATGGAGATTGCCAAAAAAGTCGGTAAGGGGCTGCATCCGGACTGCTATATCGAACTGGTGATTGAAGACAGTTATTACAATATGCGCGAAAAAGTGGTTGAGCATCCGCATATTCTCGATATCGCCCAGCAGGCCATGCGTGACTGTCATATTACGCCGGAGATGAAACCAATTCGCGGCGGTACAGACGGGGCGCAACTGTCGTTTATGGGCCTGCCGTGTCCTAATCTCTTTACCGGCGGATATAACTATCATGGTAAACATGAGTTTGTGACGCTGGAGGGGATGGAAAAAGCGGTACAGGTGATTGTACGTATCGCGGAGCTGACGGCGAAGCGCGGCCAGTAGCGAATGTTACGCATTGTGGTGAAGCGTTTTATTATTTATGGCGGGATATTTTCCGCCATCAATTTTTCTGCCTGGAGCGCCGAAAATCCGCCTTCCTGGTCCCAGCGCCAGCAACAATCTGCAGCATGTTTTATGACCGGCGATGAAACCTGCATGACGTTTATTGATGATGCGGTGAGGCTGGCCTCGCGGCAATATGGCAAACGCTCAATACAGCTTGTTCGTAGCCTGCTATTACAAAGCGATATTTATCAATGGCTGGGTAAACCTGAATTAACGCCGCAAATGCTGCTGCGAGCGCGGGCAATCATGAAAACATTTCCGGCGGGCACTTATCCGGGCGATCGGGCCGATATGTTTGAACACCTTGCGGCCTTTAATGTTTACAGTGACGATCGCCATATAGAGTATTCATCTACAGAGCAGTGGCGATACGAGATCAAGGTTGATTACCGTCAGCGAATAGCCTGGCAAGAGCAGGCATTAACGTGGCGTCTTAAAGACAAAAAGGCATCGACGGAGGCATTGGTTTATACCTTAAACAGGATGCGCGACGCTTATTCTGATGCGCTGGAAGAGCGGGATGTCGAATGTGATAGTGCGCGTAAAGCCTATTATTTGGCGAAGATAGACGCAACGGAGCGGCAGTGGCTGAGCGTTATTTTACGAGATAAAACCTGGGATAATCGTGAGCGCGTCGCCTCTTTTTTGCAGCAGAAAGCGGATATTGCTTATAATGCAGGGCATATTAGCGAGGCGATTAATGCGCTAAGTCAGGTGCTAAAAATTGAGCAAACGCTTTATGGCGCCGAATTCGGCGAAATGACGGTTGACAGCAATAATCTTGCTGGCTTTTATGCACAGGGCCATCATTATAAGGAAGCGAAAGATCTCTACCTTAAACTTATCGCGTATTACCAGAGCCGTTTAACGCCAATGGCGACGGTAATATCACGATTACGCTTTTATTTGCCCGAAAACATCGACCTGGACAGTACCTCCCCCTATCTCCCATTGCTGGAAGAATATAAACGTCGGCAGTCTGACGTATCCATGGTGTTGTATGGTATTTCGCTGCTTTATCAGAATAATCAACAGCTTGAACAAGCAAAAGACTTTGCGGAACGCGCCTTTACGCTTGATGCCGTAGCTTATCCAGCAAAGATGCAGTATGAACGATTACAGCGACTGGCTAATATTGCCGAAGGTCTTGGCGATAACGTACTGGCGCGACGTTACCGACAATTGTCATTTCGCCATCGAATGGCCCACTCGATTTATCCGGGCGATCCGCAATATAACGATTTCGCCAAACCTGGCGGCGATCGTTGTGGATAGTTTGCGTCAGCCCGGCGGTCGCCGGGCATTGCGATGTTCTTATCCTTCGAAAAACCAGTATCCGCTATTCACCAGCGCCGCCAGCATCGCGAGGAAGGACGGGTCTTCCAGCGCATCGCCGAAGTTTTCAGCGGTCAGTGCAATATGACTGGCGAGCGCCTCCAGAGCGGGGCGATGCGGAGAGTCTATTTTTTCGCCATTCGCATAGACCTCATCGCCGATACGCAATACGCGAAGCCCGCCGAGACGTACTAATACCTCGCCTTGCTTTAAGGCATCGTAAATTTCATCAGGCTGATACGGCGGCTCCGGCGGCGCAATATCCAGTTCGTGGCGTGACTGAGAGAGAAACTCGCCAAGCCACTGTTGGAAATGCGCGGGTTGATTGATCAAATCGAGCATCATATTACGCAGTTTATCCATCTCCTGCGGCAGGATATCCGCCGGATGCTTGCGGGACGGCATATCCGGATCGCTGTAGTATGTATTGCCCAACTCCCGTTGCAGGACGTAATCGGCAAAACCGCTGATCAGCTCACGGCTATTGGGCGCGCGAAAACCGACCGAATAGTTCATGGCGTTTTCCAGCGCATAGCCTTCATGCGGGAATCCTGGCGGAATATACAGAATGTCGCCCGGCTCCAGCTCTTCATCAATAATGGCCTCGAACGGATCGACTTGTAACAGGTCGGGATGTGGGCAGTGCTGACGCATTTGCAGCTTTTCGCCCACGCGCCAGCGACGGCGACCGGTTCCCTGGATAATAAACACATCATACTGATCCAGATGCGGGCCAACGCCGCCGCCGGGAACGGAAAAGGAGATCATCAGATCGTCGATACGCCAGTCCGGCAGAGCGCGGAACGGGCGCATCAAGGCGGCGGTGGGTTCGTGCCAGTGGTTTACCGCCTGTACCAGCAGCGACCAGTTGCTCTCACCCAGATGATCGTAGCTTTCGAAAGGGCCATGGCTGACCTGCCATTTGCCATCCTGATGGCTAACGAGACGGCTGTCGATTTCGCTTTCCATCGCCAGCCCCGCCAGCTCATCCGGCGAGAGCGGATCGATAAAGTTGCTAAACCCACGTTTTAAGACCACCGGGCGTTTTTGCCAGTGGCGTTCAAGAAAGTCGGGCCAGTTAAGAGTTAATTGGTATTCCATGTTAAGTATCCGCAGGCTGGTATCTGACACCGATTATAACGGATGCTTAACGAGATGCGTGGAAGAACGCACAGAAATGTTTATTCCTCTTTCTGTGTGGGATGCTGTCGGCCAAAAACGACCTCCATACGGGCGCCGCCGAGCAGACTGTCGCTGGCAATGATCTGCCCGGCGTATTGTTCCGTAATCTCGCGCGCGACAGCCAGCCCCACGCCTTGTCCTGGTCGCAGGGTATCGGCGCGCTGACCGCGATCAAACACCAGGGAACGTTTGCTGTGGGGAATGCCTGGGCCGTCATCTTCGACGAAAATATGCAAATGATCGTCGGTCTGGCGAGCCGAAATCTCGACAAACTCCAGACAATATTTACAAGCGTTGTCCAGTACGTTGCCCATTACTTCGACAAAGTCGTTTTGTTCGCCGACAAAACTGATCTCTGGTGAAATATCCATACTGATATTCACCCCTTTACGCTGATAAACTTTATTGAGCGCGGAGATCAGGTTATCTAACAACGGCGCGACGGGATGCAGTTCGCGGCTTAACAATACGCCGCTACCGCGCATACTGGCGCGATGCAGATAATAGCCAATCTGCTGGGAAATCCGGCTGATCTGTTCCAGCATCACCGGTTCAGCTTTGCTGACGCTCATCTTTTCGTTGCGTAAAGAGCGTAACGTACTCTGCAAAACCGCGAGCGGCGTTTTTAAACTGTGCGTCAGGTCGGTCAGGGTCGTGCGGTATTTGTTATAACGTTCACGCTCGCTTTTGAGCAGTTGATTAAGGTTGCGCACAAGGCTGGTCAGCTCACGCGTCGTCTCCGGATTGAGCATTTCGCGGTGATGATCTTCAAGCTCGCGGACTTCCCGCGCCAGCGCCTCGATAGGGCGTAAGCTCCACCAGGCGGCGATCCACAGTAAAGGAATGACTAACAATAAATTGGCGGCCAGTACGTAAACGAACCAGCTCCACACCATATAGGAGCGTTTTAGCTCTATCGGAATGGTATCGACCACCACGATGGTTAACTGCGGCATCCGCGCCGTGGCAGGATAAATATTTACCGCTACCGAGTGGGTCATCTCCGCATCATCGTCATCTTCACGTACTTCTTTGAGTTTTTCCTGCGCGGAATGGTCCTCGCTCAACAGCGTGCTGGTGGCGTCTACGTTGGTTTCAATTTCATGGAAGCCGTTCGTTTTTAACCATTCCGGTTGAATGCTTTTAATCAGCCAGGGGATATTGCGCTGCGTCCATAATAATTTGCCCGTTTCATCGTAAATCAGCGTCATGGTCGGGCTTTGCATGTCCAGATTTTCAGGCAGCTCAACGCTGATTTTATTATTTTCCCATTTGGCGAGGGTATAAAACAGGTTGCTTTCGCCGCGCAGCAAACGAAAGGTGGTTTTATCAAAACTTACGCTATAGCCGACCAGCGCCACTATGCCATATGCCAAAGAAAGCACCAGCACGACGCCGGCTGTCGCCAGCAAAAAACGAACCCGCAGCGACAGCGGCAGAAAATGGCGAGCAAATTTATTCATTAGCGCAATTCAAAAAGATATCCTTGTCCGCGTACGGTGGTAATGACATCGTGCGGATACTGGGCCTGTATTTTTTTCCGCAGACGCCCCATGAGAACATCAATGGTATGACTTTCCCGCAGTTCCGCATCCGGATACAGCTGAAGCATCAGCGAATCTTTGCTGACCACTTTACCGTTGTTACGGATAAGCGTTTCCATAATGGTGTATTCGAACGCCGTGAGTTTGATGACCTCTTCATTGACGGATAATTCCCGGCGTGAGAGATCCACCTGGAACGGCGGGATGTTAATCACCTGGGAGGCCAGACCGCTATTACGGCGCATTAACGCCTGCATACGCGCCATTACCTCTTCGATGTGGAATGGCTTCGTCACGTAGTCATCGGCCCCGGAGCTGAGAACCTCGACTTTATCCTGCCAGCCTTCGCGCGCGGTTAACACCAGAACCGGCAGTGAAACATCACTGCTGCGCCAGCGGCGTATTAAGGAAAGGCCGTCTTCATCCGGCAAACCTAAATCGACAATAGCGATATCCGGAAGGTGTTCATTAAGGTAGTAATCAGCTTCCCTGGCATCTTCTGCGGCATCGACCTGGTGACCTGAATCCTGGAGCTGAACCTTCAGGTGGTGGCGTAATAATGCATTATCCTCTACAACCAGTACGCGCATCATCTCTTCTCCCTTGTGTTAACAATAAGAACAGTCTAGCGTTGATTATGGTGCTTTGGGGATAAACAGTTAATAAACCAGACAAATAGTCACCCTCTTTCTGAAGAAAAGAGGGTGAGGCACATATTATTTAAGTTCGTCGACCAGAGTCACAGCGCGACCGATATAATTTGCCGGCGTCATGGCTTTAAGGCGCGTTTTTTCTGCTTCCGGCAGGGCCAGACTATCAATAAACTGTTTCATTCCTTCGGCATCGACACGCTTGCCACGGGTCAACTCTTTCAGTTTTTCATATGGTTTTTCAATACCATAGCGGCGCATGACGGTCTGGATCGGTTCGGCTAATACTTCCCAGTTGTGATCCAGTTCGTCAAGCAGATGATCGCGGTTTACTTCCAGCTTGCTGACGCCCTTCAGGGTGGACTGATAAGCGATAAGCGCATAGCCGATGCCGACACCCAGGTTACGCAGGACGGTTGAGTCGGTCAGATCGCGCTGCCAGCGGGAAACCGGCAGTTTGTTTGCCAGATGGTGCAACACTGCGTTAGACAGACCGAGGTTGCCTTCTGAGTTTTCAAAGTCAATGGGGTTAACTTTATGCGGCATGGTAGAAGAACCGATCTCCCCGGCGATGGTTTTCTGTTTGAAATGGTTCAACGCAATATAGCCCCAGATATCGCGATCGAAATCGATCAGGATAGTGTTAAAGCGCGCGATACAGTCAAACAGTTCCGCAATATAATCATGCGGTTCAATCTGGGTGGTGTAAGGATTCCACTGGATGCCCAGCGAGGTGACGAACTCTTCGCTGAACTGATGCCAGTCAACTTCCGGATAGGCGGCGATATGCGCGTTATAGTTGCCTACGGCGCCGTTAATTTTACCGAGGATCTCCACCTGGTTGAGCTGGCGGAACTGACGCTCCATCCGATACGCCACGTTCGCCATCTCTTTACCCAGAGTGGAAGGTGTTGCCGGCTGGCCGTGGGTGCGGGAGAGCAGAGGAATATCGCGATACTGCGTGGCGAGATCTTTAACCGCGTTAATCACCTGACGCCAGTAAGGCAGGATCACTTCATCGCGCGCGGTTTTGAGCATTAACGCGTGCGACAGGTTGTTAATGTCCTCAGAAGTGCAGGCAAAGTGGATAAATTCGGAAACGTCATGTAGCGCCGGGATCGCGGCGACTTTTTCTTTCAGAAAATACTCAACCGCTTTCACATCGTGATTTGTGGTGCGCTCAATGGTTTTAATGCGCGCGGCATCTTCTTCATTGAAGTTTGCAACAAGCGTATCCAGGTAACCGTTTGCGTCGGCAGCAAAAGCAGGAACTTCCTTGATCGCTGCGTGCGCGGCTAATTTCTGCAGCCAACGTACTTCGACTTGTACACGAAATTTCAGCAAACCGTATTCGCTAAAAATTCCGCGCAGCGCGCTGACTTTATCGCCGTAGCGTCCATCGACAGGGGAAACGGCGGTCAGTGAGGATAATTCCATAGATCATAACTCCGGGGTTAAATGAGCAAGAATTTGTTTTGCCTGAGTCGTCAGGCGATGACGAGAAAACATAAGCTGTAGGCGACCACCGCCTACCTGATGCCAGAGCACGGCTGCACGGATGCCTGCCAGTAGCGAGGCGCGGACTTTGGCCTGCACCTGCGGACTTTGCAGAACGGCCGGGGAGCCCGTCACCTGAATGCGCGGGCCCAATGGGCTAATCACATCCACGTAGATGCCCGCCATGGCGCTCATTAACGTGTCTGACTGTAAATCAAAATGATCAAGCTGGCGCTGCAGGCCGTTAATGCGATCGCCTAACGTATTCAATGCGCCTTTGGCGGATGACAGCTTGCGCTCCAGCACCATCAGGCTAAGCGTATAACGCGTCAGTTCGGCGTTAAGTCCTTGTCGGCTGCTGGCATTCAGCACGCCGAGCAGTGTTTCCAGACCAAGACGCAGGTTAGCTTCGCTGCCGCCGAACACGCCCAGAGTAGAACTGGGATTCATATCAATGACACTGTTGAGTGAAACGTGCAACGCGTCGGCATCACAGTGCCCCTGGTGCGCCAGTTGTTGCACCAGGCGTGCCGACTGGCAAATGCCAGACAGCGCGAGGGTGATGTCATAATAATTCTTTGCCACAATCACTGCTTCCTTGTATCAAATAAAATACACTTCATCTTTTAAGCCACTTTGAGGCGACTTGAATGGTGTTGTGTATTGAATAATCAGACCGTCAGCGGCAGTCGCTGCTCGATAATGCCGCCACCCAGGCAGACTTCGCCGCTGTAAAAGACAGCGGACTGGCCCGGCGTAACGGCGGCAACCGGCTCGTCAAAAATGACCTCGATACGATCGTCATCCAGCGCGTTAATCGTGCACGGAATATCGGTCTGGCGGTAGCGGGTTTTTACCGTACAGCGCAGAGTGCCGGTGAACGGTTCGCGATCGACCCAATGTAGCTGCTGGGCGATGAGGCCTACCGACATCAGACGTGGGTGCTCATGCCCCTGGGCGACAATTAACACATTGTTTTCAACGTCTTTATCCACCACATACCAGGGGTCTTCGCTACCGTCTTTGGTGCCGCCAATCCCCAGCCCTTTACGCTGACCGAGCGTATGATACATCAGACCCTGATGCTCGCCGATTTCATCGCCGTCAACGGTAATGATTTTCCCCGGCTGCGCAGGCAGATAGCGCCCTAAAAAGTCGCGGAATTTGCGCTCGCCGATAAAGCAGATACCGGTAGAATCTTTTTTCTTGGCGGTTACCAGCCCCAGATCTTCGGCGATTTTACGCACCTGCGGTTTTTCCAGCTCGCCAACCGGGAACAGACTTTGCGCAATCTGCTCATGGCCAAGCGTATAGAGGAAGTAGCTCTGATCTTTGTTACCGTCGAGTCCGCGCAACAACCGGCTTTTGCCGTTTACATCCGCGCGGCGAACGTAGTGACCGGTGGCGATATAGTCGGCGCCTAAATCTTCTGCGGCAAATTCAAGGAAGGCTTTAAATTTGATCTCTTTATTGCACAGAATATCCGGGTTCGGCGTACGGCCCGCTTTGTACTCTTCAAGGAACAGTTCAAAGACGTTATCCCAATATTCTGCGGCAAAATTGACGGTATGCAGTTCAATGCCAAGTTTGTCGCACACGGCCTGCGCGTCAGCCAGATCGGCTGCCGCGGTACAGTATTCCTCACCATCGTCCTCTTCCCAGTTCTTCATGAACAGGCCTTCTACCTGATAACCCTGTTGTTGCAACAGCCAGGCGGAAACGGAGGAATCGACACCGCCGGACATGCCGACGATCACTTTTTTTGGGCTTTCTGACATTGGAATACTCGCGACATTGAACTTCAAGGCGGCGTATTCTATCACGCAGCCCTTTACTTGACACCCTCTGTAAACGGCCAGTTAAATTCGCCCACTATGGATAAGGGGTAACGTTGTCCCGTTTGATAACTGCGAATGCTTTCAGCCACCAGCGGAGAACGTAAATTCGGTGCGTTCAGAATCTCGTCGGCGCTCACCCAACGGCAGCAATCGATGTCATTGTCATGGGGGGCGGTCGCGCAAATATGATCAAGCTTGATAGCGAATAAAAAGCGCAGGAACGGGGTTTTATCCGGCGCAATCCACTGATGCATACGGATAAAATACTGTGGTTGCGCCGTGATGCCAGTCTCTTCCCACAGTTCTCGCGCGGCGGCCTGCGCCAGCGTTTCATCTGCCTCCAGGTGTCCGGCAGGTTGATTCCATAACGATTTACCGTTGATGGTCTCTTCCACCACCAGAAATTTATCTTCGGCATGTACGATGCAGGCAACGGTCACGTGCGGCTTGAACATAGGCATCCTTATTAAAGCGGTTTATCAATGTGGTCATAGATCGCGTCAAGCTGTTTCAGACGCTCGTTATAAGCTTTTGTCAGGCAGGTGACATCGGCCTTGCACTGCTGACGCTGTTTAAGCCAGCTCTGCTGGGCGTCCTGCAGCGCGCCGCGACTGCCCATCGCGAACAACCCTTTTAGAAACTGATATTTGGTGTGCATTTCCACGTCTTTATCATTCAGCGTCAGGTGCGCGCAGATAGCCTTTTCATCCGCAGCCTGCGCTTTCTGGCAGTCGAAGCTGGCCGCATTGACGGATAGCGGTGTTAATAAAGCAAAAGCAATGAGAAGCCGTTTCATCTGTCTTTCTCCTGTACGATCTCGCGCCACTGTCCATTATCGAGGCCGTTGAGCGTGTAGTCGCCCATGCTGTAACGAATTAATCGTAGCGTTGGATGACCGACATGCGCTGTCATGCGTCTTACCTGGCGGTTGCGGCCTTCATATAAGGTGACTTTTAGCCAACTGGTGGGAATATTCTTCCGTTCGCGAATCGGCGGGGTGCGCGGCCACAGCCAGTCAGGCTCCGCGACAATCTCAATACCGGCGGGTAGGGTAGGGCCATCGTTGAGCGTGACGCCAGTACGAAGCGCCTGCAGCGCTGCATTATCCGGGATGCCTTCTACCTGAACATAGTAAATCTTGCCGGTGCGCTTGCCCGGTTGCGTGAGGCGCGCCTGCAGCGCGCCGTCATTAGTCAGCACCAAAAGCCCTTCGCTGTCGCGGTCCAGGCGGCCTGCGGCATAAACGCCTTGCACAGGAATAAAATCTTTTAACGTGCGGCGACCTGCTTCATCCGTGAACTGCGGCAACACATCGTAAGGTTTATTGAACAAAACCACGCGTTTTGGCTGGTTTTCTTTCCGTGATTTAGATGCTTGTCGTGAGCTGAATCGCTTAACGTAGTGATTTCTAAAAGAAGTTTTTTGCATGGTGTTTTCAGAACTTATTAATTGCCGCATTATAGCGCAATAATGAGTGTCTTTCATGGCGGCAAACAATAGGGTAGTATTGACATGCTCATTACAAAACATTAACAAAAAATTGCTCTAACGCAGTCGTGCAGCAGGACGCCATTGCACATGCAGCGCGATGACAGACGAGCAAACCAGAAGCGCTCGAAGGAGAGGTGAATGGAAAGCAAAGTAGTTGTTCCGGTGGAAGGTAAGAAGATCACCCTGCAAAACGGCAAACTCAACGTTCCTGAGAATCCGATTATCCCGTTTATTGAAGGCGATGGTATCGGTGTTGATGTCACTCCAGCCATGCTTAAAGTGGTCGATGCCGCCGTCGAGAAAGCCTATAAAGGCGAGCGTAAAATTTCCTGGATGGAAATTTACACCGGAGAAAAATCCACACAGGTTTACGGCCAGGATGTCTGGCTTCCCGCTGAAACCCTTGATTTAATTCGTGATTACCGCGTAGCGATTAAAGGTCCGTTGACCACGCCGGTTGGCGGCGGTATTCGCTCTCTGAACGTTGCCCTGCGTCAGGAGCTTGACCTGTACGTTTGTCTGCGTCCCGTTCGCTACTATCAGGGCACGCCAAGTCCGGTGAAACATCCGGAGCTGACCGATATGGTCATCTTCCGTGAAAACTCTGAAGACATCTACGCCGGAATTGAATGGAAAGCTGACTCTGCAGACGCTGAGAAAGTGATCAAGTTCCTGCGCGAAGAGATGGGCGTGAAGAAAATTCGCTTCCCGGAGCACTGCGGTATCGGTATCAAACCGTGTTCTGAAGAAGGCACTAAACGTCTGGTTCGCGCGGCGATTGAATACGCTATTACCAACGATCGCGATTCCGTTACGCTGGTACATAAAGGCAATATCATGAAGTTCACCGAAGGCGCGTTTAAAGACTGGGGCTACCAGTTAGCGCGCGACGAGTTCGGTGGTGAGCTTATTGACGGCGGTCCGTGGCTGAAAATTAAGAACCCGAACACGGGTAAAGAGATCGTGGTTAAAGACGTTATCGCCGATGCGTTCCTGCAACAGATCCTGTTGCGTCCGGCGGAATACGACGTTATCGCCTGTATGAACCTGAACGGTGACTATATTTCCGATGCCCTGGCGGCTCAGGTTGGCGGTATCGGTATTGCACCGGGTGCGAATATCGGCGACGAATGCGCGTTGTTTGAAGCGACTCACGGGACTGCGCCGAAATATGCGGGCCAGGATAAAGTCAACCCAGGCTCCATTATTCTGTCTGCGGAGATGATGCTGCGCCACATGCAGTGGTTCGAAGCGGCGGATCTGATTGTTAAAGGTATGGAAGGCGCGATTGCCGCGAAGACCGTGACCTATGACTTTGAACGCCTGATGGAAGGCGCTAAGCTGCTGAAATGTAGTGAGTTTGGCGACGCGATTATCGCGAATATGTAATATCGATAATTGTTAAAATAAAAACGGGGACTTAACGTCCCCGTTTTTATTATTAGTCTTCGAACGGTTATCAAAATTTTAGCAAAAAAAATTATCAAAACTTCCTCAATTCAGACCGCAATAGTAATCCATTCTTTACCCCAATCGTCGTGGTAACGTGAGACCCCCTGAAAGCTGATAGTTACCGATTTTGATTGTGGTGGTTTTCTTTATGATGTGTGGTTTGGCTATTTTTTGAAAGTGCCTTACCAGATTTATTGTTATTATCAGGGGATTATTTCAATAAAAGGTGATGATTTATTGCCTGCAATAGTGGGTAGATTAAGCATTTTATGAAATTATTAGTGTCTTTATTTGCACTTCTACAAGGCTGTTAAGAGGTGTTGAAATATCAGCCTGGTAAAGAATACGTCAGCGACAGTGAATGCTATATTAGTCATAAAAATTCAGGAGACATATGCTCAAACCTATCTTCTACAGTGGAAGTGTGAAGGTTCCGGAATATCTGGAAACAGATAAGGAAAAAAATGTCGGACGTACTCCTCTATCTTCAGACATTCAGCAAATTAAAAATTTTGTTGAAGATGTTCCGCCATTTCCAGAAAGCAGAGCGGTGAGCGGTTCTGTAAGCGCAGCGTACAGGCTTTCTTTTGACGAAGTGTTTTGCGGTCTCAGCAATGAAGAGCGTAAAAAGGTGTATGGTCGCCTTTTTGGAAAACAAGTACTTGCGCATATTCATTCCAGGTGTCAGCGCGACGCTGACATAATAAGAGAAAAAGCGCTCAGGCGGATAAGCCGTGAGTGTGGTGCCGAAATAGATTGCGCTCTCTTGCTAAATAAGATAGTGGATATTTTACAAAATGCCCGGCTGACAATAAATTTTAATGCAGCAAAAATTGACTTTGTCTCTCTCTTAAAAAATAAAGAATATCTGAACTCTTATGCATTAGGTTGCAGACCAGGCGATTTACCCGCTTATAATGTCGGACGTGATTCAGTTGAAACTAAAGCATTTGAACTGGAGAAGCTTGCCGATTCACCTTATGCCCCATATGGTCAGACAGGCGGTTTTTCCGTAGCATATACTCCCAACAGTAGAACTTTTAGCCCTACAAGCAGACCAATTTATGCTGCACTGGACTTTCTGAACGGTGAAAATGGAGGTGCCAGCGCCTATGGGAAATCATTTTTTGAATTAAATGATAATGTAAAAACAAACTGTACATTCTCACCTTTTGATATCTACGGCCACAGATTTGGTCTGGATACGAGTAAATTATCTACATTTTGGCATATGGAGAACCTGATTGCATCCTGTCAAAATGATTTTTTTGGTTATAATTGCTTTAAGAGTTTGGTTAAAATGGCTAAGGGCGAAAAATTTTTAGCTCATTCTAATTATGGTAAAGGCTATGAAGGGAATTATATAGAAGCTCATATTCATGGTGATGTATGTTTATTCAGAGATATCAAACACGTTTATTTGTCTTTGCAAGAAAACTCTTACTCGGAAAGTCAACTATATGATTATGCAAAACAAATAAACCTGGCGCTTAATAGAGACTGCATAATATTATATTGACAAGCTTGTTATCAGGCTCTTTAAAAGAGCATTAAATGAGCATGAGCGCATACTTCTTGAGGTAGGCAGTAGCTGCTATATTTTTATATTTATTAGCTTAGGATCAATCTGGCAGATACCTGGGTGGCGCTCCAGTATGGCCTGGCAAAATAGAGGAATATGGACCAGCAGAAGCGCCTGCTGGCTACTTTTCACTTAAATCGCTGGACTTCACCGGCGCTTCAGATGAAGCGACCTTCACAGTCATCAGGTGTCCTGTATTACCACAGGAGTGATTTACTGGCTATCGATATTCCTGCTCATCAGGTTTTTACGCCATCTACGCATATTTATTCTGCTATAAGTTGAAATACTGCAAAAAATATTAAGGCTTATTATTTTTTATTTAAGTAAATTTTCGTTCAACAAACTTAATTTTTTATTCAATGCTGATGAAGCATGAGTTATGCTGAAAATGAGGAAAGTTAACAGCAAGGATAATCTTAATATTTACGGGTGATATTATGAGACATTGTGTATTTTTCCCATTGCTTCTGGTGCTGTCGGCTACAGCCTTTTCGGCATCGGCGATGGCTGCCAGTGATTCAAAACCCCCACCAGATAATACAAAACACGTCTTCGATGGCCGGCCGTCAGGCCCCGAAGCATTTATTCGCCCAGGCTGGTGTGACCATTATCCAGCAGGTGAGGTGACGCCACCGGGGTGGTGTCTGGTTTGTGGTTGTTAATTTTTACAGAAAACTATATCAACTATATCAGGATTGAGGGTACATCTAGCTATTATGTTTCATCAGCTCATCCTGAACTGAATATTACTTCAGGCTGGTGTGTTTTATTAACGCCAGCCTGATTTTTCATAGCATCATATTACTGGCTTACAGGCACATCAGGCCAGTCAGGTTTTGATATGTCCACACGGTTTACCAACACCCTGTATTTTTCCATTCGTCGCTCATCATCTGTTGCCATCAATGACAGTATTGCGCTCTTTCCCGTACATTGCTCTCCCGACCAGCGCACGGTTCAGTACATGACAGTCCTCTTGCTCTTCGCTACGCCTAATTTTTTGTTTTTTAGTTGCTCTGTTTTATTGCGCTGAATTTGTACCTCAAAACAATAATTTTAAATACTTATTTGAATATTTTTTTTATGATTTTTTCACGAAATGAGTAAAAAACAAAATGAAGAATGATATAAATAATTAATGCAATAAAAAATGATATCACACCAATTGATGGTCCTGTTTTGTATACGAATAACATGCATAAAAATATAGCAAATAGGTCAAGGGAAATATCCGCGATGAAATCAGTAATTATTTTGAAAAAATTCTTCATATTATTTCTTTAAAATATCTATTTTATTCATCATTTTTAGGTCGGGCAGTGCTCGAAATTCTCACGTACAACGTATACGCTCCGGTTTCTGCGCGCTGCCCGGCTTCACACTGGCTCCAACAAGTACGCCCACTGGACCAGGTTCCTGGCGTCACATAACGTCACCTGTTTATCCACAAAAGGCTCAATAAATAAACATTTTGAGCACGAAAAATTACAGTGTCAGAGAATGAAATGGCGATTCGCTGTCTTCAAGCAGTGCTTTAGTACCTTGCACGCGTTCTTTCGCGCTATATTCTTTTATTACTGAGCCAAGAATACCGTCCAGTCGGCCATTCCACTCTAAATACATGATAAGATAAGAAGCGCTGAGTTGCTCCCATGATGAGAATTGTTGCTGAATGAGTCCGCCGATAGTATTTAAATATTCTCTTGTTTCGTTCTCATCGATGTATCCAAGCGAAAAACTAATGCGCGTTAGCCAGGATGCTCTGACAAGATCGAACCCGGTTATCGGGCAGCTATCAATATCAGAGAATGATAAATCATAGCTTTGTATATATTTGATGTATTGATCTTTGTTTTCAATTGCATCCAGGTAAATGGTTGAACAAGAATTTGCATTGGCAATTAATTTTCGCAATACCTTGCGCAGTGATTTATCGTCATTAATTTCCCATGAAGCTTCAACAAATAGTTTTTCATCTTTAATGATTTCAGCATTACTCATATCAAGTTGTTCGAGCGAGTTCGTATAAGTCACCCCCTCTTTTTTACTTGATGTTTCAGTGATTAAATATAGTGATTCAGAGCAGGCCGCTCGTTTTTCATTGTCTGAATTTAATGGGTAGATAGGATTTGAATTGTATAATTTACTGATATTAAATACGGGAATTTCTTTTCTACCGTGTAGTATAATAAGATATTTGGCAAGCTCAAATAAAGAGTATAATGCCAAAATTCCCACTATTGCATAGATGGTTATCTGACTTTCAATAACGTTAAATTGCCATTGAATGAACAAAAAAAGGATAAGTGCAATAAATGGGCGAAACTTTTTTATCAACATGAAGGCTATTCCTTAGTAAAATTTTTATCAATGTTTGTATCGCCTGCTATTTTTTAAACGTCTGCTGTATTTCGTTCATCTTTTCAGCTGCTTTTTTACGCTGACTTTCAATGTCTTTTCTCGATTGTTCAACAAGTTGCTGTGCTTTTTCGGCTTCTTTTTTTGGGTCGAAAGGTTCTTTGATCTCATATCCGGCAATAGAACCATCCTTATTTAAGGTCATTACCGCACGTGCTGTATTTTTAGCAGTGATGGTAATGTCATAGACGAATTCGCCATTATGAGCTATCTCTGCTCGTACAACGATATCGCTATCTTCCGTAACGGAAATGATGCCACTGGCGTTAGCGCGTTTAATTGTTTCCTGAATACGCTCTGGTATAATGCTGAAATTGATCGAGTCGAATTTGAATAAAGCCTCTTTTAGTGCTTCTTGTTTTTGCTCCTCTGTTATAGTGCCAAAGATGGTTAAGTTGACAGGCGAAGGCCCCCCCCAGTAGCCGTTGTTAAATTTAAACATCTCTACTTTAGCAGGGGTGTTAACGCTCTGTCGAATGAATGAATACCCGCTCTTGAAGAAACGGACTTCAATAATCGCAAGATTGGCTCCACCTTTTGCGTTGATATTGGCAATAGCTTTTTGCATTTCGGCTTTGTCGTAAAAGAACATTGATTGCTGGTGCTCTTTTTGCTGGATTTCTTGCATGTATTTCTCTTGATTTTTTTCAGCTTCCGCCATGGCATCTTTATCGTTATCACAGGCGCTAATTAGAGTTGCCGCGATGAAGGTAATCGGAAGTAAGAGATTTTTATATGTAACATGTATCTTATTCATGTGAAGTATTTCCCTTTTTTATATAAAATAGATGCCTTGACTGGTCGAGACTATCCTGGAAACATAGTAATAATGCGTGTGCATATCTGCAGTAAGTTTTAGTTATGCTGGTTTTATTTCGGATTTTCACCTGTTACTTTTTGTTTGTAAATAGGTATTTTACGTATTGATGATAAGTTTAGAACCTATCCCAGTAGGCGTAATCGTTAAAGCCAGTTTGGCGGATAAAAGAGTCTAATGAGATAGGCTCTTAATAAACAAAAAAACCAAACGTACTTTCAGAGTTCAGGCTGGAATGCGCATAGCTGATTGTTGATAAGGGCTACTCATACAGACAGGCCAGTGAAGCGATGAATGTCGGTTCCACATACCGCTCTGAGGTATCAACAACGACATGTTCTGAGTGGTGGCGTTTGCGTTATATCGTCACAGACAGCGCCTCAGGGCGCTGTTTTCGATCGGACATGTCGCTTTCGCAGGAGGGGACGTTATTCGGCGACCAGCCACATATCAGCCTCTTCAAACATCTCTTCCAGCATACGGTGCAGCCGTTCTTTCTCGGTTTTTGTACAGTCACTGTTTAATGCGTTCGCCTGCATTGGCTTAACTTTCACTTGCGCATCGGGAAAAAGTTGATGTACGCGTTTTGTGAGTTCATTGAGGATGATTTCGCGTGCGCCTGGCAAACCTTCAACATTTCGTTTGTCATAAACGAGTTCGACGAACATCGCCATTTCCTTTTTACTGGTTGGATAACCAGTATTTAAGCTGGGTATATAACCGGTGTCAAGGTTTAGCCGCCGTTTTGTCATCCTGACGTTGCGGACGTAAATGAAATTGACCGTATATGGAAGTAAAGGTCGCTAACCTGTTGTCGTGTCATGAGGTTAGCGGCTCTCTCTTCACAGCGGTGTCCTGCTACCTGATGGTAAATTCCAGGGCGCGACTAAAATCGCAATCGGCCAACACAACAGGGTCGCCTTTTCTGACAATAATGCTATTTGTGCCCAGGCATTTTCGGCTCTGTTTCCCCTTAATTTTGTTATCATCAGTGAGCCAGCGCTGGTTATCATTACCCGTGCATGAATAAAGAATGATTGGCGTGCCTTCTTTCGTCCCCTGTCCTGCAGCATCCAGACATTTCTCACCCTGCGTGATTCTATCTCGGTGAAATGAGAAAAGCTGAGATTGCACATGTTTACACTCCCGCAGCGTCAAACGATTCTGTTGATCTGAGCCTGTATCAAGGCACAGACCATCAGTTGTCCGAATTTGTTCCGCGTCATTTATGTAATAACCACCGGAATTGATTTGGTTTTGTGTAATGACCGGGAACGACAAATTAATACTATAAGGTGCGGGTAAGCCGTTCGTCGTACATCCACATAAAATAGAGGAGAGGCAAAGAACCAGTGTGGTTTTTCCTGAAAGCAAAGTCATTCAATTATTACCCTAAAAATAAATAGCGTTACAACTATATTGGCGATTTATACCCACTGAATATGACGTAGCATTGAGCGGCAATAGAGATAATTCCGATAGAATCACATAAATACTTCGGTTAAACGCGCGCAGTCTGCCACTCCTGTGACGATGGGTATATAGCGTTAAATACTTTTGCAATATTAGATGCTATCACAGTGAAAAACGGCTGTACATTTCTTCACGTTAAACAAAGTGAAAAGGGGAGGGACACCCGATATATGATAAAAGAGGTCACAGGAGTCATTAGCAAAATAAATCCTTTAGATTTTCGCCACTGAAAACATTCTGCAGCCTTTCAGGCAAAGCCTCATAGCAGACTGCGGAGGTATACGGGCTCGCTAAATTTTTCTGAAAAAATGCAGAGTGACGAATTATGAAAGATAAACGTTGGCGGCGGTAGGTCCGCGGAGGCCATTAATACGACAAAACTCAACGCGTATACCGGGGATAAGCGCTTCTGTTTCGTGTTGGCGACATGCTGAAATGTGGACCTGAACATCTTTGCGTCCATCGGAGGGGGTGATGAGACCTTTACCGCTCTTACAATCAAAGGTTTTGACAATTCCTGTCATTTTACGAGACAAACAAATTCCTTAATGGGGATAACGAGGCGCACTATACACGTCAGGAAAAATAATGCCAGCTATATTTGATGGCAATCAAGATTTCCGGACGGCTAAAAGTAGTCGTTCGGCACCATTGTAGATAAATAACATTATGTTCTGGAGAAAGTATTCCCTTTCCTGGCGTCGTTGGTTGGTGCGGACATCATGGGTTTTGCCGTCGGGCAGGATGGTGAACTAATCTGCCTGGCTTGCTTTTTATCGGTATTTGTAGGTGGTTGCGGGGTTTTACTACCAAAATCGTAGATAAAAATTTCCCATGATGCCTGTTGTAAACCAGAACAATGGTCTGAACTGGCCAAAACATGGAATGAAAAAATAAGTAATGACCAAAGCATAAAAGCATGATATTTCATAGCACCTCCTGTTATATGTAATAACTTGTGAAGTTCATCTCCTGAATTATGGAACGTCACTGGCATTTTTTATTCAACGAAGAGTTAACCACTCTTAATAATAATGGGTTTTATAGCGAAATAGACTTTTTTATCGAGCATTTAATATTTGCGTCCGTTATTATTTTTCTGGAATGTAAATTCTCTCTCAACACAGGTGATATTTATGTTGGTATTGTGGTGTTGATTCTATTCTTATAACAAGAAATGTTGTAACTGATAGACATATTAAAAGATTAAATCGGAGCGGGAATAAATCGTGCTAAGCATCATCGTGAATATGATTACAGCGCCTGCGATGGCATATAACGGTATTGTGGCTGAAGCTTCACGTGAGGACTGTGAAGCACAATGCGATATGTTCTGGTTATATGGTGAGTTTGCTTAATGACATGTTTTTAGCCGATCGGCGTCAGGTTTCTTAATGTGGTTGTGAGGTTTTTGCTTTAAATATCAAAAGGTTGTATGGATTATTTGTTGTCCTGTAGTGGCTAAACACTTTATGGTTTCTGTTAAATATATATGCGTGAGAAAAATTAGCATTCAAATCTATAAAAGTTAGATGACATTGTAGAACCGGTTACCTAAATGAGCGATAGAGCGCTTCGGTAGTAAAAATATCTTTCAGGAAGTAAACGCATCAGGAGCGATAGCGGTGAATTATTCGTGGTTTTGTCGATTCGGCATAGTGGCGATAACTGAATGCCGGATCGGTACTGCAGGTGTTTAAACACACCGTAAATAATAAGTAGTATTAAGGAGTTGTTATGAAAAATATTATTTTATCCACTTTAGTTATTACTACAAGCGTTTTGGTTGTAAATGTTGCACAGGCCGATACTAACGCCTTTTCCGTGGGGTATGCACAAAGTAAAGTTCAGGATTTCAAAAATATCCGAGGGGTAAATGTGAAATACCGTTATGAGGATGACTCTCCGGTAAGTTTTATTTCCTCGCTAAGTTACTTATATGGAGACAGCCAGGATTCCGGGTCTATTGAGTCTGAAGGTATCCATTACCATGACAAGTTTGAGGTGAAATATGGTTCTTTAATGGTTGGGCCAGCCTATCGATTGTCTGACAATTTTTCGTTATACGCGCTGGCAGGTGTCGGCACGGTAAAGGCGACATTTAAAGAACATGCCACTCAGGATGGCGATTCTTTTTCTAACAAAATTTCCTCAAGGAAAACGGGATTTGCCTGGGGCGCGGGTGTACAGATGAATCCGCTGGAGAATATCGTCGTCGATGTTGGGTATGAAGGAAGCAACATCTCCTCTACAAAAATAAACGGCTTCAACGTCGGAGTTGGATACCGTTTCTGAAAAGCATAAGCTATGCGGAAGGTTCGCCTTCCGCACCGCCAGTCACAAAACAGGGCTTCTTTACCAGTAACACGTACCTGCCTGTCTTTTCTCTCTTCGTCATACTCTCTTCGTCATAGTGACGCTGTACATAATATCTCACCAGCATAAGCACAGATAAAGGATTGTGGTAAGCAATCAAGGTTGCTCAGGTAGGTGATAAGCAGGAAGGAAAATCTGGTGTAAATAACGCCAGATCTCACAGGATTCACTCTGAAAAATTTTCCTGGAATTAATCACAATGTCATCAAGATTTTGTGATCGCCTTCGCATATTGTACCTGCCGTTGAACGACTACTGAAAAGTAGCAAGGTATGTATTTTATCCAGGAGAGCACCTTTTTTGCGCCTGGCAGAAGTCCCCAGCCGCCACTAGCTCAGCTGGATAGAGCATCAACCTCCTAAGTTGATGGTGCGAGGTTCGAGGCCTCGGTGGCGGTCCAATGTGGTTATCGTATAATGTTATTACCTCAGTGTCAGGCTGATGATGTGGGTTCGACTCCCACTGACCACTTCAGTTTTGAATAAGTATTGTCTTGCAATCCTGTTACAGAATAATTTCATTTATTACGTGACAAGATAGTCATTTATAAAAAATGCACAAAAATGTTATTGTCTTTTATTACTTGTGAGTTGTAGATTTTTCTTATGCGGTGAATCCCCCTTTGCGGCGGGGCGTCCAGTCAAATAGTTAATGTTCCTCGCGAACCATATTGACTGTGGTATGGTTCACCGGGAGGCACCCGGCACCGCAATTTTTTATAAAATGAAATTCACACCCTATGGTTCAGAGCTGTTTTTTTACATCAGGTGGGCAAGCATAATGCAGGTTAACTTGAAAGATACGAGCAATAACAGAAACCAGTGATTTCGTTTATGGCCTGGGGATTTAACCGCGCCAGAGCGTATGCAAGACCCTGGCGCGGTTGGCCGGTGATCGTTCAATAATGCGAATATGAATGGTTACCAGCCGCTGCGAATTCTACCTGGGTCACTTAATAAAGCAAAACATTTAAACACTCAACAACGACAATTCAGACAGTTCGAACTTTTCTTTAAAAATAGGATTAACCATGTTTAAAAGTGGTTACTAATTAGCCATTATCCTACGGTAGTGATTCACATATTCTTTAACGTTACGTTACAGGAAGGTTGAAGTGGAAATGCCTGATGAGCCTTCAGGCATTTCTGAAGGTTAGTTAGCTAAGGAACAGTTACTGAGAACAGGTTTATCATCACCTTCCACCAGTTCAGCCGTTTTGCCTTTGGTATAAAGTTTATAAGTATAATTTTTGTCTATGGCTTCGTAATTTGCTCCGGAGGCCATTTTCATTAACCGCATCGGGATCATCTCGTTTACCTGACTGATAATCGCATAGGCGTTTCCAGCCTCGGTGTTGACGTAAATCACCTCCATAACCTGGTTATCATTACAGGTGTATATAGATTTAGAAATCTCCTGCGAAGCTGCTATAGAGGTGGTACTGGCGCTAAGCGCAGCGAGAAAGAGGGTACATGGGATCAATTTACGTTTCATCATTAGTATCCTTTGTGCATAAAATTGTCGTTAATTCCCTGAAGAACGGGAGATAAAGCGGCATCAATACGATGAATGCTGTAGTATTCCTGTTTACTGACGAAAAGTGCGCCAGAAAAGCGTATTATAATTTATCCATCACTGATATATGTGATGAGTAGACAAATCTTAAAATCATAAACTATAGGCTGCAAATCATTATGGCGCGATAGAAAATGATTGTCACCACTGCTCAATACTATGGCATAAAAACCGAAGAAAACGGTACTGTTCACTGTCTCGTTTCATACGGTATCTGTCAGTGAAACTATTTCTTCAAATGATGGTCTTTTTATTATCGATCAGATAATGGCATCAACAGGGGTTATTCAGGAGTATATGTGAAAAAGTGGCTTATAGGAGGGATATTGATCGCAAGTTTTCTGACCGGTTGTCTGATGTGGCACAACATTGATAAATGGTTTAATAAAGATATCGAAGTTTTCTACGCCGGAGACGATAACTAAAACTCCTGTCAGTTGGCAACGGGTGTCATATCTTCAGGTATGGCGCCCGGAGTAGCCGGGCGCAAATTGTAGGTGTATAAAAGTCATTTCATTAAAATTTTAGCGACAACATGGACAGTCACTACCGCGTGCTAGCGGCCCTCTGAAGTCACAAGATGAATAAGCCAGTTTTTTGTTTCAGCGGTGACTGAAACATATTTTGTTCCTGGTGGGCTTACCGCCAGTTGCTGAAAAAGACAACGATGATGTAACTGTTGCAGAGACTGACGAATACGACGACCGTGAATTTTATTTTTGGCGACCATATTTCCTCCCAAAAGGCCGCCCGAAGGCGGCGCTGGGTTTGATAATGGAGAAGGGCGTTGGTCACTGCCATAACCAACCTGTATACACTAATGCAATTGATAATCATTATCAATTCTGCTGATGAAGAAAAATTGTAAAGATGAAGGGACAGCGGAAATGGCAATGAACGGGATGAGACTTTTCGTTAACTACTTAAATTCGTGACTAAAAAAAGGCTTTTATAGACTTGAAAATGTTTTTTCCGTCCCTATGTAGTCAGTGGACAAGCAATGCTTGCCTTGATGTTGAACTTTTGAATAGTGATTCAGGAGGTTAATGATGGCACTCAGAACCTTGTCAGCACTTCCCGTGTTTGCTGATTCTCTTTTCTCTGACCGTTTCAACCGTATTGATAGACTTTTCAGTCAATTAACAGGAGATACGCCAGTCGCTGCGACGCCAGCTTACGATCTGCAAAAGCGCGATGCGAATAACTATCTGCTTACCGTGAGCGTTCCTGGCTGGAAAGAGGAAGAGCTTGAAATTGAAACGGTTGGCGGCAACCTGAATATTACGGGTAAACACACTGAAGAGACGGTAGAGGATCAGACGCACTGGATTTATCGTGGTATTCGTAAGGCGGATTTCCAGTTGAGTTTTTCTTTGCCTGAACATGCTAAGGTGAATAATGCGAAACTGGAACAGGGCCTCTTGTTGGTCGAGATTTACCAGGAGATCCCTGAAAGCGAGAAACCGAAAAAAATTGCCATAGAATGCAAACCAAAGGCGATTGAACACAAATCATAATCGCGTTAATAGAGGCCCGTTTAGACGGGCCTTCATTGCCTGTAGCGAAAAGTATCCCGTCATGCTTGTAGGCACAGATCGCTAAATATTATAGCCCTGACCTCTATATTATCCCGTGCCACTGACCTCGTCGCCATTGGACGGCGGTAAGTTGGAATTATCCGCGAGGTCAGTCCAATTTTTGTCCACTCTCGACATTCTGCCTGTTATGGGCGCGATATCTGAACATAAATTCGTATAGCAGTTCATCGTTTTCATCGCGTTGATGCTATTTCTGCTAACACTACTTTCATACATAAAAAAGCTGATGCTTTTTACCTTATTTAATAGAGGCAGGTATGAAATTAGCGCTCGTCAATCGGCAGGTCATTTTACCGGAAAGCAGAACCGAGTCCTTCCAGTGCCATGCCTCTACGCTTGTTCGCTTACCGTGCGGTACGCTCGTGGCCGCATGGTTCGCGGGGTTGCGCGAAGGAAGCGAAGATACAGCCATCTGGCTATCTCGCTATGAACATAATATCTGGACAACACCGCAGCGAGTGGCGGCACGCGAGGGGGAAGCGCACTGGAATCCGGTGTTATTTTACCCGTCGGATAAATTGTGGTTATTTTATAAAGTAGGCAGCGACGTACACGTGTGGAAAACCTGGTTTATCACCTCCAGCGATCGAGGATTTACCTGGAGTACGCCAGCTCCGTTGGTCAACGGTGATATTTTGCCGCGTGGTCCCGTGAAAAATAAACTCCTGCTGGCATCAAATGGCGCCTGGATTGCGCCAGGGTCGATTGAAAGTCCTGAACGGTGGAGGGCATTTGTGGATCGATCCTCTGACGAAGGAAAACACTGGAATATCTCTTTTGTTCCGCTGGAGCCTGATAACGCTATTTCCGGGACAAACGTAGCGTTGTGGGATGGTGTAAAAAAGGGGATGTTGTGGGAATGTTGTCTGGAAAACCTCCTGCGCTGGGATGGCGTTATTCAGCCTACGCTGTGGGAGTCTTCTCCGGGGCATATCCATATGTTGTTACGAAGCACACGCGGGGCAATTTTTCGCAGTGATTCAATCGACTATGGCGCTACCTGGTCTGTTGCCCGCGCGACATCTTTACCGAATAATAATAGTGGTATCGATCTGGTTAGTATGCAGGACGGTACGCTGATTCTTGCGTTAAATCCGGTCAACGGCAACTGGGGAAAGCGCTATCCGCTTTCACTGATTGCTTCCCAGGATAATGGCGAATCATGGCTACCGCTACTGGACCTGGAAAGTGACCACGGTGAGTATTCTTATCCCGCTATTATTAGCGAGGGCGGCGTCGTACATATCACCTACACGTGGAACCGGAAAAATATCGTATATTGTCGATTACAAACGGTATAAGGCGCTATCAGTCGAAACCGATAGCGCTGGAATAATAATGCCTTGCCCGGCGTGCTCTCTCACGTCGGGATGGCCGAAATAGTCATGATTTACCGGGTAACATCCTTGAAAATGTATCGTCTTTTTGTATGTAATGGTGAAACAACGCCGCTGCTGCATGCATGGCAATCAGGAAATAGCCGATATTGGCCAGCATTTCATGAATACGCTTTATATCCGATTTTAGGGTGCTATCTGGCGTCAAAAATACCGGTACAGTAAAACCAAAAAAGCTCCAGCTTTTCCCGCCTGATGCCATCATCGCGACGCCCAGCAGCGGTAAGGCGAGAAAAGTGAGATAAAGCGCGATATGCATTAATTTAGCGGCTACGTGCTGCCAGTGAGGAGGGGGAGGCGTAATGACCGGATCCGGATATTTGTGTTTAAGATATAACCGTAAAAACATCAGCGCCCAGACCAGAACGCCCATATCATAGTGCGTGTCTTTCATAAACAGGTAAACGCTGGAGCCTTTTGGCGTCCACCCTCGTAACTCAATAGCAGCATATGCGATGCCTGTCAGGAGCAGTGTTAACCAGTGAAGCGTTATTTGCAGTCTTGAGAAATGTGCCATTATTATTATCCTTTATTAACAACTGCTTGTAGAGTATGCGTAAAATCTTAACAGAACCTTAAAGCGGGGGCTGAGTCGCAAGGAACAGACAGAGATAGCGGCACGTAAAATGGGATAAAAAGCCGGCGGCATCGCCGGCTTACTGTTGTTATTGTCCTCTTACGACAACACAGGTTTTACCATAAAACGGATATGAGCCTGTAGTTTCATAATCAACACTCGACACTAAAGAAATATCGCCCGCTTTTTTCGCTGAATCAATAGATGCGTCGCCGGTATTTACAATACCCAATACCGTTTGCGCACATGCTTTACCGGTTTTGGTTGCCGGGAGACTCGTGGCAGTAATTGGCCCTTTAACATCCGTATATAAGCCAATCCCTGTCGGTGATGGTCCTGTAGCACACCCCGTTAAAAGAGAACCAATAAAGATAATTGAAAAAATGTGTTTTTTATTTGTCATGGGATTAGTCCATTATAAATTAATAGAAAACTTACCGTCCGAAAATGTCCGGACAGTCATTTAAAAAGTTGTGTATATTAAATATGCGATATTACTCTTTGCACCCTCCTGTTGATGTCGTACCTGATGGACAAATATCCGTTGAAGCCGGATATATTCCCCATGCCGTGTTTTTATAACTTGCGCATCCTGTCAGCAATGAGAACACTACGGCTAAAAAAATCATCACGAGCCCTGGCGGCGTTAACATTTTTCGATTGGACTCCATAGCATGTTATTTCATCGGGTTGCCATATGACCGGCGTTCTGCTGGTAAGTTTCATTAACGCCTGGTTCGTTTAATATTGGTTTAGGTTTAAAGCCAGGAGGCGCTAATTACGATACCTTCTTACGTTTCAGCACTGACTAATAACGTTGAGAAAATGAACAGCGTCGGGTGGGAAGACGCAATACAGAATAGAAAGGAAATAAGAGAATAAGATGGCGTTAATTAACCCGGTATTCCTGGCGTCATTTCCCTTGCGTTTTATCCCCGTCAAAAGCGGCCTTTAGCCCACGTTGGCGCTCCCGACGTTGGCAACCAGTGAGTGTCCATAGTGTGCGTATGATGTTTTTAAAAGATCGTCATACTTTCTGTTCTGCGTCAATTTTTTCATTACAAATGCTCGCCATAATGCCGTCCTCAGGAGGTCTCCCGACGTTTATGCTGCGCCGGGAGAAACAAAAACAACGCATAATCTGGGACAAATTGATGATTAAAGGCAAACTGGCGCTCGTGACGTGCGCGCTGACTCTGGTATTCACTTCGTCGCTTTTCGCCGCGTCGGACACGGCAGACGGTCGTACCCTGAAGCTGGCCATTGGCCCTGAGCCAACGGAAGGCTTTGATCCTATGCTGGGCTGGAGCCACGGCAGCTACTTATTGCTTCATGCGCCGTTGCTTAAGCAAAACGCCGACATGAGTTGGGGTAATTTACTGACGGAAAAAGTGGATACCAGCCCCGACGGTAAAATCTGGACGCTAACCTTAAAGCCCGGGCTGAAATTCTCCGATGGCTCGCCATTAACTGCCGAAGATGTCGTTTTTACATACAATAAAGCGGCGAAGAGCGGCGGTAAAATTGACATGGGCAATTTTAGCCATGCGCGAGCGCTGGATGCGCGCCGAATTGAGATGACGCTGAGCCATCCGCAGAGCACCTTTGTGAATGTACTCGGGTCGTTAGGGATTGTTCCGGCCAGCCGTTATGATGAAAAAACGTTCGCCCGCGAACCGATAGGCGCCGGTCCGTACCGACTGGTCAGCTTTCAGCCGGGTCAGCAACTGATCGTTGAAGCTAATCCCTGGTATGCGGGTAAAAAGAATGACTTTAACCGGCTGGTTTTTGTCTTTCTGGATGAAGATAATGCTTATGCCGCCGCGCGCAGCGGACAGTTGGGACTGGTGCGCATTGCCCCTTCTATGGCGGTGGCTCCGCAGCAGGATAATCTTAAACTCTGGGTACGCGATAGCGTTGAAAACCGGGGCATTGTCTTCCCGATGGTACCTGCCGGTAAAAAGGATGCTAACGGTTATCCTGTCGGCAACGATGTGACCGCTGATGTCGCTATCAGACGCGCAATTAACTATGCCATTAATCGTAACCAACTGGCGGAACAGGTGATGGAAGGCCATGCGATACCCGCCTATAGCGCGGTGCAGGGATTGCCGTGGCAAAATCCTTCAGTGATATTCAGCGATGGCGATATTGCAAAAGCGCGCGCCATCCTGGAAGAGGCTGGCTGGAAGATAAACAGTGCGGGCGTGCGTGAAAAAGCAGGTAAAGAAGCGCGTCTGACCTTATGGTATGCCAGTGGCGACAGCACCCGACGGGATCTGGCCGAGGCGGTGCGCGCCATGTTGCAGCCTTTAGGCATTGTCGTCTCGTTGCAATCGGGAAGCTGGGAAACTGTAGAGCGCCATATGCACGCTAACCCTACGCTGTTTGGCTGGGGAAGTCTGGACCCGATGGAACTCTTCCATCACTACAGTGGGAAAGCCGCTGGTGTGGAATATTATAACCCGGGCTATTACAGCAACCCTGCGGTAGAAGCACATCTGAAACAGGCTATAGATGCGCCTGACTGGCAAAAGGCGATTCCTTTCTGGCAGCAGGTTGAGTGGGATGGAAAGCAGGGCGCGGGCGTCCAGGGCGATGCGGCATGGGCATGGCTGCTTAATATTCAGCATACCTATCTGGCCAACCCCTGTATTGATCTGGGAAAAGGCGCGCCAGAAATCCACGGTAGCTGGTCGGTGTTAAACAATCTTGATGACTGGACCTGGACCTGTCGGTGATGAAATTGTTCTTCAGTCATTTTTTGCGGCTGATTATTCTGTTGGTGCTGGTGGCTGCCGGCACCTTCATTTTGCTTAGCTTTTCGCCCGTTGATCCTATCCGTGCTTATATTGGCAACGATCTGCTCCATGTTCCGCCAGAACAATATGCGCGGATTGCGGCGCGCTGGGGGCTTGACCAGCCGCTGTGGGAGCGTTTCGGTCACTGGTTTTGGCGTCTGCTCCAGGGTGACATGGGGTATTCCATGCTGTTCAACATGCCTGTCGCCAGCGTGATCCGGGAACGTTTTGCGACGTCATTCGCGCTGTTGGCAGGCGCCTGGCTATTGTCTGGTGTGCTGGGCGTGACATTGGGTTTTCTGGCCGGACGTTTTCTCCACCGTTGGCCGGATAAGATGATTTGCCGT
This sequence comes from Salmonella sp. NW884, assembly GCF_051700745.1. Taxonomy (NCBI): domain Bacteria; kingdom Pseudomonadati; phylum Pseudomonadota; class Gammaproteobacteria; order Enterobacterales; family Enterobacteriaceae; genus Salmonella; species Salmonella sp. NW884. The sequence goes on along the minus strand of NZ_JAMMDE010000001.1, from coordinate 498,489 downwards.
ATCAGCTACTTATTGTCATCGTTGCCCACTTTCTGGATAGCAATGCTGTTGCTGGCGCTGTTTGCCGTCCGCTGGCCGGTATTACCTGTTTGTTGCGCCTGGGACCCCGGAAATAATGCAGGAACAGCTCTTTTATCGGAACGTTTACGCCATCTTGTGTTGCCGGTATGTGCGTTAAGTCTGTTGGGCATGGGGCAAATTGCGCTGCATACGCGAGAAAAAATAGCCAGCGTAATGAAGAGCGAATTTATTCGTTTTGCGCGCGCTCAGGGGGATAAAGGATGGTCGCTGTTATGTCACCAGGTGTTACGTCATGCGATTACCCCAGCGCTCTGCTTACAGTTTGCTTCTCTGGGCGAACTGATGGGGGGGGCGTTACTGGCAGAAAAAGTCTTTGCGTATCCGGGGCTGGGACAGGCCACTATCGATGCCGGCCTGCGTGGCGATGTTCCGCTGCTCATGGGGATCGTTTTATTCTGTACGCTATTAGTGTTTGCCGGAAATACGATTTCAGCCTGGCTTGTGGTGGGGCTTAATCGATCGCTGGAGCGTCCCGATGCTCTATAATCCTGCCCCGACGTTGTTTCGTCTGATCCTCTCCGTTACCTGTCTGCTGTTTATTGCCGGATACGGTTATGCCACGTTGAGCCAGCCGCCAGAGGTTAATCTACTTGCCCGGCATCTGTCGCCTGATATCCAGCACTGGTTTGGCACCGATAATCTGGGGCGCGATGTATGGCTTCGTTGCTTTCAGGGGGCCTTCACCAGTTTACAAATTGGCGTTGGCGCCGCGCTGTGCAGCGGCGTTATCGCGTTAGTGATGGCGGCAGCGGCGCGCATTCATCCCCGGCTGGACCTCCTGGTGCGGCTGATAACCGATGCTATGCTCGCCATGCCGCATTTACTTTTGCTGATCCTTATCTGTTTTACGCTCGGCGGCGGTAAAAGTGGCGTCATTGCGGCCGTGGCGTTAACGCACTGGCCCCGTCTGGCGCTGATTCTGCGCGCCGACGCGGAGCGGGTAGCGCAGAGTGACTACCTGACATTGACCTATCGTCTGGGGCATGGACACCTTTATTGCTGGCGATATCACTATTTTCCGGCGCTATTGCCGCAATGGTTGACGGGAACGTTATTGATGTTTCCTCATGCGGTATTGCACAGCGCGGCGTTAAGTTTTCTGGGGTTTGGGCTGGCGCCGCATGAGCCTTCGCTGGGGCTGTTGCTGGCGGATGCGTTACGGTTTATTAGCCATGGAAACTGGTGGCTGGTGCTGTTTCCCGGCCTAATGTTATTCACGCTGGTGATGCTCTTCGATCAGTTTGCGCGCGCCATTCAGCGGCTGTGGCTAAGGAGTGACGTATGCTAAGTTTACAACAGGTTACGCTGGAAAGCGCGCGTTATCGCTGGTATGGCACGAGACGCTGGTCGCCGTTATTACAGAATGTCTCTTTTGATATCGCACCCGGCGAAATGGTGGCATTGGTTGGCGGCAGCGGGGAGGGAAAAAGTCTGCTGCTGCAATGCCTGCTCGATCTGCTGCCGGAAAACTTACGCTTTCGGGGGGAGATTACGCTTGATGGCAACCGGCTGGACAGACATACCATCAGGCAGCTTAGGGGCAATACGTTTAGCTACGTGCCGCAGGGGGTACAGGCGCTTAATCCCATGCTGAATATCAGAAAACATTTGAACAGAGCATGTCATCTGACCGGACGCGCCTGGGATGAGACGCAGATGGTACAGCTATTACAGCAAAGCGATCTTGAACCGACAGTCCTGGAACGCTTTCCCCGCCAGCTCTCTGGCGGGATGGCTAAACGAATTCTGGCGTGCCACGCCTCGCTCAGCCAGGCTCGTTATATCCTCGCGGATGAGATCACCGCCTGGCTTGATACCGCACTGGCAAACCAGTTGCTTGAGCACTTGCGAGGTCTCTGCGAGCGGGGATGCGGCGTGCTGTGGGTGACTCATGACCTGCTGCTGGCGGCGCGGTATGCCGATCGCATTGTGGCGCTGCATCAGGGTTATATCACGGACAATATTCGCTGCGAGCAGTTACAGCCGGAAGAGATGAGTGAGCCGTTAAAACGGCAATGGCAAGCATTGCCTGAACTAAACCCGTTATTTATGCCGACCGGAGAGGGAATAGAATGCTGAGCTGCCGCGATCTCGTTATTCGTCAGGGCGGGAAAGTCTTATGGCAGAACCTGACGTTTACGATTTCTGCCGGTGAACGGGTAGGAATTCATGCGCCAAGCGGAACGGGGAAAACAACGTTGGGGCGCGTCCTGGCCGGATGGCAAAAGCCGACGGCGGGCGACGTTCTGCTGGACGGCAGCCCGTTACCCCTGCATCAGTATTGTCCGGTACAGCTGGTCCCCCAGCATCCTGAACTGACGTTTAATCCCTGGCGAAGCGCCGGAGACGCTGTGCGTGATGCCTGGCAGCCTGACCCGGAAACGATGAGGCGTTTGCATGTGCAGCCCGAGTGGCTGACGCGTCGGCCAATGCAGCTCTCAGGCGGGGAGTTGGCGCGTATTGCGATACTGCGCGCGCTTGACCCGCGAACGCGTTTTCTGATTGCCGACGAAATGACGGCGCAACTCGATCCGTCTATTCAAAAAGCGATATGGGGATACGTGCTTGAGGTGTGCCGCAGCCGTTCATTAGGGATGTTGGTGATTAGTCATCAGTCTGCGCTACTTGATCAAGTCTGTACCCGCCATTTACAGGTGGAATAGCCGCAAGTCGTTTCTCCGCATTGCCGTGTCGCCGTTAACGCACCGGGAGCCCATGGGTTCCCGGTATTGTCGGCAGAGATTTTACTGCATGACGCGTTTATCTGCGTTTTTTGCATCAGCGGTATTACTGTAGTCCCTGGTCTCTTCAACCTGTACAGGGGCTCTGACGACCAGACTTGGCAGCGCCAGTTCGATATCATTCTCAATGAGTTTTTCAATAATACGGATATTTATCTCTTGCTGAATATCCATGTATTTATTGTAATCCGCGGTATTGACGATATGCACCACCTCATAGGTCAGCCGATCCTGACCAAAGGCCAGTAGATGGGCGCGGTCGAATTGTGTTTCGCCGACATCGGTAATAATCTTTTTCACCATATCGCCGATGAGGCGTAACTTTTCCGGCGGTGTCGCAGTGGCGACGCCAAAAGTAAACACGATACGACGCGTTTGCATCCGCTTATAGTTGTGTATGGTTTGCTGCAACAACTGCGCGTTCGCACAAACGATCTGTTCGCCGCTGAGGCTACGGATGCGAGTGGTTTTCAAACCGATATGTTCAATCGTACCGGCTACATCATTAAAGACGACGAAATCGCCGATCTCGAAGGGCTTATCGAAACCAATCGACAGCGAAGCGAAGACATCGCTCAGAACGGTTTGTACCGCCAGGGCAATAGCAATACCGCCCACGCCGAGGCTGGCTACCAGTGCGGTAATATCCACGCCGACGTTCGCCAGGATGGAGAGCAACATCATAGACCAGACGAGCACGCGCAAAATCATACCAAGAATGACTAACGTCACCGGGTTTTTATTGGAGCCTGGGGCATACAGTAAATGACGCATCCATGACTGTACGCCCTGATCAAGCCAAATCGCCATTTGAATCGCAACCACTAAAAACCAGGCGTGAGAGAGGGTAGAGAATAACCGGTCGGGCAGGGCGACAAAGCGCAGGCTAAAGAGAAATGCGGCAAAAAAGATGAGCATCTTACTGGTCTTTTTCAGCATCTCGAAAACAATAGGCCGCAGCCGCCCATGAGCATCATCCTTTTTATCCGGGCGTTGTAGCGCTTTATAGACCACATTAAGTAGCCAGTTGATGAGCCAGTAAGTAATGAGGGTGACGAAAAAAACGACCGCCAGATTGATCCAGAACGTCGTTGACATCAGCATCGCAACGATATTTAGTCGTGCTAAATACTCCATTTTACCTCCGATGAAAAGCAGATGAACATTACAGTATAGACGTCACATCACGGAGGCCGATTTCCGGCTTTACTATTGCTGTTTTATTCAGCATTTTTGTTCAAAAAGTATGAAAAAGAGGGGTAGCCGTTTGGCTATCCCGGCGTTTCTGTGCAGACTTATCTACTCCTCTTAATAAAATAAGGAGTCATTTATGCAACAAGAACATCGAGAGTGTATTGAGCAGTGTTATGAATGCGCGGCGGCGTGTGATATCTGCGCCTCTTCTTGTCTGCGTGAAGATAACGTCGAAATGATGAAGCACTGCATCCAGTTAGATATGCAATGTGCGGCCATTTGTCGCCTGGCGGCGCAATTTATGGCGTTGGAAAGCGAGTACTCACAAAAATTATGCCGCCTGTGCGCGGATATCTGCAAAGCCTGCGCCGAAGAGTGTGCAAGGCACGATCACGATCATTGCCAGAATTGCGCGCGGGCATGCAGCCAATGCGCGGACGCCTGCCTTAAAATGGCCGCGTAATTTTTCTTCCGCCATTAGCTCAACCGGATAGAGCATAGAGCTTCTACCTCTAAGGTTCGGGGTTCAATTCCTCGATGGCGGACCAGTTGATATCAAAAAAGGCCACCTGCGCGGTGGCCGCTGAGTTTCTGTTGAAATAAATGTAATGTTATAATATAACAATCATCTTTCAAAGAAAGATGAGGGTAACGTTTTGGTGATTCATATAAAAAAACTGACAATGCTTCTGGGAATGCTGTTGGTCAATAGTCCTGCCTTCGCGCATGGTCATCATGCTCATGGCGCGCCGATGACGGAGGTTGAGCAAAAAGCGGCAGCGGGCGTGTTTGATGACGCTAATGTACGCGATCGCGCGCTCACCGACTGGGATGGTATGTGGCAATCCGTCTATCCTTATCTGGTCAGCGGCGAGCTGGACCCTGTCTTCAGACAAAAGGCGAAGAAAGACCCGGAGAAAACGTTTGAGGATATTAAAGCGTATTATCGCAAAGGATACGCGACGAATGTTGAGACGATCGGTATTGAAAATGGCGTTATAGAATTCCATCGCGACAATAACGTTGCATCCTGTAAATACAATTATGCCGGCTATAAAATTCTGACTTACGCATCGGGTAAAAAAGGGGTGCGCTATCTGTTCGAATGTAAAGATGCGAATAGCAAAGCGCCTAAATATGTTCAGTTTAGCGATCATATCATTGCCCCGCGCAAATCGGCGCACTTCCATATCTTTATGGGAAATATCTCGCAGCAGGCATTGTTGCAAGAGATGGAAAACTGGCCTACCTATTATCCTTATCAGTTAAAGGCGAATGAGGTCGTTGACGAAATGCTACATCATTAAGTCTGATTGCAATGTTAAAAGCTCGCTATGAATAGCGAGCTTTTTTTCTGCCGTTATGCCATATTTCTGGCAATCAATATAAAAAATACCTGCGCCCCCGGAGCAACGATGACGCTGTCCATACCGCCCTCGATTCAATGCCAAACGGAAGCGGCGTGTCGCCTGATTACTCGTGTCACAGGCGATACGTTGCGTGCTATTCATTTATATGGTTCCGCTGTCGCAGGCGGTCTGAAGCCAAACAGCGACATTGATCTGCTGGTGACAACATGCCAGCCGCTGACGGAGACCCAACGCGCAACGCTGATGCAGGAATTGCTGGCGCTTTCATCGCCGCCGGGGGCGTCGGCAGAAAAACGCGCTCTGGAGGTCACTGTCGTGCTTTATTCGCAGCTGGTTCCCTGGTGTTTTCCACCTGCCCGGGAAATGCAATTTGGCGAGTGGCTAAGAGAGGACATTTGTCAGGGGATTTATGAACCAGCGCAGCAGGACTGGGACATGGTGTTACTGATAACCCAAATTCTGGAAACCAGTATACCGCTAAAGGGCGAACGCGCGGAACGGCTGTTCACGCCAGCCCCTGTGGCGCAGTTGCTGAAGGCCTTGCGTTATCCCCTCGACCTTTGGCAATCCACTGCAGATGTGCAGGGAGATGAGTATCATATTGTTTTAACCCTGGCGCGTATCTGGTACACCCTTTCTACCGGGAGATTTACCTCTAAGGATGCGGCGGCTGACTGGCTGTTACCTCAGTTGCCGGAAGATTATGCTGCTACGTTGCGTGCGGCGCAGCGTGAATATTTAGGTCTGGAGCAGCAGGACTGGCATATTTTGCTGCCTGCGGTCGTACGCTTTGTGGATTTTGCCAAAGCGCACATCCCCACGCAGTTCACATAAGATGCCCCAGGACGTCTGTCAGGTTGCGCAAACGGCGTTCCTCAACTACTACTTAATAGGTTCTCATCGCTGAAGTAAGCAGATGATCTTATGCGGGCCATCGAATGGATATTCCCACATGGCTCTCGTTTTGTTGAGGTGGATATGACTGGTTCCGCATCATCTGTTTTAAAGACAGATACAAGACTATTGAGCGAAAACCTGTTTCTTAATTATGGTCTGGAGTCCTTATTTAAGGACGTCGCAATAATAGCTGGCAACGTAAATTATATTATTTTTGATATCGACGATTACTACACCGTACAGCAGTATATTACTTCCACATTTAAAGCGGTACTCATTGGAATTGTTACCCATAATGAATATAACTTTATTGATGAACATCATGCTATATATCGAATAAAGGTCGATGCCTCTATTGCTGAGTGGCGCGAATTACTAATTTTGGCCGCTGCTGGTCAATTTTTTCCCAGGTCAGAGAAAGTCAGATTAACGGCGAATGAAAGAAATGTTTTGGCGATGCTTGTTAAAGGAATGGATATCCGACAAATAAGCTGTGAGCTGAATGTACATTTAAAAACTATTTACTCAGTACGCTACCATGTTCTGACTAAATTAGGTTGTAGAACAGTTCTGGACTATCAAATACTGTCCGTTTCTAAAGCCTTTACGCACTGGCTTACAATAAATAATGTTGATAATGTAATTTCCCATGTAAATAGTAAGGTCATTGCTTAATAATGATTTGCTTCTGATGGCGTTTAGGTTCACTATGCTTTCTTACATCATCATGAGGCCAGACAGGCATGGCTACTTTTAGTATTAGCGCAATGGCGGCGCAGTGTGGTGTCACAACAGCAAATATCAGGTCCTGGGAACGCTATGGCCTGCTTCAACCTACCAAAGATGAAGCTGGCAATCGTTTTTATTGCATAGAAGATGCTATCAGAATACAGCATATTATCGACGCGTTAAGCAAAGGCTTTTCATTAAAAGAGATTAAACCTGCCCTCTATGGTGAAGAAACGCATTGCCGCTCGGGATGGTTATTCTACCAGGAAGAGATTTTAGCGCAGTGTAGAAAATTCGAACCCGCCAAATTGCGAAAATTACTCTGGCGTTATGGTCGGGAAATTCCGCCGTGTATCGTCATTGAGTCAATACTGCGTCCTTTACGGCTGTGGTTGTCCGCAGGCGATGATGATGCACGCCGATTTGAAAAGGCATTACTGGATACTGCGATTATTGAATACGCCACGTTCCAGCTAAGTAGCGTACGAAAGGCGCCAGCAGGCACAATGCTTATTGCTGCGTTTTCGCTGAACGACCCCATTGAGCTATGGCTGGAAACGATTAAATATTGTAGTGAAGGTATGCGAGTTGAAGTCATCCCCTGGCAGGCGCCGATGCCCGATCTTTTATCAACGTCTTTCGAGCATATTGTTCTGTGGCATGATGAGACATTAACTCCCGCGCAGGAAAATCTTATTCAGGCTTTAAAAGAATCGGGTAAATTTAGTCTTCATGTGAAAAATGGCTCAGGCTTAACATTACTGCCAGCCGTATATCGGCAGCATGAGATGCCAGAAAGCATGCAGCATGTTGCACCGCAAATCCATGCAAACGGCTACGAAAAATCAGGCACCGCACGTTGAGGCATCTGCATTATTAACGAACAGGGGAGGAGTAACCCCCTCCCTTGTTTATACCCTTCATACTTCAAGTTGCTTATGTGTTGGCTACGGATTACTCGGCCCATCCATAGGCCTCGCCCTGACGGGCCGTCGCAAGCGACGTTCAAATCTGCTCCCGGCAGATTTGTCGTTCACCCCAGTCATATAGTTATCTATGCTCCTGGGGACTCACTCCCTTGCCGCCTTTAAGCAACTCGAATTATTTTGGGTATATATTAGATGTCGTCAGGTGTCTGAAACAAAACGGCTTCTAAGGCATTACGGTAAATATCAAGCTGCACTACGTCTTTTTCTGTTTCCAGTTTTTCAATAAGTTTGGCGATGATATCCTTATTTGAGACATGCTGCTGCGATTGCAATAGTTCGTAAGTAATTTCCTGAATAGCTCGCTGTTCACATAACATATGTGCAGAAAAAGGATTGCCAGTACTATTTTGTTCGTTGACTAGTGTAATGGTAGTCATATTTCACCATATTCGATGTAAATTGAAGCCGATCTCCCTGAGCGGGGGAGAGAAATTAGTGACCTATTAAAATTAGACCTATATCATAAAACCGTAATAAAAAATCATAAAAACGTGATACACATCACATTTGTGTGATTTGTTGTATATTTTATACACTTTAAATGAAGGTGAAGATTCCGCAGAATCAACGGCCTGTTCTTTTTATCACTCCAGTTTAAACGAATAAGCATTAATACCCATCTGTAATAATTACTTAATGTTATCTTAATAAAGGTAAATTACTGTCAGGCCTCCGTAAAAGGAGGTTGATTAATGATTCGTCATATCGCCATTTTTCTTTGTTCTTTATTGATGTGCAGCACCACTTTTGCCGATTCGGTAACGTCGGTATCGCTTGGCGCGCTCTTAACCGCGCTCAATGAACGCATGTTATTAATGAAAGATGTGGCTGCTTATAAAATGAAGCACCATCTGCCGATAGAGGATTTCACGCGTGAACAAAATGTTTTCGCCGAGGCTGAAGAAGAAGCGAAATATAACGGTCTGGACCCGCATTCGATAACTCCTTTTATTCGTTCGCTAATGGATGCCAGTAAAGCGATACAGTACCGCTATTTAGCGCAGTGGCGAACCGGCTCAGAACCCTCCTTTCCGATACAAACCTTGTCGGTCACCCGGCAACGTATTCGACAACTTGATAATCAAATGTTGATCATTATCAGCCAGCGCCTGATGGTCGGCGCTTTCAGCCATGAGGATATGGTGTGGCTGAGAACGCACTTTAATGCGCCGAATCTGAATGAGAGCGATATCAGTGATGTGTTGGCAGCCCTGTCTTTGGTGCGACGCGCGCGTTAATTCCCCATGAGGAAACGTGGGCCACTACCTGGTGATTGCCTGCGGGGGTTGCGATACAAGAACGTTTTTGGGTGATGGGGATATAAGCGTGGCGGAATAGCGGCTGGAGAGACGTGGTTTCGCTTCCCATCTTCCGGTGCATTCGTTAGCATACTGTTTCGCAGCTAAGCGTAAATGTTTTCAGGAAGAGGTTAATGTGTTCGCGGAGTATGGTGTTCTGAATTATTGGACGTACCTGGTTGGGGCGATTTTTATCGTTCTGGTGCCGGGGCCGAATACGCTTTTTGTGCTTAAAAACAGCGTGGGACGCGGGGTTAAAGGAGGATATCTTGCCGCATGCGGCGTGTTTATCGGCGATGCGATATTAATGTTTCTGGCGTATGCGGGCGTGGCGACGCTGATCAAAACAACGCCGGTTCTGTTTAACATTGTTCGCTATCTCGGCGCGTTTTATCTGCTCTACCTTGGCGCAAAAATCCTTTACGCCACTCTGACCTCAAAAGGGCGTGCGGCGACGGAAACGGTAGTTCCTTTTGGCGCTATTTTTAAGCGTGCTTTAATTCTTAGCCTGACGAATCCTAAAGCCATACTTTTTTATGTTTCCTTTTTTGTGCAATTTATTGACGTTACTGCGCCGCATACTGGGGTGTCATTTTTTATTTTGGCCACCACCCTTGAAATCGTCAGTTTTTGCTATCTGAGCTTTTTAATTCTTTCTGGCGCTTTTGTAACCCACTATATTGGTACCAAAAAGAAACTGGCAAAAGTGGGCAATTCTTTGATTGGCCTTCTTTTCGTCGGGTTTGCCGCTCGCCTGGCAACGCTCCAGTCTTAACCCTCCCGGACCCGTCGACAACGGCGGGTCATTGCTCTCCTTTCGGTTTTATCGCGTGGAAAACAGCAAAATAGTAACCAATAAATGGTATTTAAAATGCTGTTTTTGGAGCGTAACCTTTTTACGACAGCGATGAGATTATCGTTGAGTAACCTGCGTGAAGAGGGAAGCAAATGCGGCAAATTCCACAAAATCATATCCATACACGTTCCACGCCCTTCTGGAACAAAGAGACGGCGCCTGCCGGAATTTTCGAACGCCACCTTGATAAGGGAACGCGACCCGGCGTTTATCCTCGCCTCTCGGTGATGCAGGGGGCGGTCAAATATCTCGGATACGCTGATGAACATTGCTCTGAGCCGGAAGAGATCATGGTGATCAATGCCGGCGAGTTTGGCGTGTTTCCTCCGGAAAAGTGGCACAATATTGAGGTCATGACGGATGATACCTATTTTAACATCGACTTTTTTGTCGCGCCGGAAGTACTGATGGAAGGGGCGACCTCACGAAAAGTCATTCATGCCGGGAGAGAATAATAATGGGAAAAGCTACTTATACCGTCACGGTCACGAATAATAGCAACGGCGTCTCTGTGGACTATGAAACGGAAGCACCGATGACGTTGCTGGTACCTGAAGTTGCAGCAGAAGTTGTGAAGGATTTGGTCAATACCGTGCGTTCCTACGATACCGAAAACGAACACGACGTTTGCGGTTGGTAAGGATCTTGTAGTATCTATTTGATATAAAGTGATTTTTTAAATCAGAAGCCGCATCGCGCGTCGCCAGCGTGATGCGGTTTTTGCGTATTGAAAAGCGCTGTTTATTTACATCAGACATGGGTTGAAAAGAAACATTAAGAAAACATTAAGAATATCGCATTGTTTGCTAATGAGAGCGTATTCATAAAACTTATGATTGGGTATTAAAAACCAGAAGAGTCTTATAATCATGAAACTCGATACCCGATTAACTTCGTCAGCACTTACTCTTGCGCTTGCCGCTGTGGTCATCCCGTTTACGGCGGACTGGCAATTGCCTTTGCTTAACGGCGTGGTGGTCCGATGGATTGAAAACGGACAAGCGTTATGGTTACTGTTTGGGGCGCTATTTACCGCCTGGTATATACGGCCACTTTCCCGTCCCGAAGGGGCAAAGCAGTTTTGGCTATGGGCTGTTGTCTGGTGGGTGGTGCTGTTGGGTAGAAGCACCAGTTGGGGGCGTGACTATTTCCCTGACGAGCCGCGTATGCTGTTCAGAACGATTTCAGTGATATTAATTGCTGCGTTAGTCTTGCCAGTCCTGTTTTCTGCCGGGCTCCGTAAGGAGATTGTTCGTCGTCTGCGGGACGTTCCTCTGCCATTGTGGCTGTTTGCCGTGACGGCATGTTCATATCTGATTTCCGACACTGTCGAGCATCATCGGTGGTTGTCGCCGATATTCCTGCATAACGCTCGTTACACGGATTTGATTGAAGAGCTTTATGAAGTGCCATTTATGATCGGTTTGTTTATGGTGACCGTGGGTTTTATGCAGCAGGACAAGCAGGATGAATGTACTGCGCTGGAGATGACCCCGTATCACGCAAAATAGCGCGGCTAAAAAAAGACCATGAATTCGACATGGGGTAGATAGCGGTTAGCAAAAAAAGCCCGCACTCGGTGAGGCGGGCAAATAATACTGGAAGCAATGTGAGCAATGTCGTACCGAACAGGTGGGTTATAAACTCAACTACTCGGCGTTGATAAAGATAATCGTTATCATTAATGATTGCAACCCTGATATTTATGCGCTTTTATCCACGGCGCTAAAAGGTGATGGATATCACAAACTTCACTTTCCTGACGATGTGCTATTCTTTTTAACGGCAAATAAACCGCTAACGTTAAGACATAAGTGAGGAAAAAATGGGCATTCTTTCATGGATTATTTTTGGACTTATTGCGGGTATTTTGGCTAAGTGGATCATGCCAGGTAAAGATGGCGGCGGATTCTTTATGACGATCATTCTGGGGATCGTTGGTGCGGTAGTCGGAGGATGGATCAGTACGTTCTTTGGCTTTGGCAAAGTGGATGGTTTCAACTTCGGCAGCTTTGCAGTCGCGGTGATCGGCGCGATTGTCGTGCTGTTAATCTACAGAAAAATCAAAAGCTAAACGCAGAACTTTCAGAGATAATAAAGGCTACGACAGGTAGCCTTTATTATTCAAAATGAATTTACCACCAGCCCAGTTCGGTACCCGCCACCGCAATTAGCGCGATGCCCATCAACACCATCGTTGTTTTCCTCATGGTTATGCTCCCGGCGCGGCGTAACCGCCAATAAAAAACCATGCCAAAAATAATATTGCCGTAATGAAAATGACGACAGGGAAGAGGATACCCACTCTCATGCTATTACCTTCACTGTTCAGGGGGCGCCAGAATAGCAGGGTTTTCTCAGCGACAAAAGGTCGGTTGCTTTGTGACAGGGCGTGGCTATTACTGACTTAACCCGGGATAAACACCCGCTAAAGCGCTGACAGAAAGTATGGAAATAGCGTACCCGCTAGGTTATCCTGGACAAAATATCGCTTTAAGGAGTCGTTATGAAATTTACGTGGATTGCGTTGCCAGGCGTATTGCTGCTGAGCGCTTGTTCATCGTCGCAACCCAACGCCCCCAGGCCGCCGCGCATTGGGATGCCTAATCCGGCAGCCGTCTATTGTGAGCAACAAGGCGGTACGCTGATGCCGGTGCAGACCCCACAAGGCGTGCGTTCCGATTGCAAATTGCCCAATGGCGAAATCATTGATGAGTGGACATTATGGCGCAGAGAGCACCCTGATACGAAAAAGTGACAACCTGCGGTCCGACGGGATATGATTAAGAACAATCTGATAATGAGTTTCATGCGGCGCAAGAAAATATGTTTCAGTTAAAGCCGGGCGCGTTGGCAATAGTTATTGGCGCTAAGACAACCGCCGGACGGCGGAATATTGGTAAGTCGGTTGAGCTATTTTGCCTGTGCCAACCCGGAGATGAATTCATTAACCCGGTAAATGGACACGTCACCTTACTGCCGAAAGAAGCGCCTCGGGCGCTGTGGCTGGTCACGGGCGATGTAGCCTCCGCCGATGGCCAGCACGGTTTTGCCTGGGTGCGGGCAGAACATTTGATGCCGTTGTCCCCGGACAGACAACCAGGCCAGGCGGCGGCACGACAATCACAGCTCTCGTAGCCACTCTGCCAGCACAATGGCATGGTTCTGGCGAGTATCTTTAGCGGCGTATAGCAACGTTAGCGGCTGGTGTCGGGCAATATCCGCCAGCCGTTTGCCTTCTTGATGCTGTTGCGCAAGTTCTGCCCGGTATTGCTGCGCGAAGTGGTTAAAATCAATCAGTTCGCTATGAAAGGCTTTGCGCAATTCGGTTGAGGGCGTAATGGCCTTATTCCATTCATCATAGACCAGCGCCGTTTTTTTAATGCCTCGCGGCCATAGCCTGTCAACCAATACCCGATAACCATCGTCTTTTTCCGCCGGGAAATAGACGCGCTTACACTGGATTCGCATTTTTCCCTCCTGTGATGGTGTCGCTTACGGTACTTTTGTCGGATAGCGGTAATGATTTTAATGGATCAGGCCTGATAAACGAAGCGTCATCAGGCATTCAAGTGGGTATCAGGTTTATTTATGACGCTATCTCTCGATCGCGTCCGGCGTATAGGCCGAAAATCGCCATGATGATAGCCAGAACCGTCACGCCTGATAGCGGTAGATACCAGCTACCGCTGGCATCATGAAGTTTTCCCATGACGGGCGGCCCACATGCCGCCAGTAAATACCCGACCGACTGCGCCATGCCGGAAAGCGCCGCCGCCTGATGCGCCGAACTGGCGCGCAGGCCGATAAACGTCAGGCCGAGGATCATCGTCGCGCCTGAACCGAAGCCGAACAGTAGCGTCCAGATGATCGCCTGGCCCGGCACAAACCAAAGCCCCGCCGCGCCCACTGCGCACAATAGTGAGACCAGCGCGGCAATCCAGCGTTGATCGTTAAAGCGATGCAAAATAAGCGGAATAGCTAACCCAGGCGCCGCGGTCGCCAGTTGCAGCAGGCCATGTAGCGATCCTGCCTGTGCTTCGCTGTAACCGTGGCTGATGAGTATTGTTGGTAACCAGCCGATAATCACATAATAAATCAGTGAGTTAAGTCCAAGAAACAACGTAACTTGCCAGGCTAAAGGCGAACGCCAGATACCGCGTTCATGTAATGCCCGGGAGCTACTCAGGTTAGCTGTGCGAGTAGTGCGCCACTGCGGCAACCAGATAAGAAACGCCAACAGCGGAAACAGCATCAGCATTAACAGCGCGCCGCGCCAGCCAAAACCGTGCAACGCCAGCGGAACCACCAGCGCAGACCCCAACGCAGCGGCGGCGCCCATCGTCAATGAGTACGCGCCCGTCAGCCTGGCGACATGTTGTGAAAAATCGCGCTTAATCAATCCTGGTAGCAGCACATTACCCAGCGCTATCCCGCACCCAATAATGGCAGTTCCGGCAAACAACAATGCAGCGGAGGGCAGGGAGCGGAGAGCAATACCCGCGCAAATCAGCAGCATTGCGGCAAACAGACTGCGTTCCATCCCAAACCGGCGGGCAATACCGGCCGCCAGCGGCGAAACCAGTGCAAACGCCAGAAGCGGCAAGGTTGTTAGCAGGCCCGTCTGGGCGGTGGAAAGACCGTAATCCGAACGGATTGTCTCCAGCAACGGCGCAGCGCCGGTAAATGTTACGCGCAGCGTAGTGGCTATCATCAAAATACCGGCAATCAGTAAAGCGCCCTGTTTGCCGCGTGGAGAAAGGGTTGTCGTCATCGTTTTCTCATCTCGTCAGGCGAGGCGATACCTTAACAGTTTTTACTGTTTGGATGAATCAAGCTAAAATGACAATTTATCGCTAAAATCGGACAATATAATGATTGGCCTGAGACTGGACGGTTACGATCCCGACCTTCACCACGATGCCGCTGTGGCCTTTTGTATTCGCGCCAGGGATGATGAACTGTTTAGCCCTCGCCATCAGCATCGCAAGGGACAGTTGATTCTCGCTCTGCACGGCGCGATCACCTGCGAGGTGGAAAATGCGATGTGGATGGTGCCGCCCCAGTATGCCGTCTGGCTCCCCGGCTCGCTGCCGCACAGTAATCATGTGACCGCAGGGGCGGAGCTGTGCTTTTTATTTATTGAACCTGCGGCGGTCGTCATGCCGGAGCGTTGCTGCACGCTGAAAATTTCGCCGTTATGCCGGGAGTTGATTTTGTCGCTGGCGCGCAGAACCGATCCCGAAAGAGCGCAAATGCCAACGCAGCGCCTTATTCAAGTGTTGTTTGATGAACTGCCGCAGCAGCCGCAGGAACAATTGCAATTACCGGTATCGGGGCATCCGAAAATTCGCCAAATGGTTGAGACAATGGCGCAGGAGCCCGCGCGATGGAATACGTTAGGGCAGTGGGCCAGCGTATTCGCGATGAGCGAGCGTAACCTTGCCCGGCTGGTCGTCAAAGAGACGGGACTAAGCTTTCGTCGCTGGCGTCATCAATTACAATTAATTCTGGCGCTACAGGCGCTGATCGCGGGACGTAATGTACAACAGACGGCGCAAATGCTGGGTTATGATTCCACCACGGCATTCATTACGATGTTTAAAAAAGGCCTGGGGCAGACCCCAGGCCAGTATCTGACGGGCGAGTTACTGCTTCCCCACAATTAAAGAGACCAGCCCCGCCGCAATCAGTGGGCCGACCGGCACGCCGCGAAACAGCGCGACGCCAAGTACCGTACCGACCAGCAGCCCGGCGACGAGCTGCGGTTGGTTTCCCATCAGCGTAATGCCGCGACCGCCCAGCCAGGAGACGAAAACGCCAACGGCAATCGCGACCAGCGATTTCCAGTTCACAAAAGAGTGGATCAATGTGGAGGGCGGTAGGGTTCCGCTGGCGATGGGGGCCATTACGCCGATGGTCAGAATGATAATCCCGACGGTGAGCCCCTGTTTTTCAATCCAGGGAAAAAAGGTATTCAACGGGGTTACGCGGACAATAATCAGCACCAGAATTGAGACGGCGACAGTGGTGTTGTGGCTGATAAATCCCAGAGCTGCCAGTCCGAGCAGGATCAGCAGAGTGACATCAAACATTATGGTTTCCTTGCCAAAAAGTAAGCCTGACTACTTTACGCCCAAACGGCAAAGCGCACAGGCCTTTTTAACGATTGATGCGGATTTCAGGCAACTGCCTGAAAGACAATTTCTACGTGAAAAACAGCGTTGTCATTAAATTGCCATCAACGCCGCGTATTGCTAACCGGTGAACCGTCATTGTTGTCTTCCTGAGGATACAATTATGTACGATCCACCGTTTCTTGAAGCGCTGATGATAACGGCGTCGTTTTTCGCCATTTTTATCATTATTGTTGTGTCTATATTGCTCCTTGAAGAGGACTAAGCCGTTGGCGATGACTGAAAGCGGCGGAAGACTGCCAGTTCTGGTCGGGCGATGCGCAGATAGTCCTGTGTATTCATAATGACTGATTTTTCCAGCAGACCGGCATTAAAGGCAATTTCATCGAAACGCTCAAACAGGAGCGGATCGGCGACCAGTTTCAGATCGGGGTGAAAACTGAAAGGCGGGATCGCGCCAAAAACGCAGCCGGTCAGCATATCGACTTCCGCCGGGCTGGCAAGGGAAGCGCGTAAGCCGCCCAGATGTGAAGCAAGCTGAGAGAGGTCGGCTTGCTGATCGGCCGCCAGAATAGCAAGAACGTGCTGGTTGACGCCGTTGCCTTTGACTTTACAGACCAGCGCTTTTGCGCCCTGGCCCAGCGCAG
Organism: Salmonella sp. NW884; assembly: GCF_051700745.1. Lineage (NCBI taxonomy): Bacteria > Pseudomonadati > Pseudomonadota > Gammaproteobacteria > Enterobacterales > Enterobacteriaceae > Salmonella > Salmonella sp. NW884. The sequence goes on along the minus strand of NZ_JAMMDE010000001.1, from coordinate 481,550 downwards.
TACCGCGTATTTCAGATACCGCTTCGCATTTCCCTACCGCTTCATGGTTCACCACACGATAGCGCGCGTTCTCCTGGGTTAATAAAGCCACTAAACGTTGGTGTGTAGCGACACCCTTTGCGACTTCAGTCATTTCGGCCATTTCTTACTCCTGGTGCAATATGAACATTTACTGCGAAGCACTATGATGAACGATGTTGTTTTTGTTGTTTGTTCAGATAGAGCTGCGCATCGGAAGCCTGGTAGGCATCATTAATCGTATCATTGGGCTGCATATTATAAATCCCGGCAGAAAAATGGACTGTCTTATCCGGTGCGATAATTTGCAGGTTACGAATAATACGCTCCGGCAGATGGATAGCCAAATCCGCCGCGTAATCAACAAGAATAATACAGAACTCATCGCCGCCGAGGCGAATGGCGTAATCGCTTTTACGAATCGATGTTTTAATCGCTTTCGCCAACAGGGTAATAATTCGGTCGCCTTCCTGGTGCCCCTGGGTATCGTTGATCAGTTTTAACCTATCGCAATCAATAGCGACAAATGTCACCGGCGTTCCGGCATTGACCAGGCGTTGCAGTCGCTGTTCCAGCTCCGGTGTTAATATTTTACGGTTGTAAAGCCCGGTCATGGCATCGCTAATATTTTCGCGTGTGACGTTGCGATAAAGCCGAAAGTGCATCCGTACCATATTAAGCAGGAGCGCCGTTGCCAGTAAGTAAAAGGCCAGCGCTTTCCAGGAGGAGACAAGGAAATAGGTTAAATCAAGGGACAACGAAACGCGCAGTCCACCAGGGATATCATGGCTATAATTCACATATTGAAACAGATTATTTTTGCTTTGATTAATAATAATTTCTTTTCCGGAGTCCATATCCTTTAGTGTTACGTTAAGATAACGCCAAACCAGCGGACGGTCCTGGGTATAAAAAATATTTTTTAAATTATCCTGGTTAACATCCACCATCACGATACCTTTTAACGTTCCCGCCAGATAGACTGGCGTTAAAAAGCTCATGACGTTTTCCTGGGTAATATCATCCATGTAAATACTTGAAATAACCGTACGGCCGGTAAAAAGTTTATCTATATCTTTTCTGTTAATACCCATTGTGCCTTTTTGTAAAAAAGTCCAACGATGCATGGCGAAGCGCCGTGAGTTGATTAAATCATAGAAATAGACATAATGTTTATTTAAATCAACGTAATAACGGAATTTAAGCTCCAGTGTGCCCAGCCCGTGACTGTGGTCGTCCTGCGAACGGTTGATGCTTACCGCCTGATCAAATGCAGGCAGTAAAAGGGCGTCATCAAGATTATCGGTACACTGTGTAGCGGCGGTTTGCAGGGTACCATGTAGCGCCGGATAATTATGCCGGGTCAGGTTGACACCGTGCGTACCGTTAATAGCCTCAAAGGCGCCGCAAAACGCGCGGCGTTTTTCTGCGGTGACGGGGTCTCCCGGCGCTTCAAAAGTTCGCATCAAATGTGCGGCGATGCTCTGATTCTGGTACTTATCGTACAAAAACGACGAATCGGCTCTCTCCATGATATAACGCATATAGGCATTCATTGCCCTGTCGCTGGCAATAAGTTCGTAAATCAGGAAGGACGATGTCAAAACGATGACGCTTGCCGAGATAAAGTGCCTGAGCGCTTTATGATGCAAATTCATGATGAACTACAGCCCTGAAAGTCGGATGCGTTAGTTTACCATAGCGATGAGAATTCCTCTAATAGACTGTTTAAAAATAAAACGTGTTGATGTTATGAAATAAAAATCATTCTCGATTTAATAAATTCAATAATATATGATGTTGATATTTTCAGTCGTGACTATTGTCGCAAAAAGTAAATTGTTAATTAACGGCATCGATTTAACACTAACGAAAATAAAATAGCCTTTATTATTACCTGAAAGGAGTGTGAAGTGGTAAGGATAATAATGTACTTCCGTTCGGAGGCACTATGAAACGATTTAAAGAAATGGCAACAATTTTTCTTTTTGCATTGCTGGCTGCGGGGTTCACGTCGTCTGCTATGGCAGCGTCGGGTAGTGATAGCCCGTGGGATTTTGATTTTTCGGGTCCATGGCTTTTTTGTAAGCTGCAAAAACCTGATTCTCTGCAATTACCGCCACCTTTTGGTGAGTATTGCTGGCATTAATAAATCCATAGTATTTCAGTGATAAGTCGGCGCATGTAAGGTTAATCCAGTCAGGAGATATACAGGTTTACGGCTATTGTAGTGGTAGTATGTATAATTGCCTTGTTAGTGATAAATCAGCCCGTGACTCATTACGGGCTGATTTATGGTTATGCGCTTTGATTGGCGCTCTGTTTCTGAAACAATTCGCGGAATACCGGATAAATATCCTCCTGATCGCGAATATGCTGCATGGCGAAGTTATCGAACGTCGCCTGCAGATGTTCATACTCGCGCCATAAGGTCTGGTGGGCGCGGCGGGTAATCTCGATATAGCTGTAATAGCGCACTACCGGCAGCAGCTTTTTCGCCAGAATCTCATGACACAGCGGTGAATCGTCGGCCCAGTTATCACCGTCTGACGCTTGCGCCGCATAGATGTTCCACTGCCCCGGGTCGTAGCGCTCTTTAACCACTTCATCCATGAGTTTAAGCGCGCTGGAGACAATCGTCCCCCCGGTCTCTTGCGAATAAAAGAACTCATGTTCGTCCACTTCCTTCGCCTGGGTATGGTGGCGGATATAAACCACTTCTACGTTCTTATATGTTCGGCTCAAAAACAGATAGAGCAGAATGTAAAAACGCTTGGCCATATCTTTGGTTGCCTGGTCCATCGAACCCGAGACGTCCATCAGACAGAACATCACCGCCTGGCTGGAGGGCTCAGGCCGTTTTTCATAATTTTTATAGCGTAAATCAAAAGTGTCGATAAACGGCACTCGCTCGATTTTAGCCCGCAGTTCGGCAATCTCCCGACGTAACCGTTCCTCTTCAAGCAGTTGCGCTGGTTCGCTGTGGCTGATGGTCTCCAGTTCCGTTTCCAGCGCGTGCAGTTCGCGGCGTTTTCCTGCCGTCATTGCTGTACGGCGCGCCAGAGAGTTTTGTAGCGAACGTACCACGCTGATATTGGCCGGCACGCCGTTTGAGGTGAAACCGGCGCGGTGAGTTTTATACTCGTTAAGCTGGCGATGCTGGTTTTTCTTCAGATTAGGCAGCGCTAAATCTTCAAAGAGCAGATCCAGATACTCATCTTTTGAAATCTGAAAAACAAACTCATCCTGGCCTTCGCCGTCCTGGCTGGCCTGACCTTGACCGCTGCCGGAACCGCCGCCGCCACCGCCTTGCGGACGCTCAATGCGATCATTCTGGATAAAGTGATCGTTACCCGGATGGACGCGATGGCGCAGACCGCCGCGCCCCTGATGAAACATCGGTTCGCTAATATCATCGGTTGGAATAGAGACGGACTCTCCGCTGTCGACATCGGTCACAGAGCGTTTATTAATCGCTTCGGAAATTGACTGCTTAATTTGTGCTTTATAACGGCGCAAAAAGCGCTGGCGATTCACCGTGCTTTTATTTTTGCCGTTAAGACGTCGGTCTATGAACCAGGTCATATGCCCCCCGTACTGCCAACTGAGCGCCTGTTCTGTCAGGGCCGGATAGCGCTAACGCTTATCCAGTCTACAGAACATTACTTTGTAGGCCCGGTAAGCGCAAGCGCCACCGGGCATTAACATCACGACGATTTACGCACGCGCAGGTACCACTCGCACAACAAACGAACCTGCTTACGGGTATACCCTTTCTCCATCATCCGATCGACAAAGTCGTCATGCTTTTTCTGCTCGTCAGTCGACGTTTTGGCGTTAAAAGAAATGACCGGCAACAGCTCTTCAGTATTAGAGAACATTTTTTTCTCAATCACCGTGCGCAGCTTCTCGTAACTGGTCCAGTTTGGATTACGGCCGCTATTGTTGGCTCTGGCGCGCAGGACAAAGTTTACTATCTCATTACGGAAATCTTTCGGGTTACTGATACCCGCTGGTTTTTCAATTTTTTCCAGTTCGGCGTTCAGCGACTCGCGATCGAACAGTTGACCGGTATCTGGGTCGCGATACTCCTGATCCTGAATCCAGAAATCCGCATAAGTCACGTAACGATCAAAAATGTTCTGCCCGTACTCAGAATAAGATTCGAGATAGGCCGTCTGGATCTCCTTGCCGATAAATTCGGCGTATTTCGGGATCAGGTAGCCTTTCAGGAACTCCAGATAACGCTCAGCTTGCTCCTGCGGGAACTGCTCGCGCTCGATTTGTTGTTCCAGAACGTAGAACAGATGTACCGGGTTTGCCGCCACTTCCGCATGGTCGAAGTTGAATACGCGGGAGAGGATCTTAAAGGCGAATCGGGTGGAGAGACCGTTCATCCCTTCGTCCACACCCGCATAGTCGCGATACTCCTGGTACGATTTAGCTTTGGGGTCGGTATCTTTCAGGCTTTCACCGTCATAAACGCGCATTTTCGAGTAAATACTGGAATTTTCCGGCTCTTTCAGGCGGGAAAGAATCGAGAAGCGCGAAAGCGTTTCCAACGTGCCCGGCGCGCAGGGCGCATGAGCCAGCTCGCTATGATTAAGTAGTTTCTCGTAGATTTTGATCTCTTCGGAGATTCGCAGGCAATAAGGCACCTTCACAATATAGACACGGTCGAGGAACGCTTCGTTATTTTTATTGTTACGGAAAGTCACCCATTCAGATTCGTTTGAGTGGGCAAGTATGATGCCATTAAAGGGCAGGGCGGAAATACCTTCCGTGCCATTGTAGTTACCTTCCTGAGTTGCGGTCAGCAAGGGGTGCAGCACCTTAATAGGCGCTTTAAACATCTCGACGAACTCCATGATCCCCTGGTTAGCGCGGCACAGCGCGCCAGAGTAACCATACGCATCCGGATCGTTCTGGGCGTGATGTTCGAGTTTACGAATATCCACCTTGCCGACCAGCGCCGAAATATCCTGGTTGTTTTCATCGCCGGGTTCCGTTTTGGCGATGGCAATCTGCTCCAGAATGGAGGGCCAGACTTTCACCACGCGGAATTTAGTAATATCGCCGCCAAACTCATGCAGGCGTTTGGCCGCCCACGGGGACATAATCGTACCGAGATAGCGGCGCGGAATACCGTACTCTTTTTCCAGAATCTGCGCGTCTTCCTGCGGATTAAACAGGCATAATGGATGATCGTTGACCGGACTACGCTCGCCGTTGGCGCTTAAAACATAAATTGGCACGCGCTGCATTAGCGATTTCAGCCGTTCAGCGAGCGATGATTTGCCACCCCCCACAGGTCCCAGCAAATAGAGAATTTGCTTCTTCTCTTCCAGCCCTTGCGCCGCATGTTTCAGATAAGAGACAATCTGTTCAATCGCGTCTTCCATGCCGTAAAACTCTTCAAACGCAGGATAGCGAGCAATAACCCGGTTGGAGAAGAGTCGGGAAAGTCGGGGTTCCTGGGCAGTGTCGACCATATTAGGCTCGCCGATAGCCATTAATAGCCGCTCTGCCGCGTTGGCATAAGCACTGCGATCTTGCCGACAAATGGTAAGAAAATCCTGCAGTGTGAACTCTTCGTCCTTGGCAGCTTCGTAACGCTGGCGATAGTGATCGAATATATTCATGATATGCCATCCTTTCGTTTTTTCGCACATGTTAAGAGCCGTTCATATGAATAGTAGAGGCTCCCGGAAGAGGTAGACTGAACGCCGTCTCTGCTAAGGAAAAAAAAGCAACTCTCATGCCATTTTATTGGTCAGAAGATCAACGTGTCCGGTGATACACCTTCTTAACATTAAGCGTAGATGGCATTTGCAAAACTTGCCTGTACGCGTCAGTGGATTTCGATGACATATCAATAACTCATCAGGTAGAAAAGGCTGGTGGATATCAGAAAAAGCGTTCCCGGTCACATAACGATCATCAGCCGATCATCTGAAAATAATCGGTGGTGGTGATATTAAACGGTTACATTGTGTAAAATAGTTGGGCTTACAGGTATTGGCGGTTACACTTTTGCCGCAGAACATTTGAATAAGGAATTATGGATTGTGACCAAACTTAAACTTCTGGCTCTTGGCGTGTTTATTGCAACATCCGCCAGCGTCGCGCACGCTGAAAGCAACCTGACGTTGGGCGCAGGCGTTGGTGTGGTTGAACACCCTTATAAAGATTACGATAGCGATGTTTATCCGATACCGGTCATCGCTTATGAAAGCGAAAACTTCTGGTTCCGTGGTCTGGGCGGCGGGTACTACTTGTGGAATGACAATGCCGATAAGTTGTCAATCATGGCATACTGGTCCCCGATGTACTTCAAACCGGGCGACAGCGATGACCATCAGTTGCGTCGTCTGGACAGGCGTAAAAGTACTATGATGGCGGGCGTTTCTTACGCGCATCACACCCAGTATGGATTCCTGCGTACCTCACTGGCAGGGGATACGTTGGATAACAGTAACGGTATTGTCTGGGATCTGGCCTGGCTGTATCGGTATACCAATGGCGGGCTGACCTTAACGCCAGGTATCGGGGTTGAATGGAATAGCGAGAACCAGAACGATTACTATTACGGCGTATCACGTAAAGAATCTTCGCGTAGCGGCCTGCGCGGCTATAACCCGAACGATAGCTGGAACCCGTATCTTGAACTTAGCGCTAACTATAATTTCGCCGGTAACTGGAGCGTATATGGTACTGCGCGCTACACCCGCCTGTCGGATGAAATTACCGACAGCCCGATGGTGGATAAATCCTGGACCGGTATCCTTTCTACTGGCGTGACCTATAGATTCTGATTGATTGAATTTGCCGGAAAAACCATGACAAAGCCTGCGTTATGCAGGCTTTGTGCTAACTGAAACGCGAACATGGCGGCTTGCATAAATGCGCTGTTGACCGGGGATGGCGCAGCCGTACGTGATGCGCGCGGATCAACGTCAGCGCGAGGTTTCGGCGTTGCGCGCGGGGCTGGATTTGGGGTTACGCCTTATTGATACGGCGGAAATGTATGCCGACGGCGGGGCGGAAAAGGTCGTGGGCGAGGCATTAGCAGGGCGACGCGATGAGGCATTTCTGGTGTCAAAAGTGTACCCGTGGAACGCTGGCGGCCAGAAGATAGTTGCCGCCTGTGAGGAAAGCCTGCGTCGTCTGAAAACAGATTATCTCGATCTCTATCTATTGCACTGGGCCGGAAACTTTTCATTCGAAGAGACCGTAGAAGGTATGGAGCGGCTAATCGCGCAGGGGAAAATTCGCCGTTGGGGAGTCTCTAATCTTGATTATGACGATATGCAGGCGCTGTGGCGCATCCCTGGGGGACAGCAATGCGCGACAAATCAGGTGCTCTATCATCTGGCGTCACGCGGTATTGAGTATGATTTATTGCCGTGGTGTCAACAACAGCGAATGCCAGTGATGGCCTATAGCCCGCTGGCGCAGGCTGGCCGATTACGTAGCGGTTTACTGAATCATCCGGTGGTGAATGAAATTGCGCAAGCGCATAACGCAACGGCGGCGCAAATCTTACTGACGTGGGTGATTGCGCATCCGGGCGTGATGGCGATCCCGAAAGCCGGAAGTACAGAACACGTGAAGCAAAATGCGGCGGCGCTTGAGATTACCTTGTCAGCAAACGAACTTGCCTTACTGGACAACGCCTGGCCTGCGCCAAAAGGGAAAACCGCGTTGGATATGGTGTGACGCCGGATAAAATGTGTAAGCGCCGCCATCCGGCAGGTCATGCCTGATGGCGGCTGACGCCTTTCAGATCCTATAGCAACGCCGTTATCCATTCACTTTTAGCGTTTAGCGACGCAGATAGTCTGCGCCAGACGAGAGGGCTTTTCTTCTGTGGCTTGTTGCGGCGCAGTAGCGTAAACCGTTTCAACGCAGACAAACGTTTTATAGCCGTCATCCGGCATGTCGCCCATGCTGACGGACAACGCCGGGCCAGGGTTCCAGCCTACGACGTTAAGATGATGGTGGTGGACCACATCAATCGTGCGGTTTAATGTCGCATCGTGGATCACGCTACATGCTTCAGGATTGAGGTAAACGCGATCGGTACGGTCCGGAAAGGTTTGTATACCGTCGGTCAGGACACCTTCTTTAGCGTCGTTAACTTTATCAATAAACCGATCGCCGAGTCCGCTGACCTTAACGTTGGCGATGTCGCCAACGTTAAAATAGCTGTGGAGCGCGGATGTGGTTGCAAACTCGCCATGCGCTTCCAGTTCAATTTCACAGGTTTTGCCCACTTTAAAACGTGCCAGCAGCGTGAAATCGTGCGGCCAGTATTTCCGGGTGGCCTCACTGCTTTGCAGCTCAAATGTCAGCATTACGCCATTATCATCTTCATTATGCGCTTTTAGCGCCCACGGTAAATTACGCGCAAAGCCGTGTGACGGCAGACCCTGTTGAGCCGCAGGTCCAAACCAGGGCCAGCAGATCGGTACGCCGCCGCGTAGCGCCACGCCGGTTTTGAAAGGCGTATTATTACTGAGCCACAATACCTCTTCCTCGCCAACGGGTTTCCAGGAGAGAAGGTGCGCGCCCTGTAATGCAAAAGAGGCTTTAACCTGCGGATGGTCAACGACGATCAGATCCAGGTCATCAAGCTGACGACGGGAAAGGACAGGGGTAAGCTGTTCGATAACCGGGAGGGCAAAAATTTTATTAATCATTACGCAATCCTCTTAACCCTAAATAATTCGAGTTGCATGACAAGGCGCTTGTGCCTTGACCAGTGCTTGCGCTGGCCCGTAGAGGCGAGGCCGCAGGCCGAGTAACGCGGCAAGTGAACGACAAATTCATCGGGAACGAATTTGAACAACCGTAGGTAATCTCCGGCCAGGGACATGGACATCCCTGATTCATCCCGATAAGTTCGACTTCCGTCAGTGATTCGGGTGAGAAAGCATAGCCAACACACCTGCAACTTGAAGTATGACGGGTATATCTTTAAGCAAAAAAAAGAGCGACCTGAGTCGCTCTTACCAATGACTGTGTCATCTCAACTTATTTGGAGATGTGAGCAATCAGGTCCAGTACTTTGTTGGAGTAACCGGTTTCGTTATCGTACCAGGAGACCAGTTTCACGAAGTTGTCGTTCAGCGCGATGCCTGCTTTAGCATCGAACACGGAAGTGCATACTTCGCCGTTGAAATCGGTAGATACAACGTCGTCTTCGGTGTAACCCAGAACGCCTTTCATTTCGCCTTCGGCAGCAGCTTTAACAGCAGCTTTGATCTGCTCGTAGGTAGCCGCTTTTTCCAGACGAACGGTCAGGTCAACAACGGATACGTTCGGAGTAGGAACGCGGAACGCCATACCGGTCAGTTTGCCATTCAGTTCTGGCAGTACTTTACCTACCGCTTTAGCAGCGCCAGTAGAGGACGGGATGATGTTCTGAGATGCGCCGCGGCCGCCGCGCCAGTCTTTGTGAGACGGGCCGTCAACGGTTTTCTGGGTTGCGGTAGTCGCGTGAACAGTAGTCATCAGACCTTCGATGATGCCGAAGTTGTCGTTGATAACTTTAGCCAGCGGCGCCAGGCAGTTGGTGGTGCAGGAAGCGTTGGAAACGATGTCCTGGCCTTCGTATTTGTCAAAGTTAGCGCCTTTAACAAACATTGGGGTGTTGTCTTTAGACGGACCCGTCAGAACCACTTTTTTCGCGCCAGCGGTGATGTGTTTACGCGCGGTTTCGTCAGTCAGGAAGATACCGGTAGCTTCAGCCACTACGTCAACACCAACTTCGTCCCATTTCAGGTTAGCCGGATCGCGTTCAGCGGTAACACGGATTTTTTTACCGTTAACGATCAGATGACCGTCTTTCACTTCAACAGTACCGTCGAAACGGCCGTGAGTGGAGTCATATTTCAGCATGTATGCCATGTACTCTGCGTCTAACAGGTCGTTGATTGCAACGATCTCGATGTCAGAACGTTTCTGAGCAGCACGGAAAACAATGCGACCGATACGGCCAAAACCGTTGATACCTACTTTGATAGTCATATATTCCACCAGCTATTTGTTAGTGAATAAAAGGTTGCCTGTAAAATTACAAAAACCTTACGCAGCGTCAAGCGGAATCGTGTCAATCATTGCGACAAATCAATCCTCTGCACAACCTTTGCGCGGCTGATTCGCCTCACTCTTCCTTTCGGCTTGAAACCACATGGGGGCGCCGCCCCGAATTTTAAAGGGCAACCGAGATAATAATGTGACATCAGTCACGATTCGTGAGCCGCCATTTCGCAATGATCAAGTTTAGAACAAAAGTTGGTACTGAGGTGTTAATGTTTTGTTAGAATCGGTCAGGCAATGTGAGCACGTTTAAAGTGAGATGTGAGCAAATGGCTAACCAACCTTCAGCAGAAGAACTCAAGAAAAAATTGTCCGAAATGCAATTCTATGTGACGCAGGATCGTGGCACAGAACCGCCATTTACCGGACGCCTGCTACATAATAAACGCGATGGGGTTTATCACTGCCTGGTCTGTGATACGCCGCTTTTTCACTCCCACACCAAATACGATTCAGGCTGCGGCTGGCCTAGCTTTTACCAGCCTGTCAGCGAAGAGGCGATTCGTTACATAGACGATTTTTCTCATGGCATGCAGCGTGTCGAAATTCGTTGCGGAAACTGCGATGCGCATCTCGGACACGTTTTCCCGGACGGGCCGCAGCCAACCGGTGAGCGCTATTGCGTTAATTCGGCCTCGCTGGCCTTTTCTGACGAGAAAAACGGCGATCAACTGAAAGGCTGAAAAAAACGATTCAGCAAATTATTCCACAGGAGCGGACACATCATGAATCTTGATGAGATCATTAACAGCATGACGCCGGAAGTGTATCAACGTTTATCCACCGCCGTTGAGCTGGGTAAATGGCCGGATGGCGTGGCGTTGACGCCGGAACAGAAAGAAAACAGCCTGCAGCTGGTGATGCTATGGCAGGCGCGGCACAATACCGAAGCGCAACATATGACGATCGATACTCACGGTCAGATGGTGATGAAAAGCAAGCAGCAGCTTAAAGCGGATTTCGGTATTACGTCAAAGCCGATTGCGACATTGAAAATGCAGTAACGGCAGCCAGATAAGAGGTAGTCGCCATCCGGCGGTTTCATTGCCAATGCGTTGTGCTTACCGGGCCTGCTCATTGCTGTCAGGCACAGGCCCGCCATATTTTTACCCATTAACGCTTAATGTTCAGCGAGTCCGCCAGCTGTTTCGCTAACAGATTATTGTCATCGGCGGCCTATTCCCAGAACATTGCGCCAGCCAGCCCGCGCTTTTTAATCTGTTTCGTTAGAAGCGCTCTCCAGCCTGCGTTGAGCTTTGCCTGGTAGCGACGCTGACGTGACGTATCCGGCCCAAAGATCTATGCAATGGTCTCACCGTTGCGTGATGTAGTGACCGGATACGATACCTGCTCCGCTACCTGGCGACAGCCTGGCCCTGCGTCTCTTCCCAGTCTGCCAGCGTATACAGCGTCGCGCCTGCCGCCGCCATCTCCATAAACGCGTGTGCGCTATCCTGCGGGTGAATATTCACGCCGCGACAGCCATCGGTGATAACGTTAACGGCATAGCCCAACTCTAGCGCATCCAGCACCGTAAATTTTACGCAGTAATCGGTCGCCAACCCCATCACGATAAGCTCGGTAACGTCATGCTCGCGAAGCCAGGTATCAAGGGTAGTTTTCTGCCGATGTTCGTTGTCAAAAAACGCACTGTAGCTATCAATCAGCGGGTTTTCACCCTTATAGATGCAGGCGTCAATCGCATGTTGGTTAAGCAGGGGATGTAACGCCGCGCCGTCGGTATGTTGAACGCAGTGATCCGGCCAGAGCGTTTGCGGCAGCCCGTCCAGCTTTCCCTGACTATAGGGTTCCGCCTGATGCTGGCTGGCGAAGCTGCCATGCTGCGCGGGATGCCAGTCCTGGCTGGCCAGCACCGGAATCTGCCGGGGCTGGCACCAGTCAATAAGAGCGTTGGCGATGTCGATGGTGCTGTCGCCTTCCGCTACAGCCAGCGCGCCGCCGGCGCAAAAATCATTTTGCAAGTCGACCAGTAATAAGGCCCGGTTTGTCATTATCTTCTCCTTGTCGTCGGGATTTTTTAATCATCCGGCGTCAATTCACCACGCAAGTTTTGCGCCATCGCGCTACGAATCGCCTGAGTGTCCAGACCCTGGCTTAACAAATAATGCAGTTTGGTTAAGGTAGCTTCGACGGTCATATCGGCACCGCCAATCACGCCAGCGTGCGCCAGCGCATTACCGGTAGCGTACCCGCCCATATTGACTCGCCCTGACATGCATTGCGTCAGGTTAACCACCACGATGCCGCGCGAACTGGCCTCTTTCAGCTCCTGTAAAAACGCTTTATTTTGCGGCGCGTTGCCTACGCCATAAGAGCGTAGAATCAGCGCTTTTACCGGCTGACGCAGAAAGTTACGTACTACCTCGGCGGAAATCCCCGGATAAATCGTCACTACGCCTATCGGCTGCGGCGTAATAGGGTGAACGATTAATTCACCAGAACCGTAGGGTGCGGGTGGCGTATTTAAACGGCGAATGTGAATTCCTGCTTCCAGCAAGGGCGGCAGATTAGGAGAGGCAAAAGCGTCAAAACCATCCGCATGGGCTTTGGTCGTGCGATTGCCGCGGAACAGACGATTATTAAAAAACAGCGTTACTTCATTAACAGGATAGTTGGCGGCGACATAAAGCGCATTCAGCAAATTAATTTGCCCGTCGGAGCGCAGCTCAGCCAGCGGAATTTGTGACCCTGTCACAATAACCGGTTTACCCAGATTTTCCAGCATGAAAGAGAGCGCCGATGCGGTATACGCCATCGTGTCGGTGCCGTGCAGAATAACAAAACCGTCATACTCATCGTAGTGCGCTTTGATATCTGCAGCGATATGCTGCCAGTCTTCCGGCGTCATATCTGATGAATCCATCAGCGGGGCATATTCATGGATGGTAAAATCCGGCATCTCCGGGCGGTGGAATTCCGGCATCAGCGCCAGCTGGCGCTGAAGGTGCCCGGACACCGGGATATACCCTTTATCTGAGCGCTGCATACCGATAGTACCGCCGGTATAGGCAACGTAAATTGATTTCTTTTGCATGATAATGTTCAGTCGTGTCGCGAAGGACGTATTAATGATTATCGGATGGCGGCTATGAGCAGACGCCGCCATCCGGTATGGCTATTGATGAAGCATTAGCGAACGTTCGCGCAAGTCAAACAGAACGCATAACGGTTTTGCGGATCGTTAAATGCCGCCAGTTTATCCCCCTCGGCCTTCACCGTGTTGGCGGCGGAAACGAGCGGCGCCGGGAGCATCGCCTGAATGGCCTCCGGCAGCATGGCGCGTACTGATCCGGTCATACTGTCCATAACCATATCAAGGACCGTCGGTTCGTCCTGATAGTAATCAAGATGCCACTGTTTCAGTTTCGCCAGCTCCGCCGCTTTGGCGACGGCGTCGTCAAAGTCGCCGAGACTGTCCACCAGACCATTGGCTTTCGCGTCTTCTCCGGTCCAGACATGGCCTTGTGCGATTTTATCAATCTGCTCCGGCGTACGCTTACGCGCGTCTGCCACCAGTGTGATAAAGCGTTTGTAGCCGTACTCAATACTGAGTTGCATCATCTGCTGCACTTCCGGTGACAGCGCTTTGGTCATCGAAATATCCGCCAGCGGCGAGGTGGAAACGCCGTCGCTGTGTACGCCAATCGACGACAGGCTGTTTTCTACCGTATTGATGACGCCGAAGATGCCAATTGAACCCGTCAGCGTGCTGGGGCTGGCCACGATATAGTTTGCCGGCGTAGAGATCCAGTAACCGCCGGAGGCCGCCATACCGCCCATTGAGACCACCACCGGTTTGCCAGCCGCTCTTGCCGCCGCCAGTTCGGCGCGGATAACTTCGGAGGCGTTGACGCTACCGCCTGGACTATTGACGCGCAGCACAATCGCTTTCACTTTAGGATCAAGGCGTGCGTCGCGGATCTGCGATGCCGTAGTGTCGCCGCCGACATTCCCTGGCGTTTCTTCGCCATCCATAATCGCGCCATTGGCGAAAATAACCGCAATAGTACCGCCGGTATCCGCAGGCGTTTTCAGCGAATAATCGTAATAGCTGATCGCGCGATAGTTATTTTCGGTTTTGCTCCAGCCAAACTGCTTCGTCAGCGCTTTTTCAACATCTGCGCTGGAGGCGAGGGCGTCCACCAGTTTATGGTCGAGCGCATATTTGGCGGTGTCGCCGCCCACGCTGGTTAACCCGTCGATAATAGCCTGCGCGCCGGGGAACAGTTGTTGCGGCGAAATCTGGCGATTGGCAGAAACGGTATGCAGGTAGTTCTGCCACAGTTCGCCTATCCAGCGGCTGTCGGCCTCGCGGGCGGCGGGCGACATATCGTCGCGGATAAACGGCTCGACGGCGGATTTATAGGTGCCGACCCGGAAAACGTGGGTAGAGACTTTCAGTTTATCCAGCAGCGTTTTGTAGTACAGGCCATTCGTAGCGAAGCCGTGAAGATCTACCTGACCCTGTGGGGAAAGCCAAATTTTATTGGCGAAACTGGCGAGGTAATACTGACCCTGGCTGTAGTTTTCACCCACGGCGAAAACCGGTTTGCCGCTGTCGCGGAATTCGCGCAGCGCTTTACCGATATAGCGCATTGATGGCTGATCGGCGCCGGTGAAGTTTTTCAGATCCAGAACGATACCCGTGATGTTACGGTCATCTTTCGCCTGACGAATAGCGTTGACGATGTCAAACAGGGAGTTTTCCTGCAGACGGTCGGAGCTGGCGCCAAATAACTGGCGACCCAGCGCGCCCAGACGGTGATTGGTGGAGGGTTTATCCACAATGACGCCGGAAATATCCAGCAGCAGAGCGCCGCGCGCGGTTTGCTCACTGTTGCTGCCGTTACCGATCTGCATCCAGATCCCAACGCCCACCAGGACCAGAAAAATAAAGAACAGGTTGAGTACCATTTCACGGACGAAGTTCAACACTCGCCACGTCCATTTAAAAAATCCGGCAATAAATCGCCACAGGGTTCGCATGTATTCTCCCTATCTGAGTAACAACGCTTGTACCTTGGTGAGGATAAAGCATTAAGATGTGGCTATCGTAATGACCCATCAGGCAGTTGTCAGCAGGAATCACTGCCTGCGCTGTAACAAAATCCGCTCCCGTGTTAATTTTGTGAATAAATATCATTGCTGGAGTTAATCAAATGGATGCACTAGAACTGCTGGTCAACCGTCGTAGCGCCTCTCGTCTCGCAGAACCGGCGCCTGTCGGAGAGCAATTACAGAACATTCTGCGGGCGGGAATGCGTGTTCCCGATCATAAATCTCTACAGCCGTGGCGTTTTTTTGTGATTGAAGGAGAGGGGCGCGACCGCTTCAGCGCCGTGCTTGAACAAGGCGCTGTCGCTGCCGGGGGCGATGAGAAAGCGATCGAAAAAGCGCGTAATGCGCCGTTTCGCGCACCGCTGATCATTACCGTGGTGGCGAAATGCGAAGAAAACCATAAGGTTCCGGTGTGGGAACAGGAGATGTCTGCCGGATGCGCGGTGATGGCGATGCAAATGGCGGCGATTGCGCAAGGGTTTAATGGTATCTGGCGTAGCGGCGCATTAACGGAGAGCGCTATCGTGCGGGAAGCCTTTGAGTGCCGTCCTCAGGATAAAATTGTTGGTTTTCTCTATCTCGGCACGCCGCAGCTCAAAGCGTCAACGACGATCAGTACCCCCGACCCCACGCCGTTTGTGCGTTATTTCTGACGCTGAGGGATAAAACTGTCTGGATTCTGAGCAAAGGCGCGGTAATTCAGACAGTGATACTTACCACATCAGGGAATGAGCGCTACCATAGCGCGAATGCAATGACAGGAGATGTCCATGAGCGAGCAAGCCATTCGTTTAACGCAATACAGCCACGGCGCTGGTTGCGGTTGTAAAATTTCCCCTAAAGTGCTGGAGACTATCCTGCATAGCGAGCAGGCGAAGTTCGTCGACCCGAATCTGTTGGTGGGTAATGAAACCCGCGATGATGCAGCGGTTTACGATCTGGGTAATGGCACCAGTATCATCAGCACCACCGACTTCTTTATGCCGATAGTCGATAACCCGTTTGATTTTGGCCGCATTGCGGCAACAAACGCCATCAGCGATATTTTTGCGATGGGCGGCAAACCGATTATGGCGATCGCGATCCTTGGCTGGCCGATTAATACCCTGTCGCCCGATATTGCGCGTGAAGTGACCGAGGGGGGGCGCTTTGCCTGCCGTCAGGCCGGTATCGCGCTGGCGGGTGGACACTCTATTGACGCCCCGGAGCCGATCTTTGGTCTCGCGGTCACAGGCGTAGTGCCGACCGAACGGGTGAAGAAAAACAGTACCGCGCAGGCGGGATGCAAACTCTTTCTGACCAAACCGTTGGGGATTGGCGTGTTGACCACCGCCGAGAAAAAATCGCTGCTTAAACCTGAACATCAGGGGCTGGCGACGGAAGTCATGTGTCGGATGAACGTTGCTGGCGCGGCGTTTGCCAATATCGATGGCGTAAAAGCCATGACTGACGTTACCGGTTTTGGCCTGCTGGGGCACCTGAGCGAGATGTGCCAGGGCGCAGGCGTGCAGGCGCTGCTTTGCTATCAGGACATCCCTAAACTGCCGGGCGTGGAAGAGTATATTGCTCTGGGCGCCGTACCGGGCGGCACAGAGCGCAACTTCGCCAGCTATGGTCATCTGATGGGCGACATGTCGCGTGAAGTTCGTAGCCTGCTGTGCGATCCGCAAACGTCAGGCGGTCTGTTGTTGGCGGTAACGCCGGACGCCGAAGACGATGTTAAAGCCACCGCGGCGGAATTTGGTATCGATCTGACCGCGATTGGCGAACTGGTCGAGGCCCGCGGCGGTCGCGCTATGGTTGAGATTCGTTAACCTGATGCGGTTGTTTATTGCCGAAAAACCGAGTCTGGGGCGCGCCATTGCGGATGTGCTGCCAAAACCGCACCGTAAAGGCGATGGTTTTATTGAGTGCGGAAACGGGCAGGTCGTCACCTGGTGTATTGGTCATTTGCTGGAACAGGCGCAGCCGGATGCGTATGACAGCCGTTATGCGCGCTGGAATCTGGCTGACTTGCCTATCGTGCCGGAAAAATGGCAGCTTCAGCCTCGTCCTTCCGTCACCAAACAGCTCAATGTGATTAAGCGCTTTTTGCATCAAGCCGGTGAAATTATTCACGCCGGCGACCCGGATCGCGAAGGACAGCTTCTGGTTGATGAAGTGCTGGATTATCTCCAACTTCCTGCCGAAAAGCGCCAGCAGGTGCGGCGTTGTCTGATAAACGACCTTAACCCGCAGGCGGTCGAGCGTGCTATTGACAGGCTGCGGGCGAACAGCGACTTCGTGCCGCTGTGCGTCTCGGCGCTGGCGCGAGCGCGAGCGGACTGGCTGTATGGCATTAATATGACCCGTGCTTACACGATCCTGGGCCGTAATGCCGGCTATCAGGGCGTGTTATCCGTGGGACGCGTGCAGACGCCGGTACTGGGGCTGGTGGTGCGGAGAGACGAAGAGATTGAGAACTTCGTCGCCAAAGACTTCTTTGAAGTAAAGGCGCACATCGTTACGCCTGCCGACGAGCGTTTTACCGCTATCTGGCAGCCGAGCGAGGCGTGCGAACCTTATCAGGATGAAGAGGGGCGCTTGCTGCATCGTCCGCTGGCGGAGCATGTAGTGAACCGAATCAACGGTCAGCCCGCGCTGGTAACCAGTTATAATGATAAACGGGAATCAGAATCCGCGCCGCTGCCGTTTTCGCTCTCGACGCTACAGATTGAAGCCGCTAAACGCTTTGGCCTGAGCGCGCAAAACGTGCTTGATATTTGTCAGAAGCTATATGAAACCCACAAACTGATTACCTATCCGCGTTCCGACTGCCGTTATCTGCCGGAAGAGCACTTTGCCGGACGGCAGGCGGTCATGAACGCGATTAGCGTCCACGCCCCGGATTTACTGCCGCAGCCTGTGGTTAACCCTGATACGCGCAATCGCTGCTGGGATGACAAAAAAGTGGATGCGCACCACGCGATTATCCCGACGGCGCGCAGTTCTTCTGTCCATCTGACGGAAAACGAAGCGAAAGTGTACACCCTGATTGCGCGTCAGTATCTGATGCAGTTCTGCCCGGACGCGGTGTTTCGTAAATGCGTTATTGAACTGGAAATCGCCAAAGGGAAATTTGTCGCCAAAGCGCGTTTTCTGGCGGAGGCCGGTTGGCGGACGTTACTGGGCAGTAAAGAGCGCGACGAGGAAAACGACGGTACGCCGCTGCCGGTTGTCGCCAAAGGTGATGAGTTGCTGTGTGAAAAGGGGGAAGTGGTCGAACGCCAAACCCAGCCGCCGCGTCATTTCACTGATGCGACATTGCTTTCCGCGATGACCGGAATTGCCCGCTTCGTGCAGGATAAAGATCTGAAAAAGATCCTGCGCGCGACCGATGGGCTGGGGACGGAAGCCACGCGCGCGGGGATTATCGAGCTGCTGTTCAAACGTAGCTTTCTGACCAAAAAAGGTCGCTACATTCATTCTACCGATGCTGGCAAAGCGTTAATACATTCGCTGCCGGAAATGGCGGCCCGTCCAGATATGACCGCGCACTGGGAGTCTGTTTTGACGCAAATCAGCGAAAAGCAGTGCCGTTACCAGGATTTTATGCAACCGCTGGTCGGCACGTTATATCAGCTGATCGATCAGGCTAAGCGCACGCCGGTGAAGCGTTTCAGAGGGATAGTCGCGCCAGGCGGTGGAGAAAAGAAAAAGAGTGCGCCGCGTAAGCGAGCGGGCAAAAAAAGCCCGCCTGCTGAGGAGACAGGCCGTCAGACCGAATAAGCGCAAAGCCATCTGGCCTGACGACGGGATTAAATGACGCCCTGCGCCAGCATGGCGTCGGCGACTTTCACGAAACCGGCGATGTTGGCGCCCTGAACGTAGTTGGTATGCTTATTGTCGCCGCCGTACTCGACACAGGCGTGGTGGATATCCAGCATAATGTGATGCAGACGGGCGTCCACTTTCTCGGCTTTCCAGCTCAACCGCGCGGCGTTCTGCGCCATTTCCAGCCCCGATGTCGCCACGCCGCCCGCGTTGGCGGCTTTACCCGGCGCAAACAGTACGCCCGCTTCAAGGAAGAGATCGGTCGCTTCAATCGTGGTTGGCATATTTGCCCCTTCCGCCACGGCTTTTACGCCATTGGCAATCAGTACGCGCGCGGCGTCAACGTCCAGTTCGTTCTGCGTCGCGCATGGCAGGGCGATATCCACCGGTACGCTCCAGGGCTGCTGGCCTTCCAGATAGGTTAAGCCAAACTCACGGGCGTAGTCAGCGACGCGACCGTCACGGCTGGCTTTAATTTCACACAGACGCGCCAGCTTCTCTGGCGTGAAGCCACTTTCATCGACCACCGTCCCGCTCGAATCCGACGCGGTAACCACGCGCGCGCCAAAGGCCATCGCTTTCTCAATGGCGTATTGCGCTACGTTGCCGGAGCCGGACACGGCGACGCGCATCCCTTCAAAACCGAGACCATGACGTTTAAGCATCGCTTCGGTGAAGTAGACCAGGCCATAGCCCGTCGCCTCCGGACGAATCAGGCTGCCGCCGAAGGAAAGCCCTTTGCCGGTGAAGACGCAGGCGCTGTTATTGGAAAGCTTGCGCATCATTCCCGCCATAAAGCCCACTTCGCGCCCGCCCACGCCGATATCCCCGGCAGGCACATCGGTATCCGGCCCTAAATGGCGATACAGTTCAGTCATCAGCGCCTGGCAGAAACGCATCACTTCGCCTTCGCTTTTCCCTTTCGGATCGAAATCGCTGCCGCCTTTACCGCCGCCCATCGGCAACGTGGTGAGGGCATTTTTAAAGGTTTGCTCAAAGCCGAGGAACTTAAGGATGGAAAGGTTTACCGAAGGATGGAAGCGCATACCGCCTTTATAGGGGCCGATAGCAGAGTTGAACTGCACGCGCCAGGCGCGATTTACCTGCACCTGGTTTTTGTCGTCCAGCCACACTACGCGAAACTGAATTACGCGCTCTGGTTCAACCAAACGTTCCAGTAAAGACATGTGGCGGTAACGAGGGTTTTGTTCAAGAAACGGCCACAGGGTGGTCATGACTTCACGGACGGCTTGCGCGAACTCGGTTTGATGCGGGTCGCGCTTTTGTACATGGTTGAGGAACGATTCCAGAGAACATGTCTGATCCATAGATATAAAAACCTCTTATATATTAATGTGGTTGTATTTGCGTTTTATCAGAATATGTATTTGCAGTTTTCGACTATACCATCAGCAATGTGACGGTAAGCAAGAAAAAAATGACGCTGCTAAGTAAATTCATAACGGGGCGAGGGTCATAACTAAAAGCGATGACAAAAGAGGATTAAAGTTTTCACGGCGGCTTACCGTTATACTGAGAATATACTTAGAAAAATAAGGAAATCCTATGCGCCGAAGCCTCGTGGTCGCCGTGATGGCGATAATGCCAATGGTCGGGCTGGCAAACCAGAACAGTCGTCCTGATATTCAGGTGAATGTCCCGCCGGAAGTTTTCAGCACGCGCGGTCAGTCGTCCCAGCCCTGCATTCAGTGCTGCGTTTACCAGGATCAGAATTACTCCGAAGGCGCGGTAATAAAAGTGGAAGGCGTCTTGCTCCAGTGCCAGCGTGACGAAAAAACCATCAGCACGAATCCGTTAGTCTGGCGTCGCGTAAAGCCATAAACGCCTGCAATAGCGGAATATCCGCCGGGGCGAGGGGGTACTCCAGCGCCTCTTCCGGCGTACACCAGGCTAATGCCTGATGTTCCAGCGCACGTATCAGACCGTTAAACGCAGGCACATGCCAGGCGTGCAAATGAATTCGTCGGCCAGACACGTCGCGTTGATGGCTGGCGATATAGACGCCGGGCGTGGCGTCAATCCCTAACTCTTCGCGTAGCTCGCGGATAAGCGCCTGCGGCTGGGTTTCGCCGGGTTCGACTTTACCGCCGGCAAACTCCCATAAACCGGCTTGATCCGCATGAGCTGGGCGCTGGGCCAGCAGTATTTTGCCGTCGCGTTCAATGATGGCGGCAACAACATCGAGTTTTTTTATCATTGTCGTTAAGGTCGTTATTCCTGCCGGGAAGCGTCGCGCTATCCCGGCCTTACGGTTAATCAGAAAGCGGAATCAAACACGAAACGTCGCCCAGACCGGCGCATGGTCGGAGGGTTTTTCCATACTGCGAATGTCGTAGTCTATACCGGTTTCTGCGCAACGTTCCGCCAGCGGAGCGCTTGCCAGCAAGAGGTCAATGCGCAGTCCGCGATTATCCACGAAACCTTTTGAGCGGTAATCAAACCACGAAAATTTATCCATCGTTTGCGGATTCGCCTGACGGAACGTGTCCACTAATCCCCACTTCAGTAACCGTGACATCCATTCACGCTCCTCCGGCAGGAAGGAGCATTTACCGGTACGCAGCCAGCGTTTGCGGTTCTCTTCGCCGATGCCAATATCCAGATCGGTCGGGCTGATATTCATGTCGCCCATAATTAATACCGGATTATCACACTTGAGTTCCGTTTCAAGATAGTTTTGCAAGTTCTGGTAAAACTGCGCTTTCGCGGGGAACTTCAACGGATGATCCCGGCTTTCCCCCTGCGGGAAATAGCCGTTAATGACGGTGATATTACCCAGCGGCGAGGGGATTTCCGCCATGATAATGCGGCGTTGCGCCTCTTCGCCATCATCCGGGAAACCGCGTCTGACGGAAATGGGCGTGGCTTTTGTTAGCAGCGCGACGCCGTAATGGCCCTTTTGTCCATGATAGAAAACGTTATAGCCCAGCTTCGCGACCTCTTCGAGCGGGAACATTTCGTCGTGGACTTTTGTCTCCTGTAGACCGATCACATCGGGCTGGTGTTTTTCGACAATCGCTTCAAGCTGATGGGGACGGGCGCGCAGGCCGTTGATATTAAAAGAGACAAATTTCATAGTCACTGCCACTTTGCAAGGTGAATCGTGTTGGGATGGTAACAGAAATTTTACCGGGTGACTGCCACTCATCGTCAGATTCGGCCAATGGAAGCGTATGGTGTTTTCTATAGCGCGAAAATGGCACAGTTTGCGTGCAGATGCGCCAGAACGGGGCGGTAATTTCCAGTAAATTTCGTATAAGATCACAATTCCAGAATTATATTTGGCAACTGAATAATATTTCGCTTTTTCCTCTTTTTAGCCACCGATTATGCGGAAATATTCACTTTTCATGCAGTAAAAGTGAATATCGCTACGCTGTAACCCATTGATTTACCGTTTATCACTTCTGTTTATGCAATGTTAACGCTGGCTGGCGCGAATGCTGCAATCTACATTTACAGCGCAAACACTCATATTAATTAACATATAAATAACTTTATTTTTACCAAAAGAGGTCGCTATGTCTCTGTCAGTTACGCGCGAAAACTTTGATGAATGGATGGTGCCGGTATATGTTCCCGCGCCTTTTATTCCTGTACGCGGAGAAGGCTCACGCCTGTGGGATCAGCAGGGGAAAGAGTACATTGATTTTGCTGGCGGGATCGCGGTCAACGCATTGGGACATGCGCATCCGGCGCTGCGCGAGGCGTTAAATGAACAGGCGAATCGCTTCTGGCATACCGGGAACGGTTACACCAATGAACCGGCGCTGCGACTGGCGAAAAAACTGATCGACGCGACCTTCGCCGAACGCGTTTTCTTTTGTAATTCAGGCGCTGAAGCAAATGAAGCAGCATTAAAACTGGCGCGCAAATATGCCCACGATCGTGTCGGCAATCATAAAAGCGGCATTGTGGCCTTTAAAAACGCGTTCCATGGTCGCACGCTCTTTACCGTCAGCGCTGGCGGTCAACCGACCTATTCACAGGACTTTGCGCCGCTGCCGCCGGATATTCGTCATGCAGCCTATAACGATCTGAACTCCGCCAGCGCGCTAATTGATGACAATACCTGCGCCGTGATCGTAGAACCGGTGCAGGGCGAGGGCGGCGTGATCCCCGCCACGAAAGCTTTTTTGCAGGGGCTGCGTGAATTGTGCGACCGGCATCAGGCGTTACTGATTTTTGATGAGGTGCAGACGGGCGTCGGACGTACCGGCGAACTGTATGCATATATGCATTATGGCGTTACGCCCGATATCCTGACGACCGCTAAAGCGTTGGGCGGCGGCTTCCCGATCGGCGCGATGCTGACTACGCAAGACTATGCCAGCGTCATGACGCCAGGCACGCATGGCACCACCTACGGCGGTAATCCGCTGGCGACGGCAGTTGCCGGAAAAGTACTGGATATCATCAATACGCCGGAGATGCAAAACGGCGTCAGACAGCGCCACGATGCGTTTATTGAACGTCTAAATACCATTAATGTACGTTTTGGCATGTTCAGTGAAATTCGCGGGCTGGGGCTACTGCTTGGCTGTGTGCTACAGACGGAGTTTGCCGGAAAAGCCAAACTCATCGCCCAGGAAGCGGCAAAAGCAGGCGTGATGGTGCTCATCGCCGGCGGCGACGTGGTGCGTTTTGCGCCAGCGTTAAATGTTAGCGACGAGGAGATAGCCACCGGGCTTGATCGTTTTGCCCTGGCGTGCGAACGCCTTCAGACGGGAGGCGCATCATGCGGGTGATTCGTCCTGTCGAACATGCGGATATCGCCGCGCTGATGCAGCTTGCAGGCAAAACGGGCGGCGGCTTAACCTCGCTACCGGCAAATGAAGCGACGCTGGCGGCCCGCATTGAACGCGCGCTAAAAACCTGGTCCGGCGAGCTGCCAAAAGGCGAACAAGGGTATGTATTCGTTCTCGAAGACAGTGAAACGGGTGAGGTCGGCGGGATCTGCGCCATTGAGGTCGCGGTCGGCCTTAACGACCCCTGGTATAACTATCGTGTCGGTACGCTGGTTCATGCCTCCAAAGAGCTGAATGTATATAACGCGTTGCCAACATTATTCCTGAGTAATGATCACACTGGCAGCAGTGAGCTTTGCACGCTGTTTCTCGATCCCGAATGGCGTAAAGAGGGTAACGGCTACCTGTTGTCAAAATCGCGCTTTATGTTTATGGCCGCGTTTCGCGATAAATTCAATGAGAAAGTGGTGGCGGAAATGCGCGGCGTCATTGACGAGCACGGTTATTCTCCCTTCTGGCAAAGTCTCGGCAAACGCTTTTTTTCTATGGATTTCAGCCGGGCGGATTTTTTATGCGGTACCGGGCAAAAAGCGTTTATCGCCGAGCTGATGCCCAAACATCCTATTTATACCCACTTCTTATCTGAAGAGGCACAGGCCGTGATTGGCGAAGTCCACCCGCAAACGGCGCCAGCCCGCGCGGTGCTGGAAAAGGAAGGTTTTCGCTATCGCCACTATATCGACATCTTCGACGGTGGGCCGACGCTGGAGTGTGATATTGACCGCGTGCGGGCCATTCGTAAAAGCCGACTGGTGGAAGTCGCGGAAGGGCAACCCGCGCCTGGCGACTATCCGGCATGTCTGGTCGCCAATGAAAACTATCACCACTTTCGGGCCGCGCTGGTGCGTGCCGATCCGCAGACTTCACGACTTGTACTTACCGCAGCGCAGTTGGATGCGCTGAAATGTCGCGCGGGCGACCACGTTCGGCTGGTACGCCTTTGCGCTGAGGAGAAAACCGTATGACGCTATGGATAAACGGCGACTGGATAACCGGTCAGGGCGAACGCCGCCGCAAAACGAATCCGGTGAGTGCGGAGATACTTTGGCAGGGGAATGACGCTAATGCGGCACAGGTCGCCGAGGCCTGTCAGGCGGCGCGCGCGGCGTTTCCTTGTTGGGCCAGACAGCCTTTTGCGGCACGACAGGCTATCGTAGAGAAATTTGCCGCCCTGCTGGAGGCGCATAAAGCCGATCTCACGGAGGTCATCGCGCGTGAAACCGGTAAACCGCGCTGGGAGGCGGCGACGGAAGTGACGGCGATGATCAATAAGATTGCCATCTCGATTAAGGCTTACCACGCCAGAACAGGTGCACAAAAAAGCGAACTTGTCGATGGCGCCGCGACGTTGCGCCATCGTCCTCACGGTGTGCTGGCGGTATTCGGCCCTTATAACTTTCCCGGCCATTTACCGAATGGCCATATTGTGCCCGCGTTGCTGGCAGGCAATACGCTGATCTTCAAACCTAGCGAGCTAACGCCATGGACCGGGGAAACGGTAATAAAACTCTGGGAACGGGCGGGGCTACCGGCAGGCGTTCTTAATCTGGTGCAGGGCGGCCGGGAGACCGGACAAGCGCTAAGTTCGCTCGACGATCTCGACGGACTGCTGTTTACCGGCAGCGCCAGTACCGGATATCAGCTTCATCGCCAGCTATCCGGCCAGCCGGAAAAAATCCTGGCCCTTGAAATGGGCGGAAACAACCCGCTCATTATTGAGGATGCGGCAAATATAGATGCGGCGGTACATCTGACGCTGCAATCGGCGTTTATTACCGCCGGACAGCGCTGTACCTGCGCGCGACGCCTTCTGGTAAAACAGGGTGCGCAGGGAGATGCATTTCTGGCGCGGCTGGTTGACATCGCCGGACGTCTGCAGCCCGGCAGATGGGACGACGATCCGCAGCCGTTTATCGGCGGACTGATTTCAGCGCAGGCGGCACAGCATGTGATGGAGGCCTGGCGTCAACGAGAGGCATTAGGCGGGCGCACGTTACTGGCGCCGCGGAAGGTCAAAGAGGGAACCTCTCTGCTGACGCCTGGCATCATTGAGCTGACGGGCGTCGCGGATGTGCCGGATGAAGAGGTGTTTGGTCCGCTGCTGAACGTCTGGCGTTATGCGCATTTCGATGAGGCGATTCGTCTGGCGAATAATACCCGTTTTGGTCTGTCGTGTGGGCTGGTGTCGACGGATCGCGCGCAGTTCGAACAGCTCTTGCTGGAGGCGCGGGCAGGGATCGTTAACTGGAATAAACCGCTCACCGGGGCAGCGAGTACTGCGCCGTTTGGTGGTGTCGGCGCGTCTGGCAACCATCGGCCCAGCGCCTGGTATGCCGCCGATTATTGCGCCTGGCCGATGGCCAGTCTGGAATCTCCCGAACTGACGTTGCCTGCGACATTAAGCCCCGGCCTCGACTTTTCTCGCAGGGAGGCGGTATGACGGCGCATGAAGTTAATTTTGACGGGCTGGTGGGGCTTACGCACCATTATGCCGGGCTATCCTTCGGCAATGAGGCATCGACCCGCCACCGTTTTCAGGTGTCGAATCCTCGTCTGGCGGTAAAACAGGGGCTGCTAAAGATGAAGGCTCTGGCGGATGCCGGCTTTCCCCAGGCGGTGATCCCGCCGCATGAGCGACCTTTTATTCCGGCGTTGCGTCAGCTCGGCTTCACGGGTAGCGATGAGCAGATTCTGGATAAGGTTGCGCGTCAGGCGCCACGCTGGCTTTCCAGCGTGAGTTCCGCGTCGCCAATGTGGGTTGCGAATGCGGCGACGGTTTGCCCATCGGCAGACGCGCTGGACGGGAAAGTCCACCTGACGGTGGCGAATTTAAACAATAAATTTCATCGCGCTCTTGAGGCGCCTGTGACCGAAGCGCTGCTACGCGCCATATTTCGCGATGAAAACCAGTTTTCAGTGCATAGCGCGTTACCGCAGGTCGCATTATTGGGAGATGAAGGCGCGGCGAATCATAACCGTCTTGGCGGCGAGTATGGTTCGGCAGGCGTGCAGCTTTTTGTCTATGGGCGCGAAGAGGAGAATGAAATACGACCCGCTCGTTATCCGGCGCGCCAGAGCCGCGAAGCCAGCGAGGCCGTGGCGCGTCTTAATCAGGTGAATCCGCAACAGGTTATCTTCGCTCAGCAGAACCCGGAGGTCATCGATCAAGGCGTATTCCATAATGATGTCATCGCCGTTTCGAATCGACAGGTATTGTTTTGTCACGAAGCGGCGTTTGCCCGGCAGAAAGTGCTCATTAATCAGTTGCGTACGCGCGTTGACGGTTTTATGGCGATAGAGGTGCCCGCCGGAGAGGTTTCTGTATCAGATGCTGTGGCGACCTACCTGTTTAATAGTCAGTTGTTAAGCCGTGACGACGGCTCAATGCTGTTAGTGTTGCCGCGGGAATGTCAGGATCATGTCGGCGTCTGGCGCTATCTGAATAAGCTGGTGGCGGAGGATAACCCCATCAGCGCGATGCAGGTGTTTGATTTGCGAGAAAGTATGGCCAACGGCGGCGGCCCGGCCTGTCTGCGATTACGCGTGGTGTTAACAGAAGAAGAACGACGGGCGGTGAATCCAGCGGTAATGATGAATGACGCTCTGTTTACGGCCCTTAACGCGTGGGCGGATCGTTATTATCGCGATCGCCTGACCGCTGCCGATCTGGCCGATCCGTTATTATTGCGAGAAGGCCGGGAGGCGCTGGATGTGTTAACGCGTCTGCTGGATTTGGGGTCGGTTTATCCTTTCCAGCAAACGGGGGCGGCTGATGGATAACTTTCTGGCGTTGACGCTAAGCGGCACGACACCACGGGTGAGGCAGGGGAAGGGCGCGGGTTTTCGCTGGCGCTGGTTAGGCCATGGTCTGCTTGAACTCACGCCCGATGCGCCGGTCGACCGCGCGTTAATTCTTTCTGCGGGGATACACGGCAATGAAACCGCGCCGGTCGAGATGCTGGATAAGCTGCTGTCGGCGCTGTATTCAGGCAGCTTGACGTTAACGTGGCGAGTGCTGGTGGTACTCGGCAATCCGCAGGCGCTGGCGGCGGGAATACGCTATTGTCACAGCGATATGAACCGTATGTTTGGCGGGCGTTGGCAGTCCTTTGCCGAAAGCGATGAAACGCGGCGGGCGCGTGAGCTGGAGCTAAGTCTGGATACCTTCTTTTCATCTGGCCAGACGCGGGTACGCTGGCATCTGGATCTGCATACCGCCATTCGTGGCTCGCATCATTTGCGTTTTGGCGTATTGCCGCAGCGCGACCGCCCGTGGGAGACCGATTTTCTGGCGTGGCTGGGCGCGGCAGGACTGGAGGCGTTGGTATTTCATCAGGCGCCCGGCGGTACGTTTACGCACTTTAGCTCTGAACATTTCGGCGCGCTTTCCTGTACGCTGGAGTTGGGAAAGGCGTTGCCGTTTGGGCAAAACGATCTGACGCAGTTCAATGTAACCTCGCAGGCGTTGTCGGCGCTGCTGAGCGGTGTCGAAACGTCAACCTCGTTTTCGCCGCCGCTACGCTATCGGGTGGTGTCGCAAATCACGCGTCACAGCGATAAGTTCGCGCTTTATATGGATGCGCAAACGCTGAATTTTACTGCCTTTGCGAAGGGAACGTTGCTGGCCGAGGAGGGGGATAAGCGCGTAACGGTGACTCATGACGTTGAATATGTTCTCTTTCCTAATCCCTCTGTCGCCTGCGGATTGCGGGCTGGATTAATGCTGGAAAGACTGCCCTGATAAACGTCCCTGTAAGCTTACGTTAGGGTTACAGGGATGATTTGGGACACATTTTCATGCTATTACGGATTATTCCTGGAGAATTGCTTTATTAATAAGCGTTGCTGAGTTATAGTTCTGCATAATTTCTGCTATATCATGCTGTTGTATATTTCTCTTTCAACTCTGCGCAATTTATTCTTTTTTTCTTCACAATTGGCGAAAAAGTGTTTTTTATACTTTCATTGTTTTACCGTTGTTCTGACTAATTGACGCTAAGACGGTTAAAGTTAATCACGACAACACGGCGCTGTTTTAAATATGCCGTAAAAATAACTGAAAGGAAGGATGGAAATATGCGTAAACTGACTGCTCTATTTGTTGCCTCTACCCTGGCGATGGGTGCTGCGAATCTCGCTCATGCCGCTGAGACTACCACCGCCGCGCCAGCGGATGCGAAGCCAATGATGCAGCATAAAGGTAAATTTGGCCCACATCACGATATGATGTTTAAAAACCTGAACCTGACGGACGCACAGAAGCAACAAATTCGCGACATTATGAAAGCGCAGCGCGAGCAAATGAAACGTCCGCCGCTGGAAGAGCGTCGCGCCATGCATGATATTATCGCCAGCGATACCTTCGATAAAGCCAAAGCCGAAGCGCAAATTACGAAAATGGAAGCGCAGCGCAAGGCCAATATGCTGGCGCATATGGAAACCCAGAATAAAATTTATAACGTTCTGACACCGGAGCAGAAAAAGCAATATAACGCTAATTTTGAGAAGCGTCTGACAGAACGCCCGGCGCAAGAAGGTAAAATGCCTGCTGCGGCAGAATAACTTTCCGCATAATTTAAGACCGCCGGTCTTGTCGACAACACAATCGTTGAGGTGGACAGGATCGGCGGTTTTCTTTATGACTGGCGACAGTCGGTGTGCAGTTCAATGATCTCATATTGACCTGACATTAGTGGTTTACAGAGAATTTTATAGCCATCCTGATCAAAGCCCGCAGGGGTACGCACCAGGGTGGCGGCCTCATCCAGCGAGGGTACCGCCCCCAGCCATAACCAGTTGTTAATAATGTGGAACTGGGTCATTTGTGGGCGGCTCTCTTTTAACGCGATAGCGCCTTTCCAGGGCCAGCAAACCACACGTAACCGTTCCAGCGAGGCCTGCAGACGAAGAAAATGCGCCTGCGGGGTTTCTTGCCCACAACACGCGCCAGCGCAGCGCTTCAGCGCGAAACGAAAACAGGCGCGCCCACGGCTTACCGGTTCAAGCCCCAGCAGGCCATAACACAATTTTTGTTCATCGGCGAGGTTCTGTAAGCTTTGCAGCGCTGCCCGACGGTTGGCGAAGAGCCCAAACAGGTTCGGCTCATGGGAAAAATCGACGCTGCGGGCGGAAACGACCTCAATCTTTTGTTCGCTCAACTGTAGAGAGCAAAGCTGGCGATTACGCCGTAACCGCTTGTTAAACAGCGGCTGTTGTTCTTTGATCAGTCGCGCCTCCAGCAGCAACGCGCCCATTTCCCCAGCGGTGCAGATCCAGCTTATCCGCCGCGCCTGTCGCAGCATAGCGGCCTCGTCAGGCGTTCGCAGATGTGAGAGCACCCGGCTGCGAATATTTACGCTTTTACCGATATAAAGTGGCAGCGTATCGCTTTCGCTATGAAATATATAGACGCCCGGTAAGGCTGGCGCTTCGCTGAGGAAAGGACGTAAATGTTCTGGATATTCGTAAATGGCCGCCGCTTCAAACTCAAGGCGGGGGGCTGATTGACGCCGTACCACAGTGATCTCCGTTAACTGGTTATTCATCCAGTATAACAGCGGATGGGTGATTAAAAAAGAGGCTGGGAAGAGAGGAGGCCGGATAGACGAGCGATATCCGGCACAACAGTAGAAGTACGCTTACTTTTTCCAAAAGTCGTCGAATACCGTAATCGGCAAACGGCGCTTATGTTCAGTTTTTACATACCAGCCTTCGATAGTTTTAGCGATGGTGGAGTCCAGCGTTTTGCCTTCCAGGTAATCGTCAATATTGTCATACGTTACGCCCAGCGCGGCTTCATCAGGCAGTGAAGGGCGGTCGTCTTCCAAATCGGCGGTGGGGACTTTTTTATACAGATGCTCAGGACAGCCCAGCGCTGCGAGAAGCTGTTTGCCCTGGCGTTTGTTAAGGCGATGAAGTGGGTTAATATCGGTACCGCCATCGCCATATTTGGTGAAGAACCCGGTTATCGCTTCCGCCGCATGGTCGGTGCCCACCACGACGCCGTGAGTCATACCGGCGATGCTATATTGCGCTTTCATTCGCTCACGCGCTTTTTCATTGCCGCGAACAAAATCGCTCAGCTCAATTCCCGCTTCGCGCAGCGCCTGTTCGCTGGCGAGGACGGCGCCTTTAATATTGACGGTGAGTACTCTGTCCGGCTGAATAAAAGCAATGGCGTCCTGGCAATCCTGTTCATCGGCCTGCACGCCATAAGGCAGACGAACGGCGATAAACTGCAGCGCATTATCACCGGTCTCTTCCCGCAATTCGGCGATAGCCATCTGGCTGAGTTTCCCGGCCAGCGTCGAATCCTGCCCGCCGCTGATGCCTAACACCAGCGATTTCAAAAAGGGATAGGTTTTCAGGTACGCTTTAAGAAAATCCACGCTGCGGCGAATTTCTTCTTCAGGGTTGATATGCGGTTTCGCGCCAAGCGCCTGGATTATCTCTTGCTGCAGAGTCATTTAACCCCCTTCGACATTAAAAAAATGAATCTTTACCCTGTTAAAGCTAACCCTTCGCCGCTGAAACAACAAGGTTTGGCGGGCTAAGCGGTGTTTAATACAACATGTCGCTGCGTTAGAGAATTTTCCGAAAGGCTTTTTGTGGCGAGGCGCGGCTTGAAAAATATTCTGATGTATTCCAGGCTTACATAACACGCTGATAAACAAGAGGACGGAAAATGAACAAAAACGTAGCAGGAATTTTAAGCGCAGCGGCGGTAATGACTATGCTGGCAGGCTGTACGGCGTATGATCGTACAAAAGACCAATTTGTTGAGCCTGTCGTTAAAGATGTTAAAAAAGGAATGAGCAGGGCGCAAGTTGCGCAGATTGCGGGCAAACCGTC
Organism: Salmonella sp. NW884; assembly: GCF_051700745.1. Lineage (NCBI taxonomy): Bacteria > Pseudomonadati > Pseudomonadota > Gammaproteobacteria > Enterobacterales > Enterobacteriaceae > Salmonella > Salmonella sp. NW884. The sequence goes on along the minus strand of NZ_JAMMDE010000001.1, from coordinate 449,856 downwards.
ATCTGAAGTGAGCATGATTCATGCGCGTGGTACCTGTCAGACCTACATCCTGGGTCAACGTGATGGTAAAGCGGAAACCTACTTTGTTGCGCTGGACGATACCGGGCACGTGATTAACTCCGGCTATCAGACCTGTGCGGAGTACGACACTGACCCACAGGCGCCGAAGCAGTAACAACTGTACATTGCCTGAACATTCAAGGAAACCGGCCTGCGAGCCGGTTTTTTTGTGCCTGCCATAACCTTATTTATTATCGCGAATTATTTGCCCGAAATGTGAGGGGGGTCATAACGCCAGGTCAATGAGAGACAATTTAGTGGGTCAAGGAAATACCATCCGGCGGTCCGATCCCGTATACTCATTTCAGCCACCTAAAAAAGTAAATCCGGTTACGCAAGTCGCCCAGAGTATGGATGCAGGTTGAGGCTTGCGGCGTATCTGGTTGACAGATAATCGCACATGAGGAAGGTTTTTATGGAAAAGAAACACATTTATCTGTTTTGTTCTGCGGGCATGTCAACATCGTTACTGGTATCAAAAATGCGCGCTCAGGCTGAAAAATATGAAGTGCCGGTGATTATTGAAGCATTCCCTGAAACCCTGGCCGGTGAAAAAGGCCCGGCAGCGGACGTCGTGTTATTAGGCCCGCAAATTGCTTATATGCTCCCCGAAATTCAGCGTTTATTACCCGGTAAACCGGTAGAAGTCATTGATTCAATGTTGTACGGCAAGGTAGATGGCTTAGGCGTGCTTAAAGCTGCGGTAGCGGCAATTAAAAAAGCCGCCGCGAATTAATTATTTTTTAATTTTTCCCGTCAAAGAGTTATTTCATACACTAACCGCAATATTTTATTGCGGTATTTAAGGGTATTTTTCTATGAGTAACGTTATTGCTTCACTTGAAAAGGTACTCCTTCCTTTTGCTGTAAAAATAGGAAAGCAGCCACACGTTAATGCAATCAAGAACGGCTTTATTCGTTTAATGCCATTAACCCTTGCGGGGGCGATGTTTGTATTAATTAATAACGTTTTCCTGAGCTTTGGGGAGGGGTCGTTTTTTTATTCCATGGGCATTCGGCTTGATGCCTCAACCATTGAAACACTTAATGGATTGAAAGGCATCGGCGGGAACGTCTATAACGGCACATTGGGCATTATGTCGCTCATGGCGCCATTTTTTATCGGCATGGCGCTGGCGGAAGAGCGCAAGGTTGATGCGCTGGCCGCTGGACTGCTCTCCGTGGCGGCATTTATGACCGTAACGCCGTATAGTGTCGGCGAGGCCTATGCCGTAGGCGCTAACTGGCTGGGCGGCGCGAATATTATCTCCGGTATTATTATTGGCCTGGTGGTCGCGGAGATGTTTACATTTATTGTCCGGCGCAACTGGGTGATTAAACTACCGGACAGCGTACCGGCTTCGGTGTCTCGTTCATTCTCAGCATTAATTCCCGGCTTTATTATTCTCTCTATTATGGGGATTATTGCCTGGGCGCTGTCTAATTACGGTTCTAACTTCCATCAGATTATTATGGACACTATCTCTACGCCGCTGGCATCGCTGGGTAGCGTGGTAGGGTGGGCATATGTCATTTTTGTACCGCTGCTGTGGTTCTTTGGTATTCATGGTTCGCTGGCGCTGACCGCGCTGGATAGCGGCATCATGACGCCCTGGGCGCTGGAAAACATCTCTATTTACCAACAGTATGGCTCCGTCGATGCGGCGCTGGAAGCCGGTAAAACGTTCCATATCTGGGCGAAACCGATGCTGGATTCTTATATCTTCCTCGGTGGTAGCGGCGCAACGCTGGGTCTGATCATCGCTATCTTCCTGGCATCCCGTCGCGCGGACTATCGCCAGGTGGCAAAACTGGCGCTGCCGTCAGGTATCTTCCAGATTAACGAACCCATCCTGTTTGGCCTGCCGATTATTATGAACCCGGTGATGTTTATCCCCTTCATTCTGGTACAGCCGATTCTGGCGGCGATTACGCTGGTGGCTTACTATTTGGGTATTATTCCGCCGATTACCAATATTGCGCCGTGGACCATGCCAACCGGGCTGGGGGCGTTCTTTAACACCAACGGCAGTGTCGCCGCGTTGCTGGTTGCGCTATTTAACCTGGCGGTCGCTACCCTGATTTATCTCCCCTTCGTGGTGGTGGCTAACAAAGCGCAGAACGCCATCGAGCAGGAAGAAAGCGAAGAAGATATCGCTAACGCACTGAAATTCTAAACTCCGCGTCGGCATGGGATGCCATGCCGGGCTGAATCAGAGGAAAGACTATGTTTGATCTTGAAAATGTTGTAGATAACCAGACAGCGGCTGAGGAACTCGAAGAAGTCGTTATGGGGCTTATCATCAATTCTGGTCAGGCGCGCAGCCTGGCATATGGCGCGCTCAGAAAAGCGAAAGAAGGCGATTTTGAGGCGGCGAAAGCGATGATGGACCAGTCGCGCATAGCGCTCAATGAAGCGCATCTTGTGCAGACAAAACTCATCGAAGGCGATCAGGGCGAAGGCAAAATGAAAGTCAGTCTGGTCCTGGTTCACGCTCAGGATCATTTGATGACCTCAATGCTGGCTCGTGAACTGATCGCTGAGTTGATTGAGCTCCATGAGAAACTGAAATAACAGGGGGCGGATGATGCAGCTACAGGTTAACGCAACGGAAATCAAAACGGTTTATGAGCAGCAGCTCTTCAATGGCAAAAATTTCCATGTGTTTATCTATAACAAGACGGAAAGCGTCACCGGGCTGCATCAGCACGACTATTATGAATTTACCCTGGTATTAACCGGACGTTATTACCAGGAGATTAACGGGAAGCGTGTGCTGCTGGAACGTGGAGATTTTGTTTTTATCCCGGTGGGGTCGAATCACCAAAGTTTCTATGAGTTTGGCGCAACGCGTATTCTGAACGTAGGAATTAGTAAACGTTTTTTTGAACAGCATTATCTTCCGTTACTGCCGTTTTGTTTTGTGGCATCGCAGGTATACAGGGCGAATAGCACCTTCCTTACCTATATTGAAACGGTGATTGCGTCGTTGAATTTTCGCGGCAATGGGCTCGACGAATTTATCGAAGTGGTGACATTTTATATTATAAACCGCTTACGTCATTACCGCGAAGAGCAGGTTTATGATGATATTCCACAATGGCTGAAAGCAACCGTGGAGATAATGCATGATAAAACGCAGTTTGGCGAACATGCGCTGGAAAATATGGTGCGCCTGTCGGCAAAATCCCAGGAGTATCTGACGCGCGCCACCCGACGTTATTACAGCAAAACGCCGATGCAAATCATTAATGAGATTCGCATTAATTTTGCCAAGAAACAGTTGGAAATGACCAACTATTCGGTTACGGATATTGCTTATGAAGCCGGGTATAGCAGTCCAAGTCTGTTTATTAAAACGTTTAAGAAGATGACCTCATTCACGCCGAATAGTTATCGGAAGCGATTGACGGAAATTAATGAGTAACGGTTTACATTGCTCGATTAGTTACATTTCACGCTTGCCCCAATAGCGCGGGGAACGTCACGCTATTTCTTACGAGCGGGCATAGCGTAATACATATCAGTGTCATACACTGAAGGGAGATATTATGAGCCAGAAATTAAAAGTCGTCACTATTGGTGGCGGGAGCAGCTACACCCCTGAATTACTTGAAGGCTTTATTAAGCGCTACCATGAATTACCTGTCACCGAATTATGGCTGGTTGACGTTGAAGACGGGAAAGAGAAGCTGGGCATTATTTATGATCTCTGCCAGCGAATGATTGATAAAGCAGGCGTTCCGCTAAAATTGTATAAAACTCTGGATCGCCGGGAAGCGCTGAAAGACGCTAATTTTGTCACTACCCAGCTACGCGTTGGTCAACTCAAAGCCCGTGAGCTGGACGAGCGTATCCCGCTTAGCCACGGCTATCTGGGGCAAGAAACCAACGGCGCTGGCGGTTTATTTAAAGGGTTGCGTACCATTCCGGTTATTTTTGACATCATTAAGGATGTTGAAGAATTATGTCCGAATGCGTGGGTCATTAACTTTACTAACCCGGCGGGGATGGTGACGGAAGCGGTTTATCGTCATACCAACTTTAAAAAATTCATCGGCGTATGTAATATTCCTGTCGGCATGAAAATGTTTATTCATGACGTGCTGGCGCTGAATGAGAATGACGATCTTTCCATTGACCTGTTTGGTCTAAACCATATGGTCTTTATTAAAGATGTGCTGGTGAATGGCACCTCACGGTTCGCAGAATTACTGGATGGCGTGGCGTCCGGTCAGTTGAAAGCGTCAACCGTAAAAAATATCTTTGATCTGCCGTTTAGTGAAGGATTGATTCGCTCGCTGAACATGCTGCCGTGCTCTTATTTGTTGTATTACTTCAAGCAAAAAGAGATGTTGGCGATTGAAATGGGCGAATATTACAAAGGCGGCGCGCGCGCTCAGGTCGTACAAAAAGTGGAGAAACAACTCTTCGACTTGTACAAAAATCCTGAGCTAAACGTGAAGCCGAAAGAGCTTGAGCAACGCGGCGGCGCTTATTATTCCGATGCCGCTTGTGAAGTCATTAACGCTATTTATAATGACAAGCAGACTGAGCATTACGTTAATATTCCACATCATGGGCATGTCGAGAATATCCCGGCGGACTGGGCGGTGGAAATGACCTGCATTCTGGGACGCAATGGCGCGACGCCGCACCCGCGTATCACCCGTTTTGACGAAAAAGTGCTGGGGCTTATCCACACTATTAAAGGATTTGAGGTCGCGGCCAGCAATGCGGCGCTGAGCGGAAACTTTAATGATGTGCTGCTGGCGCTTAACCTGAGTCCGCTGGTGCATTCCGACCGCGACGCAGAAGTCTTGGCGCGTGAACTCATTCTGGCGCATGAAAAATGGCTGCCTAATTTTGCCGCTTGCATCGAAGCGCTTAAAGGTAAGCACCACTGACAGAGGTAGGCTATGGAACGCGTGTTGATTGTGAATGCCGATGATTTTGGCCTGAGTAAAGGGCAAAATTACGGCATTGTTGAAGCATATCGCAACGGCGTTGTGACCTCCACGACGGCGCTGGTCAATGGCGAGGCTATTGACCATGCGGCGCAGCTTAGCCGCGAGCTGCCTGCGCTTGGGGTGGGAATGCATTTTGTTTTGACGTTAGGCAAACCGGTGTCAGAGATGCCGGGCCTGACGCGAGACGGCCTGTTGGGGAAATGGATCTGGCAAATGGCGGAGGAGGATACGCTTCCGCTGGATGAAATTGCGCATGAACTGGCGTGTCAGTATCAGCGTTTCATCGACGTATTTGGCCGCGAGCCAACGCATCTCGACAGTCACCATCATGTGCATATGTTCCCGCAAATTTTCCCCATCGTCGCCCGCTTTGCGGCGCAGCGCGGGATTGCGTTACGTATTGACCGCCAGACGGTGTTGAACGCCGACGATCTGCCGTCGGATTTGCGCAGCACTCAAGGATTTAGTAGTGAATTTTACGGCGAGGAGATCACCGAAGCGTGCTTTTTACGCATTCTGGATGCCTCGGCGCATCGAGGAGAGGCCTCTCTGGAGGTGATGTGTCATCCGGCGTTTGTGGACAACATTATTCGCCAGAGCGCCTATTGTTACCCCCGCTTAACTGAACTGGAGGTGTTGACGTCTGCGTCACTCAAGGCAGCGATTGCGGAACGTGGATATCGTCCTGGCAGTTTTCTTGATATTTAGCTCCTGAGTTTGCGGCGCAAGAATGCGCCGCATTTTTTGCTGTTTATGCAGGAATCGCGTTAATTTTCCCCGCACGCGACCAGACACGGTGTGCCGCCATCAGCGTCAGCAGAGTGTCCATAAAGTGGTGGTCAACGTTATCTGCCTCAACAAGTCCTTCTTCCCCCTGGCTATCAATGTTTAAAAGCGCCTTAAACCGTCGGGCGTCGCCTGCCAGTGCGATGGGCTTCAGATGTTTGTAGGCTTCCAGAAGGTAGTAACGGGCATCGCCGCAACTCTCGATATCGGCAATATTGCCGCACGGTACTATTACCGCATCGACCGTTAGCGACGGCGCGCCGGCAAAGGTTGCCGCAATAGTTAATGTTGAACCGTCATCAGCCGTTACTTCACCCATCCGTGAATAGAGCAGTTTTGCGTGGACGCCTTTGGCTTTTAAAGCCTGCAAAATGGTCAACAGTTCGGCGGCGTTAACCTTGTCGTTCAGCAGAATAGCGACCACTCGGCCTTTAACATCGCCGTCCGGCACCGCATACAGGCTGAGCGCCGGATCTTTTTTCAGACCGTTGACATCAGGAGGCGGGGCAATTTGCGTTTGCTCATGGGTGAGTGCAAAACCGAGATTATGCGCGACGCCCTGAGCCAGCGTGACATCAATATGCGCTAACTGATCGACCACCCGCTCCCGAATATACGCGCGGGCTACTTTACCCAGCTCAAAGCTGAACGCGTCAATAATATGCTGCTGCTCTATCGGCGTCTGGCTGAGCCAGAACAGGCGAGGATGCGCGTAATATTCACCGAAAGAGGGGCTGCGTTCGCGGATTTTATTGCCATCCACGCGTTCCTGGTATGATTCGAAGCCGCCGCGTTTTGGCGCTGGCGGCGTTTCGCGTGGCCAGTTGTCATTAATGGAGTTTGGTTCATAGTTCGCCGGATTGGTGTCGATATCCATCCGGTGCATACCGTCACGCTGGAAGTTATGGTAGGGGCAGGTAGGGCGGTTAATCGGAATTTCGTGGAAGTTTGGCCCGCCCAGACGACTGATTTGCGTGTCGGTATAAGAGAACAGACGCCCCTGTAACAGCGGATCGTTGGTAAAATCAATGCCGGGAACGATATGCCCTGGATGAAATGCCGCCTGTTCGTTTTCAGCGAAAAAGTTATCCGGATTACGGTTTAACACCATTTTGCCGACGCGTTGTACTGGCACCAACTCTTCCGGAATCAGTTTGGTCGGATCGAGCAGATCAAAATCGAATTTAAATTCATCCTCTTCGGCAATGAGTTGTAGGCCCAGCTCGTATTCCGGGAAATCGCCCGCTTCGATGGCCTCCCACAGATCCCGGCGGTGAAAATCCGGATCGCGACCGGTCAGTTTTTGTGACTCATCCCACACCAGTGAGGCTTTACCTGCCAACGGTTTCCAGTGGAAACGGACAAAGGTCGCTTTCCCTTGTGCATTGATCAGACGGAAGGTGTGGATGCCGAACCCTTCCATCGTCCGATAACTCCGTGGAATACCGCGATCCGACATTGCCCACATGACGTTGTGCAGCGTCTCAGGCTGTAAGGAAACATAGTCCCAGAAGGTGTCGTGCGCGCTCTGCCCTTGCGGAATAGCCCAATGTGGTTCGGGCTTAACGGCGTGCACAAAATCCGGAAACTTATGCGCATCCTGGATAAAAAAGATCGGCGTGTTATTACCGACGAGATCGAAAATTCCCTCTTCGGTATAAAATTTGGTCGCAAAACCGCGGATATCACGTACGGTATCAGCAGACCCCGCGCCGCCCTGTACTGTCGAAAAGCGAACAAAGACCGGGGTAATTTTCTGTGGATCGCGCAGAAACGCGGCTTTCGTGATGTCGCTCAGGTCTTTATATGGCTGGAAATAACCGTGCGCTGCAGATCCGCGGGCGTGAACGATCCTCTCCGGGATACGCTCATGGTCAAAGTGGGTAATTTTCTCGCGCAGGATAAAATCTTCCAACAGCGTAGGGCCACGGCTGCCGGCGCGAAGAGAATTTTGATCGTCGGCGATGCGCACGCCCTGATTGGTGGTCAGCGCATAATTTTCGCTGCCTTTACGAAAGGCGTCGAGGGCGGTGAGCTTATCATTCGCGGTCTCGGGCGCTTTTAAGCTGCCGGGGGCCGTCGGTTGCGCGCCCGGCGGCGTCGGTTCTGGCGTGGGGCGATGTGAACCGTCTGACGGAGCCAGGGAGTCCAGGCCGGGCTGTGATTCACGGGTATCATGCACGGGGGACTGATGGGGGGATTTTTCATTATGCGACATTGAACTCGTCTCCTGCTTTCATCACTGAAATGGGCGTGGTAGTAGTCAAAATCACTCTAACTATAGAACATTTCAGCAATTATGCTGGGGGAGAGCGGAACGGCAGACAGGGTATAACAGGGAAATCGCACGCGCGGAACAGGACGTCGGGGGCGAAGATCGGCTAAAATAGTGTTTTTCTGATTTTTAGCCTTAGAGCCTATCCCAGTAGGCGTTATTGGCGCAGCCAGTTTGGACACGGACAGCGCGCAAAAACCGGAGCGTACACGTAGTACGTGAGGATTTTGAGCACTGCCCAGGACCAAAATGGCAAGTAAAATAGCCCTAATGGGATAGGCTCTTAGCCTCTTTTAGTGAAGCATTAATGATGAAACCTCTTCGCCAGCAAAATCGCCAGATTATTAGCTATATTCCGCGTGTTGAACCCGCGCCGCCGGAACATGCGATAAAAATGGATACGTTTCGCGACGTCTGGATACTGCGCGGTAAATATGTTGCCTTTGTTCTGACGGGGGAGTCATTTCAACGGTCGCCCGCCTTTAGCGTGCCAGAATCGGCGCAGCGTTGGGCGAATCAGGTTCGCCAGGAAAACGAAATCGCTGACTAAGAAAAAAACAAAACGCCGGTACTGGAGACCGGCGTTTTTAGTGGCAGACATTTTGAGTTGCCGATCGTCGTGTCTCAGACGATGTGAACTCCCGATAATGTATTATCGATGCGCCAGTTCAGCGTCTTCTTCACTATCGAGAATGGTTTTATCGGTCTGCTTCAGCCACTGGCTGGTCAGCGTACCCGCGGTCATTGAGCCACTCACGTTCAGTGCGGTACGGCCCATATCAATCAACGGTTCGACGGAGATTAACAGCGCGACCAGCGTGACCGGTAAGCCCATGGCAGGCAGCACAATCAGCGCGGCGAAGGTCGCGCCGCCGCCAACGCCGGCAACACCCGCCGAACTTACGGTAACGATACCCACCAGCGTGGCTATCCATACGGGGTCTAAGGGGTTGATGCCGACCGTCGGCGCAACCATTACCGCCAACATCGCAGGATAAAGACCGGCACAACCGTTTTGGCCGATGGTCGCGCCAAAAGAGGCAGCAAAGCTGGCGATGGACTCCGGCACGCCCAGGCGGCGGGTTTGCGCTTCGACATTAAGTGGAATGGAGGCGGCGCTGGAACGGCTGGTAAAGGCAAATGTCAGCACCGGCCACACCTTGCGGAAATATTTCAGCGGGCTAATCCCGTTCACGCCCAATAGTATGCCGTGAACCACAAACATTATCGCCAGACCAAGATATGACGCTACCACGAAGCTTCCAAGCTTAATGATGTCCTGCAGATTAGAGCCGGCAACCACTTTCGTCATCAGCGCCAGTACGCCGTAAGGCGTAAGTTGCATCACCAGACGCACCAGCTTCATCACCCAGCTTTGCAGGGTATCGATAGCAACAAGCACACGCTCGCCTTTTGGCGCATCATCTTTCAGCAGTTTAAGCGCGGCCACGCCCAGGAATGCGGCGAAAATCACCACGCTGATAATAGACGTAGGATTTGCGCCAGTCAGATCCGCAAACGGATTTTTCGGTACAAAAGACAGCACCAGTTGCGGCACGCTGAGATCGGCCACTTTGCCGACATAGCTCGTCTCAATGGCATTCAGACGCGCGGTTTCCGCGCCGCCCTGAACCAGACCTTCCGCCGTCAGTCCGAACAGATTGGTGACCAGCACGCCCACCAGCGCTGCGATAAGGGTAGTAAATAGCAGCGTGCCGATAGTCAGAAAACTGATTTTCCCCAATTGAGAGGCGTTATGCAGTCGTGCCACGGCGCTTAAAATAGAGGCGAATACCAGCGGCATCACAATCATTTGTAGCAATTGCACATAACCGTTGCCGACAATATTGAACCACTGAATGGAGTCTTTTAACACCTGACTGTCAGCGCCATAAATGGTGTGCAGGGCCAGACCAAAGACCACGCCCATCACAAGGCCGACAAGCACTTTTTTAGCCAGACTCCACTGTTTATGACGGGCCTGCGCCAGTACAAACAGCAGAATGACGAACACCGCAATGTTCGCGATTAATGGAAAATTCATCCCCGTTCTCCTGATTTTTTTATTATGAAGCGCTGTGTTTTAGCGATTCTGTTCGCGCAAGATTAGCAGAACTGTGAGCTGGCTCTTATATTCAAATGGAATGGTTTATACCAAAAATGACTTTGGCGTTGATTTACTAATCAATCTGGTGATTTATAAAACGATTGAACTGCATTTGCAGGATAGTGATCATCTGCGAAGACCAGCGTATGACGTTGTTTTCCGGCATGGACTGTGGCATCCACACCGCCCAGGCAAACAACGCCATACATAAAAATCGCTCCAGTTGATTGCCTTTGCGCGGCGCCAGAATAGGCAGGCGGAAACGCCAGCGGCACGGCCACAGTAAGGGAACGCCTGCGGGGGTGAGCATATCCGCGACGATATGGCTTAAATAGCCGAGTACCATGCCTTGCAGCGCATCCGCCGGGATAATCCACGTATCCGGTACCTTGAGATAAAAGGTCGCCAGTAGGGCAAAGACCGCCAGCAGACTATGGGTAAACCCCCGGTGACCGAACGCGCGGGCGATCGGTTTCGATACCCATTTCAGGCGCTGGCCAAGAAAAGATTTGGGGTGGTCGATATCCGGCAGCAGACAGGTCAAAATAGCCGAAGGAATAATATGCCACCAGTCGCCGTGCGCAAGGACGGGCGTTAACTCGGCATTCTTGGCGAAAACCGCGCTGGCTATAGAAAAAAGAAGATGTCCTTCCGCCGTCATGATAAAACCCATTAAACTGTCAATTCATACAGTATAGGGTTTTTATACAGTAGGCGGAAGTGGTGACGTTGTAACTCTTTGTCTCTGTCAAAGCCGCTTGCCGTCTGGCTCAGCGGCTAATTGCCCGTTGACTTTGTTTCGGAAACATCTTAACCGAGTAGATGCGCCGTCGTCAGCTCTGCCAGCGAGTTAAGTTTGACATTCGCCAGCGCAAAGCGCGGATCATGCTGGTTTTCTTCTGCTGGCACCACAATGGCGCGCATTCGCGCCGCCTTTGCCGCGATTAAACCATTCACCGAATCTTCCAGCGCCACGCAGGTTAATGGATCAACGCCTAATTTGGCCGCACAATCCAGATAGACCTGCGGATGCGGTTTGCTGTAGGGCAATTTTTCCGCAGAGGCCAGCGCGTCAAAACTGTCGCGCAGTTCGAACATGGTGAGCACTTTTTCCAGCATATGCAGCGGCGATGCCGAGGCAAGCCCCACTAATAGCCCCTGCGCTTTACACAGCGCCACGGCCTCGCGCACACCCGGCAAAAGAGGGCGCGTCTCTTCGATAAGCGTAATCGCGCGGGCAATAACACGGTTTGTCACTTCCTGGCGATCGGGGCCGCTCCACGGTTGCTGCGCAAACCAGAGATCGACAACCATATCAATGCGTAGCCCAAGCGTGTCTGGCAGTTCATGGCGCCGAGTAATATCTACGCCTAAACTTGCCATCACGTCCAGTTCAGCGCGATCCCAGAGCGGTTCGGAATCGATCAGTAGTCCATCCATATCGAAAATTGCAGCAAGAATTTGGCGTGGGGTTGACATCACAACCTCTCCTGTTGAGATTAAAAAATAACAAATTAAGCGTTCATTATGACCATGTTCTTAGTATATCGCCCTTAAAGATCAGGCGAAAACGGGAATCAACAGGTAGACTTAGGCCAAAACGACGCGTCTTTATCAAGGGGAACTCATGACGTATCAACAAGCTGGACGCATTGCAATCCTAAAAAGAGTTGTAGGGTGGGTTATTTTTATTCCGGCACTGCTTTCCACGCTCATCTCAGTCCTTAAATTTATGTATGCGCACAGTGAAAAGCAGGAGGGGATAAATGCGGTAATGCTGGATTTTACCCACGTAATGATAGACATGATGCGCGTGAATACGCCGTTTCTGAATGTTTTTTGGTACAACTCGCCGACGCCGAATTTTCAGGGAAGCCTGAATATCGGTTTCTGGCTCATTTTTATTCTGATTTTTGTCGGGCTGGCGATGCAGGATTCCGGCGCCAGAATGAGCCGCCAGTCACGTTTTTTGCGTGAAGGCGTGGAAGATCAGTTGATCCTGGAAAAAGCAAAAGGCGCGGAAGGGCTAACGCGTGAGCAGATAGAGTCACGTATCGTGGTGCCGCACCATACCATCTTTTTACAGTTTTTCCCGCTCTATATTTTGCCGGTCATTATTATCGTGCTCGGCTACTTTTTCTTTTCCTTGTTAGGTTTCATGTAAACTGAAAAATGCCGGATAGCCCGTATCCGGCATGGGCTGTACCTATACCGCAAGCAGCCGATCCATCGCTTTTTGCGCAGTAGCCAGGTGCTGACCGCCAAACAGCCTTGCCCGATTAAGCAGGGTGTAGAGCTGGTAAATCGGCTGCCTGTCGAGAAAATCCAGCGGTAGCGGCGAAACGGACTGATAGCCGTCATAAATCTGCGGTGGCTGATCGGTATGCAGCGGCAGCATCGCCAGATCGCATTCTCTGTCGCCCCAATAGCAGGCTGGATCGAAGATATAGGGGCCGTCAGGGCCAAGCGCGCAGTTCGCCGACCATAGATCGCCATGCAAAAGAGAAGGCTGCGGTTGATGCGACGCCAGACGTTGCTGAACATGTTCAACAATGGCGTCAATATTACCAAAGGTAATGCCTTTTTCCGCGGCGAGTTCAAGCTGCCAGCCAATGCGCTGTTCGGCGAAAAAAGTCGACCAACGGCGTTGCCAGGTATTCGGCTGCGGCGTGGTAGAGAGCGCGTTATCAAAATCGAGGCCGAATTGAGGTTGGTCGCTCCATTGGTGCAGGCGCGCCAGCTGTTGCCCAAGAATAAACGCATTATGGGCATCCAGCGGGCGGGGCGAGAGGTAGTCCATGACTAAAAAGCTGTAATCCCGATCCGAACCTACCGCCCATACCTTAGGCACAACAACGGTTTTACTGCGGGAGAGCAGCTCCAGCTGATCGGCTTCTGCGGTAAAACCGCGGAGCATTTCTCGTTCATCGCACTTCACGAAAAAATCATGGCCTGCATAACGTAAATGCCATGCGGCATGAACTTCTCCGCCTGGCAGTTCATTACGCAGTTCGATTTCGCCTTCACCGACTTGCTCGCTTAAAAGACGACTGATAGCTTGCCACATAATGTCTCTCCCCACGTTGTCTGCCAGATCATAAGGTTAGCGCAAAAATGCGGTTGAAAAATACGAACTAACGCACATCGCGGACGCGCCGCGGCGGGAATGGCACTTATTGTGCGTTTTTACTCCACGCCTCCCAGGTCGCCACGGTAATGTCGACATCCTTATCTAACGCGCTTTTCGCAAGTCCGGCGACAAGCGCTTTGATTTCATCAGCGCTCTGAGCGCTAACAAAGCCAAACGTATTGGTGCCGAGCTCATGCACATTCCCTTCATCGTCCGTTAATGTCAGCAAAAAACCGCTACGCGTCAGATGGTTATTGAGTTCGTTAATCTCGGTCAGGGAATCTTCATGGAAGGTTACGGTAATAACATAACGGGTAATATCGCCACTGGCCATCGTTCACCTCGTTGGGAGCAACTGTGTTTTTAACAGCGGCGGATGCGCCGCCCGTTAACCGATTTTCCGGTATCCCCCTCGCCGAGGGGGATACGATTATTGCGCGGAAAGATAGGCGTATATTTTTTGGGTATCGTCACGGGAACACAGACGCGTACCTTGATTGAGCGTAGCGGCGCTGCCTGCCGCCACACCGAAGCGCACCATCTCTTCCAGCGACGCGTCTTGCGCCAGTTTTAACGTCATCGCGCCCACCATACTGTCGCCTGCGCCGACGGTACTTTGACTTTTCACCGGGGGAGGAACAACCTGGATGCAATTCTCACTGTCTATGCCCAGCGCCCCTTGCGGCCCCAGAGAGACCACTACCCGGCGAGCTTTGCCGCTTTGCACTAATTCCTGGGCAGCTTTACGCACATCATCAGGCTGCGTCAGATCGCGATTGACCAACGCGCTCAATTCTTTCAGGTTAGGTTTTACCAGTTCGATATCGCCAAGCGCCAGCGCGGCGGTGAGCGCCTCGCCAGAGCTATCAATAATGCAGCGAATGCCTTGCTTCTGCGCGGCGGAAATCAGTTGCGTGAGTTTCTCGACCTTAACGCCGGGCGGAAGGCTGCCGCTGATAACCAGAATTGCCCCGGATTCAATTTCCAGTACCTGTTCTTCAAGCTGGCGAAATTCGTCATCGTCCAGCGTGGCGCCGGGCATAACAAAACGATACTGTTCGCCGCTGGACTCGACGTGGACGTGCAGGTTCTGACGCGTCCAGTCCTTCGCATCGACGGTAGACACGGGGACATTTTCGTCAGCCAGTAGTGCGACCAGATGTTCGCCGGTAGCGCCGCCAGCCGGGAAAATGGCGGTCGCGGCGCCGCCAAGATGCGCAATGGCGCGAGCGACATTAATACCCCCGCCGCCGGGTTCGAATACCGGCGCGGAGCACCGCAGTTTACCTTCGGGATAAATTTGCGGCGTGATTGTTGCGCTATCGAGAGAGGGCGCAAGCGTCAACGTATAGATACGTACCATCGTTACCTCCTGTTAGGCTGATTTCAGTCTGGCACTTAATCTCCGGAAAGTGAAGGAATTAACAATATGATTTTCCGGATCTTTATTTAAAGAAGTACGATGTAAAGTTATATAAATAAATGAATGCTTCGGGAGGGTTCTTATTCAAAAAATGAAATAGTAATTGATTGCTATGTTATTCGGGGCTTCTTATAATTCGCTACCTTTCCAGGGGCGTTTGTCATTGATCCCTATGAAAGTTTCCGGGACCGTCGTGGTCTCTTTTTTAGTTGTACGGACTCTATATAAATGAAGCTTTTGAAGGCAGTACCCGCTGTAGTTATGCTGGCGGGTGGCGTGTTCGCGTCTCTGTATGCCGCCGCCGATGATTCCGTTTTTACTGTCATGGATGATCCCTCCACCGCGAAAAAACCTTTTGAAGGTAATCTGAATGCGGGCTACCTTGCTCAGTCAGGCAATACTAAAAGTTCTTCCTTAACGGCTGACACGGCGATGACCTGGTATGGACAACGTACCGCCTGGTCATTATGGGGCAATGCCAGCAATACCTCCTCTAATGATGAACGCTCTTCAGAAAAATATGCGGTAGGCGCGCGTAACCGTTTTAATATGACGGATTATGATTATACCTTTGGCCAGGCCAGTTGGCTGACAGACCGTTTCAACGGTTATCGTCAGCGCGACGTACTGACCGCCGGTTACGGGCGGCAGTTCCTTAATGGTCCAGTGCACAGCTTCCGTTTTGAATTCGGTCCAGGGGTTCGCTATGACGAACATACGGACGATACCACTGAAACGCAGCCGTTGGGTTATGCTTCCGGCAGCTATGCCTGGCAGTTAACTGACAATGCTAAGTTTACACAGGGGGTGTCAGTATTTGGCGCAGAAGACACCACACTAAATTCGGAAACAGCCCTCAATGTCGCCATTAACGAACATTTTGGTCTAAAGGTGGGGTATAATTTAACGTGGAACTCGCAGCCGCCTGAATCAGCGCCTGAACATACCGATCGCCGCACTACGGTAACGCTGGGCTATAAGATGTAATATTGCGCCGGGTTACGTTACGTAACCCGGTTATTCCGTGGTGACGCCTCAGAAGAAGAAGGTGATGTCGCCGTTGATATAAGAATAGTCGTCTCCGGTGCGAAATTCCGACGTAACTTTGTTTAAAGAAAGAGAAAATGCGACGGGAGAATAGCCGATGGTGGCACCGACGCGATATTCATCCACGGTTTTATTAATATCCACCGTTTCCATTTTTGTTTGCAGCGTTTTCCCCTGTAACGTGTAGTTTTTATCAACTTCCCTGCGCTCAACGCCAGCAAATACTTTATAGATCAATCCCTCTTTTTGAGTGTGTATTAACCCTCGGCGGGACAGTAACCCAAACCCATTATCAGAGTTGAAGGTCTTATCATTTCCCAGCGCAACGGTTGCGCCGTACCCCAAATACTGGAAGAGATTGCCGCCGACAGCAGAGACTTCTGGATAGAAGCCCACATTGACACCCAGAATATCAATAGCTGGCGTAAGGGAGACCATTCCTTTTGCCGTGTAACCATAACGGTTTTCAATTTGATCCTGCCAGGCAGGGTATTTTTCTGCGCCTATTATTCGATGCGCCCGATTCTGAACCTCCTGACCGCCTGCGTCAGGACCAATAACGCCGATATCGGTACCTAAACGATAACGTAACCAATTGGTGGCTAATGAATTCCACTCCAGTCCGGTATGAAGAAAGGCGCTGAACGCGCGGTCGCCTTTGACGGCTTCAGGCTTTCTCTTATTGGCGCCAGATGGAGAATAAATATCTTGCGCGATATGAAAAGAGAGTTGACTGGCGTCAGTGAGATCGTGGCTGTAGCCTAAAAAGAGCCCGGCAGTATAATCACCCCGGTCTGCAGCCTTGTGCCCGTAAAGGGCATTTAAGGATGGTTGAAATATACCTGCATCATCATTCGCCACTGAAATAGCAAGGCTACTGGCATTGGCCATTGTGGTCGTACTGAGTATGGCGGCAATCATCGTTGCGCAATAGCTGTATTTGTTCACTTTTTACCCCTGAATATGAAAGTGAATACTCTTATTTTTACAAAGTAATAAGCACAGCAGCATGATGCGCAGTGCTTATTAAACCTTTAAATATAACTAAACTCCTGCCAGCAGCGAGTCATTGAGAGGATACGTTGCCTTAATGTTGAAAAATGGTGTTAAAAAACATGCGCCAGATATTATTGAATATCCATTTTTCATTCGCTATCTGAGTGCGAGAAATTATTGGCTTCACGATTATGCATATAATACGATGTTTTTTGGTATCAACATGAATATCATGTTGTATTCTTTTGAGCTCATTTTCTTTGATGGCTTCGATGTTTATCTGTTATTAATTTTTACCGTGATAGTGTTGTCTTTAATGATGAGCGCATCTAACGGCTGGCAGGGTAATATAACCAAATTATTGCCATCTGAATTATTAGGGTAGTTATTATTAAGGAAGAAAAAATGAATAAAACCATTAATCTGCTAAAATTACTGCCCGTAGTATTATTAAGCGCATGTACTACATCGTATCCTCCCCAGGATACAACATCGGCACCCGAGTTACCCCATCGTAACGTACTCGTTCAGCAACCTGATAACTGTAGCGTTGGCTGTCCTCAAGGAGGAAGTCAACAAACAATCTATCGCCATGTCTATACGCTCAATAATAATAGCGCCACGAAATTTGCCAACTGGGTTGCCTATAGCGTGACAAAGACCAGCCAGGCAAGCGGTCGCCCGCGGAACTGGGCGCAGGACCCCGATTTACCGTCCTCGGATACGTTGGCCCCTTCGGCCTATAAAAATGCCCATACGCTATTAAAAGTCGACAGGGGACACCAGGCGCCGTTGGCAGGATTGGGCGGCGTTTCGGACTGGCCGTCGTTAAATTATTTATCGAATATTACGCCGCAGAAATCCGCCCTGAACCAGGGAGCATGGGCTGCACTGGAAAACCGGGTGCGCGAACTTGCCAAACAGGCTGATGTATCTGTAGTGCACGTAGTGACCGGCCCCCTTTTTGAGCGGCATATCGCCACATTGCCAGAAGATGCGACGGTAGAAATTCCCAGCGGGTACTGGAAGGTTTTATTCACCGGAACGGCGCCGTCAAAAAGTGAAGGAAATTACGCTGCGTTTATTATGGATCAGAATACGCCCCGTTCGGCGAATTTTTGCGACTATCAGGTTACCGTGGAGGCTATCGAACATAAAACGAAGCCAGTGCTGACGCTGTGGTCTGCTTTGCCTGAAGCGGTAGCCAGCGAGGTGAAAACAACAAAGGGGAGTCTGGCGCAGAAGTTAGGTTGTCGATGAGAAGCGCTATAGGGCGCGTAGAAAGATAACGGAGAAATCCTGTCAAGGGTCTTGATTTGCTACAGAGTGATGCAATCTCCCTTTTTTTAGTGTTACCATCATCATGCCGGACGAAAATAGCGATTTTCGTCTGTGTCGAAGGTTGTGCGCCAATTTAGCAATGGTTGGCTAGATGGATACACAACTCACTGTCAATAAATTCATTTTCTCTTTGTATGTGATCTTGCGTATGGGTCACCACTGCAAATAAGGATATTACATGCCTGTTATTACTCTTCCTGATGGCAGCCAACGCCATTATGACCACCCTGTAAGCCCGATGGATGTTGCTCTGGACATTGGTCCTGGCCTGGCGAAAGCCACCATTGCGGGCCGTGTGAATGGCGAGCTGGTTGATGCTTCCGATCTGATTGAAAATGATGCGACGCTTTCCATCATCACCGCAAAAGATGAAGAGGGTCTGGAGATCATTCGTCACTCTTGCGCGCATCTGTTAGGTCACGCAATCAAGCAACTTTGGCCGCACACGAAAATGGCGATCGGCCCGGTTGTCGACAACGGTTTTTACTATGACGTTGATCTTGACCGCACGCTAACTCAGGAAGATGTCGAAGCGCTCGAAAAGCGGATGCATGAGCTCGCCGAGAAAAATTACGACGTTATCAAGAAGAAAGTCAGCTGGCACGAAGCGCGTGAAACCTTCGTGAAGCGTGGTGAAAGCTACAAAGTTTCCATTCTTGATGAAAACATTGCTCATGATGACAAGCCAGGCTTGTACCATCATGAAGAATATGTCGACATGTGTCGTGGTCCGCACGTGCCGAATATGCGTTTCTGCCATCACTTTAAACTGATGAAAACTGCCGGCGCATACTGGCGCGGTGACAGCAATAATAAGATGTTGCAGCGTATTTACGGTACGGCATGGGCAGATAAAAAAGCCCTGAACGCTTATCTGCAGCGCCTGGAAGAGGCCGCAAAACGCGACCACCGTAAAATTGGTAAGCAGCTCGACCTGTATCATATGCAGGAAGAAGCGCCGGGCATGGTGTTCTGGCATAACGACGGCTGGACTATCTTCCGCGAGCTGGAGGTCTTTGTTCGTTCTAAACTCAAAGAGTACCAGTATCAAGAAGTTAAAGGCCCGTTCATGATGGACCGTGTGCTGTGGGAAAAAACCGGGCACTGGGACAACTATAAAGATGCGATGTTCACCACATCTTCAGAAAACCGCGAATATTGCATCAAGCCGATGAACTGCCCGGGCCACGTTCAGATCTTTAACCAGGGTCTGAAATCCTATCGTGATTTGCCGCTGCGTATGGCGGAATTCGGTAGCTGCCACCGTAACGAGCCATCAGGCGCGCTGCATGGTCTGATGCGCGTACGCGGCTTTACGCAGGATGATGCGCATATCTTCTGCACCGAAGAGCAGATCCGCGATGAAGTTAACGCTTGTATTCGTATGGTCTACGATATGTACAGCACCTTTGGCTTCGAGAAGATCGTCGTCAAGCTTTCCACTCGTCCTGATAAGCGTATCGGCAGCGATGAGATGTGGGATCGTGCTGAGGCGGATCTGGCGGTTGCGCTGGAAGAAAATAATATCCCGTTTGAGTATCAACTGGGTGAAGGCGCATTCTACGGTCCGAAAATTGAATTTACCTTATATGACTGCCTCGATCGTGCATGGCAGTGCGGTACAGTACAGCTGGACTTCTCCTTACCGTCTCGTCTGAGCGCCTCCTATGTAGGCGAAGACAACGAGCGTAAGGTGCCGGTAATGATTCACCGTGCGATTCTTGGGTCGATGGAACGCTTCATCGGTATCCTGACCGAAGAGTTCGCTGGTTTCTTCCCGACATGGCTCGCGCCTGTTCAGGTAGTCGTGATGAATATTACCGATTCGCAGTCTGAATACGTTAACGAATTGACGCAGAAACTACAAAATGCGGGCATTCGTGTAAAAGCAGACTTGAGAAATGAGAAGATTGGCTTTAAAATCCGCGAGCACACTTTACGTCGTGTCCCTTATATGTTGGTCTGTGGTGATAAAGAGGTGGAAGCAGGCAAAGTTGCCGTTCGCACCCGCCGCGGTAAAGACCTGGGCAGTCTGGACGTAAATGACGTGATTGAGAAGCTGCAACAAGAGATTCGCAGCCGCAGTCTTCAACAACTGGAGGAATAAAGTATTAAAGGCGGAAAACGAGTTCAAACGGCGCGTCCGAATCGTATTAATAGCGAAATTCGCGCGCAAGAAGTTCGCTTAACAGGTCTGGAAGGCGAGCAGCTTGGTATTGTGAGTCTGAGAGAAGCTCTGGAAAAAGCTGAAGAAGCCGGAGTAGACTTAGTCGAAATCAGCCCTAACGCCGAGCCGCCGGTTTGTCGTATAATGGATTACGGCAAATTCCTCTATGAAAAGAGTAAGTCTTCTAAGGAACAGAAGAAAAAGCAAAAAGTTATCCAGGTGAAGGAAATTAAATTCCGTCCTGGGACAGATGAAGGCGACTATCAGGTAAAACTCCGCAGCCTGATTCGCTTTCTCGAAGAGGGCGATAAGGCCAAAATCACGCTGCGTTTCCGCGGTCGTGAAATGGCCCACCAGCAAATCGGTATGGAAGTGCTTAATCGCGTGAAAGACGATTTGCAAGAACTGGCAGTGGTCGAATCCTTCCCAACGAAGATCGAAGGCCGTCAGATGATCATGGTGCTTGCTCCTAAGAAGAAACAGTAAGGCCTTCAAGTAACAATTCTGTGAAGCCTTCGGGCTTCACAGGTTTTGTTCGCCTATGTTTCGTTTATTAACAATGCGAAGTGGAAGTTATTAAAATGCCAAAAATTAAGACCGTACGCGGTGCTGCTAAGCGCTTCAAAAAAACCGGTAAAGGTGGTTTTAAGCACAAGCACGCTAACCTGCGTCACATTCTGACCAAAAAAGCGACTAAACGTAAACGTCACCTGCGTCCGAAAGCCATGGTTTCTAAAGGCGATCTGGGCCTGGTTATCGCGTGCCTGCCGTACGCATAAGCCGTTAACGTTTTTAACTTTTTAATTAGAATAGATACAGGAGAGCACATATGGCTCGCGTAAAACGTGGTGTAATTGCACGCGCACGTCACAAGAAAATTTTGAAACAAGCCAAAGGCTACTACGGTGCGCGTTCTCGCGTATACCGCGTTGCCTTCCAGGCAGTTATCAAAGCTGGTCAGTATGCTTACCGTGACCGTCGTCAACGTAAGCGTCAGTTCCGTCAACTGTGGATTGCGCGTATCAACGCAGCAGCACGTCAGAACGGTATTTCTTACAGCAAATTCATCAACGGCCTGAAAAAAGCCTCTGTTGAAATCGACCGTAAGATCCTGGCTGATATCGCCGTATTCGACAAAGTCGCGTTCACCGCGCTGGTTGAAAAAGCGAAAGCAGCTCTGGCATAAGCCAGTGAAAAGAGGGAGCCTGGCTCCCTCTCTTTTATTTACTGTTCAGTGAGTTGACAATTGACCTGTAACCCTTTTCAATAAAGGATATTCGGTTTTACCACATAAGGTAACGCAAGCATGAACGCTGCTATTTTCCGTTTCTTTTTTTACTTTAGCACCTGATCCCAGGAGGCTAGCGCGTGAAAAACGAAACGAAAAACAGCGCAAAAAAGCCTCCTGATGGAGGCTTTTTTTGTATCTGAAATCGAGAGATTACGTCCAATGAACCGGTGTCTTCACCGACACAATGAGGAAAACCATGTCACATCTCGCAGAGCTGGTTGCCAATGCAGCGGCCGCCATTAACCAGGCGTCAGATGTTGCCGCGTTAGACAATGTACGCGTCGAATATTTGGGCAAGAAAGGGCATTTAACCCTTCAGATGACGACCCTACGCGATCTGCCGCCGGAAGAGCGTCCGGCAGCCGGGGCAGTCATTAACGCCGCGAAAGAGCAGGTACAACAGGCTCTTAACGCGCGTAAAGCCGAGCTGGAAAGCGCAGCGCTTAACGCCCGTCTGGCCGCTGAAACCATCGATATCTCCCTGCCGGGGCGCCGTATTGAGAACGGCGGTCTGCATCCGGTCACGCGTACCATTGACCGTATTGAAAGTTTCTTCGGCGAGCTTGGTTTTACCGTGGCGACTGGCCCGGAAATCGAAGATGACTACCATAACTTCGATGCGTTAAACATTCCGGGTCATCATCCGGCCCGCGCCGATCATGATACCTTCTGGTTTGACGCGACCCGTCTGCTGCGGACCCAGACGTCTGGCGTTCAGATCCGGACGATGAAAGCGCAGCAACCGCCGATCCGTATTATTGCGCCGGGCCGTGTATACCGTAATGACTACGACCAGACGCATACTCCGATGTTCCATCAGATGGAAGGTCTGATTGTTGATACCAACATCAGCTTCACCAACCTCAAAGGTACGCTGCACGACTTCCTGCGTAATTTCTTTGAGGAGGATCTGCAGATTCGCTTCCGTCCTTCTTATTTTCCGTTTACCGAACCTTCTGCGGAAGTGGATGTGATGGGTAAAAACGGTAAATGGCTGGAGGTGTTGGGCTGCGGGATGGTGCATCCGAATGTGCTGCGTAATGTCGGTATCGATCCGGAAATCTATTCTGGCTTCGCTTTTGGTATGGGGATGGAACGTCTGACCATGTTGCGTTACGGCGTCACCGACCTGCGTTCATTCTTCGAAAACGATCTGCGTTTCCTTAAACAGTTTAAATAAAGGCAGGATAAAACAATGAAATTCAGCGAACTGTGGTTACGCGAGTGGGTTAACCCGGCAATTGATAGCGATGCGTTGGCTAACCAGATTACGATGGCTGGCCTGGAAGTAGACGGCGTTGAGCCGGTCGCGGGAAGCTTCAATGGCGTTGTGGTTGGGGAAGTGGTTGAGTGCGCCCAGCATCCGAACGCTGACAAATTGCGTGTAACGAAAGTCAACGTTGGCGGAGAACGCCTGTTGGATATCGTCTGCGGCGCGCCAAACTGTCGTCAGGGGCTGAAAGTAGCGGTGGCCACCATTGGCGCCATCCTGCCGGGCGATTTCAAAATTAAAGCGGCGAAACTGCGCGGCGAACCGTCTGAAGGGATGCTGTGCTCCTTCTCCGAACTGGGGATTTCTGACGATCACAGCGGCATTATCGAACTGCCGGCGGATGCGCCGCTGGGTACCGATATCCGTGAATACCTGAAGCTTGACGACAATACCATCGAAATTAGCGTCACGCCGAACCGTGCGGATTGCTTAGGTATCATCGGCGTTGCGCGTGATGTGGCGGTACTGAACAAAGCGCCGCTCCAGGAGCCTGAAATGGCGCCGGTTACGGCAACTATCAGCGATACGCTGCCGATTACAGTAGAGGCCGCTGATGCGTGTCCACGCTATCTGGGCCGGGTGGTAAAAGGCATCAATGTTAACGCGCCGACGCCGCTGTGGATGAAAGAGAAACTGCGTCGCTGCGGTATTCGCTCCATCGATGCGGTGGTTGACGTCACGAACTATGTGCTGCTCGAACTGGGTCAGCCAATGCATGCTTTCGATAAAGATCGCATTGATGGCGGTATTGTCGTGCGGATGGCAAAAGAGGGTGAAACCGTCGTCCTGCTGGACGGTAGCGAAGCGACGTTAAATGCGGACACGCTGGTGATCGCCGATCACCATAAGGCGCTGGGGATAGCCGGTATTTTTGGCGGCGAACATTCCGGCGTGAACGGCGAAACGCAAAATGTGCTGCTGGAGTGTGCGTACTTTAATCCGCTGTCTATCACCGGTCGCGCTCGCCGCCACGGTCTGCATACCGATGCGTCTCACCGCTACGAGCGCGGGGTGGACCCGGCGCTGCAATATAAAGCGATAGAGCGCGCTACTCGTCTGCTTCTTGATATCTGTGGCGGTGATGCGGGTCCGATAATTGATGTGAGCAACGAAGCAACGTTGCCGAAACGCGCCACCATTACTCTGCGTCGCAGTAAACTGGATCGCCTGATCGGGCATCATATTGCGGATGAGCAGGTCAGTGATATTCTGCGTCGTCTGGGCTGTGAAGTGACCGAAGGGCAGGACGAGTGGAAAGCCGTGGCGCCGACCTGGCGTTTCGATATGGAGATTGAAGAAGATCTGGTGGAAGAGGTGGCCCGCGTTTACGGCTATAACAATATTCCGGACGAGCCAATCCAGGCCGGTTTAATCATGGGGACGCACCGTGAAGCCGATCTGTCGTTGAAGCGGGTTAAAACCATGCTGAACGACAAAGGCTATCAGGAAGTGATTACCTATAGTTTTGTCGATCCTAAAGTACAACAGCTCATCCATCCAGGCGCAGAAGCGCTGCTGCTGCCGAACCCTATCTCCGTTGAGATGTCGGCGATGCGTCTGTCTCTGTGGAGCGGATTGCTGGCAACGGTGGTCTATAACCAAAACCGTCAGCAGAATCGCGTGCGTATTTTTGAAACCGGTTTACGTTTCGTTCCGGATACACAAGCCAATCTGGGTATTCGACAGGATCTGATGCTGGCTGGCGTGATTTGCGGTAACCGCTATGATGAGCACTGGAACCTGGCAAAAGAGACCGTTGATTTCTATGATTTGAAAGGCGATCTGGAAGCAGTATTGGATTTAACCGGCAAACTGGGTGATATCCAGTTTAAGGCGGAGATGAATCCGGCTCTGCATCCGGGACAGTCTGCGGCGATTTATCTGAAAGATGAACGTATTGGTTTTATTGGGGTTGTTCACCCTGAACTGGAACGTAAACTGGATCTGAATGGTCGTACGCTGGTGTTTGAACTGGAATGGAATAAGCTCGCAGACCGTATCGTGCCGCAGGCGCGGGAGATTTCACGCTTCCCGGCCAACCGTCGCGATATTGCGGTTGTTGTTGCAGAAAACGTTCCCGCAGCGGATATTTTATCCGAATGTAAGAAAGTTGGCGTAAATCAGGTAGTTGGCGTAAACTTATTTGACGTGTACCGCGGTAAGGGTGTTGCGGAGGGTTATAAGAGCCTCGCTATCAGCCTGATCCTTCAGGATACCAACCGTACACTCGAAGAAGAGGAGATTGCCGCTACCGTCGCCAAATGTGTAGAGGCATTAAAAGAGCGATTCCAGGCATCATTGAGGGATTGAACCTATGGCGCTTACAAAAGCTGAAATGTCAGAATATCTGTTTGATAAGCTTGGGCTTAGCAAGCGGGATGCCAAAGAACTGGTTGAACTGTTTTTCGAAGAGATCCGTCGTGCTCTGGAAAACGGTGAGCAGGTGAAACTCTCTGGTTTTGGTAACTTCGATCTGCGTGATAAAAATCAACGTCCGGGGCGTAACCCGAAAACGGGTGAAGATATTCCTATTACAGCACGGCGCGTGGTGACCTTCAGACCCGGGCAGAAGTTAAAGAGCCGGGTCGAAAACGCTTCGCCCAAAGAAGAGTAATCAGATCCAGGCATAACATCCATCAGGGTGTATTGCGGCAGATACGCTGCCATCCCGAAAGTAGATCAGCGGGATGACAGCGTATTTGTCAGCCTGAAAGATGACCCGTATAACTAAAAAGGCCGCATTGCGGCCTTTTTTCTTTCAAGTAAAGGATACCCACCGTAAAATCACGCTACCTCTTTTCAGCTGAATGGATAACATGCTGACTTTTGCCCGCCAACAACAGCGACGAAACGTTCGCTGGCTTCTGAGCCTGTCACTGCTGGTGCTACTGGCTACACTTCTGAGCTTATGCGCAGGCGAACAGTGGATTGCCCCCGGTGACTGGTTAAGCGCCCGGGGGGAACTGTTTGTCTGGCAAATTCGCCTTCCCCGCACGCTTGCGGTATTGCTGGTTGGCGCTGCGCTGGCGCTATCTGGCGCCGTGATGCAGGCGCTGTTTGAAAACCCACTTGCTGAACCGGGTCTGCTCGGCGTTTCGAATGGGGCCGGTGTTGGGCTTATTGCCGCCGTCTTACTGGGGCAGGGGCAACTGCCAGGATGGGCGCTGGGGCTGTGCGCTATAGCCGGCGCGCTCATTATTACGTTAATCCTGCTGCGTTTTGCGCGTCGCCATCTCTCTACCAGCCGCTTGTTGTTGGCGGGCGTCGCGCTGGGCATTATCTGTAGCGCGCTGATGACGTGGGCTATCTATTTTTCCACCTCTTTCGATCTGCGGCAATTAATGTACTGGATGATGGGAGGATTTGGCGGCGTTGACTGGCAGCAGAGCTGGCTAATGATTGCGCTCATCCCGGTACTGATCTGGATATGTTGCCAGTCGCAACCGCTGAATATGCTGGCGCTAGGGGAAACCTCGGCGCGGCAGCTTGGCCTGCCGCTGTGGTTCTGGCGCAATTTGTTGGTCGTCGCCACCGGCTGGATGGTGGGCGTCAGCGTGGCGATGGCGGGGGCGATTGGTTTTATCGGTCTGGTTATTCCGCACATCCTGCGCTTATGTGGTTTAACCGATCACCGGGTTTTACTTCCCGGCTGCGCGCTGGCCGGGGCTATCGCTCTGCTATTGGCTGATGTGGTCGCCCGACTGGCGCTGGCGTCGGCTGAACTGCCTATCGGGGTGGTCACCGCCACATTGGGGGCGCCAGTGTTTATCTGGCTGCTGCTCAAATCCGCGCGTTAGCGCATCGGTAAACAACTGCTTTCATCATTCGCAGTCTATGATTAAAGGCTAACGATGAAACCCGCTATTCTACCGACATCAGGGAGACACCATGCAAAACTCGCTTCTTAATACTCACGTTACGACGATTGATAGAGAGGTCACTACACTTGAAAAATACGCCGGAAAAGTGCTGCTCATTGTAAACGTCGCTTCCAGATGTGGCCTGACGCCGCAATATGAACAGCTGGAAAATATCCAGAAGGCGTGGGCAGATCAGGGGCTTGTCGTGTTGGGTTTTCCCTGCAACCAGTTTATGGGGCAGGAGCCAGGCAGCGAAGAGGAGATTAAAACCTATTGCGCCAGCACCTGGGGCATCACGTTCCCGATGTTCAGTAAAATTGATGTGAATGGCGACGCGCGCCATCCGCTGTATCAAAAACTGATAGCCGCTGCGCCAACGGCAGTCGCGCCGGAGAAGAGCGGCTTTTACGAACGGATGGTAAGCAAAGGGCGTACGCCACTCTATCCGGATGATATTCTGTGGAATTTTGAAAAATTTTTGGTAGGCCGGGATGGTCAGGTGGTACAGCGTTTTTCGCCGGATATGACGCCTGAAGATCCTATTGTGATGGAAAGCATAAAAATCGCGTTGGCAAAATAATGTCTCAATTGATGCAATTAAAGGATGTCGCCGAGAGCACCCGCC
This sequence comes from Salmonella sp. NW884, assembly GCF_051700745.1. Lineage (NCBI taxonomy): Bacteria > Pseudomonadati > Pseudomonadota > Gammaproteobacteria > Enterobacterales > Enterobacteriaceae > Salmonella > Salmonella sp. NW884. Next base: position 422,504 of record NZ_JAMMDE010000001.1, on the reverse strand, counting down.
TGGGGCCGCTTTCCGGCGAAGTAAGCGCAGGAGAGATCCTTCATCTTGTCGGGCCGAACGGTGCCGGGAAAAGCACGCTACTGGCGCGTATGGCGGGGTTAACCTCCGGCGAGGGGAGCATCAGGTTTGGCGGAGCGCCGCTGGAGGCATGGGCGACGGCAACGCTTGCCCAACACCGCGCTTATCTTGCGCAACAGCAAAATCCGCCGTTCGCCATGCCGGTCTGGCATTACCTGACATTGCATCAACCTGATAAAACGCGAACCGGGCAGCTTAACGAGGTGGCCGATATGCTTGGATTGGGCGACAAACTGGGGCGAAGCGTGAATCAGCTTTCCGGTGGCGAGTGGCAGCGTGTTCGCCTTGCTGCCGTTGTACTACAAATTCATCCCGACGCTAATCCGGTCGGTCAATTATTGCTGCTTGATGAGCCGATGAACAGTCTCGATGTTGCGCAACAAAACGCTCTGGATCGGGTATTACATCATTTATGTCAGGCAGGAATTGCGATTGTGATGAGTAGCCACGATCTGAACCACACGCTGCGCCATGCGCATAAAGCCTGGTTACTAAAGCGCGGTAAACTCATTGCCTGCGGCCGCCGGGAAGAGGTGCTCACCCCCTCTTATCTGGCGCAAGCCTACGGTCTGCGCTTTCGACGACTCGACGTCGAGGGGCATCCAATGCTCATTTCGGCCACTTAAGTAAAATCGTTTCTTGAAAAGCAGGTAATTTCGACGCTAAATTAATACCAAAATAAAAACAGAGGATTGTTGCGGCATGCGTTTTTGGCTTCTTGTTATCACAGCATTGTTCCTGGCAGGATGCAGTACTCATCGGGCACCGGCGCCAAATGCCAGATTATCAGACTCCATTACCGTCATTGCGGGTCTGAACGATCAGTTGCAGTCCTGGCGCGGTACGCCATACCGCTACGGCGGCATGAGTCGCAGAGGCGTGGACTGTTCCGGCTTTGTGGTAGTCACTATGCGCGACAAGTTTGATTTGCAGTTGCCTCGTGATACGCGTGAACAATCAAAAATCGGCACCAGAATCGATAAAGATGAATTGCTGCCCGGAGATTTGGTTTTCTTTAAAACCGGTTCGGGCGAAAGTGGTTTACATGTTGGTATTTACGATACAAATAATGAGTTTATTCATGCCTCTACCAGTCGTGGCGTGATGCGTTCATCGCTGGATAATGTGTACTGGCGAAAAAACTTCTGGCAGGCACGGCGAATTTAACCTCGCAGACGATATAAATTTTATAGTCTATTTTTAACATATCGCCGGTTGAACTTATGACATCTGTTGTCATCATATATAATGATATAACCGTAGCATTTACAAACGTACTTTTATTAAAAACGGGCGTGTTCACGCCCTGTTAAAAGTACAACATTGGATATTGGTTTATAATCAGAGTAAGTTAAAAAAAGGAACCGGTTCACCGGTAAACAAGAAAAATGATGACGCTTCAATTAGTATCTGAAGTTACGTCTGTTTCCGTCCGTAGTGACTGGATGGCGAATAGCGCCCTAACCATGGGACTGGCGTAATGATTGCTTCACTTGATGAGCTTTACCATTCCGAACTCTTTTTCCTTCCCGTCATGGATGAAAACGCTCGGCTTGTTGGTTTAGAGATTATTGCAACGTTTGCCGCTGAAGACGGTGCCGTGCGGATGCCGACTGAGTTGGTAGCGCCTCGCCTTTCGGTGGAGGAACAATACTATCTGTTTGTTGAAAAACTGGCGTTGTTAGAAACCTGTCAGCACTTTTTTATTCAGCATAAACTTATTGCATGGCTTAATTTACCGCCTGCAATTAGTGACTTATTATTATTAGATAGCGAACTTTTTTCCCGGGCAGCGCGCTTTCCGTTTCTTGAATTAGCTATAAATGAGAATTATCCTGGGTTAAACCAGGGCAAAAACAATGAAACGTTAGCTAATCTGGCAATGCATTTCCCATTAATGCTGGCAATTTTTGGGGCAGGCGAGGCGTCGACTAAAGCTATTTTCGATGGGCTTTTCAAACGAGTCATGTTGGATAAAAATTTTATTCAGCAGCGAGCTGAAATGATCTCATTCGAACCATTCATGCACGCTATCGTTGCCCAGATCTCCTCCAGCTGCGAGTCGCTGATGATTGCCGGTATTGATACTGAGGCGATGTTTGCGCGCGCAGCGCCATTGGGGTTTAGCGCATTCCAGGGCGGACTATGGCCTTCGGTGCCGGTAAGCCAGCTCATTAAACTCGTTCAGCGATAACCTTTCTGTTTGCCGGTGTTTAACCGGTGATTAACCGTCTACACTGAAGACAGGAGGCCCTATGACCCTGTCTTTTACTGCCCGTTGGCGCGATGAATTGCCAGCAACGTATACCGCGCTTTTACCCACACCGTTAAAAAATGCGCGACTGATTTGGTATAACGACGAACTGGCGCAGCAGTTAGCCATTCCCGCTTCGTTATTTGACGCTACCAATGGCGCTGGCGTTTGGGGCGGCGAAACCTTATTACCCGGTATGTCGCCTGTCGCGCAGGTATATAGCGGGCATCAGTTCGGCATCTGGGCGGGACAACTCGGCGACGGACGCGGTATTTTGCTGGGCGAACAGCTCCTGGCGGATGGCTCGACCCTCGACTGGCATCTGAAAGGCGCCGGATTAACACCCTATTCGCGAATGGGGGATGGACGCGCCGTCCTGCGTTCAACCATACGAGAAAGTCTTGCCAGCGAAGCCATGCATTATCTGGGTATTCCCACTACGCGCGCGTTATCTATCGTAGCCAGCGATACGCCGGTTCAGCGAGAGACGCAGGAAACGGGCGCGATGTTAATGCGTCTGGCGCAAAGTCATATGCGTTTTGGTCATTTCGAACATTTCTACTACCGCCGTGAGCCGGAAAAAGTTCAGCAACTGGCTGATTTCGCTATTCGTCATTACTGGCCGCAATGGCAGGATGTCCCGGAAAAATATGCTTTGTGGTTTGAAGAGGTGGCGGCGCGTACCGGAAGACTCATCGCCGAGTGGCAAACCGTCGGTTTTTCGCACGGCGTTATGAATACGGATAACATGTCGATTCTGGGGCTGACCATCGACTATGGCCCCTTTGGTTTTCTCGACGACTACGATCCCGGCTTCATTGGCAACCATTCCGATCATCAGGGACGTTACCGCTTCGATAATCAACCGTCGGTGGCGCTGTGGAATTTACAACGTCTGGCGCAGACGTTAACCCCTTTTATTGAGATCGACGCGTTAAACAGAGCGCTGGATCGCTACCAGGACGCGTTGTTAACGCACTATGGGCAGCGAATGCGCCAGAAGCTGGGCTTCTTTACCGAGCAAAAAGACGATAACGCTTTACTGAATGAATTGTTTAGTCTGATGGCGCGCGAAGGGAGTGACTATACCCGTACATTTCGGATGTTAAGCCATACGGAGCAACAGAGCGCTTCCTCGCCGTTGCGGGATACGTTTATCGATCGCGCGGCGTTCGATGCCTGGTTCGATCGCTACCGGGCGCGATTGCGCACAGAGGCGGTGGATGACGCGCTGCGCCAGCAGCAGATGCAACGCGTGAATCCTGCGGTTGTGTTGCGCAACTGGCTGGCGCAACGCGCGATAGATGCGGCTGAACAAGGAGACATGGCGGAACTGCATCGGTTGCATGAAGTTTTACGTCAACCTTTTACCGATCGAGATGATGACTATGCCAGCCGACCGCCGGAGTGGGGAAAGCGGCTGGAGGTCAGTTGTTCAAGTTAGCCAGATGCCAGCAGCATCGTCTGCTGGCGGGAGCGCTATTTGGTTAACAGCAGCTTACCGGCCTGAGTTTTGCGCAACAGATACTCCTGACCGTTGTGATCGATAATGACTTTGCCGTCCGGACCTAATAGCGCCTGACTGTTGACGCGCCGTTCAGCGGCAGGGAGAAGCGTTTCATTGTCTATTTCCTTAGGGTGAGGCAGCTCGGTGTTATCCATACGCGACATGTTATTTATTAATAATCAAACTCACAATGATTATTATTATCAATAATTAATGCGATAACAGCAAGTGCTAATTCTGTGGAGTGATATACGCGCGCGTAGAGAAAAGGGTGGGTAACGCATCGAAGAAACGCCCATCCCGGCAGGATGGGCGAGCTATTAAAAGCGGCTGTCTACCGCCGCGGCAAGTTTTTCCAACAGAACTTCCGTATCTTCCCAGTTCAGGCAGGGATCGGTAATGGATTGACCATAGATTAACGGTTGACCGCTGATAATTTTTTGCGTGCCTTCCCGCAAAAAACTCTCTGCCATAATCCCGGCAATTGCCGTGGAGCCATTACGAATCTGCTGGCAAATATCATCACATACGTCCAACTGGCGGCGATGCTGTTTTTGACAGTTGCCGTGGCTGAAGTCGACGACCAGATGTTCCGGCAGATCAAATTCATGCAACGTGTCGCAGGCGGCGGCAATATCTTCAGCGTGGTAGTTCGGTTTTTTACCGCCGCGCATGATGATGTGCCCATACGGGTTGCCACTCGTCTGGTAGATGGTCATCTGTCCGTCTTTATCCGGCGAGAGAAACATATGGCTGGCGCGGGAGGCGCGAATAGCATCAACGGCAATGCGGGTATTGCCATCTGTACCATTTTTAAAGCCGACCGGACAAGAGAGCGCAGAAGCCATTTCCCGATGGATTTGGCTTTCGGTGGTACGCGCGCCAATCGCTCCCCAACTGATCAGATCGGCAATAAACTGGCCGGTGACCATATCAAGAAACTCTGTGGCGGTCGGTACTCCCAGTTCGTTCACCTGCAATAGCAAGCGACGCGCCAGTTCAAGCCCATAATTGACGCGGTAACTTCCATTCAAGTCGGGATCGGAAATCAGGCCTTTCCATCCCACGACGGTGCGCGGTTTTTCAAAATAGGTGCGCATGACGATCTCCAGACGCGCCTGATGCTTTTGGCGTTGTGCCTGGAGCTGCGTCGCGTATTCCATGGCAGCATTCAGATCGTGAATCGAACAGGGGCCAATGACGACCAGTAGCCGTGGATCTTCACCATTTAAAATCTTTTCTATCCGGCGTCGGGAGTCGGTAACGTGACTGGCGACGGAGGACGATACAGGATACCGCTGCGCGAGTTCGGTTGGTGTTACCAGGCTGTCGATACGCGCAGTACGGAGTTCGTCGGTTCTGTTCATTACAAGTCTCAGAAATTTGTTGCTTCAACGGCAGGACTACCGGGAAGTGATGGGCATCACGATAAACCAATCCCTGCTGATTTCAAGTGCGAGGCGTGTCACACCTCGCAGGCAGAACGGCATGATAACAAAAACCAACCCATTAAACTAGTTTGCTAGTACATCCTGCGGTTAAGCCCCATAATGTCGAGAATCTTGGTGGCTATCTCTTCAACGGAATAATTGGTGCTGTTCAGGCAGGGGATCTGATTCTTACGATACAGCGCTTCAACCTCCGCCACTTCCATGCGGCACTGACGCAACGAGGCATAGCGACTGTTTTCACGGCGTTCTTCGCGAATTGCCGCCAGGCGTTCAGGGTCAATTGTCAGGCCGAACAGTTTATGTTGTAGCGGTTTTAACGATGTGGGCAGTGTCAAATTATCCATATCATCGGCGATGAAAGGGTAGTTAGCCGCACGAATACCGAATTGCATTGCCAGATAGAGGCTGGTGGGCGTTTTTCCACAGCGCGAAACGCCAAGTAAAATGACCTGGGCCTGATCGAGGTTGCGCAATGAAATGCCATCATCATGCGCCAGGGTATAATCGATAGCGGCAATACGCGCGTCATACTTGTTCAGGTTACCCGGATTAAGCCCATGAGTACGATGAGCGATCGGCGTCGGATCCAGTTTCATCTCCTGCTGAAGCGGCGCCACCAGCGCCTGGACGATATCCTGGCAGAAGCCTTCGCTCTGCAAGATGATGGCGCGAATTTCAGGTAAAACAATCGAGTAAAACACCAGCGGGCGAACGCCGGTTTGCTGATAAATGGCGTCAATTTGGTCTTTGACGGCGCGGGCGCGACTTTCGTTTTCCACGAATGGCAGCGTGATGCTGCTGATCGTCACCGGAAACTGCGACATAACCGCGTGACCCAGGACCTCGGCGGTGATGGCGGTACCATCAGAAATATAGAAAACATGGCGATCAACAACATTATCCATTCTGTTCATCCTGAAGAGTAAACATAATTATCTGAAAGCATAAATTAAAAGTAACGGGAAACGTATAACTTGTCGCTTATTTTATAAAATGACAGGCACTTTTTATAATTAATGAAAAGTGTGTTTCATTTCATGGAAACGCAGTTTATACCGGGGGTTATTCAGGGAATGCCGTGCTATGCGCGGGTTTGCGCAACTACGTAAACAATCTGAAAAAATGAAAAAATAAATTTGCTTGAACGATTCACCGTTTTTTTCGCGGGTTTAAGTATGCCAGGATAAATACGCAACTATGTGTTTCTTAAACTCGTTCATTTATCACAAAAGGATTGTTCGATGTCCAACAATGGCTCGTCACCGCTGGTGCTTTGGTATAACCAACTCGGCATGAATGATGTAGACAGAGTTGGGGGCAAAAATGCCTCCCTGGGTGAAATGATTACTAACCTTTCCGGCATGGGCGTATCCGTTCCGAATGGTTTTGCAACCACTGCCGATGCGTTTAACCAGTTTTTGGATCAAAGCGGCGTAAACCAGCGCATTTATGAGCTGCTGGATAAGACAGATATTGATGATGTCTCCCAGCTGGCGAAAGCGGGCGCGCAGATCCGCCAGTGGATTATCGACACTCCTTTCCAGCCGGCGCTGGAAAACGCCATCCGCGATGCCTATGCGCAGCTTTCGTCGGATGATGAAAATGCCTCTTTTGCCGTGCGTTCCTCCGCCACGGCGGAAGATATGCCAGATGCTTCGTTTGCGGGCCAACAGGAAACGTTTCTTAACGTTCAGGGCTTCGACGCGGTGCTGGTGGCAGTGAAACACGTATTTGCTTCTCTGTTTAACGATCGCGCCATCTCTTATCGCGTTCACCAGGGATATGATCATCGCGGCGTAGCGCTTTCCGCTGGCGTGCAGCGGATGGTTCGCTCCGATCTCGCCTCGTCAGGGGTGATGTTCTCTATCGATACCGAATCCGGCTTTGACCAGGTGGTCTTTATCACCTCGGCATGGGGACTGGGTGAAATGGTGGTGCAGGGCGCGGTTAACCCGGATGAATTTTATGTCCATAAGCCAACCCTGGCGGCAGGCCGTCCGGCCATCGTACGCCGCACCATGGGGTCGAAAAAAATCCGCATGGTTTACGCCGCCACCCAGGAGCACGGCAAGCAAGTGAAGATTGAAGATGTGCCGCAGGAACAGCGCGACATTTTCTCGCTCACCAACGAAGAAGTGCAGGAACTGGCGAAACAAGCGGTGCAGATTGAGCAGCACTATGGTCGTCCGATGGATATTGAATGGGCGAAAGACGGTCATACCGGTAAGCTCTTTATTGTGCAGGCACGTCCGGAAACCGTGCGCTCCCGTGGCCAGGTGATGGAGCGTTATACGCTACATGCGCAGGGGAAAATCATTGCCGAAGGTCGCGCCATTGGTCATCGTATCGGCGCAGGTACGGTAAAAGTTATTCACGATATCGGCGAAATGAACCGTATTGAGCCTGGCGATGTGCTTGTCACCGATATGACCGACCCGGACTGGGAACCGATCATGAAAAAAGCGGCGGCGATTGTCACTAACCGTGGCGGGCGCACCTGTCACGCGGCGATTATCGCCCGCGAATTGGGCATTCCGGCGGTAGTCGGCTGCGGCGACGCCACCGAACGCATGAAAGATGGCGAAAAAGTAACCGTCTCCTGCGCAGAAGGTGATACCGGTTATGTTTATGCCGACATGCTGGATTTCAGCGTAAAAAGCTCCAGCGTAGACACCATGCCAGAGCTACCGCTGAAGGTCATGATGAATGTCGGCAACCCGGACAGGGCATTTGACTTTGCCTGCCTGCCGAATGAAGGCGTAGGTCTGGCGCGACTGGAATTCATCATTAACCGTATGATTGGCGTTCACCCACGCGCGCTGCTGGAGTTTGACGACCAGGATGCCGCGCTGCAAAACGACATTCGTGAGATGATGAAAGGGTTTGACTCGCCGCGTGAATTTTACGTTGGTCGACTGACGGAAGGGATCGCGACGTTAGGCGCCGCCTTCTACCCGAAACGCGTCATCGTTCGCCTGTCTGACTTTAAGTCCAACGAATACGCCAACCTGGTCGGCGGCGAACGTTATGAGCCGCATGAAGAAAACCCGATGCTGGGCTTCCGCGGCGCGGGTCGTTACGTCGCAGAAAGTTTCCGCGATTGTTTTGCGCTGGAATGCGAAGCGGTGAAACGCGTGCGCAACGATATGGGCCTTACCAACGTCGAAATCATGATCCCGTTCGTGCGGACGGTCGACCAGGCGAAAGCGGTCATCGAAGAGCTGGCGCGCCAGGGACTTAAACGCGGCGAGAACGGGCTGAAGATCATCATGATGTGCGAGATCCCGTCCAATGCCTTGCTGGCTGAACAGTTCCTCGAGTATTTTGATGGCTTCTCGATTGGTTCTAACGACATGACGCAGCTGGCGCTGGGGCTGGATCGCGATTCCGGCGTGGTGTCTGAACTGTTTGACGAGCGTAACGACGCGGTGAAAGCGCTGCTGTCGATGGCGATCCGCGCGGCGAAAAAACAGGGCAAATATGTTGGAATTTGCGGTCAGGGTCCGTCCGACCATGAAGACTTTGCCGCCTGGCTGATGGAAGAGGGGATCGACAGCCTGTCGCTGAACCCGGACACCGTGGTACAGACCTGGCTGAGTCTGGCGGAACTGAAGAAGTAAACCGCGACCAGATAACGCTATGCTTATCCGGCCTGCACAAGAAACATGTTGTGTAGGCCGGATAGGGCGTAAGTTGCCCGACGCCTGCATAATGCCGGGTCAGGCGTTGTGCAGAATCATTAATACACTGCGTAGATCATTTACGGCGATTTGCCCCGGCGCTGAAGCCTGCTTCACCGCGCCAAACGTGGCGGCAGAGCCAAACACTTCCCCTGCCAGACGTGAAATGACACCCTCTTTCGCCATTGACATAGTAATTACCGGACGGTCGGCGTAATGTTGCTGCATCTCCAGCGTGGCAGTGAGTAACGTTAATACATCATGTTTGCTTTGCGGCATAACGGCAATCTTGGGTATATCCGCGCCGAGCGCTTGCATTTTACGTAGCCGCAGAACCATTTCCTCTGCGGACGGCGTCTGGTGAAAATCGTGGTTAGACATCACGACATAAACATTATGCGCATGGGCATAATCGACAGTGGCTTTAACGTCAGCATCACCGGTAAATAGCTCAAGATCGATCATATCGACCAGGCCGCTGTCGATTGCGGCACGATTAAGCGTGAGATAATGCTGAGTGGTTATTGTCTGCTCGCCGCCTTCTTTGGCGCTGCGGAAAGTAAACAGTAACGGAATGTCAGGCATCGCATCGCGGATAACACGCGCAGCGGTAAGAACGGATTGAGTCGATGCGATATCCATAAAGTGATCCACGCGCCACTCCAGAATATCGAATGTAGCTTCGCGGTAGGCCAGCGCCTCCGCTTTCACGCTATTGATGTCTCTTCCCATCAACGACACGATAATTTTGGGCATCCCTTCGCCAATGATAAGATTTTTTACGGTGACGGTTTTCATGAGTGTCCTGTCAGTTTTTTTTCTTCTCGCCATTATGAACGGTGAGGCTGGCCGCTTGAAGTAAAAAAAAAAGCCCATCGTAGGAGACGGGCAAAGACTACACACAGCAATTCGTTGTTTCACTCAGGGGATTTCCATGCTTATAAATCAATGTGTTGATTTATAACCGTGTGCTAATAGTAGGCATGAGCACTTTTTGCGTCGATCAGATTCGTCTCAATAGTTTAAAAACTGTAACGGATTTGCGACAGAAATGAGATGCGGCGGGGAACAGACGGGCGAATCAAAATGGAGTGTGCGTTGAATTGATAAACGTCGCTAAAGCATCGGGCGGCAATGCCGCCCGACGGGATTATGACTGCTTGTTGGCTTCCTCGATATCATCCAGCTCTTCAAGGATCTCCTCTGGTTCATTCGTCGGCGCCGGAACTTCATGTACCCATGCGGAGAACAAACGCCAGGTCACGGCCAGAAGCACCGGTCCAATAAACAGACCAATCATACCGAATGCAATCAGGCCGCCGATTACCCCGGAAAGGATCAGAAGCAGCGGTAAATCGGCGCCCATGCGGATGAGTACCGGGCGAATCACGTTATCCAGAGTGCCGACGACGGCGCTCCAAACCAGCAGCACGGTGCCCCAGGTGGTGTCGCCTGTCCAGTAAAGCCAGATAATGGCTGGAATCAATACCGGCAACGGCCCCAACTGAACCAGACACGAAAGGATCATCACTACCGTCAACAGGGTAGCGTAAGGCACGCCGGAAATCGCCAGCCCGACGCCGCCAAGTACCGCCTGTACCAGCGCGGTGACCACCACGCCAAGCGCCACGGCGCGGATCGCCTGGGCAGCCAGCAGAACCGCCGCATCGCCGCGTTTAGCCGCGAGACGACAGGCAAAATGGCGTATACCCATCGCCACTTGTTCGCCGCGCCAGTAAAGCAGGGCGCTAAACAACAGCATCAGGGCGCAGTGCATCATAAAGCGTCCGATATGCGCCGCCTGACCGACAAACCAGGTCGTGGTTGTGCCGATATAAGGCCGCACTTTCGCCATAATAGCGCTACCGCCCATATCCAGCAGGCTATGCCATCCGGCATACAGTTTGGCGCCAACCAACGGAATATTATTTAACCATGCCAGATCGGGTAGCGTCATATCGCCGCCGGTCACTGCATGGATGAGCGGGCCGCTACCATCGACAATGCTGTTCACCAGCAAGGCGACGGGAATAACGAAGAGCAGCACTAACAGCAGCGTCATGACCAGTACGGCAAGCGAGCGGCGGCCCCACAATATTTTTTGTAATTTCAGCAAAACGGGCCAGGTCGCGATAACAATCGTACCTGCCCATGCAAACCCCAAAATAAAAGGCTGTACTATCCACAAACAGGCCACAATCATGATGGCTAAAAACAGCACCGATAGCAGCACTTGCGCAATATCCCTGGGCTGACGAACATTTACCATAAATACTTTTCACCTTTGTCTTTGCGCCAGAACGTTGGCGCGACGTGAACATGCAAACCACACCCTATAATGATGAGCAATTTCAGCGGTTTTTAACAGGCCGATTCTGCATGTAATTCTGTTGGGCGCACAGGAAAAAAATGTGATACAACAAATAACGCAACACGCAAACGATTAAGCATCCCTTCCTGTGCGTAGACCGCTCGCGCTCGCCGGGTTGGGCGCCACCGTTCACAACATAGACCGCAGGAAAAGGTCAATATAATGATTCCACAAATTTCTCAGGCACCCGGCGTCGTTCAGCTGGTGCTCAATTTTTTGCAGGCGCTGGAGCAGCAAGGGTTTACGGGCGATACGGCAACCAGCTATGCCGACCGTCTGACAATGTCGACCGATAACAGTATCTATCAGCTTCTTCCCGATGCTGTTGTGTTTCCCCGTTCTACGGCGGATGTCGCGCTTCTTGCCCGTCTGGCGGCGGAGCCGCGCTTTATGTCGCTGATATTTACCCCGCGAGGCGGCGGTACTGGCACGAATGGCCAGGCGCTAAACCAGGGCATTATTGTTGATATGTCCCGCTATATGAACCGCATTATTGAAATTAATCCTGAAGAGGGATGGGTGCGGGTAGAGGCGGGGGTGATAAAAGATCAGCTTAATCAGGCGTTAAAGCCGTATGGCTATTTTTTTGCGCCGGAACTTTCCACCAGTAATCGCGCCACGCTTGGCGGTATGATTAATACCGATGCCTCTGGTCAGGGTTCGCTGGTCTATGGGAAAACGTCAGATCACGTCTTAGGCATACGGGCCGTATTGTTGGGGGGCGATATCCTTGACACGCAATCGATGCCCGTAGAGCTTGCCCGGACGCTGGGTGAAAACACGACGATGCCAGGCCGCATCTATCAGACCGTCTATCAGTCCTGCCTGGAAAACCGTCAACTTATCCTCGATAGCTTTCCAAAGCTCAATCGTTTCCTGACAGGCTACGATTTACGCCACGTCTTTAACGATGACATGACCCGCTTCGATCTCACTCGCATCTTAACGGGGTCGGAAGGGACGCTGGCGTTTATTACTGAAGCCCGGCTGGATATTACCCCGATACCCAAAGTCCGCCGTCTGGTGAATGTAAAATACGACTCCTTTGATTCCGCGCTGCGTAACGCCCCTTTTATGGTTGACGCGCGCGCCTTATCTGTCGAGACGGTCGATTCCAAAGTCCTTAACCTTGCGCGGGAAGATATTGTCTGGCACTCCGTTAGCGAATTGATTACCGATGTGCCGGATAAAGAGATGCTTGGCCTGAATATCGTGGAATTCGCGGGTGACGATGAAGCGCTTATTGACGGACAGGTCGAGGCGCTGTGCCACCGGCTGGATGGCCTGATGGCGCGTGCGGAAGCGGGCGTGATCGGCTGGCAACTTTGTACCGATTTGACGGGTATTGAGCGTATTTACGCGATGCGTAAAAAAGCGGTAGGGCTGCTGGGTAATGCGAAAGGCGCTGCCAAACCGATTCCTTTTGCAGAAGATACCTGTGTGCCGCCTGAACATCTGGCCGATTACATCGCCGAATTTCGCGCTCTGCTGGATGGTCATGGCTTAAGTTACGGCATGTTCGGCCACGTGGATGCCGGGGTGCTGCATGTGCGCCCGGCGCTGGATATGTGCGATCCGCAGCAGGAACTGTTGATGAAACAGATCTCCGATGAGGTCGTCGCGCTGACCGCCAGATACGGCGGGCTGTTGTGGGGCGAACATGGAAAAGGTTTCCGTGCGGAATACAGCCCGGCCTTTTTCGGAGAAGTTCTGTATGGCGAGCTGCGCAAAATAAAAGCGGCTTTTGATCCGCATAATCGACTTAACCCGGGTAAAATCTGTCCGCCGCAGGGGATAGAGGCGCCGATGATGAAGGTGGATGCGGTAAAACGCGGCACCTGGGATCGGCAAATTCCGCTGGCGGTACGGCAGACCTGGCGCGGCGCTATGGAGTGTAATGGTAACGGCCTGTGCTTTAATTTCGATGCGAAAAGCCCGATGTGCCCGTCGATGAAAATTAGCCTTAACCGGATCCACTCGCCGAAAGGGCGGGCGACACTGGTGCGGGAATGGCTCCGTCTATTGGCCGATCGCGGCGTCGATCCGTTGAAGCTGGAAAAGGAGTTGCCAGAAAAACGCGCCAGCTTACGCACGCTGATTGCCCGCACCCGGAATAGTTGGCACAAACGCAAAGGCGAGTATGACTTTTCCCATGAAGTTAAAGAGGCCATGTCCGGCTGTCTGGCGTGTAAAGCCTGTACGACCCAGTGTCCGATTAAAATCGATGTTCCGGAGTTTCGTTCGCGTTTCTTACAGCTTTACCATACGCGTTATCTGCGTCCGGTACGCGATCATCTTGTGGCGACTGTTGAGACCTACGCGCCGCTGATGGCGCGTGCGCCAAAGACCTTTAACTTTTTTATTAACCAACCGGTAGTTCGTAATCTGGCGAAAAAACATATCGGTATGGTGGATTTACCTCTGCTTTCTGCCCCTTCATTGCAACAGCAACTGGTGGGCCATCCGTCCGCTAATATGACGCTTGAGCAACTGGAGCGCATGAGCGCCGAGCAAAAAGCGAAAACGGTACTGGTAGTTCAGGATCCGTTTACCAGCTACTACGACGCTCGGGTCGTAGCGGACTTTATCCGCCTGGCGGAAAAACTGGGCAGGAGGCCGGTATTGTTACCGTTCTCGCCGAATGGTAAGGCGCAGCATATTAAAGGTTTTCTTAATCGCTTTGCGAAAACGGCGAAAAAAACCTCTGAGTTCCTTAATCGGATCGCCGCGTTGGGGATGCCAATGGTGGGCGTCGATCCGGCGCTGGTCCTGTGTTATCGCGACGAATATAAACTGGCGCTGGGCGAACAGCGCGGCGATTTTCATGTGTTGCTGGTGAATGAATGGCTGGCGCAGGAAATAAATGCAAGACTGTCCGTCGAGGTGAGCGGCGAACCGTGGTACTTTTTTGGTCATTGTACGGAAGTCACGGCTTTACCCGGCGCGCCTGCGCAGTGGGCCGCCATCTTTGCCCATTTTGGCGCGAAGCTGGAAAATGTCAGCGTAGGCTGCTGCGGTATGGCGGGCACTTATGGACATGAACTCACCAATCATAAAAATTCGCTGGGAATTTATGAGCTATCCTGGCATCAGGCGATGCAACGTCTACCGCGAAACCGCTGCCTGGCAACCGGCTATTCCTGCCGAAGCCAGGTTAAACGCATTGAAGGTACGGGCGTGCGTCACCCGTTGCAGGCATTACTGGAGATTATAGGTTGATCTGGAAACGTGAAGTGACCCTTGATGCGCTTAATGCGATGGGGGAAGGAAATATGGTTGGCCTGCTTGATATCCGCTTTGAGCATATTGGGGACGATACGCTGGAAGCGACAATGCCCGTCGATCATCGCACCAAACAGCCGTTCGGCTTGCTGCATGGCGGAGCGTCTGTGGTGCTGGCGGAAAGTATCGGCTCGGTCGCAGGTTATCTGTGTACGCAGGGGGAGCAAAAGGTGGTGGGGCTGGAGGTGAATGCCAACCATGTACGGTCGGCGCGTCAGGGGCGCGTACGAGGCGTCTGTAAAGCGTTGCATACCGGGGCTCGCCATCAGGTCTGGCAGATAGAGATCTTTGATGAACAGGGACGTCTGTGCTGTTCTTCGCGCCTTACTACGGCGATTGTGTGACGTTGTCACCATAAAAGTGTGATGCATATTGCTTTTGGTCAAAATGTGCGCAGAAAAAGGTGATATACTGTGCACGTTTACACATAAGCGAGGATGATATGTCTACTGATTTAGACCCAACCCAACTGGCGATTGAATTTTTACGCCGTGATAAAACCGAACTTTCTCCCGCGCAGTATTTGAAGCGTTTAAAACAGCTGGAGTTAGAGTTTGCCGATCTCCTCACCCTCTCTGCAACCGAACTGAAAGAAGAGATCTATTTCGCTTGGCGGTTGGGCGTGCATTAATAAAGTCTGTGTAGGCCGGATAAGGCGTTAGCCGCCATCCGGCTATGTTACCAGGCAATCTCACCAGACACTGTCCCCAGGTAATAGATAACCCCCTTGATTTTGTTTAAAAAAAATACAGATCGCCATTTGTGCTAAAAAGGCGCGCGTTCTTTATGAGATTATTCTTATGCCCCTTCAAGAGCTAAGCCATTAAGAGTGCCGGAGATAAGCGCCGGATGGGGCCGGAACCCTTAAGCCTGTATTGAACAGACTTAAGGGTTTTTCTTTTCCGGGCGCGTAAAAAACTAAGGTCTGTCAATAACCGCTGGCATGTCGTCAGCCGTATGATTATTCAAAATACGGTTAGCCAGCACACCTGACATCATCGATCCGTTAACGTTCAGTGCCGTGCGGGCCATATCAACGATAGGTTCGATGGCAATAAAAATACCGACCAGCGCAACGGGAAAATTCAACGTCGACAGGACAATCAGCGCCGCGAACGTACCACCGCCGCCGACGCCGGCTACGCCAATAGACCCTAGCGCAATGGCAGGCAACATCGCGGCCAGAAAATGCAGCGAGAGCGGATCAATGCCGATGGTGGGCGCAATCATCGCTACCATAATAGCCGGATAAATCCCGGCGCAGCCATTTTGCCCCATACTGGAGCCAAACGAGGCGGAAATATTGGCAATGGTGCTTTGTACGCCAAATTTTTCCTGGGCGGAAATGGCCAGCGGGATAGAGGCTGCGCTGCTGCGGGAAACAAACGCAAAGGTTAAGACGGGCCAGACCATTCTGAAATAACGCGCTGGATTATTACCGCTGAGGATCAGCAAGATGGCATGCACGATAAACATCATGAAAATCGCGATATAACAGGCGCCGATAAAACCAAGTAAGCTGGCGAATTGTTCAAGGCGGTATGATGAAAATACGGTAGTCATTAATGCCATGACGCCATAGGGCGTTAATGCAATAACGATACGTACCATCTTCATGACCCAGATCTGAATAGCGTTAATGCCTGCGCTTAATTTCTGACCTTCTTCCGGTGCCTCTTTTTTGACCTTTAACAGGGCGATCCCCGCTATTAGCGTGAAGATAACGATGCCGATAACGGAAACACTTCTGGCCCCCGTAAGATCAAGAAAAATATTAGTCGGAATCAGCGATGTCACTAACTGGGGAATCGACACCGCGGCAGTCTTATTGACTTCTTCTGTAGTTAACATTGACGGCATGTGCACAAAAGCGCTGGCGTCAAGCCTCAGCACATGAGCGGTCAGTAATCCGATAAAACCGGCAACCATCACCAGGCATAACATGCATCCGACGATCGTCAGCGACATTTTTCCGATGCCGGCGCTATTTTCCAGTTTATTGATGGCGGAAAGAATAGAAATAAAAATTAGCGGTATAGCGACCAGTTTTAGCAGGTGGACGTAACCATTGCCGACGATGCTGTACCATTCGATAATAGTTTTAGTGTGATTTGCTGAAATAAAATGCAGGGATAAACCAATAACAGCCCCTAAAAAGATAGCGATAAAAACGCTTTTCGACAGGGAATCGCTTTTTTGATTAATTCTCAAGATGACCCACGAGAAAACCAAAAAAAGTGCGATATACGCGAGCGTAACAACCATATTTTAAGCCTCTTGCCTCATTCAGCACCTGAAATGCCGGAAAGAGTTTACATAAACCTATAGCTCAAACTGAGTTATAGAACCGCAGCGGATTATAAAGAGCGCAACGCCAGGTATCCATACAAAAAATGGGGTTCTGACCTCGCCGCCCGGCAATGTCGACAGCCTATTAATTAAATAGTCATTTTCTATACATCTTTTCGTTTTTGACCTGCCAGAACGGTTAACATCTTATAAATCATTACTTATCAAAATGTTAAGTGATTTTTTGTCTGTCGTATGACCTGGCGGACAGGGTCTATGCTTAATAAAAGGCGCTCAATATGACCATTTGTTGGAAAGCCCCTGCGGTTAAGGGGTTGAAGTGATAATCATTATCACTAACATGCTGTTATATCCTGGTGATTAAGAACGCGAGGTAACTCTATGGAATTGCATTCAGGCACGTTTAACCCGGAGGACTTCCCCTGGCAAGGGCTGACGTTAACGCCAGCGGCGGCTGCGCACATACGTGAACTGGCAGCAAAGCAGCCGGGCATGTTGGGCGTGCGGTTAAGCGTAAAACAGACGGGATGTGCCGGATTTGGCTATGTTCTGGATACCGTTCGGGAGCCGGATAAAGACGATCTGGTTTTTGAAGCCGAAGGCGCAAAGCTTTTCGCACCGTTACAGGCGATGCCTTTTATTGACGGAACAGAAGTGGATTACGTACAGGAAGGGCTGAACCAGTTATTTAAATTTCATAACCCCAAAGCCCAGAATGAATGCGGCTGCGGCGAAAGTTTTGGGGTATAGGCGGTACTATGTCTCGTAATACTGAAGCAACGGAAGAGGTCGGCATCTGGACAGGCGGACGCCTTAATTACAAAGAAGGATTTTTCACGCAACTACCCACTGATGAACTGGCAAAAGGCATCAGCGAAGAGGTGGTGCGCGCGATTTCCGCAAAGCGTAACGAACCTGAGTGGATGCTGGAATTTCGTCTCAATGCCTATAGAGCCTGGCTGGACATGGATGAACCGCACTGGCTGAAGGCGCACTACGATAAACTGAACTATCAGGACTACAGCTATTACTCTGCGCCATCATGCGGAAACTGCGACGATAGCTGCGTTTCCCAGCCGGGAGCCGTACAGCAAACGGGCGCGAATACCTTTTTGAGTAAAGAGGTTGAAGACGCCTTCGAGCAACTTGGCGTTCCGGTTCGCGAAGGGAAAGAGGTCGCCGTCGATGCGATTTTTGATTCGGTCTCCGTAGCGACCACATACCGTGAAAAACTGGCGGAACAGGGCATTATTTTCTGTTCTTTTGGCGAAGCGATACACGATCACCCTGACCTGGTCAGGAAATATCTTGGCACCGTCGTGCCGGGGAACGATAACTTTTTTGCCGCGCTGAATGCGGCAGTCGCTTCCGATGGGACATTTATCTATGTTCCCAAAGGCGTGCGTTGCCCGATGGAGTTATCCACCTATTTTCGCATTAACGCCGAGAAAACCGGTCAGTTTGAGCGCACGATTCTGGTGGCGGATGAAGGCAGCTATGTGAGTTATATCGAAGGCTGCTCCGCGCCCGTACGCGACAGTTATCAGCTCCACGCCGCGGTAGTGGAAGTCATCATCCATAAAGATGCTGAAGTAAAATATTCCACCGTACAAAACTGGTTCCCGGGCGACAACAACACGGGCGGCATTCTGAACTTTGTGACCAAGCGGGCGTTGTGCGAAGGGGAAAACAGCAAGATGTCGTGGACCCAGTCGGAAACCGGTTCGGCGATTACCTGGAAATACCCGAGCTGTATT
Organism: Salmonella sp. NW884; assembly: GCF_051700745.1. Lineage (NCBI taxonomy): Bacteria > Pseudomonadati > Pseudomonadota > Gammaproteobacteria > Enterobacterales > Enterobacteriaceae > Salmonella > Salmonella sp. NW884. Next base: position 403,814 of record NZ_JAMMDE010000001.1, on the reverse strand, counting down.
CTGCGCGGTGATAATTCTATCGGCGAGTTCTATTCCGTTGCGCTGACCAGTGGACATCAGCAGGCTGACACCGGCACCAAAATGATCCATATCGGTAAAAACACGCGCTCAACCATTATCTCAAAAGGCATTTCCGCCGGCCACAGCCAGAACAGCTACCGTGGGCTGGTAAAAATTATGCCGACGGCAACCAACGCCCGAAATTTCACCCAATGCGACTCCATGTTGATTGGCGCGGACTGCGGCGCGCATACGTTCCCGTATGTTGAATGCCGCAATAACAGCGCGCAACTGGAGCACGAAGCGACAACATCACGCATCGGTGAAGATCAGCTTTTCTATTGTTTGCAACGCGGCATCAGCGAAGAAGACGCTATTTCGATGATCGTCAACGGTTTCTGCAAAGACGTTTTCTCGGAACTGCCGCTGGAGTTTGCCGTTGAAGCGCAAAAACTGCTGGCGATTAGCCTTGAGCACAGCGTCGGTTAATGATGAAGGAAAACCCATGTTAAGCATTAAAGATTTACAGGTCAGTGTGGAAGAAAAAGCGATTTTGCGTGGCCTGAATCTGGAGATTCGCCCCGGCGAAGTTCATGCCATTATGGGGCCGAACGGTTCCGGGAAAAGCACGCTCTCCGCCACTCTGGCGGGACGTGAAGATTATGAGGTCACCGGCGGCTCGGTTACGTTCAAAGGTAAAGATCTGCTTGAACTGTCGCCGGAGGAACGGGCGGGCGAAGGGATTTTTATGGCCTTCCAGTACCCGGTAGAAATCCCCGGCGTCAGTAACCAGTTTTTCCTGCAAACCGCGCTGAATGCCGTGCGCGCCTACCGCGGGCAGGCGTCGTTGGATCGCTTTGATTTTCAGGATCTGATGGAAGAGAAGATCGCATTGCTGAAAATGCCGGAAGATTTGCTGACCCGTTCGGTAAACGTCGGTTTTTCCGGCGGGGAGAAAAAGCGCAATGATATTTTGCAAATGGCGGTGCTGGAGCCGGAACTGTGCATCCTTGATGAGTCGGACTCCGGACTGGATATCGATGCGTTGAAAATTGTGGCGGAAGGCGTCAACGCGTTACGCGACGATAAACGCGCTTTTATTATCGTGACCCACTATCAGCGCATACTGGACTATATCAAACCCGATTACGTCCATGTCCTCTATCAGGGGCGAATTGTCCGATCCGGCGATTTTACTCTGGTCAAACAACTGGAGGAGCAGGGTTATGGCTGGCTTACCGAACAGCAGTAAAGCGCTACAGCAATGGCAGCATCTCTTTGAGGAAAAAAGAGAAAGTCGAACTGAGCAGGCAAGACAACATTTACAACAGATGTTACGTCTGGGATTGCCGACGCGTAAACATGAAGACTGGAAATACACGCCGCTGGAGGGCTTAACCCATAGCCAGTTTATCCAGCAGTGTGTGACTATCAGCGCCGCACAGCGTGATGCGCTGGCGCTGCAAATCGATGCCGTGCGGCTGGTGTTTGTCGATGGTCGGTTTATGCCAGATCTCAGTGATAGCACGCAAAACAGCGGATTTGACGTTAGCGTCAGGGATGAGCGCCAGACGCTTGCCGCGCCGGTACAGCCTGAGGTTTTTCTGCATCTGACGGAAAGCCTGGCGCAATGTGTCACGTATATACAGGTACGGCGAAATCAGCGTCCGACCAGGCCGCTACTGTTAATGCATATCACGCAGGGCGTGGATGGCGACGAGCTGAACACCGCGCATTATCGCCACCATCTGGCGCTGGCGGAAGGCGCGGAAGCGACGGTTATTGAGCATTATGTCAGCCTTACAGCGGCAAAACATTTTACCGGCGCGCGTCTGACGATGAACGTTGCAGACAATGCGCAACTGCGTCATATCAAACTGGCGTTTGAAAATGCGTCCAGCTATCACTTTGCGCATAACGATCTTCTGCTGGCGACAGACGCCTCGGCGTTTAGCCACAGTTTTCTGCTGGGCGCCGCAGTACTACGTCACCACAGCAGCTCACAACTGAATGGTGAAAACGCGACGCTTCGACTGAATAGTCTGGCGATGCCGGTGAAAAATGAAGTCTGCGATACGCGGACATGGCTGGAACATAACAAAGGCTACTGTAACAGCCGCCAGTTGCACAAGACCATCGTCAGCGACAAAGGACGCGCGGTCTTTAATGGCCTGATTAACGTGGCGCAACACGCCATTAAAACCGACGGCCAGATGACCAATAATAACCTGTTGTTGGGGAAACTGGCTGAAGTCGATACCAAACCGCAATTAGAGATCTATGCCGATGACGTGAAGTGCAGCCACGGCGCGACGATCGGGCGTATTGACGATGAGCAGATGTTTTATCTGCAATCACGCGGCATCAGGCAGCAGGAGGCGCGGCACATGATTCTTTACGCGTTTGCCGCAGAGTTAACGGAAGCTATCCATGATAGCGCCCTTAAACAGCAGGTGCTGGCGCGAATCGGCCAGCGACTGCCCGGAGGCCTGGTATGACATTTCCTGTAGAAAAAATACGGGCGGATTTTCCCATACTGCAGCGTGAAGTTAACGGCCTGCCGCTGGCTTACCTGGACAGCGCAGCCAGCGCTCAAAAACCTAATCAGGTGATTGATGCTGAATCTGCCTTCTACCGTCACGGCTATGCTGCGGTACATCGGGGTATCCATACGTTAAGCGCGCAGGCGACCGAAAGCATGGAGAATGTGCGTAAGCAGGCGTCGCGGTTTATTAACGCCCGCTCCGCAGAAGAACTGGTGTTCGTGCGCGGTACGACGGAGGGCATTAACCTTGTCGCCAACAGTTGGGGAACGGAAAATATTCGCGCCGGGGATAACATTATCATCAGCGAGATGGAGCATCACGCCAACATCGTTCCCTGGCAGATGCTGTGCGAGCGCAAAGGCGCTGAACTGCGCGTGATCCCATTGCATCCTGACGGTACGCTGCGGCTGGAGACCTTAGCAGCACTGTTCGATGACCGAACCCGACTGCTGGCCATTACCCATGTTTCCAATGTGCTGGGGACGGAAAACCCACTGCCGGACATGATTGCGCTGGCGCGCCAGCATGGGGCGAAAGTGCTGGTGGATGGCGCCCAGGCCGTGATGCACCATGCTGTTGATGTCCAGGCGCTGGACTGCGATTTTTACGTTTTCTCCGGCCATAAACTTTACGGGCCGACCGGCATCGGTATTCTGTATGTTAAAGAGGCGTTGCTGCAAGAAATGCCGCCGTGGGAAGGGGGCGGGTCGATGATCTCGACCGTCAGCCTGACGCAGGGAACGACATGGGCGAAAGCGCCCTGGCGTTTTGAGGCGGGAACGCCGAATACTGGCGGCATCATCGGTCTCGGCGCGGCAATTGACTATGTGACGTCGCTGGGACTGGATAAGATTGGCGATTATGAGCAGATGCTGATGCGCTATGCGCTGGAGCAACTGGCGCAGGTGCCTGATATCACGCTGTATGGTCCGGCGCAGCGGTTGGGCGTCATCGCGTTTAATCTGGGTAAACACCATGCTTACGACGTCGGCAGCTTTCTTGATAATTACGGCATCGCGGTACGAACGGGGCATCACTGCGCGATGCCGCTCATGGCCTGGTATGGCGTGCCGGCAATGTGCCGGGCTTCGCTGGCGATGTATAACACCCATGAAGAAGTGGACCGACTGGTGGCAGGATTAACGCGTATCCACCGCTTATTGGGATAACAGTGAGGTTTTATGGCTGCGCTACCGGATAAAGAAAAATTGCTGCGTAACTTTACGCGTTGCGCTAATTGGGAAGAGAAATATTTATATATTATTGAGTTGGGGCAGCGCCTGGCGGAGTTAAATCCGCAGGATCGCAATCCGCAAAATACGATTCATGGCTGTCAGAGCCAGGTGTGGATCGTGATGCGGCGAAACGCCAACGGCATTATCGAATTGCAGGGCGACAGCGACGCGGCGATCGTTAAAGGCCTTATGGCGGTGGTATTTATTTTGTACCACCAAATGACGGCGCAGGATATTGTGCATTTTGATGTCCGGCCATGGTTCGAAAAAATGGCGCTTACGCAACACCTCACACCTTCTCGTTCTCAGGGGCTGGAAGCAATGATTCGCGCAATTCGCGCTAAGGCCGCCACTCTTAGCTAAACTGTACAGACAGCGTTCTACCTGATGTCAAATCCTTTGTCGGACGGCGACGTCGCTTTATCCAGAGTGGACAGAGCGTATATTTTGTTGTTCTGATAAGCGAAGCGCTACCAGTCGTCGCAGAGGGCATCACCAGGAATACAGGAGGTTTGGTATGAAACGTGCGTCTTTCATTACGCTAACTATTATCGGCGCGTATAGCGCGTTACAGGCAGCCTGGGCGGTTGATTATCCATTACCGCCCGAAGGCAGCCGTCTTATTGGTCAGAATCAAACCTATACCGTACAGGAAGGTGATAAAAACCTGCAGGCTATCGCCCGGCGTTTTGATACGGCGGCGATGCTCATTCTTGAAGCGAACAATACGATTGCGCCGGTGCCTAAGCCCGGTACGCTAATTACCATTCCCTCGCAGATGCTATTGCCGGATGCGCCCAGGGAAGGCGTTATCGTCAACCTCGCGGAGCTACGGTTGTATTATTACCCGCCGGGAGAAAACCGCGTTCAGGTGTATCCCATCGGCATCGGTTTGCAGGGACTGGAAACTCCCGTCATGGACACCCGGATAGGGCAAAAGATCCCCAACCCGACGTGGACGCCGACGGCAGGCATACGCCAACGTTCGCTTGAGCGGGGGATCACGCTGCCGCCGGTGATCCCTGCCGGGCCAAATAACCCGCTGGGACGCTATGCGCTGCGTCTGGCGCACGGTAATGGGGAATATCTCATTCATGGCACCAGCGCGCCGGATAGCGTAGGTCTGCGTGTGAGTTCCGGTTGTATTCGCATGAACGCGCCGGACATCAAAGCGTTATTTGCGCAGGTCAGAACGGGGACGCCGGTAAAAGTGATTAACCAGCCGGTGAAATTCTCTGTCGAGCCGAATGGCATTCGTTATGTAGAGGTACACAGGCCGCTATCGCCGGAAGAAGAGCAAAACGTGCAGACGATGCCCTACGTGTTGCCTGCGGAATTTACCGCGTTCAGAAACGCGCAAGGGGTGGATAGTCGCCTGGTCGATAAGGCGCTATACCGGCGAGCCGGGTATCCTGTCAGCGTGAGCGCCGGGCAGACGCCGGCGGTAAATACGACCGCAGTCGAATCCGCTCAGAACGGTTTTGTCGGGGAAGAGGGGCAAACGCGCGCGACGCAGTAGCCTTCGCAGCAAACGACGGACAAAAAAATGGCGCACGATGTGCGCCATTTTATATTGTGCGTCAAATTATTTACAGATGCGGAATACTTTGTTGTCCAGACGTTGGTTCGCGCGAGCAGCATCGTCTTTAGCAGCCTGAACGTCGGAACGCATTGCATTTACGTCATTACTCAGTTGCTCAACTTTAGCGCTCAGCGTCTGTACATCGGAAGACAACTGATCGATTTTAGCGTTGCTTGAACAACCTGCCAGTAACGTGGAACCCAGAACTGCTGCACCTAAGATCAGCTTGTTAGTACGGGTCATAATAATATCATTATATTATGCATGGTTATTCGGGTAAAGAAATGGCGCACGATGTGCGCCATTTTATATCGTGCGTCAAATTACTTACGGACGTGGGATACTACTTTGTTGTCCAGACGCTGGTTCGCGCGAGCTGCGTCGTCTTTAGCAGCCTGAACGTCGGAACGCATTGCATTTACGTCATTACTCAGTTGATCAACTTTAGCGCTCAGCGTCTGTACATCGGAAGACAACTGATCGATTTTAGCGTTGCTTGAACAACCTGCCAGTAACGTGGAACCCAGAACTACTGCACCTAAGATCAGCTGGTTAGTACGGTTCATAACAATAACATTATACTTTGTGTGGTTATGTGGGTAAAAAAAATGGCGCACGATGTGCGCCATTTTTATTACGCAGGTACTATTACTTACGGTATTTAGTAGCCTGGTTGTCCAGACGCTGGTTAGCGCGAGCTGCGTCGTCTTTAGCAGCCTGAACGTCGGAACGCATTGCGTTCACGTCGTTGCTCAGCTGGTCAACTTTAGCGTTCAGAGTCTGAACGTCAGAAGACAGCTGATCGATTTTAGCGTTGCTGGAGCAACCAGCCAGCAGAGTAGAACCCAGGATTACCGCGCCCAGTACCAGTTTAGTACGATTCATTATTAATACCCTCTAGATTGAGTTAATCTCCATGTAGCGTTACAAGTATTACACAAACTTTTTTATGTTGAGAATATTTTTTTGATGGGAATGCACTTATTTTTGATCGTTCGCTCAAAGAAGCATCGAAATGCATGAAAGTCCCTAAAAAACCGAAAGAAAACAGGGGGCTTCCATCGGATTCTTCTTAGATAATCCGCAATTAGATAGTAAAATCCGATTTGATTTTTTTATTAATAGTGGCTATCGATTAAATAAAAAAAGCGCCGGAAGGGCGCTTTTTTAAACAAATTAATTCACACAACAATTATTACAGTACGTGAACAGAGGCGGTGTTAGTGGTGCCGCTTGGAACCAGCGCGCCGGAGACCATCACTACGACGTCGCCTTTCTGGGCGAGGCCGCTTTGCAGGGCGACATCTTTGCCCAGACGGTAGAAATCATCAGTAGAATTGATTTCTTTCACCAGCTGCGATACCACGCCTTTGCTCAGTACTAACTGACGGGCGGTCACTTCATTGGTGGTCAATGCCAGGATGGTGGCGTCCGGGAAGTATTTGCGCACGGCGCGAGCGGATTTACCGCCCTGGGTCGCTACCACGATCAGCGGCGCTTCCAGTTTTTCGGCGGTTTCTACCGCGCCGCGGCATACCGCTTCCGTAATGCGCAGTTTACGGCTGTCGTTGTTGTAGTCCAGACGGCTGTTCATGACGCGGTCGGTACGTTCGCAGATGGTCGCCATGATAGAAACGGCTTCCAGCGGGTATTTCCCTTTTGCGGATTCGCCGGACAGCATAACCGCATCCGTACCGTCGAGGATGGCGTTCGCTACGTCGCCTGCTTCTGCGCGGGTCGGACGCGGGTTTTTGATCATAGAATCCAGCATCTGAGTCGCGGTGATCACGACTTTACGTGCGCGGATACATTTTTCGATCATCATTTTCTGCGCAAAAATCACTTCTTCAACCGGGATTTCTACGCCCAGGTCGCCACGCGCAACCATGATGCCGTCGGAAGCTTCGAGAATTTCATCGAAGTTGTTCAGGCCTTCCTGGTTTTCGATCTTAGAGATAATCTGGATGTTTTCGCCGCCGTGGGCTTTCAGATGCTCGCGAATTTCGACAACGTCAGAACGTTTACGGATAAAGGACGCCGCAACAAAGTCAACGCCCTGTTCGCAACCGAAGATCAGGTCCTGTTTGTCTTTTTCAGCCAGCGCCGGCAGAGCAATAGAAACGCCCGGCAGGTTAACGCCTTTGTTCTCGCCCAGATCGCCGTTGTTCAGCACCTTACAAATGACTTTATTGCCTTCGATGGCGGTCACTTCCATACCGATCAGACCATCGTCAACCAGGACGGTGTTGCCAACGCTCAGGTCGCTGGTGAAGCCTTCATAGGTGACGGCAACGATTTCATTATTACCGACCACGGATTTGTCGGTGGTAAAAGTGAAGGTTTGACCCGCTTTCAGCGAAACGTCGTTACCGCCTTCCAGTTTAATGGTGCGGATTTCTGGTCCTTTAGTATCAAGCAGAATAGCGGCTTTTTTACCGGTTTTGCTCATCACGTTGCGCAAATTCTGGATACGCTGACCGTGTTCTGCATAATCGCCATGAGAGAAGTTCAGACGCATCACGTTCATGCCCGCGTCCAGCATTTTGCTTAACATCTCTTCGGATTCGGTTTTCGGACCGATAGTACAAACAATTTTCGTCTTTTTCATGACAGTCTTAGTCTTTAAGTTGAGGAGGATATGGAAATCTGGCTTCGGGCGCGCACGGCCCGGAAGCTAAGCCTGTGTTGCTAAAGTGATGATGCCTCGCTCTAAGGATAGGTGACATCGAAAGAGCGTGCAGAGGAATGTGTGCTCGCGTTTCAGCCCAACGGGAAGGGGATAATTTTAGTCGTTGAGTTTTACAGTCCAATGCGCTGAAACCATTCAAGAGACAATTGGCGCGCATTATACGCTGAAATTTACAAAAAAGGAAAATGAAAACCCTGTTTCAAAAGACATCTGTGCAGATCCACAACGGTTTGTTATTACGCTGTTTACGATGTCGCTGGCGATGACGCCGCCCGAACAGGGGCGGCGTTGCGCAACAGCGGGTGTTGTTGCGCATAATGTCAATCGAGCAACTTTTTGCCTTCCAGGTCGATGGCGATGTTTTGGTTGTGTGCTTTTCGATAGCACAGTATCGCTATCCCGATGGCTGCCCAGCTAATTCCGAGTATCAGAGCGTGAATGTTCATGTTTAAACAGACGTAGCCGATGACGATCATCCCCATGATCGGCGAAATAACATGGGCGAAAATGCGCCGCTGGGCTTTCATCCGGAAATTGAACAGGATAAACACACACAGGTTCACGACAAAAAAAGCGAAAAGCGCGCCAAAGTTCACCAGCGTGGAGATAGATTCAATCTTGCCGGAAAACAGGTAGCTGAGCAGCAGGGTGACGCCGCCGGTAAACAGAATGGCATAATCCGGCGTTTTACGCGTGGTATGGACGTGAGCGAGGAAGGCGGGCAACATTCGGTCGCGCCCCATTGAAAATAGCACTCTGGACACCGCCGTTTGCGCGGTAATAATGTTGCCGACGGCGCACACAAACGCCACAATGATGGAAAACGCCACTTTGAGCCAGATACCGCCAACGTTGCCGGCAATGGTGAAAAATGCTTCATTCGTCGAATTACCTTCCGCGAAGCGGTCGACGTTACCGGTGGCGAACGCCGCAAACGCCACAACGATAATAAACAGTACCGTCGCCAAAACTAACGCCAACAGTGTTGCTTTACTGACGGCGCGTCCCCCGCCTTCGCTTTCTTCACTTAATGTACTGATAGCGTCAAAGCCGAGAAAATTCAGCGCAGCCACCGAAATCGCCGTTGCGATGAGCCCAGGGGTGAACCACTGTGAATCGAAAAAAGGCCGGAAGGAAAGCGTTATCTGACTACTGTCCTGCATCATCAGACGGATAATGAGTAGCACGAAAATCGCCAGAATACCGAGTTGAATAAAGACCAGTAACTTATCGAATTTCGCCGTTTGCTGTATCCCGAGATAGTTGACTCCGGTGCCAATAGCCACATAAATCAACGGCCAGACCCAGACCGGGATTTGCGGTAAAATAGCGTGGACCGCGACACCGCCCAGCACCGCTACGAGCGTAGGGAACAAAAGATAATCCAGCAGTAATATCCATCCGGTCAGAAACCCTACGGCGGGATTAATGCATACGCCAGCATACGCATAGGCCGAACCCGACGAGGAGATATGCTGCGATAAGGTAGAGTAGCTGTACGCGGTAAAAAACATCGCGATAGCGCCAATAATATAAACCAGCGCAACCATACCGTGCGAAAGATTATAAACGACGCCATAAAGAGAGACTGGTGCGATAGGCACCATAAACACCAGACCATAAAGCACTAAATCGGTAAGAGACAATTTTTTGACTTTTTTCATGATAAATACCTTAATGGCTTTTTATGCCAGATCGCGTAAAAACGCGCTTACCGCTGCGAGGCAGGGCGCGATATTTTCTTCATGCGGGTTATGGCTGCTGCCAGGAATAGTGACCGCGCGGCAGTCTGAAATGTGAGAGAGCAGCGGAGAGACGACGCGCTCGGTTGCCTGATCGTTTTCGCCGCGTAGTACCAGAACAGGACAGCGTATCTGGCACAAATGGGGCGTAATATCCCAGTCGGCAAGTTTGCCATTTGCCGCCAGTTCATTGGTTCCCCATAAAATGTGATAACCCGTAGGGTCGGCGGCGAACTGCGCATTAGATCGCTGAACATGAACGGCTTCTTCCGCGAGGGTATAAACGTGTCTGGCATAATAAGCGACCAGCTGTTCCGGTGGGTTTTGATAAATGACGGCGGGCATAATGACGTTTTTGATATCGTCATCGGACATTGGCGTCAGAGCGTTAAAGAGCCGTATGGCTTCCTGTTGCCACAGGGCGATACTGGCCGGCGAACTGGCCAGTATCGTCCCGCGAAGCCCGGCAGGCTGTAAGCAGGCGTGCTCTGCGGCAAGCATTCCGCCCCAGGAATGTCCCAGTATCGAATACCCGTGCCCAATACCCAGGTGATGAATTAATTGGGTTAATTGACGGAGATAACGCGCAATAGTCCAGAAAGACGCGTCGGCATGAGGAAAATGCGTTGAACGACCGCAACCATATTGATCGTAAAATATTACCATGCGCCCGTCATCAGCCAGACGGCGATAATTTAATAAATAATCAAAGCCGCCAGAAGGGCCGCCATGAAGGATAATGAGCGGCGTGAGTAATGATTTTCTGTCGCCATAAATCCGATAGCTTGTCAATATGTTTTCAGAAAACATTTCGCCATAGAGATAAGTATCATTCATATTCTTAATGACTCAGTGTGTGGCAGGGCAGGCGAAATTTATATTCGCCTGGGTAATATTATTTTTTTATTGTGTGTAAAACATTACACCAGAAGGTGGCGTAATGTTCCCATTGCAGAAACTGCGGACTTCCCCAGTGCGGAGAACAATCACTGGCAAAGCAACATACTTTCCCTTTATGGTAAGTACCCATAACTAACAGTGGATCGCCATTAATTTCAGCAAGGGTCTGACTATTTTCTTTGGCGATAAGTTTGTTATAGCCCAACAGCGGCGGCCATTCGCTAAATGGCTGGGTAATAAAATGTTCTACCGCAGTATTTACTGCTTTACATCCTTGCGGTAGTTCTACGCGATCATCTACATCCAGCATATCAACCGGCAATACCTCCGCCAGAACCGTATTTTTATAATTGGCTTTTGCTTCTATTCCCGTAAAGGATAAATAGCCGCCGATCATCAACAGACCGCCGCCCTCAGCAACATAATCTGCGATAAGTTGTAATGCATCAGGAATAATGTCCATATTATAAAACGTTCTGTTTTGTAACAGGAACGTATTGCTACCGATATCACTGATGACGATCGCATCATAGCAGGCTAATGCTTCGGCAGTTTGTGGAAAACGAGTTTGCACAATATGGGCAGGCATGTAGTCCACATCGATATTACCCTGGCGTAAGCAGGATAATAAATAGTCTGCGCCTTCTTCATATTTGCTCGATGTAAAGCTATCAAAACCTTTAGAGTGAATCATATGAATGTGCCAGGATTCGCCAATAAATAAGATTTTCATTATGTCACCTGTTAATTAATGTTAATGACTTTATTAGATTGGGTACGCATTCGATGTAAAACCTGCAAGTGCTGAGGCATACTCGACGCACCGACTTGTTCCACCGCCAGAGAAGCGAAAGCGGAGGCATATTGAATGGCTGCGACCATGTCTGCTTGTCGCGCCAGCGCGGCGGCTAAGGCGCCATTAAAAGCGTCACCGGCCCCAGCGGCATCTTTTACCACGGCGCTCCACGCAGGAATATACAACGTGCGGGCGTGCTCACAGAGCAGAGAGCCACGGGCGCCAAGGGTAATGATGACTTTTTTCACCCCGGATTGCAGAATAATATTTCCGGCTTTTTTCGCATCATTAATATCAGTAATGGTTACGCCGGATAAAAAAGAGGCTTCAGTTTCATTCGGCGTGATGATGTCAATATCAGATAATAAATGCGTCACCTGTTTCGTATAGGGGGCAGGATTCAGCATGATCATTTTATTTTCTTGTTTTCCCAGGCGAATAAATTCAGTCAACGCTTCAATGTTCGTTTCGAGCTGCATTAACATAACGTCAGACTCGGCGATATAACGGTGTTGCTCATTAATCTCTTGCGTGGTGAGCATCATATTGGCGCCAGGGTAGATGGCGATAATATTATCGCCATCCACGGCGGAGACATAGATCAATGCGCTACCGGTGGGTGCTTTATCTGTTTGATACGCGCTGTATGAGGCGATGCCTGATTGAATAATATGATTCATAGCAAATGCGCTGAACTGATCTTTGCCCACTTTAAAAATAAAATGTGCCGCAGCGCCAGCGTTGTTTGCCGCTAAAGCCTGGTTGGCTCCTTTACCGCCAAGATAGAATCCAAATTGGCTGGCCAGAATGGATTCTCCGCTTTGTGGAAACCACGGCACGGTTGCTGAAACATCAATATTGAATGAGCCTAAAACACATACCTTGCCTGCTTTTTTTGTGTTTTCCCGGCGCAGTTTTGCATCCTGATGGATTGGCGTGGCGATAGTGCTGGAAATATCAATCTTATTTTCAGTGATAAGCTTACTCAGCGCGTCACGGTTTAAAATTCCTCCGCCATAGCAACGCTGAAGCATACCTGATTTCTGGAAATAGCGTAGATCGGAACGAATAGTCTCCTGGCTAACCTTATAAAGGTCTGAAAGTTTACTGACGCTAACACTATTATCCTTTATCAGTAAATTAATGATGGCATGACGTCTTTCTTCTTTAAACATATTGCCTCCGGGTAGTGAGTTGAATTGTATTTATGGCAATGTTGTCATGCGGTGAATTCAATCACAGATTATGCGGTCAACCGGAAGTAACCCCAAATGAATGTCAATAATCAGAAGCGCAGCCAATGTGTTAAATATTAATTGCTTACAGAAGGGGAAAATAGTTTTGTGAGTGTTGTCATATATTTTCTATGTAATATGACGGGATGAACGTAAAATAGTTGGGCTTGCACGATTCAGTGAGTATATGCAGCCGGACAGCGTTCGCTTATCAGTCGCTACCCTCGACGAAATAAGACGATATCGCTCTCCGGCCCTGGGGTTATATACGCTCGATTTTTGCCGGCAGCCCCTGACGTACCGCCGCGCCAGAAACCCAGTCGAGCCAGGTGTTGGTAATGGTTCTTGTCGGATCGGCAAAGCCCAGATCGTTAAGATTTATGCCTGCCCTGATTTGTGGATCATACGGCATAGGCACGCCATCCAGAGAATGCTGCGTTGCGCCCATCTCGCGGTGGCCATATCCGTGTTCGATGGCGATGACGCCTGGCATCACGCCATTTAACAAACTGATTTGCGCCACGACCTGACCGCCCGGAGTAATGATCCGTACCCGATCGCCATGTTGCAGTCCATAACGCTCGCCGTCTTGCGGATTCAGCGCCACCAGGTTTGCTGGCTTCACATGGTGTAAGCGCGGGATGACGGCTGTTGAGCTGGACATGGTATTTGATTTAAATGAAATCAGTTTCAGCGGCCACTGTCCAATGGGAAACTGGTCGTCAATCGCACGACCATCTGACAAACGCGCCGGATACCAGACCGGGCAACCGCTGAAACGCTCCCCGGTGATGGCGTGACGGTGGGCGGCGACATCTGCATTCCAGATCTGTAAGGGTTTTTTCCACGCGTTACCTAACCGTTGCTCCGTATAGCCGCTATCCTCGGGCGCAAACCGGCCGCCACGCGAATAGATAAACGCCACGCGACCGACCTCATCAGCTTTAAGCGTGTGCTGAATTGCTGGCAGAATGCGGCTGACGCCGGTAAGCGAAATATCTTCCTGATTTGCCAGCGCGACCGGCGTCTTGCCCATAAAGGCGATATTAGCGGCTACGCGCAGATAGAAATCTTCCGCCCGGTTCAGTGGAAAAGCATTGCCCTGCGGATCGGTTATCGCCCGGTCGCCGAAGCCGGGCAGATGGAGCCGTTTTGCTACCGCAATACAAAATGCTTCCATTGAGACAGGTTGCCCGTCCGCCGTTCGGCGAGTGGCGGGGGCGACAACCGGCCAGCGGGCGGTAGTGGCTTTACTGGCTACGCCGCCCCAGGGCGCCGTAAAGCCCCAGCTCTCAAAATTGTGCGTATCCGGCACAATGTAATCCGCCAGCGCCGTCGTTTCATTCATAAAGGCGTCAATCGCGATAAAGAGCGGCAGTCGGCGAGGGTCTTTTAGCTTTTCTTCCGCCACGGCGCGTAGACCGGGAACACCGTAAAACGGGTTGCTCATATTGGAAATCCAGGCTTTAAGCGGATAAGGATAGCCTTCGAGCGCGGAGGTCAACAGTTCGGTAAGCTGGCCTGCCACAAAGGGATACCACGGCGCTTTGGCTGGATAAGGGGATTGCCCGCCGGCAATTTTGTCGCGGTATTCTTCCGATGCTTCATAAGCGGTTTTGCTACGGGCAATACTTAACCCGGACGGTTTCACTTTTCCGGCAAAACTGTTCATGTTGTAGCGGGGGCCGTCGCTAACGCCGTTGAATTTGCCGCCGCCGACAAAGACGCCGCCGGACAAGCTGAGGTTGCCGATCAGCGCGTTAAGCATCATGACCGACCAGGCGTTATAAAACCCATTGCCGGCCATCATGCCGCCGTGACTGATGACCGCGGCTTTACGTCCGTGACTGGTAAAGGTTTCCGCCAGCGCGATAATTTGCGCTTCCGGCACGCCGCACTGTTCGCTGTATTGCGCCAACGAGAGCTTTTCTGCCGCCTCTTTCAGGCGTTGCAACCCGCTCTTCACCGTGACCCGTTGGCCGTCGGCGAGCGTAACGTACTGCGTCACGAAAAGCCGTGCCTGTCGGCAAGTGGACGCATCGACCAACTCGCCGTCGGTATTCAGCACGACGGGGGTCTCTTCGCCATCGGGCGTAAGATGGCGCAGCGTCAGGTGTTGTCCGGCAAGCGTCGGCAGTTCATCCGCAATGACCAGGTGCGTGGCGTTGGTCCAACTTTGCTCGCCGGCCTGCTGCATCGCCTGTACGCCGGGAATCGCCAGATAATCAGCATTATAACGTTGATTATCCATGATCCAGCGGATCATCCCCATTGCCAGCGCCGAATCGCTGCCGGGCATGACCGGTTGCCAGCGACCGCGAGGATCGGCGAGCACCGTTGATAAGGGGAGGGCGGGGGCGACCACGACGTATTGAAAATTCTCACGCAGCCGGGCGCTCGCCAACTGACGCGCCTGGCGTTTAAAGGGATTACCGGACTGTGCTGGGGAGGTGCCCATAAAGAGCGCAAACTCCACGTTTTCCCAGTCGGGTTTGACATGCGGGTTTTTATCCAGATCGCCCATCAGCGCCCCGGAGCCGGCCCGGTAAGCCAGTCCACAGTAGGCGCCATGCGCGCCGAAATTCTTGCTGCCGAAGCTATTTAGCGCAAAACGACGCAGAAACGCATCGCGGCCTTCGTCGCTGGTATTCGTGACCAGTAACTGATTGGTTTTGGGCCCGAAACTGGGATGCTTTGCGTCAATTGGCGTATCCGGCGCATGAATAGCGCGCAGTCCGTCCACATGACCTTCGCCAAACAGATCGCCGCCTTCCACGACTTCTTCAATAAGCTGCTCAAAGCTGATGCGCTGCCATTTCCCTTCGCCGCGTTTACCCACGCGTTTCATTGGTTCAAGCAGTCGCAGCGGACTGTACAGGCTTTCCAGCAGTGTGGCGCCGCGCGCGCAGGCGGTTGAGCGGGCGTCAAGACCGCTTTCTCCCGCCAGTTGCTCCATGGCTTCGCTAAAAGGGACGGACGAGTCAATCGGGTGTTCCTGCGACAAGGGGTGATAGGGATTGCCGGCGATGCGTATTACTTTGCCATCGGCATTAACCCGGGCGCGGATACCGCACTGTGTCCAACAGCCGAAGCATTGCGTCATGGCGATGGTTTGTTGTGGATTTTGCTGCCAGTGTGTTTGCGCCTGCGCCTCCGGAATTAACGCATTGCCAAAGATGCGGTCGCGCGTTACCTTGCCGGACGTCCCGTTTAACAGGCCATCAATTGCGCGTTTCGCCACATCACGGTAGCTCAGACCAAAAGTGACCATCCCACCGACGGCGAGACCGACTTTTAGCCACTGACGACGGGTTAAATTAGCCATGTTGTAATCTCCTGGTGAGTCCGTTCAGCGTTTCACGAATAATAATCAGTAGCGCTATCCACAGGCCGAAGGTGCCGAGAATAGCCAGCCAGCCATCCGTTCCGCCTGGTAACGAGTAAGGGTTAAATTGCGCGTTGAACTTGGGGACGGTTTGTACCTGAATCAACAATGTCCAGCGCATCAGCCAACATAGCGCCAGCGCGCTGAGAACCAGCAGGACGCGTCTTAGCTGTGATAACGGATGGCGTAGCGCCAGGCTACAGAACAGCAGTGTGAATACCCACAGCGCCACCCAGCCGACAGCGTAATATTTGGCTGACAGGGCGACGGTAATCCACTGACGGATTGCCGTGCCGGAAAGCGTATCGCCGCTGACCCACATGGCCACCACCAGCCCCAGCGCCGCCAGCGTCCAGATTTGTCCCCACAATATTTTTGGCAGCCTTACCGAGTCGCGTCGGGCGGCGACAATCATCAGCGCGAAGAACGCCTGTAAGGCGCTAAGAAACATCGCCACGGGGAAGGCGTAGCTAAACCAGATTGGGCGCGCCAGCACAACGGAGACTTCGCGGCCGGTATAAATCAACAGGCCCACCGCGCAAAGCGCGCTGGCTAACGCCAACCATTTTGTGACGTTGTAACTTTTATTGAATAATCGTTTTATTTGCTGCGCCAGGAACCATAGGGCGAGAAATCCGGTAAACAGCGGCAGGAATAACGCTCCCCAGGGCATCCACGACCAGGGCGTCGGCCAGGCATAGAAATGCCAGACGCGGGCGGTCTGGTGCAGATCCGCCGTCAGCGCCAGCGGTGCGGTAATCGCACAGGTAATGGCAATCAGTAATGCCCGATTTTCTTCTGTTGCGGCGTCTTTTTTCCGCCAGTGAAGATAACAGGCAAACAGTGCGGCGCAGGCGGCAATGCCAATAAAAAAGAAATATTGTACCGCCCACGGCAGCCAGCTAATGTCCTGCGGGTGAGCCAGCACTTCTTCAATGATGAGTGAATGCGTCATTCAGACCTCCTGCCAAAGCGCGGGCTGCGCACGGCCCATTAATGGGGTGACAAAGGCGTCGTCCAGACCCAGGTAGAAAACATGGGGCGACGTGCCGTTTTCCGGCTTTAATACCTTGATAGCGTCGCGATGTTGATGAAGCAGGGTGGCGATGCGGCTATGGGGATCTTTGATATCGCCAATAATCCGCGCGCCGCCGACGCAGGACTCTACGCAAGCGGGTAACAGCCCGGCTTCCAGACGATGGACGCAAAACGTGCATTTATCGGCAGTTTGCGTTTCATGATTGATAAATCGGGCGTCGTAAGGACACGCCTGGACACAATAGGCGCAGCCGACGCAGCGTTTGTTATCCACCACCACAATGCCGTCTTCCCGCTGAAAGGTGGCTTGTACCGGGCAGACCGGCACGCAGGGGGGGTTATCGCAATGGTTGCACAGACGCGGCAATAGCACATTCGTGACTTCCTGACTACCTTCACGCTGGACCTGGTATTGGTTCACGGTCGTACGAAATGCGCCCTGCGGCGTTTGGTTTTCAATAGTGCAACTTACGGTACAGGACTGACAGCCGATACAACGCCGCAGGTCGATAAGCATGGCGTAACGGTGTCGGGGAGAGCCTTCATGCCGCTCCGGCGAAAAAGGAAATTTCGCTTCAGCCAGCGGAACCAGCGAGGCGCCAGCGGTCAGGACGCCAAGCTGCTGGAGAAATTGCCGTTTACTGCTGTCCATATTGACTCCCGTCCACATTGCCAACAATGAAACATTTGTCACGATGTTGGTTCATGTGTAATGAATAAAAAATGTTGATGATTTACAGTGTAAAAATCGAGACGGGGTGCGCTCTATTGTGGTTAACCACATACCCGGCTTGTTGTTGATCTAAAACAACATAATTGACAGGGATATTGGGGTGAGAGGTAAAACCGTAAGGCGCCTGGCGGTGTTGGCGGCAGTAGGGCTACTTTGTCATGGCGCGTGGGCAGGGACGTGGAATATCGGTATTTTGGCCATGCGCGGCGAGGCGTCTACGCGTAGCCACTGGCAACCGTTGGCAAAGACATTAAGCCAACAGCTTCCAGGCGAAACCTTTCACATCCAGCCGCTGGATCTGCATCAAATGCAGGAGGCCGTTAACCAGGGAACCGTGCAGTTTGTGATAACCAACCCGGCGCAATTTGTCCAACTGAACAGCCATGCGCCGCTGCGCTGGTTAGCTTCCCTGCGCTCCACGCGCGATGGGAAAGCAGTGAGTAATGTTATTGGCAGCGTGATTTTGACCCGACGCGATAGCGGCATCACCACGGCGCATGATCTCATCGGTAAGACCGTCGGCGCGATTGATGCTCAGGCGTTTGGCGGCTATTTATTAGGCTATAAAGCGCTCAGCGACGCGGGCTTACGCCCGGAGCGCGATTTTCATCTCCGTTTTACCGGATTTCCTGGCGATGCCTTAGTCTATATGCTGCGCGAAAAAGCGGTGCAGGCGGCAATTGTGCCAGTGTGCCTGTTAGAAAATATGGATCAGGAAGGATTGATTAATAAAAAGGACTTTATCGCGCTGCTTTCCCGACCGACGCCCCTGCCTTGCTTAACCAGTACGCCGTTATATCCTGACTGGTCGTTCGCGGCGCTACCTGCGGTAAGCGATGCGCTGGCGGATCGCGTAACGCGAGCGCTATTCAACGCGCCCGCCGCCGCGCCATTTCACTGGGGCGCGCCTGCGTCCACCAGTCAGGTGGAAGCGTTGCTGCGTGATGTTCGTCAGCACCCTCAGCAGCGTCGACTGTGGCTGGATGTCAAAAGTTGGTTAATCCAGCACCAGCTAATGGTCGGCGGCGTGATTCTGGCGTTCCTGTTGCTCACGCTCAATTATATTTGGGTCATGCTGCTGGTGCGTCGACGTGGAAAGCAACTGGAACGTAATAGCGTAGTTCTTCATCAGCATGAGCGGGCGCTGGAAACCGCCCGGCAAATGAGCGTGTTGGGTGAAATGACCTCCGGGTTTGCCCATGAGCTTAATCAGCCGCTTTCCGCGATTCGACATTATGCCCAGGGGTGCCTGATTCGACTGCGCGCTGCAGATGAACAGCATCCCTTGCTGCCGGCGCTGGAGCAGATTGACCAGCAGGCGCAACGCGGTGCGGATACTCTGCGTAACCTGCGTCACTGGGTCAGCCAGGCGCAGGGCAACCCGGTGCTAACCGAAGCGTGGAAGGCCATAGCCATTCGCGAGGCGATTGATCATGTCTGGCAATTGTTGCGTATGGCGCAACAGTTTCCGACAGTGACTCTGCATACCGAGGTTAGCGCTGCGCTGTGCGTAACGCTGCCGTCAGTGCTGCTGGAACAGGTGCTGGCGAATATCATTCTTAATGCGGCTCAGGCGGGCGCCACCCATTTATGGATCGTTGCTGAACGCACTGAAAACGGCATCAGCATCGTTTTACAGGATAACGCCGGGGGAATCGACGAGGCGCTATTACGTCAGGCGTTTCAGCCGTTTATGACCACCCGCAAAGAGGGGATGGGCTTAGGGCTGGCGATTTGCCAGCGGCTGGTGCGGTATGGGCGGGGCGATATCAGCATCAGGAACCAGACCGCGCCGGACGGTCTGTCGGGAACGGTGGTTACGATACATTTCTTACATGAAAATGGGGGCAGGGATGGCGACAATTCATCTACTGGATGATGATACGGCGGTCACTAACGCGTGCGCGTTTTTACTGGAAAGTCTGGGATATGATGTAAAATGCTGGACGCAGGGGGCGGATTTTTTGGCGCAGGCCAGTCTGTATCAAGCCGGGGTCGTATTACTGGATATGCGAATGCCGGTACTGGATGGGCAGGGCGTTCATGATGCGTTGCGCCAGTGCGGAAGTACCCTGGCGGTTGTTTTTCTTACCGGGCATGGCGATGTACCGATGGCCGTGGAGCAGATGAAACGCGGCGCCGTCGATTTTCTGCAAAAACCGGTATCAGTAAAACCGCTACAGGCGGCGCTGGAGCGTGCGCTGACGGTTTCATCGGCAGCGGTGGCGCGCCGTGAGATTATACTGTGTTACCAGCAGTTGACGCCGAAAGAGCGTGAGCTGGCCAGCCTGGTGGCAAAAGGATTTATGAACCGGGAAATTGCGGAAGCGATGAATATCGCGGTGCGTACCGTAGAGGTGCACCGCGCCAGAGTCATGGAAAAAATGCAGGCCGGTAGCCTGGCGGAACTGATTAGGCGTTTCGAAAAAATGGCCTCGCCAGAGACCAGAATACGAACAACGTATGAGCCATGAATAATAAACCGCGTTATTTCTTTGATTTGCATCAAATTTTGTTTAATTGAGAAGACTGTTATATTCTGTTGGTTTGAGCTGGCGACGAGTAAAACGTATGACAAAACCGACAAAAGATGACGAACTGTACCGCGAGATGTGCCGGGTGGTGGGCAAGGTCGTGCTGGAAATGCGCGATTTGGGGCAGGAGCCTAAATATATTGTTATTGCGGGCGTGTTAAGAACCGCGCTGGCGAATCAACGCATCCAACGTAGCGCGTTAGAAAAACAGGCGATGGAAACCGTGATTAACGTTCTGGCGCGGTCATAGCCGCTATCAGGGTGGAAACAGTCTGTTGGCAATAGCGAAATGACAGTGGGCATCGTCTTTGAATCGTCGCGATTGTCACCATGGCGGGCTGGGTACCCGCCGTTAGCGATGCGCAGGGTTATCAGGTGATGGCTAAGCGCAGCCCTAATGTATCAGGGTACGGCTCAAAATAATTCTGGCTGCGTAGATAGTCATCCGGATGTTCCGCCAGATAGTGCTTCAGCAGCGTTAACGGTGCCAGGATAGGTAGTCGGCCCGCCCGGTAGCCGAGAATCACCTCGCGTAATTCCGCGCGTTGCCTGCTGTTTAACGCGCGGTGAAAATAGCCCTGGATATGCATCAGCACATTGGTGTGATTTTTACGTGAAGCGGGGTGGCGCAGGATAGCCATCAGTTTTTCTCTGTATCGGACAAAGAAGGCATCCAGATCGTCCCACTCATGCAGACGCGCGACGAAAGGGCCAATTTCGCGGTAGCCGGCCTGGTGGTGGGCGAGAAGCTGAAGTTTGTATCGGCTATGAAACGCGAGCAAACTGTGACGACTCAAGCCCTGCGCGCGTAGCGCATTTAATTCATGTAGCGCGAAGATACGTGCGATGAAATTCTCGCGTAGTACCGGATCGTGCAGGCGACCATCTTCCTCTATCGGCAGCCAGGGATATTTGTCCATCATCGCGGCGGTAAACAGCCCCGTGCCAGCTTTGCGGCCCCTGTTACCCTTTTCATCATACAGGCGAACGCGCTCCATTCCGCAACTGGGCGATTTTGCACACACAATAAACCCCGCCAGTTCGCCTATTGTTGGCAGAAACCGATCGGCAAAGGCATTCATTCGCTCGGTGACGTCATCGTGCGGGGCATGGCTATAGCGCATCCGAATGTCGCCACAGGTCGTCTGGATAAGACGCAGCGCAGGGCGGGGCACGGGCAGGCCGATCGCCACCTCCGGGCAGATCGGTTTGTAGGCCACCCACGGCGCCAGAGAGTTCATGACAAAATCCATACGCTTATGTCCGCCATCAAAGCGTACCGCGGCGCCAGTCAGACATCCGCTAATGCCGACTACGGGTTTGTTATTCATGATTCCCCCTTATTGAAAGTACGACGACTGACGCCAATGGCGCAAAATGTTATCTCACGCTGATTTAAAACTTACACAACTTTGTTTTTTTGTCTAAGTTTTCGCGGAGATTTTTTTGATGTACTTAAATATCAATAAGATAGAATGAGGGGAAGAAATCTATTTCAGCGCTTATAGTGTGATAACCTCCAGCGAAGCGACCACGTTGCGCCACTGGGCAAGCTGTTTTTTCTGCCCGGCAGTGAGTTTTCCGGTGGTCACCAGGAACCATTTTCTCTGGGCGAACAGCTCGGGCGCCAGCACGGCTGGTGGAGAGGGAAGCACATTGAGCCGCAGCTCTTGTCCGGTACGAGTCAACGCTTCCAGCCAGATTTCACAGTGATCCGAGAGATGCCATCCGCTAATAAAAGCATTGTTGCCAGGCGCTTTTCTGTCGCCTTCAAGGCAAAAAGAGGTGTAGGCAATAATGATGCCATCCAATATTTCGCGCAGCGTCATCACGGCGGGAAGATGCGCGGACACTTTGCTGCGCAACGGGCGCAATAAATGGGTCACCAGTTCTGCGCGGGGATATTCCCGGCCACAGTCATAAATCAACTGCCGCAGCGAGTCAATTCGCCCTTCGTGGAGATGTTGAAGCATCGTCTCCTGAATCGTTATCCAGTTATCGCCCAGGCGAATGACCGGACGCGACAGTAAGGGTTTGACCTGACTTATCGGTACGCCTTTTCTCACCCAGTCGAGGATGCTAAGCGCTTGTCGAATATCGTCATCGCTGTATAAGCGATGCCCGCCATCAGTACGCTGCGGTTTCAATAAACCATAGCGTCGCTGCCATGCCCTTAGCGTGGCGGCATTGATACCGCATAGTCTGGCAAATTCGCCGATAGAATACGACATGGTAAAGCCCGTTAAATAAGGGGATTCTACTATATCATGATTAAATGAAGACTAAGGTAGTGATAAATGGTGCGGCATACCAGGGCATCCGTATGGATTTTGTCGATGATGAGCAATACTGCGTGGCGTAAGGCTCATCAAAATATGACCAATGCTTAATACCATCGGATGCCCCTGGTTAATACTCTATTAACCTCATTCTTCGGGCGCAGTTAAGTAACTCTGTCACTTTATGAACCTGTAGCTTTCTCATCATATTCATCCGATGTGTTTCGACGGTTTTTATACTGATATGTAGCTTTTCGCTGATCCCATGATTGGTATACCCCTCGTCAATAAGTTTAAGAACCTGACGCTCGCGCAAAGTAAGCAGTTGATGATTGGTCGTGTCAGCCTTTAATTCAGCCAGGATAGCTTCCCGATTCAACGTCGGGTCAATGTAACGCTTGTTTACTGCTACTGTTTGCAATGCCGCTAACAGAACTTGCTGACTACTGCTTTTTAAAACATAGCCATTAGCACCTGCGGCTAAAGTTTTAATGGTCATATACTCTTGTTGGTATGCTGTGTAAACGAGAATATTCATTGCTGGCCAACGCTGATGTAATTGAGGAATGATATCCAGGCCATTGATGCCAGGTAAGCTAAGATCAAGGATAAGTATGTCAGGCTCGTATGCGCAACAGGCATTATAAACCTCAAGACCATTTTTAACATGCTCTACAATTTTAAAATGAGGCCAGGGTAATAAGGCATTCATAATGCCGTTAATGATGATTTCATGATCGTCTACTAATAAGATCTTATATTCTTTCATTTTGCTGCCCTCGCGAAAATTAAGATAATATTAAGTAATGGTGTAGTTTTTGAAGATCATATGTATTTTCTGGCGTAAGTCGGTTAGTTCCTCCAGCGCGATGATTTTCCCCATTTTTACGCGATTCTCAATGTCTATGACATAGCATACCAATTCAGTCTGCCCTATTTGACCTAAACAGCCTTTTAATGTGTGAATTAACTGATCGATTTTTTGTCCAGCCGATACGGCATTTTCAATATCAGCCAGCAAGAGGTCCAGTGATTGGAAAATCTTGCTATTAATGACCATATCATCTGTCGCCAGTAGCGCTGAGCAGCGACTTGGATCCTGCTCCTGTAGCTCTATATTTCGTAAAAGTTGGTATTCTGCGGCAATACTGATATAGCGAGCTAAGGTAGCCAACGTCACTGGTTTGGTAATGTAATGATGAATCCCATTTTTTTTACAACGATGAATATCTTCTGTCGCTACGCTAGCGGATAGCGCCACAAACATGCAGTCAGGATCTAAATTATTCGGCTCATCGTGCCATAATTGTACACA
This sequence comes from Salmonella sp. NW884, assembly GCF_051700745.1. NCBI lineage: Bacteria > Pseudomonadati > Pseudomonadota > Gammaproteobacteria > Enterobacterales > Enterobacteriaceae > Salmonella > Salmonella sp. NW884. Next base: position 379,805 of record NZ_JAMMDE010000001.1, on the reverse strand, counting down.
TTCAATACCATCTATTTCTGGCATTCTAATGTCAATCAGTACTAAATCGAATCGTTGCTGTTGTGATAAAGTCAGAGCCTCGTTACTACTGGCGGCAATAGTGACGTGTTGGCCCTGGCTGACAAGCATTTTGCCGATGATATCCCGATTAATATCGGCATCATCAACCAAAAGAATCTGCAACTGCCAGGGTGGTAACAAATTATTTATTACTGGCATATTTGGTGTACACAATATTAACTGTTGCGCCAGGTCGTAGAGTTTTCCGGGGAAATACAAAAGCTCTGCGTTGAGAAGCGCATTTTGCTGGTGGGGTGGCTCGCCGCGTATTCCCCAGCAAGCCAGTTGCCGATGCAGGCAGAACGGCGCTGACAGCGTCCCTTTAATTGGTTGAGGCGGCTGGTATTCTTGTAAGGGTAATACTAGCGAGACACAGGTTCCAACCCCGGGGACACTTTTTAGTGTCAGATTACCGCCCATCATTTTAGCCAGGCTTGACGCAATAGTCAGTCCAATTCCTGTACCTTGCGAATTTGTGTCTGCTTGATAAAAAGCAGTAAAGATTTGAGACTGCTGCTGTATTTCAATCCCTTTACCGCTATCGCTAACCAGAAATATTAATTGTTCCTCATGACGCTTGACCGTCAGACGTATCCCTCCGGTTTCGGTAAATTTTACCGCGTTCCCGAGTAAATTAACCAAAATTTGCCGTAAACGGATACTGTCGGTATGAAAATAGAGAGGGACATGTTGACCGACAAAAGTACGTAATGACAGTTTTTTGCTTTGCGCCGGCCCCTGGATGGTTTGCATTGCCTGGTCCAGTAACGGCAGTAACGCTGTTTCTTCCATATGTAATGTGAAATGACCAGACTCGATGCGTGAAAAATCCAGCAGATTATTAATAATAGCTAACAAAGACAGTGTACAATTCCTGGCGGTATCAGCTAATCCTTGCTGCTCTATGTTTAAAGGGGTGGTTTGTAATAATTCAATCGCACCGAGTACGCCATTCATCGGAGTACGTAACTCATGACTTATTACCGTAAGATGAATGCTTTTACGTTTGTTAGCTTGCTCAGCGCGTTTTTTTGCTTCATTTAGCGCCTGGGTGCGCTCTGCGACTTTGTTTTCCAGATTGTCGTATTGGACTTGTAGAGTATCAAGCAGTTGGTTAAAAGCACCGGCAATACTATCTAATTCATCCAGTCGTTGTGCTGGTAAACGTGTGCTCAGCGGTGCAGTTGCGGTTTTATTAATGACATCGACAAAACGCCATAACGGTTTGGCCAGTGAGCGATGTAGTAACCAGCAAAAAGCCGACGTCATCAACACCAATGCTGTTAATGTAAAGGGGATTTGTTGAAGGATAATTTTTAAGATGCGATTATGTAGATTACCGTATGGGTACAGCGTAACCAGACTCCATCCGGGGCCATGCAAGGTTGTGCGTAATATCAGAAATCCGGGAATTTGCTGCCATCCATCATGCAGCGTTACATTCTCTAACTGTGTACGTATTTTTTGCGGGATGTATGAAAACGGCAATAAGTGGTTGTTTTGATCCAGCCATACTCGAATACTATCATCTAATGGTAGGTGGCTCTTAGTAATGAGATCGGGAAGTTTAACCGTCACCCCAAAAAATACGCCTTGCTGATCGGCAACCGCAACGGAAGCGTGCCATCCTTTGCCGTTTATGTATTCTGGTTCACTCCAGTAAAACCCGGCATGGGTTGGGTATAAAGGAAAGCTTTTTCGCGTTAAAGGCTGTAGAGTTGAATAATCTGAAGGGTTATCAGTAGATAATAACGAAATCTCATTTTTATGGTTAAGAATAAAACTATCGCGACGAAAGCTTTTTTCATCGATATCAGAGGACTGCAGAAAGAGACGGTGCTTCTCTCCGTTTAGCGTCGGCGTGCAATTTGAAGGACCGACAGAAAGATGCCGGCTCACCTCAGGGAAAATATCGTTATGATGAATCTCAGTCGCTAATGAGCATTGATACATTAAATTTTTAGCGTCACGTTCAGCTTCTTCAAGCCGTTGATTGCTTAGTACAATATTCATCTCGGATAGAACGGATAAATCCTCTATTATATGCTGCCGTTTCTGAACCATTGATATATAAGCTGCGGTAAGCACAGATAGCAGCCAAATAATTATTGTTGTTAATAAAAATAAAAAAGTTAGCCTGATTACTAAAGATGTTTGCAGCGTATTCTTGAGATTGAGCAAATTCATAATGCTTTCCTCCAGTTGCCTGTTGCAAAATCTTTGGCACTTGATCACTATCGCAGTACATATAGTTTCATCAGAAGATTAATCGATGGTGTTATCATTAGGAAGATAAATTTCTTCATATATAACCCAGTCGATGACTACAATTACTTTTTAATAAGGTGGCGATGTAAAAACATCGTAACAGTTTATTTAATAAATAATTTTTCAAATTGTAATTTTTTATGTCAATGCTGAAAGTGTAATTGTGAATTTATCGGAAAATCCGAATGATAGAATCGCCTGTGACAAGGTATATGTAGACAGCATCCTGATATTGTACAAGAAGAGTATAGTCGAAATAAATGTGAATCAGGCTTTTTACGGATGTGGTTGTGAGCGAATTTGATAGAAACTCCCATTTATGTCTGAGGAGGGATTCATGCTGGCAGTTTTAAAAGGCATTCCATTAATTCAGGATATCAAGGCCGAAGGTAATAGCCGATCCTGGATAATGACTATTGATGGGCATCCTGCCAGAGGAGAAATTTTCTCAGAAGCATTTTCTATTTCTTTGTTCTTAAATGACCTGGAAAGCTTACCTAAGCCTTGTCTTGCCTATGTGACACTACTGCTTGCAGCACACCCGGACGTCCATGATTATGCTATACAGCTCACAGCGGATGGGGGATGGTTAAACGGTTATTATACCACAAGTAGTAGCTCTGAGCTTATTGCTATTGAGATAGAAAAACACCTGGCTTTAACTTGCATTTTAAAAAATGTAATGCGCAATCACCATAAACTTTATTCGGGTGGGGTATAAAATGGTAGTAAATAAACGTTTAATCTTAATTTTACTATTTATACTCAATACAGCAAAGAGTGATGAGTTATCATGGAAAGGTAATGACTTCACCCTTTATGCCAGACAAATGCCATTAGCAGAGGTTTTACATCTGCTCTCAGAGAACTATGATACGGCTATTACTATTAGCCCATTGATAACAGCTACATTTAGTGGGAAAATTCCGCCTGGACCACCGGTCGACATTTTGAATAACCTGGCAGCACAATATGATTTGCTTACCTGGTTTGATGGCAGCATGTTATATGTATATCCTGCATCGTTATTAAAACATCAGGTTATCACTTTCAATATTTTATCTACTGGACGGTTCATTCATTACTTACGCAGCCAGAATATCCTTTCATCACCGGGATGCGAGGTTAAAGAAATTACCGGTACCAAAGCTGTGGAGGTGAGCGGTGTTCCCAGTTGCCTGACTCGTATTAGTCAATTAGCTTCGGTGTTGGATAATGCGTTAATCAAACGAAAAGACAGTGCGGTTAGTGTAAGTATATACACGCTTAAGTATGCCACTGCGATGGATACCCAATACCAATATCGCGATCAGTCCGTCGTGGTTCCAGGGGTCGTGAGTGTATTGCGTGAGATGAGTAAAACCAGCGTCCCGGCGTCATCGACGGACAATGGTTCACCCGCTACACAGGCATTGCCCATGTTTGCTGCCGACCCACGCCAGAATGCAGTGATCGTTCGTGATTATGCGGCCAATATGGCCGGGTATCGGAAACTCATCACAGAATTAGATCAACGCCAGCAGATGATAGAGATTTCGGTGAAAATTATCGATGTTAATGCTGGAGATATTAACCAGTTAGGCATCGACTGGGGAACGGCAGTGTCGCTGGGTGGCAAGAAAATTGCGTTCAATACAGGTTTGAATGACGGTGGTGCTAGCGGTTTTTCAACGGTAATCAGCGATACCTCAAACTTTATGGTGCGTTTGAATGCCCTGGAAAAAAGCTCTCAGGCTTATGTACTTTCCCAGCCATCTGTGGTGACTTTAAATAATATCCAGGCTGTGCTGGATAAAAATATTACTTTCTATACCAAACTGCAGGGAGAAAAAGTGGCTAAACTTGAATCCATCACTACGGGTTCTTTGTTGCGCGTTACACCTCGCTTGTTAAATGACAATGGCACGCAAAAAATAATGCTTAATCTTAATATTCAGGATGGACAACAAAGTGATACGCAAAGCGAAACAGATCCGCTACCCGAAGTGCAAAATTCTGAAATTGCTTCGCAAGCCACATTATTAGCCGGACAGAGTCTATTGCTGGGAGGATTTAAACAAGGTAAACAAATCCACTCGCAAAACAAAATCCCTTTATTGGGCGATATTCCTGTCGTAGGCCATTTGTTTCGCAATGATACGACTCAAGTACATAGTGTAATCAGGCTGTTTTTGATTAAAGCCTCAGTAGTAAATAATGGCATATCTCATGGTTAATCCAAAGAGCTCCTGGAAAATACGTTTTTTAGGTCACGTTTTACAAGGCCGGGAAGTATGGCTGAATGAAGGTAACCTGTCACTGGGGGAGAAAGGATGCGATATTTGTATTCCGCTTACTATAAATGAAAAAATTATTCTGAGAGAACAGGCAGATAGTTTATTTGTTGATGCCGGGAAAGCCAGAGTTAGAGTTAATGGCCGCAGATTTAATCCAAATAAGCCGCTACCATCCAGTGGGGTTTTGCAGGTTGCGGGAGTGGCTATCGCGTTTGGTAAACAGGATTGTGAACTTGCTGATTATCAAATACCCGTTTCCAGATCAGGGTACTGGTGGTTGGCTGGCGTATTCTTGATTTTCATCGGTGGAATGGGTGTCCTGTTAAGTATTGGCGGTCAGCCTGAAACGGTAAATGATTTACCTTTGCGGGTTAAGTTTTTATTAGACAAAAGCAATATTCATTATGTGCGGGCACAATGGAAAGAAGATGGAAGCCTGCAGTTGTCCGGTTATTGCGCGTCAAGCGAACAGATGCAAAAGGTGAGAGCGACTCTCGAATCATGGGGGGTCATGTATAGGGATGGTGTAATCTGTGATGACTTATTGATACGAGAAGTGCAGGATGTTTTGATAAAAATGGGTTACCCGCATGCTGAAGTATCCAGCGAAGGGCCGGGAAGCGTGTTAATTCATGATGATATACAAATGGATCAGCAATGGCGTAAGGTTCAACCATTACTTGCAGATATTCCCGGGTTATTGCACTGGCAGATTAGTCATTCTCATCAGTCTCAGGGGGATGATATTATTTCTGCGATAATAGAGAACGGTTTAGTGGGCCTTGTCAATGTTACGCCAATGCGGCGCTCTTTTGTTATCAGTGGTGTACTGGATGAATCTCATCAACGCATTTTGCAAGAAACGTTAGCAGCATTAAAGAAAAAGGACCCCGCTCTTTCTTTAATTTATCAGGATATTGCGCCTTCTCATGATGAAAGCAAGTATCTGCCTGCGCCAGTGGCTGGCTTTGTACAGAGTCGCCATGGTAATTACTTATTACTGACGAATAAAGAGCGTTTACGTGTAGGGGCATTGTTACCCAATGGGGGAGAAATTGTCCATCTGAGTGCCGATGTGGTAACGATTAAACATTATGATACTTTGATTAACTATCCATTAGATTTTAAGTGAGTGGAAAATGACAACTCTGACCCGGTTAGAAGATTTGCTGCTTCATTCGCGTGAAGAGGCCAAAGGCATAATTTTACAATTAAGGGCTGCCCGGAAACAGTTAGAAGAGAACAACGGTAGGTTACAGGATCCGCAGCAATATCAGCAAAACACCTTATTGCTTGAAGCGATCGAGCAGGCCGAAAATATCATCAACATTATTTATTATCGTTACCATAACAGCGCACTTGTAGTGAGTGAGCAAGAGTAAAGTAAAAATATCTTAGAGCCTATCCCACCAGGCGTTAATTGGCGCAGCCAGCCTGGACACGGACAGCGCGCAAAAACCGGAGCGTACATGTATACGTGAGGTTTGACTCGCTACGCTCGCCCTTCGGGCCGCCGCTAGCGGCGTTCAAAACGCTAACGCGTTTTGGCGAGCACTGCCCAGGTCCAAAACGGCAAGTAAAATAGCCCTAATGGGATAGGCTCTTAGTTAGCACGTTAATTATCTATCGTGTATATGGAGGGGAATGATGATAAAGAAAAAGGCTGCGTTTAGTGAATATCGTGATTTAGAGCAAAGTTACATGCAGCTAAATCACTGTCTTAAAAAATTTCACCAAATCCGGGCTAAGGTGAGTCAACAGCTTGCTGAAAGGGCAGAGAGCCCCAAAAAGAGCAGAGAGACAGAGAGTATTCTTCATAACCTATTTCCACAAGGCGTTGCCGGGGTTAACCAGGAGGCCGAGAAGGATTTAAAGAAAATAGTAAGTTTGTTTAAACAACTTGAAGTACGACTGAAACAACTTAATGCTCAAGCCCCGGTGGAGATACCGTCAGGAAAAACAAAAAGGTAAAGCATAATGTCTTCAGGAAACATCTTATGGGGAAGTCAAAACCCTATTGTGTTTAAAAATAGCTTCGGCGTCAGCAACACTGATACCGGGGGGCAGGATGACTTATCCCAGCAAAATCCGTTTGCCGAAGGGTATGGTGTTTTGCTTATTCTCCTTATGGTTATTCAGGCTATCGCAAACGATAAATTTATTGAAGTCCAGCAGAACGCTGAACGTGCCAGAAATACCCAGGAAAAATCAAATGAGATGGATGAGGTGATTGCTAAAGCAGCCAAAGGGGATGCTAAAACCAAAGAGGAGGTGCCTGAGGATGTAATTAAATACATGCGTGATAATGGTATTCTCATCGATGGTATGACCATTGATGAATACATGGCTAGATATGGCGATCATGGGAAGCTGGATAAAGGTGGCCTACAGGCGATCAAAGCGGCTTTGGATAACGACGCCAACCGGAATACCGATCTTATGAGTCAGGGGCAGATAATAATTCAAAAAATGTCTCAGGAGCTTAACGCTGTCCTTACCCAACTGACGGGGCTTATCAGTAAGTGGGGGGAAATTTCCAGTATGATAGCGCAGAAAACGTACTCATGAAAAAAGACCCGACCCTACAACAGGCTCATGACACGATGCGATTTTTCCGGCGTGGCGGCTCGCTGCGTATGTTGTTGGATGACGATGTTACACAGCCGCTTAATACTCTGTATCGCTATGCCATGCAGCTTATGGAGGTAAAAGAGTTCGCCGGCGCAGCGCGACTTTTTCAATTGCTGACGATATATGATGCCTGGTCATTTGACTACTGGTTTCGGTTAGGGGAATGCTGCCAGGCCCAAAAACATTGGGGGGAAGCGATATACGCTTATGGACGCGCGGCGCAAATTAAGATTGATGCGCCGCAGGCGCCATGGGCCGCAGCGGAATGCTACCTCGCGTGTGATAACGTTTGTTATGCAATAAAAGCGTTAAAGGCCGTGGTGCGTATTTGCGGCGAGGTCAGTGAACATCAAATCCTCCGATTACGTGCAGAAAAGATGTTACAGCAACTTTCTGACAGGAGCTAAAAATGAATCGAATTCACAGTAATAGCGATAGCGCCGCAGGAGTAACCGCCTTAACACATTATCACTTAAGCAATGTCAGTTGCGTTTCCTCGGGTTCGCTGGGAAAGCGCCAGCATCGTGTGAATTCTACTTTTGGCGATGGCAACGCCGCGTGTCTGCTATCCGGGAAAATTAGTCTTCAGGAGGCAAGCAATGCGTTGAAGCAACTGCTTGATGCCGTACCCGGAGATCATAAGCGTCCATCATTGCCTGACTTTTTGCATATCAATCCCACTGTTTTATCAATGATGATGACGACATTAATACTCAACGTTTTTGGTAATAACGCCCAATCGTTATGCCAACAGCTTGAGCGGGCAACTGAGGTGCAAAATGCATTGCGTAATAAGCAGGTAAAGGAGTATCAGGAGCAGATCCAGAAAGCGATAGAGCAGGAGGATAAAGCGCGTAAAGCGGGCATTTTTGGCGCTATTTTTGACTGGCTTACCGGCATATTTGAAACCGTGATTGGCGCCTTAAAAGTTGTGGAAGGTTTTCTGTCCGGTAATCCCGCAGAAATGGCTAGCGGCGTAGCTTATATAGCCGCAGGTTGTGCAGGAATGGTTAAAGCCGGAGCTGAAACGGCAATGATGTGCGGTGCTGACCACGATACCTGCCAGGCGATTATTGACGTGGCAAGTAAAATTCAAGTTGGTTGTGAAGCCGTCGCGATGGCACTGGATGTTTTCCAGATTGGTCGTGCTTTTATGGCGACGAGAGGCTTATCTGACGCAGCTTCAAAAGTGCTTGACTCCGGTTTAGGCGAAGAAATGGTTGAGCGTATGGTTGGTGCAGGGGAAGCAGAAATAGAGGAGTTGGCTGAAAAGTTTGGCGAAGAGGTGAGTGAAAATTTTTCCAAACAATTTGAGGCGATTGAACGTGAAATGGTTTCGCCGGGCGAGATGGAAGAGGAGTCTGCCGAATTTTCTCGTAACGTAGAAAAAAATATGACAAAAAATGCGGGAAAAAGCTTTACGAAAGAGGGGGTGAAAGCCATGGCAAAAGAAGCGGCAAAAGAAGCCCTGGAAAAATATGCGCAAGAAGGGGAAAAATTTTTGTTAAAAAATTTTCGTAAGAAAGTTCTCTGGAATATGTTCAAAAAAATCCTGTATGCCTTACTGAGGGATTGTTCATTTAAAGGCTTACAGGCTATCAGATGTGCAACCGAGGGCGCCAGTCAGATGAATACTGGCATGGTTAATACAGAAAAAGCGAAGATCGAAAAGAAAATAGAGCAATTAATAACTCAGCAACGGTTTCTGGATTTCATAATGCAACAAACGGAAGATCAAAAAAGGATAGAACAAAAACGCTTAGAGGAGCTTTATAAGGGTAGCGGTGCCGCGCTTAGAGATGTATTAGAAACCATTGATCACTATAGTAGCGTTCAGGCGAGAATAGCTGGCTGTCGCGCTTAATCTGAGGATAAAAATATGGAAGCGAGCAACGTAGCACTGGTATTACCAGTGTCTTCCTGGTTAACGCCTTCTTCCAGTCAAGCTCCCTCCGGGGAGGGAATGGGTACTGAATCAATGCTTCTGTTATTTGATGATATCTGGATGAAGCTAATGGAGCTTGCCAAAAAGCTGCGCGATATCATGCGCAGCTATAACGTAGAAAAACAACGACTGTCCTGGGAACTGCAAGTCAATGTTTTACAGACGCAAATGAAAACAATTGATGAAGCGTTTAGAGCATCAATGATTACTGCGGGTGGCGCAATATTGTCGGGCGTGCTGACGATAGGATTAGGGGCCGTAGGCGGGGAGACCGGTCTTATAGCGGGTCAAGCCGTAGGCCACACAGCTGGAGGCGTCATGGGCCTGGGGGCCGGTGCAGCGCAACGTCAAAGTGATCAAGATAAAGCGATTGCCGACCTGCAACAAAATGGGTTCCAATCCTATAATAAATCCCTGACGGAAATTATGGAGAAAGCAACTGAAATTATGCAACAAATCATGGGCGTGGGGTCGTCACTGGTCGCGGTTCTTGCTGAAATACTCCGGGCATTAACGAGGTAAACATGGTGCAAGAAATAGAGCAATGGTTGCGTCGGCATCAGGTGTTTACTGAGCCTGCATATTTAGGGGAGACCGCCATATTACTTGGGCAGCAGTTTATATTATCGCCTTACCTGGTGATCTATCGTATTGAGGCAAAAGAAATGATTATTTGTGAGTTTAGACGCCTGACGCCCGGGCAACCTCGACCACAGCAATTGTTTCACTTACTGGGACTTTTACGCGGGATATTTGTGCATCACCCGCAGTTAACATGTTTAAAGATGTTGATAATCACCGACGTTCTGGATGAAAAAAAAGCCATGCTACGCAGGAAATTATTGCGCATCCTGACAGTAATGGGAGCGACCTTTACACAGCTTGATGGCGATAACTGGACAATTTTATCCGCCGAGCATCTTATCCAGCGACGTTTTTAAATGACCTTCCTGACGTAAATCATTATAACGTGAAAATAACAATCAATAGGTATGATGATGAAAGAAAATCAGAAAAATAAAATACCCGAAGACATTCTGAAACAGCTATTATCTGTTGATCCGGAAACCGTTTATGCCACTGGTTACGCCTCATGGCAGGAGGGGGATTATTCGCGCGCCGTAATCGATTTTAGCTGGCTGGTGATGGCCCAGCCATGGAGTTGGCGTGCCCATATTGCATTGGCTGGCACCTGGATGATGCTTAAAGAATACACGACGGCCATTAATTTCTATGGACATGCCTTGATGCTGGATGCCAGCCATCCAGAACCGGTTTACCAAACGGGCGTCTGTCTCAAAATGATGGGGGAACCCGGGTTGGCGAGAGAGGCTTTTCAAACCGCAATCAAGATGAGCTATGCGGATGCCTCATGGAGTGAGATTCGCCAGAATGCGCAAAAAATGGTTGATACTCTTATTGCTTAAATAACAGAACGAAATATGAAAATTCATATTCCGTCAGCGGCAAGCAATATAGTCGATGGTAATAGTCCTCCTTCCGATATACAAGCGAAGGAGGTATCGTTTCCTCCCCCTGAAATTCCAGCCCCAGGCACCCCCGCAGCCCCAGTGCTGCTTACGCCTGAACAAATAAGGCAGCAGAGGGATTATGCTATACATTTTATGCAATACACGATTCGTGCGCTGGGTGCGACAGTCGTGTTTGGATTATCGGTTGCTGCAGCGGTAATTTCTGGCGGGGCAGGATTACCCATTGCTATTCTTGCGGGGGCGGCGCTCGTGATTGCTATTGGGGATGCTTGCTGTGCGTATCATAATTATCAATTGATATGTCAGCAAGAGGAGCCGTTACAAACCGCCAGTGATAGCGTTGCTCTTGTGGTCAGTGCGCTGGCCTTAAAATGTGGGGCAAGTCTTAACTGCGCTAACACCCTTGCTAATTGTCTTTCTTTATTAATACGTTCAGGAATCGCTATTTCTTCGTTGGTTATACACCTACAGTTTCCGCTGCCCGCCGCTGAAAATATAGCGGCCTCTTTGGACATGGGGAGTGTAATTACCTCCGTTAGCCTGACGGCGATAGGTGCGGTACTGGATTATTGCCTTGCCCGCCCCTCCGGCGACGATCAGGAAAATTCTGTTGATGAACTTCATACCGATCCCAGTGTGTTATTGGCGGAACAAATGGCAGCGCTCTGTCAATCTGCTACTACACCTGCATTAATGGACAGTTCTGGTCATACATCTCGGGGAGAACCATGAAACCTGTTAGCCCAAATGCTCAGGTAGCAGGGCAACGTCCTGTTAACGCGCCTGAGGAATCACCTCCATGTCCCTCATTGCCACATCCGGAAACCAATATGGAGAGTGGTAGAATAGGTCCTCAACAAGGAAAAGAGCGGTTATTGGCCGGGCTTGCGAAACGAGTGATAGAGTGTTTTCCAAAAGAAATTTTTAGTTGGCAAACGGTCATTTTGGGCGGACAGATTTTATGCTGTTCCGCTGGAATAGCATTAACAGTGCTAAGTGGTGGAGGCGCACCGCTCTTAGCCCTGGCGGGAATTGGCCTTGCTATTGCCATCGCGGATGTCGCCTGTCTTATCTACCATCATAAACATCATTTGCCTATGGCTCACGACAGTATAGGCAATGCCGTTTTTTATATTGCTAATTGTTTCGCCAATCAACGCAAAAGTATGGCGATTGCTAAAGCCGTCTCCCTGGGCGGTAGATTAGCCTTAACCGCGACGGTAATGACGCATTCATACTGGAGTGGTAGTTTGGGACTACAGCCTCATTTATTAGAGCGTCTTAATGATATTACCTACGGACTAATGAGTTTTACTCGCTTCGGTATGGATGGGATGGCAATGACCGGTATGCAGGTCAGCAGCCCATTATATCGTTTGCTGGCTCAGGTGAAGCCAGAACAACGTGCGCCGGAGTAATCGTTTTCAGGTATATACCGGATGTTCATTGCTTTCAAAATTTTGCTATGTTGCCAGTATCCTTACGATGTATTTATTTTAAGGAAAAGCATTATGGATATTGCACAATTAGTGGATATGCTCTCCCACATGGCGCACCAGGCAGGTCAGGCCATTAATGACAAAATGAATGGTAATGATTTGCTCAACCCAGAATCGATGATTAAAGTGCAATTTGCCTTACAGCAGTATTCTACATTTATTAATTACGAAAGTTCAATGATCAAAATGATCAAGGATATGCTTAGTGGAATCATTGCTAAAATCTGAAGTTATTAGCGACGATGTTCGAAGGTTGCTGCTGGAAATCATGTTTGCGGGCGTTAACCATAGCTTGATTTCCCAGGTACATGCGATGTTACCAGCGCTAACGGTTATTGTTCCGGATAAAAAATTACAGTTGGTATGTCTGGCATTATTGTTGGCGGGTTTAAATGAGCCGCTCAAAGCCGCGAAAATTTTATCGGATATTGATTTGCCAGAGGCTATGGCACTGCGTCTGTTATTTCCTGCACCAAATGAGGGGTTTGAAAATTGAATATTTCTGATATGAGCGTAGTGCCTGTAAGCACTCAATCTTATGTAAAGTCCTCTGCAGAACCGAGCCAGGAGCAAATTAATTTTTTTAAACAATTGCTGAAAGATGATGCATCCACCAGTAACGCCAGTGCTTTATTACCGCAGGTTATGTTGACCAGACAAATGGATTATATGCAGTTAACGGTAGGCGTCGATTATCTTGCCAGAATATCAGGCGCAGCATCGCAAGCGCTTAATAAGCTGGATAGCATGACATGAAGGTTCATCGTATAGTATTTCTTACTGTCCTTACGTTCTTTCTTACGGCATGTGATGTGGATCTTTATCGCTCATTGCCAGAAGATGAGGCGAATCAAATGCTGGCATTACTTATGCAGCATCATATTGATGCGGAAAAAAAACAGGAAGAGGATGGTGTAACCTTACGTGTCGAGCAGTCGCAGTTTATTAACGCGGTTGAGCTACTTAGACTTAACGGTTATCCGCATCGTCAGTTTACAACGGCGGATAAGATGTTTCCGGCTAATCAGTTAGTGGTATCACCCCAGGAAGAACAGCAGAAGATTAATTTTTTAAAAGAACAAAGAATTGAAGGAATGCTGAGTCAGATGGAGGGCGTGATTAATGCAAAAGTGACCATTGCGCTACCGACTTATGATGAGGGAAGTAACGCTTCTCCGAGCTCAGTTGCCGTATTTATAAAATATTCACCTCAGGTCAATATGGAGGCCTTTCGGGTAAAAATTAAAGATTTAATAGAGATGTCAATCCCTGGGTTGCAATACAGTAAGATTAGTATCTTGATGCAGCCAGCTGAATTCAGAATGGTACCTGACGTACCCGCGAGACAAACATTCTGGATTATGGACGTTATCAACGCCAATAAAGGGAAGGTGGTGAATTGGTTGATGAAATACCCTTATCAGTTGATGTTATCGTTGACAGGACTGTTATTAGGAGTGGGCATCCTGATCGGCTATTTTTGCCTGAGACGCCGTTTTTGAGACGACCTGATCCCGAGGTGTTGCAACTTTATCGTTATTTCTGGCAACCTGCTCGTTACGCTGTACCGGAATGGCTGGATAAGCTGGGTTTTCATCCTTCAAACTGCTGGCGTTATGGCGATCGGCCCGAGTTGGATCGTCTTCTTGACAGAGCGTTAAATAGACTAAGAGGAAGCTCTGTTATTCCAGCCTGTTTAAATGATAGGCAAAAACGGCAGGTTCGTCTTGCGCCGCGTATATCGGCATTTGCCTTTGGGCTGGGATTATTCAAACTCAGGTGTAGTGACTATTTTATGCTACCAGAGTATCGGCAATTGCTTCTACAGTGGTTTAGCGAGGATGAGATCTGGCAGCTATATGGTTGGTTGGGGCAAAGAGATGGCAAATTACTTCCTCCGCAAGTGATGCAACAAACTGCATTGCAGATCGGTACCGCCATTCTTAATCGGGAAGCGCATGATGATGCGGTTTTACATGCGCTATTAGTATTATTACCCCCTCCGCAGCGTATACTTTGGCCGAAGACTTCTCTTACCGAGATTATCTTCATGGAGCATTTGCTATGAGTTTTACTTCACTTCCTCTGACGGAAATTAACCATAAGCTACCCGCTCGAAATATTATTGAGTCACAGTGGATAACATTACAATTAACTTTATTTGCACAAGAGCAACAAGCTAAGAGAGTTTCACATGCTATTGTGAGCTCCGCTTACCGTAAGGCTGAAAAAATCATCCGAGACGCCTATCGTTATCAGCGTGAACAGAAAGTTGAGCAGCAACAAGAACTAGCGTGGTTGCGTAAAAATACGCTGGAAAAAATGGAAGTGGAATGGCTGGAACAGCATGTAAAACATTTACAAGAAGATGAAAATCAATTTCGTTCATTGGTCGATCAAGCAGCGCATCATATTAAAAATAGTATAGAACAGGTTCTGTTGGCCTGGTTCGACCAACAGTCGGTAGACAGTGTTATGTGCCATCGTCTGGCACGCCAGGCCACGGCTATGGCGGAAGAGGGAGCGCTTTATTTGCGTATTCATCCTGAAAAAGAGGCATTGATGCGTGAAACTTTTGGCAAGCGGTTTACGTTGATTATCGAGCCTGGTTTCTCTCCCGATCAGGCTGAACTTTCCTCAACACGATATGCCGTTGAGTTTTCACTTTCTCGTCATTTCAACGCATTACTGAAATGGTTACGTAATGGTGAAGATAAAAGAGGTAGCGATGGATATTAAAATTAATGAGATAAAAATGACGCCCCCTACAGCATTTACCCCTGGCCAGGTTATAGAGGAACAAGAGGTTATTTCGCCTTCAATGTTAGCTCTCCAGGAGTTACAGGAAACGACGGGGGCAGCGCTCTATGAGACGATGGAAGAAATAGGAATGGCGCTGAGTGGTAAACTGCGCGAAAGTTATAAATTCACGGATGCTGAGAAACTGGAGCGCAGACAGCAGGCTTTGCTGCGTTTGATAAAACAAATACAGGAGGATAATGGGGCAGCGTTGCGTCCGCTTACCGAAGAGAATAGTGATCCTGATTTACAGAATGCGTATCAAATTATCGCTCTTGCAATGGCGCTTACTGCCGGCGGGTTGTCAAAAAAGAAAAAACGCGATTTGCAATCGCAACTGGATATGCTTACAGCGGAGGAGGGATGGGAACTTGCCGTTTTTAGTTTACTGGAACTTGGCGAAGTGGATACCGCTACGCTGTCCTCGCTGAAGCGTTTTATGCAACAGGCGATAGACAACGATGAAATGCCCTTATCGCAGTGGTTCAGACGCGTGGCAGACTGGCCGGATCGCTGTGAACGGGTCCGTATTTTGCTAAGAGCCATAGCCTTTGAACTTAGCATATGCATCGAACCTTCGGAGCAAAGTCGTTTGGCCGCAGCATTAGTACGTTTGCGTCGTTTGCTGTTATTCCTTGGCCTTGAAAAAGAGTGCCAGCGTGAGGAGTGGATTTGCCAGTTGCCGCCTAATACATTACTGCCGCTACTACTCGATATCATTTGTGAGCGCTGGCTTTTCAGTGATTGGTTGCTTGATAGACTTACCGCTATAGTTTCTTCATCGAAGATGTTCAATCGGTTACTCCAACAACTTGATGCGCAGTTTATGCTGATACCCGATAACTGTTTTAACGACGAAGATCAACGTGAACAAATTCTCGAAACGCTTCGTGAAGTAAAGATAAATCAGGTTTTATTCTGATACCTGGCTTTCAATATTTAGGTAAATTGGCGTTCTGGCTCATCATGAGGCGGCAGGATGGATTGGGATCTCATTACTGAACGTAATATTCAGCTTTTTATTCAATTAGCAGGATTGGCTGAACGGCCTTTAGCAACCAATATGTTCTGGCGGCAAGGACAATATGAAACCTATCTAAACTATCATAACGGTCGTATTCACTTATGTCAGATACTCAAGCAAACTTTCTTAGACGAAGATCTGCTTTTTAAAGCCTTAACTCACTGGAAACCTGCAGCGTTCCAGGGTATTCCTCAACGATTATTTTTGTTGCGCGATGGGCTTGCAATGAGCTGTTCTCCTCCTCTTTCCAGCTCCGCCGAGCTCTGGTTACGATTACATCATCGACAAATAAAATTTCTGGAGTCGCAATGCGTTCATGGTTAGGTGAGGGAATCAGGGCGCAACAGTGGCTCAGTGTATGCGCGGGTCGCCAGGATATGGTTCTGGCGACGGTGTTATTAATCGCTATCGTGATGATGCTGTTACCTTTGCCGACCTGGATGGTTGATATCCTGATTACTATCAACCTTATGTTTTCAGTGATCCTGCTCTTAATTGCTATTTATCTTAGTGACCCTCTCGATTTATCGGTATTTCCGTCTTTATTACTTATTACTACATTATATCGTTTGTCACTCACAATCAGCACATCACGGCTGGTACTGTTACAGCATAATGCCGGTAATATTGTGGATGCTTTCGGTAAGTTTGTCGTAGGAGGAAATCTCACCGTTGGGTTGGTCGTATTTACCATCATTACTATCGTGCAATTTATTGTCATTACAAAAGGTATCGAGAGGGTGGCGGAAGTTAGCGCACGTTTCTCGCTTGATGGGATGCCAGGCAAACAAATGAGTATCGATGGCGATTTGCGTGCCGGAGTTATCGATGCAGACCATGCCCGTACATTAAGACAGCACGTCCAGCAGGAAAGCCGTTTTCTCGGTGCGATGGACGGTGCGATGAAATTTGTTAAAGGCGATACGATTGCCGGTATTATTGTTGTTCTGGTTAATATTATCGGCGGTATCATTATTGCTATCGTACAATATGATATGTCGATGAGTGAGGCTGTTCACACTTATAGCGTACTGTCAATCGGAGATGGTTTATGTGGGCAAATTCCATCGCTGCTGATTTCCCTTAGCGCGGGAATTATTGTCACCCGTGTTCCGGGTGAGAAACGCCAGAACCTGGCGACAGAGTTGAGTTCTCAAATTGCCAGACAACCTCAGTCTCTCATATTAACCGCTGTGGTTTTAATGCTCCTCGCTTTAATTCCTGGCTTTCCTTTTATCACTCTCGCTTTCTTTTCAGCGTTGTTAGCATTGCCAATTATCCTCATTCGCCGCAAAAAGTCTGTGGTTTCCGCAAATGGCGTCGAAGCACCGGAAAAAGATAGTATGGTTCCCGGCGCATGTCCTCTAATCTTACGTCTTAGCCCGACGTTACATTCTGCCGACCTGATTCGTGATATTGACGCCATGAGATGGTTTTTATTTGAGGATACCGGAGTCCCTCTCCCTGAGGTGAATATTGAGGTTTTGCCTGAACCCACCGAAAAATTGACGGTACTGCTATATCAGGAACCCGTATTTAGTTTATCTATTCCCGCTCAGGCGGATTATTTATTAATAGGCGCGGACGCTAGTGTGGTGGGTGACAGCCAGACGTTACCGAACGGGATGGGGCAGATCTGTTGGCTTACAAAAGACATGGCCCATAAGGCGCAAGGTTTTGGACTGGACGTTTTCGCGGGCAGCCAACGTATCTCTGCCTTATTAAAATGTGTCCTGCTTCGGCATATGGGAGAGTTTATTGGTGTTCAGGAAACGCGTTATCTAATGAATGCGATGGAAAAAAACTACTCTGAGCTAGTGAAAGAGCTTCAGCGCCAGTTACCCATTAATAAAATCGCTGAAACTTTGCAACGGCTTGTATCAGAGCGGGTTTCTATTAGAGATTTACGTCTTATTTTCGGCACCTTAATTGACTGGGCGCCACGTGAAAAAGATGTCCTGATGTTGACAGAATATGTCCGTATCGCGCTTCGTCGTCATATTCTGCGTCGTCTTAATCCGGAAGGAAAACCGCTGCCGATTTTGCGGATCGGCGAAGGTATTGAAAACCTCGTGCGTGAATCCATTCGCCAGACGGCAATGGGGACCTATACTGCGCTGTCGTCTCGTCATAAGACGCAGATCCTGCAACTTATCGAGCAAGCGCTGAAGCAGTCAGCCAAATTATTCATTGTCACTTCTGTCGACACCCGACGTTTCTTGCGAAAAATTACAGAAGCCACCTTGTTCGACGTACCGATTTTGTCATGGCAGGAATTAGGAGAGGAGAGCCTTATACAAGTGGTAGAAAGTATTGACCTTAGCGAAGAGGAGTTGGCGGACAATGAAGAATGAATTGATGCAACGTCTGAGGCTGAAATATCCGCCCCCCGATGGTTATTGTCGATGGGGCCGAATTCAGGATGTCAGCGCAACGTTGTTAAATGCGTGGTTGCCTGAGGTATTTATGGGCGAGTTGTGCTGTATAAAGCCTGGAGAAGAACTTGCTGAAGTCGTGGGGATTAATGGCAGCAAAGCTTTGCTATCTCCTTTTACGAGTACTATCGGACTTCACTGCGGGCAGCAAGTGATGGCCTTAAGGCGACGCCATCAGGTTCCCGTGGGCGAAGCGTTATTAGGGCGAGTCATTGATGGCTTTGGTCGTCCCCTTGATGGCCGCGAACTGCCCGACGTCTGCTGGAAAGACTATGATGCAATGCCTCCTCCCGCAATGGTTCGACAGCCTATCATTCAACCATTAATGACGGGGATTCGCGCTATTGATAGCGTTGCGACCTGTGGCGAAGGGCAACGAGTGGGTATTTTTTCTGCTCCTGGCGTGGGGAAAAGCACGCTTCTGGCGATGCTGTGTAATGCTCCAGACGCAGACAGCAATGTTCTGGTGTTAATTGGTGAACGTGGACGAGAAGTCCGCGAGTTCATCGATTTTACACTGTCTGAAGAGACCCGAAAACGTTGTGTCATTGTTGTCGCAACCTCTGACAGACCCGCCTTAGAGCGTGTGAGGGCGCTGTTTGTGGCCACCACGATAGCAGAATTTTTTCGCGATAATGGAAAGCGAGTCGTCTTGCTTGCCGACTCACTGACGCGTTATGCCAGGGCCGCACGGGAAATCGCTCTGGCCGCCGGAGAGACCGCGGTTTCTGGAGAATATCCGCCAGGCGTATTTAGTGCATTGCCACGACTTTTAGAACGTACAGGAATGGGGGAAAAAGGTAGTATTACCGCATTTTATACGGTACTGGTGGAAGGCGATGATATGAATGAGCCGTTGGCGGATGAAGTCCGTTCACTGCTTGACGGACATATTGTGCTATCCCGGCGGCTTGCAGAGAGGGGACATTATCCTGCCATTGACGTGTTGGCAACGCTCAGCCGCGTTTTTCCAGTCGTTACCAGCCATGAGCATCGTCAACTGGCGGCGATATTGCGACGGCGCCTGGCGCTTTACCAGGAGGTTGAACTGTTAATACGCATTGGGGAATACCAGCGAGGAGTTGATACAGATACTGACAAAGCCATTGATACCTATCCGGATATTTGCACATTTTTGCGACAAAGTAAGGATGAAGTATGCGGACCCGAGCTACTCATAGAAAAATTACACCAAATCCTCACCGAGTGATCATGGAAACTTTGCTGGAGATAATCGCGCGGCGTGAAAAGCAATTACGCAGCAAACTTACCGTACTTGATCAGCAGCAACAGGCGATTATTACGGAACAGCAGATTTGCCAGACGCGCGCTTTAGCAGTGTCTACCAGACTGAAAGAATTAATGGGCTGGCAAGGTACGTTATCTTGTCATTTATTGTTGGATAAGAAACAACAAATGGCCGGGTTATTCACTCAGGCGCAGAGCTTTTTGACGCAACGGCAGCAGTTAGAGAATCAGTATCAGCAGCTTGTCTCCCGGCGAAGCGAATTACAGAAGAATTTTAATGCGCTTATGAAAAAGAAAGAAAAAATTACTATGGTATTAAGCGATGCGTATTACCAAAGTTGAAGGAAGTCTTGGGTTGCCATGCCAGTCTTATCAGGATGATAACGAGGCGGAGGCGGAACGTATGGACTTTGAACAACTCATGCACCAGGCATTACCCATTGGTGAGAATAATCCTCCTGCAGCATTGAATAAGAATGTGCTTTTCACGCAACGTTATCGTGTTAGTGGCGGTTATCTTGACGGTGTAGAGTGTGAAGTATGTGAATCAGGGGGGCTAATCCAGTTAAGAGTCAATGTCCCTCATCATGAAATTTACCGTTCGATGAAAGCGCTAAAGCAGTGGCTGGAGTCTCAGTTGTTGCATATGGGGTATATAATTTCCCTGGAGATATTCTATGTTAAGAATAGCGAATGAAGAGCGTCCGTGGATGGAGATGCTTCCAACGCAAGGCGCTACCATTGGTGAGCTGACATTGAGTATGCAACAATATCCAGTACAGCAAGGGACGTTATTTACCATACATTATCATAATGAGCTGGGTAGGGTGTGGATTGCAGAACAATGCTGGCAGCGCTGGTGTGAAGGGTTAATTGGCACCGCTAATCGATCGGTTATCGATCCTGAATTGCTATATGGAATAGCTGAATGGGGGCTGGCGCCGTTATTGCAAGCCAGTAATGCAACCCTCTGTCAGAACGAACCGCCAACATCCTGCAGTAATCTACCACATCAGCTAGCGTTGCATATTAAATGGACAGTTGAAGAACATGAGTTCCATAGCATTATTTTTACATGGCCAACGGGTTTTCTGCGCAATATAGTCGGAGAACTTTCTGCTGAGCGTCAACAGATTTATCCTACCCCTCCTGTGGTAGTCCCTGTATATTCAGGCTGGTGCCAGCTTACATTAATCGAACTTGAGTCTATCGAAATCGGCATGGGCGTTCGGATTCATTGCTTCGGCGACATCAGACTCGGTTTTTTTGCTATTCAACTACCTGGGGGAATCTACGCAAGGGTGTTGCTGACAGAGGATAACACGATGAAATTTGACGAATTAGTCCAGGATATCGAAACGCTACTTGCGTCAGGGAGCCCAATGTCAAAGAGTGACGGAACGTCTTCAGTCGAACTTGAGCAGATACCACAACAGGTGCTCTTTGAGGTCGGACGTGTGAGTCTGGAAATTGGACAATTACGACAACTTAAAACGGGGGACGTTTTGCCTGTAGGGGGACGTTTTGCGCCAGAGGTGACGATAAGAGTAAATGACCGTATTATTGGGCAAGGTGAGTTGATTGCCTGTGGCAATGAATTTATGGTGCGTATTACACGTTGGTATCTTTCCAAAAATACAGCGTAAACCTGATAAGAAAAATAATATGCGAACAATATAATAGCGTTCCAGGTCGTGTCATGAGAGATACAGTATGTCTTTACCCGATTCGCCTTTGCAACTGATTGGTATATTGTTTCTGCTTTCAATACTGCCTCTCATTATCGTCATGGGAACTTCTTTCCTTAAACTGGCGGTGGTATTTTCGATTTTACGAAATGCTCTGGGTATTCAACAAGTTCCCCCAAATATCGCACTGTATGGCCTTGCGCTTGTACTTTCCTTATTCATTATGGGGCCGACGCTATTAGCTGTAAAAGAGCGCTGGCATCCGGTTCAGGTCGCTGGCGCTCCTTTCTGGACGTCTGAGTGGGACGGTAAAGCATTAGCGCCTTATCGACAGTTTTTGCAAAAAAACTCTGAAGAGAAGGAAGCCAATTATTTTCGGAATTTGATAAAACGAACCTGGCCTGAAGACATAAAAAGAAAGATAAAACCTGATTCTTTGCTCATATTAATTCCGGCATTTACGGTGAGTCAGTTAACGCAGGCATTTCGGATTGGATTACTTATTTATCTTCCCTTTCTGGCTATTGACCTGCTTATTTCAAATATACTGCTGGCTATGGGGATGATGATGGTGTCGCCGATGACCATTTCATTACCGTTTAAGCTGCTAATATTTTTACTGGCAGGTGGTTGGGATCTGACACTGGCGCAATTGGTACAGAGCTTTTCATGAATGATTCTGAATTGACGCAATTTGTAACGCAACTTTTATGGATCGTCCTTTTTACGTCTATGCCGGTAGTGTTGGTGGCATCGGTAGTTGGTGTCATCGTAAGCCTTGTTCAGGCCTTGACTCAAATACAGGACCAAACGCTACAGTTTATGATTAAATTATTGGCAATTGCAATAACCTTAATGGTCAGCTACCCATGGCTTAGCGGTATCCTGTTGAATTATACCCGGCAGATAATGTTACGAATTGGAGAGCATGGTTGAATGGCACAACAGGTAAATGAGTGGCTTATTGCATTGGCTGTGGCTTTTATTCGACCATTGAGCCTCTCTTTATTACTTCCCTTATTAAAAAGTGGCAGTTTAGGGGCCGCACTTTTACGTAATGGCGTGCTTATGTCACTTACCTTTCCGATATTACCAATCATTTACCAGCAGAAGATTATGATGCATATTGGTAAAGATTACAGTTGGTTAGGGTTAGTCACCGGAGAGGTGATTATTGGTTTTTTAATTGGGTTTTGTGCGGCGGTTCCCTTTTGGGCCGTTGATATGGCGGGGTTTCTGCTTGATACTTTACGTGGCGCGACAATGGGTACGATATTCAATTCTACAATGGAAGCTGAAACCTCACTTTTTGGCTTGCTTTTCAGCCAGTTTTTGTGTGTTATTTTCTTTATAAGCGGCGGCATGGAGTTTATATTAAATATTCTGTATGAGTCATATCAATATTTACCACCAGGGCATACTTTATTATTTGACCGGCAATTTTTAAAATATATCCAGGCAGAGTGGAGAACGCTTTATCAATTATGCATC
Organism: Salmonella sp. NW884; assembly: GCF_051700745.1. Lineage (NCBI taxonomy): Bacteria > Pseudomonadati > Pseudomonadota > Gammaproteobacteria > Enterobacterales > Enterobacteriaceae > Salmonella > Salmonella sp. NW884. Next base: position 356,948 of record NZ_JAMMDE010000001.1, on the reverse strand, counting down.
AGCTTCTCTCTTCCTGCTATAATATGTATGGTATTAGCCGATCTGGCTTTAGGTCTTTTAAATCGGTCGGCACAACAATTGAATGTGTTTTTCTTCTCAATGCCGCTCAAAAGTATATTAGTTCTACTGACGCTCCTGATCTCATTCCCTTATGCTCTTCATCACTATTTGGTTGAAAGCGATAAATTTTATATTTATCTAAAAGACTGGTTTCCATCTGTATGAGCGAGAAAACAGAACAGCCTACAGAAAAGAAATTACGTGATGGCCGTAAGGAAGGGCAGGTTGTCAAAAGTATTGAAATAACATCATTATTTCAGCTGATTGCGCTTTATTTGTATTTTCATTTCTTTACTGAAAAGATGATTTTGATACTGATTGAGTCAATAACTTTCACATTACAATTAGTAAATAAACCATTTTCTTATGCATTAACGCAATTGAGTCATGCTTTAATAGAGTCATTGACTTCTGCACTGCTGTTTCTGGGCGCTGGGGTAATAGTTGCTACTGTGGGTAGCGTGTTTCTTCAGGTGGGGGTGGTTATTGCCAGCAAGGCCATTGGTTTTAAAAGCGAGCATATAAATCCGGTAAGTAATTTTAAGCAGATATTCTCTTTACATAGCGTAGTAGAATTATGTAAATCCAGCCTAAAAGTTATCATGCTATCTCTTATCTTTGCCTTTTTCTTTTATTATTATGCCAGTACTTTTCGGGCGCTACCGTACTGTGGGTTAGCCTGTGGCGTGCTTGTGGTTTCTTCTTTAATAAAATGGTTATGGGTAGGGGTGATGGCTTTTTATATCGTCGTTGGCATACTGGACTATTCTTTTCAATATTATAAGATTAGAAAAGATCTAAAAATGAGTAAAGATGACGTAAAACAGGAGCATAAAGATCTGGAGGGCGACCCTCAAATGAAGACGCGGCGTCGGGAAATGCAGAGTGAAATACAAAGTGGGAGTTTAGCTCAATCTGTTAAACAATCTGTTGCGGTAGTGCGTAATCCAACGCATATTGCGGTTTGTCTTGGCTATCATCCCACCGATATGCCAATACCACGCGTCCTGGAAAAAGGCAGTGATGCTCAAGCTAACTATATTGTTAACATCGCTGAACGCAACTGCATCCCCGTTGTTGAAAATGTTGAGCTGGCCCGCTCATTATTTTTTGAAGTGGAACGCGGAGATAAAATTCCTGAAACGTTATTTGAACCCGTTGCAGCCTTGTTACGTATGGTGATGAAGATAGATTATGCGCATTCTACCGAAACACCATAAATGCTTTTGGTATGCTTCTTCAGGCCACTGCGAAGGTTAAGAGGGGTAATACAGTATAGAGCAGCGCTTGACGATAAAGGTGAGAGACTGAAAATAATCGCTTTTAGCCTGGCACAAGCACCAGATAGCGTATTATAAAATTAAACAAGATAATGGATTGGTGCGTCTGAATGGACTCGAACCATCGACCCCCACCATGTCAAGGTGGTGCTCTAACCAACTGAGCTACAGACGCATTAAAATGATGGTGCGTTCAATTGGACTCGAACCAACGACCCCCACCATGTCAAGGTGGTGCTCTAACCAACTGAGCTATGAACGCAACGTTGTAGGTGACAACGGGGACGAATATTAGCGTCACAACCGCAATGAGGCAAGAGGGAAATCGCAATTTTCTTCCTGAAATCACCTGATTGCGGGGGAAATATGCAACATGTCGAGAAAATAGCCGCCATGCGACGGCTATCGTCGTATTATCGCGCAGCGCGCTGCAAAATGATGGCGGACGGCTGACGTTGTAGATAGCGCATCCGTAGCATCATTAACACCGCCGCCGAGGTCAGGCCGATGATGAACCCCATCCAGAAGCCTGCCGGTCCCATACGATCCACCACCAAATCCGTTAACGCCAGGATATAACCGCTGGGTAAACCTAACACCCAGTAGGCGGTAAAGGTGATAAAAAAGATGGAACGCGTATCTTTATAACCGCGCAGAATACCGCTGCCGATAACCTGTATAGAGTCGGAAATCTGGTAAACCGCAGCGAGCAGCATTAATTGCGCGGCAAGCGCCACGACCTCAGGGTTGTCATTGTAGAGCAAAGCAATATGCTTACGCAGAGTAACGGTAAAAATAGCGGTAACCACAGCCATACAAATGCCGACGCCTAAACCGGTACGCGCTGCGGTTTGCGCATCCAGCGTTGAGCCCTGGCCCAGACGATAACCCACTCGAATCGTTACCGCCGCAGCCAGCGACATCGGCAGTACGAACATCAGCGAGCTAAAGTTAAGCGCAATCTGATGACCGGCGACATCCACAATACCTAATGGCGAAACCAGCAGCGCAACGACCGCAAATAACGTCACTTCAAAGAACAGCGCCAGCGCAATCGGCAACCCCAGTTGAATCAGGCGCTTCATGACGACGCTATCGGGTTTGCCAAAGCCTGTTTCATTACGAATATCACGCATTGAACGCGCGTGTTTAATGTAAGAAAGCATGGCGATAAACATCACCCAATAGACCGCCGCAGTCGCAACGCCGCAGCCGATACCGCCGAGTTCCGGCATACCAAAATGGCCATAGATAAAAATATAGTTCACCGGAATATTCACCAGCAGGCCCAAAAATCCCATCACCATACCCGGTTTGGTTTTGGCCAGACCTTCGCACTGGTTTCGCGCTACCTGAAAGAAAAGGTATCCTGGCGCGCCCCACAGCAGCGCGCGAAGATAACCCACGGCTTTATCGGCCAGCGCCGGATCAATATTATGCATAGAGCGGATAATGTATCCGGCATTCCACAGGACGATCATCACCAGCACGGAGACAAAGCCCGCCAGCCAGAACCCTTGTCGAACCTGATGCGCGATACGCTCACGACGGCCGGAGCCATTGAGTTGCGCAATCACCGGCGTCAAGGCCAGCAGTAAGCCGTGACCAAACAAAATGGCGGGAAGCCAGATAGAGGTGCCGATAGCGACGGCAGCCATGTCCGTAGCGCTATAGCCTCCTGCCATGACGGTATCGACGAATCCCATTGCGGTCTGTGCCACTTGCGCAAGGATCACCGGTATCGCTAACGCTAATAACTGACGCGCTTCACTGGTATACTTCTGCACGTATTCACCTTTTATTTTGTTGTTATATGAAAGACTAAAAAGCCGCCGTAGTGGCAGCCAAAAGAAATAGCAGGGGAAATTTCAGTCTATTGTAGCGGGGTATTACTATTTCTCCAGTGAAAAAACAGTTGTTAACGGCGCATTGCTGGCAAGCTGTTTTTCCACCTGCTATTGTGCTGAACAGTTCTGCTTTTATTTATTTCAGGAGTTGAAGATATGTTTACGGGGATCGTACAGGGTACCGCGAAACTGGTATCGATTGATGAAAAACCCAACTTTCGCACCCATGTGGTGACGTTACCGGACTACATGCTGGAGGGGCTGGAGACGGGGGCGTCGGTAGCGCATAACGGATGCTGTTTGACGGTGACTGAAATAAACGGTAACCAGATAAGTTTTGATCTGATGAAAGAAACGTTGCGCATCACCAATCTGGGCGCGTTGAGGGTAGGTGATGAGGTCAACGTAGAGCGCGCCGCCAAATTCAGCGATGAAATCGGTGGTCATCTGATGTCGGGGCATATTATTACGACGGCGGAGATCGCGAAAATCCTGACCTCCGAAAATAACCATCAGGTGTGGTTTAAAGTGCAGGATGCGTCCCTGATGAAGTATATCCTGTACAAAGGCTTTATCGGCGTTGACGGTATCAGTTTGACCGTCGGCGAGGTAACGCCAACGCGCTTCTGCGTGCATCTCATTCCGGAAACGCTGGAACGTACTACGCTTGGCAGAAAAAAACTGGGTGAGCGTGTGAATATCGAGATCGATCCGCAAACGCAGGCGGTTGTCGATACCGTAGAACGCGTACTGGCTACACGAGAAAATGCGGTCAGAAATCAGGCCGACATTGGCTAACGGAAAATAAGATTCCCCCGCATGAAATGCGGGGGAGATGATTAGCGAGGAACGCGCAGACCGTTTTCAACGCCGCGCGTAAATACCACCTGCCAAAGCTGAATATCACGCGCGCGAAACGCACCCGCGCAGGCGTTGAGATAATAGCTGAACATACGTTTAAAGCGCTCGTTATAATTGCCCGCAATCTCTGGCCAGGCATTGATAAAGCGCTCGTGCCACGCCATCAGAGTCGTGTCATAGTCGGCGCCAAAGTTATGCCAGTCTTCCATTACAAAGTGTGATTCGCTGGCCTCGGCGATTTGACGAACAGACGGCAAGCAACCGTTGGGGAAAATATACTTATTGATCCACGGATCGACATTATGATCGGTTTTTTTAGAACCAATAGTATGGAGCAGGAAAAGACCATCCGGTTTTAAATTCCTGTCAACAACGTCAAAATAGGTGTTGTAGTTTTTTGGCCCGACATGTTCGAACATGCCGACGGAGACGATTCGGTCAAACTGATCGTTAAGGTCGCGATAATCTTCCAGGAGAATGGAGACATCCAGACCTTCGCAACGCGTCTGCGCCATTTTTTGTTGTTCAGCGGAGATCGTTACGCCCACCACGCTAACGCCATAATGGGTCGCCATATATTGCGACAGACCGCCCCAGCCGCAGCCGATATCCAGCACACGCATCCCCGGTTGTAGCTGTAGCTTTTCGCAAATTAATTTCAGCTTGGCTTGCTGTGCCGCTTCCAGCGTATCGGCATCTTTCCAGTAGGCGCAAGAATATTGCATATAGGGATCGAGCATACGGGAAAAAAGGTCATTACCAAGATCGTAATGTTCCTTGCCGACAATCCAGGCGCGTTTTTTACTTTGTAGATTAATCAGACGCGCGCCGAGGATACGGAGCGTATCTTTGACATGGTGGGGGAGTTGATTTTCAAGACCGGCACGTAAGACTTTGCTGAAGAAAATATCCAGACGCTCGCATTCCCACCAGCCATCCATGTAACTCTCACCTAACCCCAACGATCCTTCCTGGAGGACGCGTTTAAAAAAATCGGGATTCTTAACACGAATGTCAGACGGGGCGGAACCATTAATTGTAATATCCGCGCGACTTAACAATTCGTTGGCGATTCGGTACCAGTTATCATCCGGTACGCTGACTTCTTCTATACACGATGAACTCATAGTTTCTCCATCACTGGACGGTGATCAGAACCTTAAAACAGCGTAGACGCTTTTTTGGCTTTGTGAGAAATCCCACGGGCAATTCCGTGAGCCAGTTATCCGACGTAGAACAGAGGAAGGGAGGAACCCTTGCCGAAAAGGCCATCCATGGTGAATCGGGAACGCTCCGGTTCCCGTTAATGCCTAATAATTATCGTAATATAAACAACCGTGAATCAGTATAGGCCGCAATTTTTGATGATTCAACCGAAAATTGTTAGCGTGCTAATTACCAGCGGTTAACAAGCTTTTAGTGAGACTTGTCGTGGGCGACATTGGCATGAGGAAACCCGGTCTCAGCGCACTCTGCATGAGACTGCATTTTGTAGCCTAACGCCGCCAGAACAACGGTAGAGAGCATTACGCTGGTGGTGGTCAGCAGCGGCGTGCTGATGAGCCATGAAACCACCAGGCTTGCCAGGAAACATAACCCCAGTTGCAGCGTATTTTGTAGCGCCGCAGCGCGCCCAGTGGCTTGAGGGAAAGGGCGTAACGCTTGCGCGACGACGATAGGGTAGATGGCGCCATTAGCAATCGCCATTACGCAGAAAGGAATCAGGATTTCCACCAGTGAGGTATTATTCAGAAGGCCCGCTCCCCATGTGGCGATAACGCTCAGCGCGTACAGCCCTAGCAGCCACGGAAGCAATTGGTAGCCCTGCCATTTTTGTAGCGCCGCGCGGCAACCATATCCGCCAATCAGAAAAGCGATGGTTTGCGGAACATAGCTCAGGCCAATCACTGCCGGGCTGTAACCCATCGCGCTGAGAATAAACGGGGACCCTGTTAGCCACGCAAAAAAGCTGGCGGAACAGGCGGCATAAATCAGCACATTACCGCGATAGGTTTTAGAGCGTAACAACGTCGCGAAAGTGAGTTTATCCTGTCCTTCGGTACGCGCTTTTACCGATGGTTTTAAGCGCAGCGCCGGCAACATCAGCAACAACGTAATCACGAACAGAGTGGCGAAAATCGCCTGCCATGAGAAATGCGTCAGTATCCAGCTTCCCAGTAAGGGCGCAAGCGCCGGGGATAATCCCACCAGTGGCATGATAGTGGCGAAGATACGGTTAATTTTTTGCGAAGGATAATAATCGGTCACCAGCGCTTGCCAGATTACCGTTGCCGCGCAAACGCCGACGGCCTGCACGAAGCGCAGCGTCAGCAGTGCTGCCGCGCTTTCTACCCACAGCATCCCCAGACTTCCGAGCGCAAAGATAGATAACCCCAGCAGTAAAATCGGTTTACGGCCATAACGATCCGATAGCGGTCCCCAGAGGAGTTGCGCGACGGCAAAGCCAGCTAAAAACAGGCTGAGGCTGGCGCTGACCGCGGCGGCAGGCGTTTGTAAATCCGCCTGTATGGCGGCAAACGCGGGCAGGTACATGTCCGTAGCCAGAAATCCCAGCACGCTAAGACCGGCTAACCAGACTAAAAAACCTTTTCCAGGTTGCATATTTGTTTCTCTTTCTTATCAGACAGACATTGTCGCAGAGTGTAGGGAGTGAAATTACGGTTGTGAAACGTTAATATTTGTCCAATGAATTCAAAATTTTTGTAGGCAAATTATGTGGTCGGAATACTCGCTTGAAGTGGTTGACGCCGTAGCGCGCAATGGCAGTTTTAGCGCGGCGGCGCAGGAACTGCACCGTGTGCCTTCAGCAGTCAGTTACACCGTTCGTCAGTTAGAGGAGTGGCTGGCCGTACCGCTTTTTGTACGACGTCACCGTGATGTTGAACTGACGCCTGCTGGCGTCTGGTTTTTAAAAGAAGGGCGTTCTGTTATCAAAAAAATGCAGATCACTCGCCAACAGTGTCAGCAAATTGCTAATGGCTGGCGCGGGCAGTTAGCTATTGCGGTGGACAATATCGTCAGACCAGAACGTACCCGGCAGATGATCGTCGATTTCTATCGCCATTTTGACGATGTGGAACTGCTGGTTTTTCAGGAGGTGTTTAACGGCGTCTGGGACGCGCTCTCCGACGGGCGTGTCGAACTGGCGATTGGGGCGACGCAGGCGATTCCGGTAGGGGGGCGTTACGCTTTTCGGGATATGGGGACCCTGAGCTGGAGCTGCGTAGTGGCAAGCGATCACCCGCTGGCGTCGATGCCGGGGCCGTTAAGCGACGATACCCTGCGCAACTGGCCGTCGCTGGTCAGGGAAGACACTTCGCGAACCTTACCGAAACGGATTACCTGGTTGCTGGATAACCAAAAAAGGGTCGTCGTACCGGACTGGGAGTCATCGGCAACCTGCCTGTCGGCAGGACTATGCGTGGGAATGGTGCCGACGCATTTTGCCCGCCAGTGGATAGACAGCGGAAAATGGGTGGCGCTGACGTTAGAGAATCCGTTTCCCGATGCGGCCTGTTGCGTGACGTGGCAGCAAAACGAAGCCTCGCCCGCGCTGGCATGGCTGCTGGACTATTTGGGCGATAGCGAAACGTTGAATCGGGAGTGGCTGCGGGAGCCAGAAGAGGCTCCCGACAGCGGGGATTAACGCCGATAGTCGCGGAACGGGCCGTCAGCGACCGAGCGACGCTCAACCAGGCGTGGATGAACTTCAATAGACTGTGACTCTTCACGCTTATTGACGATGCGATCCAATAGCATATTAAATGCGGTTTCACCTAAAGAGTCTTTGGGCTGGTGAATCGTCGTCAGCGCCGGGGTAAAGAAACGGGCGTTACGCACATTGTCATAACCGATCACCGAAACGTCCTGCGGTACGCGAAGCCCCATTTCGTCAGCCGCGCAAAGCGCGCCCATCGCCATAATATCGCCGCCGCAGAAAACGGCGGTAGGGCGATGTGACTGCGATAAAATTTGCTGCATCGCGTGGTAACCGGATTCCGGCTCGAAGTCGCCCTGAACAATCCAGTTGTCCGGCACGTTGATCAGCGCCTCCTCCATGGCTTTCATAAAGCCTGCCAGCCGCCCCGCGCCGGTGTTGCGCTCCAGCGGGCCGGGAATAACGCCGATATCCCGGTGGCCGCGCTCAACCAGATAACGACCCGCCATATAGCCGCCTGCAAAGGCGTTATCAATCACCGTGTCGGTAAAATCGGCCTTCGCCTCACCCCAGTCCATCACCACCATCGGAATATGGCGATACTCTTCCAGCATGGAAAGCAGAGGTTCTGGATACTCAGAACACATCACCAGCAGGCCATCCACGCGCTTTTGCGCCATCATGGACAGGTAGGCGCGCTGTTTTTCCAGGTTATTCCAGGCGTTGCCTAAAATCAGCGTATAGCCTTTCTGGAAACAGTTTTTTTCAACTGCCTCGATAATTTCGGCAAAATAGGCCGCTTCGCTGCTGGTCGCCAGTAAGCCTATCGACTTGGTATGGTTAACCTTCAGGCTACGCGCGACGGCGCTGGGAGAGTAGTGCAGCTCTTTAATTGCCGCCCAGACTGCGTTACGCGTTTCTTCAGCGACAAAACGCGTTTTGTTGATTACGTGTGATACAGTTGTAGTGGAAACGTTTGCTCGTTTCGCTACATCTTTAATTGTTGCCATTACATTTCACTCCAGACCCTCGCTAAGCTCCTGAGAAACGCCAGGTAAACGTTTGCCTACACACACCCTAATCGCAACATCAGGGTTGCGGCACGCCGGAAAAACGACACGGAACGTCAGGAAGGGGTCAATGGCCGTTACGCTAATTCAGTAAGCCTGGAATTTTGTCTGATCTTGAGGAAAAGGGGAAGCGTTAAAAACAGTTATCAATATAAAACATGAGAGATTTTTATGCGGGAATGTGCAAAAATGCGCTATATCACTTTTTGTGTGGGAATAAAAAGGAGAAAACTTGATGAGTACCGACCTGAAATTTTCGTTGATTACTACGCTGATTGTTCTGGGCGTGATTGTCGCAGGTGGATTAACGGCCGCTCTGCACTGATTTCCTCTCTTCTGAGGGTGGGCGTCTCCTCTATTCTATCCCTCTCTAAAACGCAGAAGGCGTACCTTCTGCGTACTCAGACTTATGCGGCGAGATTTTTCGCAACAAATTCCCAGTTAACCAGCGCCCAGAAATGCTCCAGATAGTTTGGACGGGCGTTGCGGTAGTCGATGTAATACGCGTGTTCCCACACATCAACCGTCAGCAACGGCGTTGCATCCGTAGTCAGCGGCGTACCGGCATTTGAGGTAGAAACGATAGCCAGTTTGCCATCAGCGCTTTTTACCAGCCATGTCCATCCGGAACCAAAGTTTTTGATAGCGGCATCGGTGAACTGCGCTTTAAATTCCGCGAAGCTGCCAAAAGATGCCGCGATAGCATCAGCCAGTTTCCCGGTCGGTTCGCCGCCAGCGTTTGGCGCCAGGCAGTTCCAGTAGAAGGTGTGGTTCCACACCTGAGCGGCGTTATTAAAGATACCGCCTTCGGAGGCGCGCACGATCTCTTCCAGCGATTTGCCTTCAAACGCCGTGCCTTTGATCAAATTGTTAAGATTGGTCACGTAAGTCTGATGATGTTTGCCATAGTGATATTCCAGCGTCTCAGCAGAAATATGCGGCGCCAGAGCATCTTTGGCATACGGTAATGCAGGTAATTCGAACGACATTGCTTCTCTCCTTATTATTAATATTGCGCACGCACAATAACCCTGGTGCGCGTAAGGATAGGGTAGCAAATTGAGAGGTGGCGCAAAAGAAGAAGTTATCCTGTCGTTAAACGACAGGATAAAATATTAGCGAATTGTTTTAGGTGTCATCACCCGGCGGGCGCCGACATAATGACGTTGCCAGTATTCTTCGTTCAGTGAGGTGATCTTAATTTCCTGACCGCTGCGCGGAGACTGGATAAACTTACCGTTGCCGACATAGACGCCAACGTGATCGGCGGTGCCGCGCCCCTGCGTACGGAAGAACACCAGATCGCCGTTTTTCAACTCGCTACGCTCAATGGGTGCCGCGTCACGCAGGTGATACATCTCATTCGCCGTTCGGGGGATACGGATCTTCACTAAATCTTTATAGGCATAATAAACCAGACCGCTGCAATCAAAACCGGTGCGCGGCGATGCGCCTCCCCAGTGATACGGTTTACCAATCTGATTCATGAGCTTGGACATCGCGGTTTTCGTCGCTTTTTGTACTTTTGCACGATGCGCATCGGCAATAGAGACCGGCAATGTTCCTTTCCCCTTCACGCAGTGCGGCTTACGGCCTTTACGCGTCGTGCATTTTTCCGTTACGTCGAGGGCGGCGATTGACGTGGGCGCGGTTCTGTTACGACGATGCGTCGTATGACGAGATTTCGTGGCGGCGGTGGTACGTTTTGGCGTAGAAGCGGAAGAAGAACGGCTGGTTTTTGAGGTTTTTTTTACGTTTTTTTTGCTGGTTTTACTGATCTTTTTCGTTGTGCTTTTCTTTTTATCTGCCGTTTTCGTGACATGAGAAACAGCAGGCGTCGCTTTGGCTTGCCTGGAAGCATGGGCCATTGGCGTAAAGGGGAGAGTAGTAAAAAGTAAAGCACAGAGCGTGATCGAGATTTTGTTTATCCGCGCCACTGAGCAATCCTCTGTTAAAGGCAGGCGATTCATGCCTGCGTATGATTTACAAAACCTGATAATTCTAATCTACAAAAGCACGGATTGGTAATTGCTTTTGGTTTCTGAAGCTATGTTTCGTTAACAGATGTAAAAAAATAGCAATTAATGCTAAACACGAACGCGTTATCTACAAATCACTGCGCGGCAACCCGCTTAAAAGATATTTTGTATACAACTTATTCCCGCAGACGGTAAAATAATAAGGCATGATGAAAATGTTATTTTCCGTTGCCAGTCTGACCCGTTACAATGACAGGCTTCGGTCGTAAAAGTAGTTTAAGGAAGCGAGACAATGAGCACCACTATCGAAAAAATTCAGCGCCAGATCGCTGAAAACCCGATTCTCCTGTATATGAAAGGTTCACCGAAACTGCCAAGCTGTGGTTTCTCTGCGCAGGCCGTTCAGGCGCTTTCAGCCTGCGGGGAACGTTTTGCCTATGTTGATATCCTGCAAAACCCGGATATTCGCGCTGAATTACCGAAATACGCCAACTGGCCGACATTCCCACAACTGTGGGTGGACGGCGAGCTGGTCGGCGGGTGTGATATTGTGATTGAAATGTATCAGCGTGGTGAGCTGCAGCAGCTTATTAAAGAAACTGCGGCAAAATATAAAACTCAGGAGCCGGACGCAGAGTAATCTGTGCAAGGGGAAAGCGACCTGTAAAGGTCGCTTTTTTACTGCCATAGAAAGCAAGAGCGGCGTTGTTAGCCTCGTTATTTGTCCGTCGACAAAGGTAACGGCCAGCCGCCCAGGCGCTTCCAGCGATTGACGATTTCACAAAACAGCACCGCTGTCCGCTCGGTATCATACAAAGCGGAATGGGCTTTTTCACCGTCAAACTCCATACCTGCCGCCAGGCACGCTTTTGATAACACCGTTTGTCCCAGCGCCAGTCCGCTCAATGCCGCAGTATCAAAGGTGACGAACGGATGAAACGGGTTACGTTTCAGCGAGGCGCGCTCTGCGGCGGCCATCATAAAACTGTGATCAAAAGTGGCGTTATGCGCGACCATAATGGCGCGACTACAACCGCTTTCTTTGATACCTTTACGCACCATTTTGAAAATAGCGTGTAGCGCCTCATATTCACTCACCGCGCCGCGTAGCGGGTTAGAGGGATCGATACCGTTAAACGCAAGCGCTTCCGGCTGTAAGTTGGCTCCAGCGAACGGCTCTACATGGAAATGCAGCGTCGTGTCCGGCATCAGCCAGCCTTGTTCATCCATTTTCAGCGTGATGGCGGCGATTTCGAGCAGCGCATCGGTTTTAGCGTTAAATCCTGCAGTTTCAACGTCGATGACGACAGGATAAAAACCACGAAAACGGTCGCACAGACCGGAAAGTTGAGCGTTATCGGACATCTGAGTCTCTTAATACGAAAAAATGCAGCGCGTATTATGGCAAATTTTACGCCGGGATGCAGTAAAACAACGGGCGCAGTGACCTGCGCCCGGCGGGGGATCAGTTACCCAGACCGCGGCCTGCGTCTTTAGCTTCAATCAATTCGATTTTATAGCCATCCGGATCTTCAACGAAGGCGATGATGGTCGAACCGCCTTTTACCGGCCCCGCTTCACGGGTCACGTTACCGCCGTTCTGACGAATGCGTTCACAGGCTTCAGCGGCATTGTCAACGCTCAGCGCGATATGCCCGTACGCATTGCCCATGTCGTAGCTCTCAACGCCCCAGTTATAAGTTAGTTCGATGACCGCTTCCTCCGTTTCCGGACCATATCCCACAAAGGCCAGCGAGTATTTGTATTCCGGATTCTCACTGGTACGCAGCAATTTCATGCCCAGAACGTTAGTGTAAAAAGCGATGGAACGCTGCAAATCGCCGACGCGCAGCATAGTATGCAATAAACGCATTTTCGTTGTCCTTAAAATAGTCAAGATATTCAAAGTATAGCGGCGATGTGCGGCCGCTATCAATGAAATTACAGAGTAGGGTAGTCAGTGTAGCCTTCCGCGCCGCCGCCATAAAAACTTTCGGGACGCTGTGGATTGAGTTTCGCTTTACATTGCAGACGCGCTACCAGATCCGGGTTAGCGATGTAATCGCGACCAAACGCCACGGCGTCAATCAGCCCTTTTTCGATCAGATCTTCCGCTTTTTCTGGCGTATAGGCGCCAGCGCCGATGATGGGACCGTGGAAACGCGCGCGCACTTTTTCACGGAACGCGTCGCTGTACGGTTCGCCGCCCGCCCAGTCTGGTTCAGACATATGCAGATAAGCGATGCCGCGTTTGCCTAACGCTTCAATCAGATAAAGGGCGTCAGCTTCTTCATTTGGGCCGTTATCGACATTCTGGAAAGTGCCGACAGGAGAAAGGCGGATGCCGATACGGTCCGCGCCCCATTCCTTAATGCCGGCATCAACCACCTCCAGCACCAGACGGGCGCGATTCTCTACGCTGCCGCCGTACTGATCGGTACGGTGATTAGAAGACGGTGAGAGGAACTGGTGCAGCAGATAACCGTGCGCGGAGTGCAGCTCCACCAGATCGAAGCCCGCCTCTCGGGCATTGGCGATAGCCTGGCGGAAATCGTTGACGATCCCGGGGATCTCGTGAGTATCCAGCGCGCGCGGCGTGGAAGTTTCTACGCGGATGGCCTGACCGTTTTCGTCACGCAAAGAGGTGCGGGTTCCCGCATTGATAGCGGATGGCGCGACGGGCGCTTGTCCGCCTGGTTGCAGGCTGGCGTGTGAAATACGGCCCGTATGCCACAGTTGCACCGCCATATGGCCGCCCTGAGCATGAACTCCCTGAGTGATTTTTTTCCAGGCGGCGATCTGCTCATCGCTGTGTAATCCCGGTGCGCCGGCATAGCCTTTCGCCTGTGCGGAGATTTGTGTGGCTTCGCTGATGATCAATCCGGCGCTGGCGCGTTGACGGTAATATTCCGCCATTAACGGCGTAGGAATGTCGCCCGGTTCAATACTCCGCAAACGCGTCAAAGGCGCCATAAATACGCGATTTGTCGCCGTGATGGCACCCACCTTGAGGGGGGTAAACAGTTTTGCTGATGACATAGTGGCTCCTGATATAAGTAGACCGGTCGTCTTGTAATAAAGGAAATAAAAACGCCCGTTACTGCTCAGGCGTTGCAATGATGGTCTTAACATGCGCCAACGCATTTTCCAGCGGCGCGGCGCTACGGGATATTTTGGCCTGCAAATTGGCGCCCAGCCACAGGGCATAAAGTACCTGCGCCTGTGGCAACGGCTGGCCGGTGAAATGTAAACAGTGGCTATTACGGCCATCTTCCAGCGCGCGTGCAAGCAGTGCCATGATCTCCTGCGCCCCTTTATCCATCGTAGAGCGCATATCCTCCGACAGATCGCAGACCTCCGCTGACAGTTTCACCGTCAGGCAACCGCTAATGGCGCCTTGCTGGCAAAACTGCTTTAACGTTTCCTGATACCAGGCGAGAAGACGATCGCGATGATTACCGGGACCGGAGGTGAAGTGCGCCGTAAGACGCTGATGATAGCAGGCGTAATGTCGCTCAAGCATGGCGACGCCGAAGGCTTCTTTCGAGCGAAAGTAGTGATAAAACGACCCTTTAGGCACCTGGGCGGTTTTGAGCAACTCGCTAAGCCCCATGCCGGTAAAACCCCGTTGCATACAAAGCTGCTCGCCGGTGGCCAGCAGATGTTCGCGGGTATCGTGTTCGGTTTGCTTATTCATGACAGGCAGTATAGTAGACCAGTCGGTCTACTGCAAGCAGAGTTGCCATAATGTCAGTTAGCGTCTTCAATAGTCATAAGCGCCAAACGTTGAGGAGGGGATGTGGCCGAGCAGTTGGAGTTTTTTCCTGTAGCAAGCCCATGTCGCGGTATCTGCCAGTCTGATGAGCGTGGCTTTTGTCGGGGCTGTATGCGTAGCCGCGACGAACGGTTTAACTGGCAAAAAATGAGTGATGCCGAGAAACAAAATGTACTGCGGCTTTGTCGCCAGCGTTTCTTGCGTAAAATACGCGCAAACAAGCCTCTCCCATCGGAAGATCCTCAACAACCTTCACTCTTTTAAACGCGGAATTGCGTATACTCAACCTCATTATTCTCTATGAGGAATCTGTTATGGTTCAGCGTGTCACTATCGCTCCACAAGGCCCGGAGTTTTCGCGTTTTGTCATGGGTTACTGGCGTTTGATGGACTGGAATATGTCCGCGCGTCAGTTAGTGAGTTTTATCGAAGAACATCTGGATTTGGGCGTCACTACCGTTGACCATGCGGACATTTATGGCGGTTATCAGTGCGAAGCGGCGTTTGGCGAGGCGCTAACGCTGGCGCCGCATTTGCGGGAAAAACTGCAAATCGTTACCAAATGCGGTATTGCGACCACCGCCAGAGCGGAAAATAGGCTCGGTCATTATATTACCGATCGCCGCCATATTATTCTGAGCGCCGAACAGTCATTAAAAAATCTGGCGACAGATTATCTGGATATGTTGTTAATTCACCGTCCCGATCCGTTAATGGATGCGGATGACGTCGCCGAGGCGTTTCAACATCTGCACCAAAGCGGCAAAGTGCGCCATTTTGGCGTTTCTAATTTTACGCCAGCGCAATTTACGTTACTGCAATCGCGCCTGCCGTTCACCCTGGCGACCAACCAGGTGGAGATCTCGCCGGTTCACCAGCCTTTGTTGCTGGACGGCACATTAGATCAATTACAGCAACTGCGTATTCGTCCGATGGCCTGGTCATGTCTTGGCGGCGGTCGGCTGTTTAATGATGAGGCTTATCAGCCGTTGCGCCAGGAACTTTCCGTTATCGCGCAAGAACTCAACGCTAGTTCTATTGAACAGGTGGTCTATGCCTGGATTTTACGTTTGCCGTCGCAGCCGCTGCCGATTATTGGCTCGGGTAAAATCGAACGCGTACGCGCCGCACTAGAAGCGGAAACGCTGTCATTGTCGCGTCAACAGTGGTTCCGAATCCGCAAGGCGGCACTGGGTTATGACGTGCCGTAATCGCCAACTCGTTGACTTTCCGTTCATGTTTTCGCCAGTGGTTTACACTTAACAGGCGACCACATGTAACGGAGGTTTTATGAAGCGATTAAGTTTAGCGATAGTAACGCTGTTGGCCTGTGCGGGTGCGCAGGCTGCCAGCGAGAAAGTAGAGATGAATCTGGTGACGGCGCAAGGCGTAGGACAGTCTATCGGCACCGTCGTCATCGATGAAACCGAAGGCGGCTTAAAATTTACCCCACACCTTAAAGCGTTGCCGCCGGGCGAGCATGGTTTTCACATTCATGCCAACGGTAGCTGCCAGCCCGCGATTAAAGACGGCAAAGCGGTTGCCGCAGAAGCCGCTGGTGGTCATCTGGACCCACAAAATACCGGCAAGCATGAAGGACCGGAAGGCCAGGGGCATCTGGGCGACCTCCCGGTGTTAGTCGTTAATAATGATGGCATCGCCACCGAACCGGTTACTGCGCCGCGTCTGAAGTCTCTTGATGAAGTGAAAGATAAAGCGCTCATGATCCATGTGGGCGGCGATAACATGTCCGATCAGCCGAAACCGCTCGGCGGCGGCGGAACGCGTTACGCCTGCGGCGTCATTAAATAACCCGGAGACAGTGTTCCCTGCGCTGGAGCCTGTTCCAGCTGCGACAGCGAACAGTGTAAACGCCAGATAATCGCCGCCAGTTCATGCGCGGCGGGTTGATGATGATGTGCGAGCGTGTCGCAGATACGCTGTAGTTCCTGTAGCGTGACGGCAAGCGGGCGTTGCTGCACGCCGCGCTCGCTCATCACATCGCGCAGCAGGGATATACAAATATCCCGCACCCGGGAAAGCGGATCGGAACGCGACTCCCAGGCGCGCAGCTGCCACACCACATGCGAGCAGTTCAGCAGTACCACTCCCCAACGTAATAACCACCGGCGCGCCAGCGCATCCTGGCTATTGCTGAGCTGACTGACGTGATGATAGGTCAGCGATTCAAACTCGCTTTCGTTATGGGAAGGGTGACGGCTAAGCTGATCGACGAAATCCCGGCGTAGCGCGCGGATATGGCGGCGGCTTTTTACGGCATCGGAACCGGGGCGCAAAATCGCAAACGCCAGCCAGGAAATCGCGACGCCGACGATCTTGGCGGTATTATCGTTAAGGAAGTCAGCGAAGTCGTACACCGGTGGATTGGTCACGGCGATGAATGAGCCCATAAAAACGATAAGCTGCCCCCACAGTCCCGCCAGCTTAGGCATCTGCAGTTTAAGCAGTTGCATCGTGACGAACAGCGGAAAAAGGAAAAGTAAGAATTGCCACAGATCGGTGATTTGCACCATCAGGCCAAATTTCACCACGAAGCTGAATAAGGACAGCAGCACTAAAGTACGCATCAATAAGGAAAGCGACTTAAACGGCGTGGCGACGATGGAGTAGAGGACGCAACTGATCGCCGCCAGGGTTAATGCGCCGGGCCCTGATTCCCATTGCGCGCCAATACTCCAGGCGCCAATCACCGTGAGCGTGCAAAAGGTACGCACGCCGCTCCAGATGGCCTCTGCGTTATCCGTATGCCGCGCAAGGCCGGGAGTGCGGCGGATATGGATTTGATCCACCGGCGCGCCGCTTTCGATCAGATATAACTGGCGGCTGCTGCGCAGATATAAGTGGCAAAAATAGCGTAATCGCTGCCAGAACGCGAGGTGACGATAATCCTGTTCATCCTGCGGGCGTAGCGGCGCAATAATCCGCGCCACGGTGTAGCTGTCCGCGCGCGGTTTTGCCAACTCAGCTAAGAGTTGTTCAATGACTTCGCGGCTGTTTTCCGGCGGCGTCGGCCAGTTTAAAAGCATTCTACGCAGACTGGAGATCACGCTGGTTAGCCGTAATTGCTGGTGTAACAATGCATTTAGCAATGCATTCTGGCGGCGAAAACGGTAGTGACTCCAGAAGGCCTGAATACGCAGCAGGTTCATGGTCAGGATTTGCCCAATGACCCCCTCATGCGCGGAGCGGATAGCGTCGGTAGTCTCCGGCTGCCACAGTAGACTGGCATGTTCCAGTAAGCGCGCATGCATGTTTTTCAACGCGGTGAGCAGGGCGGTACCATCCGATGTGCTGGGCAGGATCATCATCATCATGCCGCCGCAGAGGATGCCGACGATAACTTCACATACACGTGCCTGGGCGATATCCCACAACTGCGTGATTTCTACAATATTAACCATCGGGAACGCGATGATCGCCGCCGTGTAGCCGGACAACTGGAAAGCATAAGCGGCATTATTGGTAAAATGCGCGCAGGCCCAGGTACAAAAACCGATCCAGGCGGCCATGCTAAATAAGAACAACCAGGGTTCATTCAGCGTATGGCCGGCAATAATTAACGCGGCGGTCGCGCCGAGTAAACTCCCGGCAATACGCCCCAGACTTTTACTGATTACGCCGCCTACGGTCGGAAAGCTCACCACTGCGGCCGAAGTCATCGCCCAGTAGGGCTCATCCAGATTGAGATAATAAGCGAATGTCAGCGCGAGACACATGGCAATGGTATTGCGCAACGCGTAACGCCACTGGCCGGAGGTCGCTTTAAACCAGGGCGTATTTCGCAGGGCCGGCAGGGAGAGTTTCATTACCGCTGTCCAATGGCTACGCTGCAGGTAGTGCCGGAGACGAGCGTGATATCCTGCGGTAAAGCGTCAAATTCGATACGTACCGGTACGCGTTGCGCCAGACGTACCCACGGTACGTTGGGTTTGATATCGGGCACTAAACCGGAGTCACTTTCCACGCTTTGGTCGTAAATAGCGCGCCCGATACTGCCAACGTGACCCTGTAACTTAACATTGCCACTATACAGTGTTATTAATGCAGGCTCACCTTCGCGGATATGGCGTAGTTTGGTTTCTTCGAAATATCCCATTACATAAAATGAATGGCTATCTACCAGGGCGAAAAGTGGCTTACCGGTGCTGGCATAATCACCGGTACGCGTGGAAAGGTTGGTCACCCAGCCGGATACCGGCGCTTTTACTTCCGTCTGGCTAAGCTGCCACTGCGCCTGTTTTAACGTTGCCAGTGCGACATCTACGCTGGCCTGCATCGCTTTAACATTCAGATTGGCGCTATCCAGATCTTCAGCAGAGATGTAGTTACGCGATAAATGTCGACGTCGATCGGCTTCATTATTCGCTTTTGCCAGATCGGACTGCGCTTTGGCCAACTGCGCCTGCGCGTTAAGTTCTGTAATATGGAAGGGCGTTTTATCAATGACAAAGAGAACGTCCCCGGCGTTGACGAACTGATTATCTTTGATATTGAGTTGGGTAATGCTGCCAGAAACCTGCGGCGTTACGCTGACCTGTTCCGCGCGGATTTTACCATCGCGTGTCCATGGCGATTGCATATAGTAATTCCATAACCACCACGCGGCCAGAACGGCGACGACGGCGACAATGAGAGTAGAAAAATATTTTATTGTTTTTAACGACATATTTACCACACGATCAGTAAAACGAGGCCCAGACATACGCAAAGCGTAAAGAGGGAGAGATCCATTAACAGGGGATGCCAGATTTCATCAGAGTATATCCGGTCACGCAGGAGTCGGTGAATAAACAACCAGATAACGAACCCAAGCGCAAAGGCTTTGAAGAATGGCGGAAAGTAAACAGATGCTCCCAACATGAGATCTTGTAAGGGCAATCCTGTGGCGTTGAGTATACACTTCACAAGCAATGTTCCTTTGCGTCAGACATCGATGCTTTAGTTTTAGCCAAAACCGAAGCTACAGGTGCCAGGTGCGCACTATGTCTGAAAAAATGTCTATTGGTAAGCAAATTTAGCAATACATTTGTTTTGAGAATACAAATACTGCACACTATTCTAAAATCAGCATAATAACTTAGCAAGCTAATTATAAGGAGATGAAATTGGAATCGCCACTAGGTTCTGATCTGGCACGGTTGGTGCGCATTTGGCGTGCTCTGATTGACCATCGCCTCAAGCCTCTGGAATTGACGCAGACACATTGGGTCACGTTGCACAATATTCATCAATTGCCGCCTGACCAGTCGCAGATTCAATTGGCTAAAGCGATAGGCATTGAGCAGCCATCGCTGGTACGCACGTTGGATCAACTTGAAGACAAGGGGCTAATTTCGCGGCAAACCTGCGCCAGCGATCGTCGCGCTAAGCGCATTAAACTGACCGAGAAAGCGGAGCCGCTAATCACTGAGATGGAAGCGGTCATTCATAAAACGCGCGGTGAAATTTTGGCTGGGATTTCTTCAGAGGAGATTGAGCTTCTGATTAAACTTATCGCCAAACTTGAACACAACATTATGGAATTGCACTCTCACGATTGAGGTGCAGGGGCATACGTGTGGCCATGTGACCACACGTAAAGCCTGGTTTAGCGTGGAGAGACGGTAACCTGGCTGCCGTTGCTGGCCAGCACGACGCGCTGACCTGCCGAGAAACGCGTATTTCCTTGTTTCTGCACAACCATAATGGTGTTGCCATCGTCTTTACGAATTTCCAGTTCCACACCCTGGGTTTTATTCATTGCGCTCTGGACGCCCTGGCCCGCTACGCCGCCAGCCACCGCGCCTGCCGCGGTCGCCAGTGAACGACCCGTACCACCGCCGATAGTGTTGCCGAGGAATCCGCCCAACACCGCGCCGCCGATAGCGCCAATCACGTTAGAATCATCACCGCCCTGAATTTGAACCGGACGAACGTTAACGATAGTACCGTACGTTACATTCTGAACTTGTTTAGCCTCGGATGCGGTATAAACATCACCCGAAAGGCTATCATTGTTAACACACCCAGCTAAGGATAACCCCATCAGTGAAACGGCCAGTACACGTTTAATCATTTACCCATCTCCTGTTCTTCACGAAACGCTATGTCAGCATCCCTATAGCTAAATTATATGGCATTTATGCAGTTAAGGTCATATCTTCTGCTGAAAGAATGTAAAAATCATAATCAGAAGTTAATTAACCAATCTTAAACGAAGTCGGAAGCAAGAAAAGATAGGTCATTGATATCCGTGGACGACACGGCAAAAAACGTGACGTGGGCATAGCATTACAAAATACGTTATGCCGAGTGTTAAGGCTTAACCCAGCTTAAAAGGAAGAGGTATGAAATCGGGCCGTTTTATTGGCGTTATGTCCGGAACCAGCCTTGATGGCGTTGATGTTGTACTGGCGGCAATTGATGAAACCATGGTTGCGCAACAGGCAAGTCTCACCTGGCCCATTCCCGTTCATCTGAAAAAAGGCATTCTCGATATTTGCCAGGGACAGCCGCTTACGCTCTCGCAACTCGGCCAGCTGGATACCCAGTTAGGCCGGCTTTTTGCACAGGCGGTTAATGCGATGTTAGCGCAACAACGTTTGCAGCCGCGGGATATCGTCGCCATTGGTTGTCATGGGCAAACGGTCTGGCATGAACCGACCGGCGAGGCCCCGCATACGCTGCAAATTGGCGATAATAATCACATCGTCGCCCATACGGGGATTACAGTGGTCGGCGATTTTCGGCGGCGGGATATTGCGCTGGGCGGACAAGGCGCGCCGTTGGTGCCTGCTTTCCATCACGCGCTGTTGGGACATCCGACGGAAAAACGTATGGTCCTGAATATCGGCGGCATCGCCAATTTATCTCTGCTTTTCCCCGGACAGGCGGTGCGCGGGTACGACACGGGGCCGGGTAATATGTTGATGGATGCGTGGATTTGGCGACAATGCGCGCAGCCCTACGACAAAGACGCGGCATGGGCGAAAGAAGGTCAGGTTATTCTTCCATTGCTGCAAAAGATGTTGCGCGATCCGTACTTTGCTGCGTCGGCGCCCAAAAGTACAGGACGCGAATATTTCAACTATGGCTGGTTAGAGCGCCATCTTGCGGCTTTCCCTGGCGCAGACGCGCGCGATGTACAGGCCACGCTGGCGGAGCTGACGGCGGTCTCCATCGCCCAACAGGTGCTGCTCAACGGCGGCTGCGAGCGGCTGATGGTCTGTGGCGGCGGTGGCCGGAATCCGTTAGTGATGGCCCGTCTGGCGGCGCTGTTGCCAGGTATCGAGGTTTCGACCACCGATAAGGCGGGGATCAGCGGCGATGATATGGAAGCGCTGGCCTTTGCATGGCTTGCCTGGCGAACGCTCGCGGGCCTGCCGGGAAATTTACCTTCCGTGACGGGGGCTACAGAAGCCAGTGTTTTAGGCGCTATTTACCCGGCTAACCCAATAACTCAGAGTTAACTGAATTTTTCCCGGACCCTATATAGGTAAACTAGCAAGGTCAGGAAGGGGCGTTTGCCCTTCCAGAAGCAGGAGAGCTTTCGGGATATGCCTATGAAAAAGATCGCAATAATGTGTTTACCTGTGCTGCTGACCGGCTGTAGCGTTTATCAACAATTTGTTGAACGTATGCAAACGGATACGCTGGAATATCAGTGTGATGAGAAGCCGCTTACCGTTAAAGTCAATAACCCGCGTGAAGAGGTCAGTTTTGTTTATGACAATAAGCTGCTGACCCTGAAGCAAGGAATCTCGGCCTCGGGCGCGCGTTATACCGACGGGATTTATGTTTTCTGGTCGCAAGGCGAGAGCGCCACGGTCTATAAACGAGACAGAATTGTGCTTAATAACTGTCAGTTACAAAATCCGAAGCGTTGAGATTTTCAGTATGGGGGCGCACAATAGCGCCACCCACTGATTATTTCTGATCAACGCCATGTCTGATAACGACCAATTGCAGCAGATCGCGCATCTGCGCCGTGAATACACGAAAGGCGGCTTGCGTCGCCGCGATTTACCCGCTGAACCGTTAACCTTATTTGAGCGCTGGCTTGGGCAAGCGTGCGACGCCAGACTGGCCGATCCGACGGCAATGGTCGTGGCGACCGTAGATGACAAGGGGCAACCGTACCAGCGTATTGTGTTGCTCAAGCATTATGATGAAAAAGGCCTGGTCTTTTATACCAACCTGGGAAGCCGCAAGGCGCATCAGATTGAGCACAATCCGCGTATCAGCCTGTTATTTCCCTGGCATATGCTTGAACGCCAGGTGATGGTGACAGGCAAAGCCGAGCGTCTCTCCACACTTGAGGTGGTGAGGTATTTCCACAGCCGTCCGCGCGACAGCCAGATCGGCGCATGGGTCTCTAAACAATCCAGCCGGATTTCCGCGCGCGGTATCCTCGAAAGCAAATTCCTGGAGCTCAAGCAGAAGTTTCAACAGGGCGAAGTGCCGCTACCCAGCTTCTGGGGCGGTTTTCGCGTGAGTATCGAACAGATGGAGTTCTGGCAGGGCGGCGAACATCGTCTGCACGATCGCTTTTTATACCAACGCGACGACGGCGCGTGGAGAATCGACCGTCTTGCGCCCTAAAGATGCAAAAATCTTGTTTTAAGCACTGGTGCGGATGAATCCGCCGTTTTATGCTATGTCTCTTTCGCGTCTGGCGAAAAGTCGTGTACCGGCAAAGGTGCAGTCGTTTTATACATGGAGATTTTGATGGCAAGCAGTAACTTGATTAAACAATTGCAAGAGCGGGGGCTGGTAGCCCAGGTGACGGACGAAGACGCGTTGGCAGAGCGACTGGCGCAAGGCCCGATCGCGCTCTATTGCGGCTTCGATCCTACCGCTGACAGCTTGCATTTGGGGCATCTGGTTCCATTGTTATGCCTGAAACGCTTCCAGCAGGCAGGGCACAAACCTGTTGCGCTGGTAGGCGGCGCGACCGGTCTGATTGGCGACCCGAGCTTTAAAGCCGCCGAGCGTAAACTGAACACTGAAGAGACCGTTCAGGAGTGGGTGGCGAAAATTCGTAAACAGGTTGCCCCATTCCTGGACTTTGATTGCGGCGAAAACTCCGCCATCGCGGCCAATAACTATGACTGGTTCGGCAGCATGAATGTGCTGACTTTCCTGCGCGATATCGGTAAACATTTTTCCGTTAATCAGATGATCAACAAAGAAGCGGTGAAGCAGCGTCTGAACCGTGACGATCAGGGTATCTCTTTCACGGAGTTCTCTTATAACCTGCTACAGGGGTACGACTTCGCTTGTCTGAATAAACTGCACGGCGTTGCCTTACAGATTGGCGGTTCTGACCAGTGGGGGAACATCACTTCCGGTATCGACCTGACCCGTCGTCTGCACCAGAATCAGGTATTTGGTTTGACCGTTCCACTGATCACCAAAGCTGACGGCACGAAATTCGGTAAAACCGAAGGCGGCGCTGTCTGGCTGGATCCGAAGAAAACCAGTCCGTACAAATTCTACCAGTTCTGGATTAACACCGCGGATGCCGATGTTTATCGCTTCCTGAAATTCTTCACTTTTATGGACATTGAAGAGATCAATGCCCTGGAAGAAGAAGATAAAAACAGCGGTAAAGCGCCGCGCGCGCAGTATGTGCTGGCCGAGCAGGTGACGCGCCTGGTTCATGGCGAGGAGGGGCTGGTCGCGGCGAAACGGATCACTGAATGCCTGTTCAGCGGTTCACTGAGCGCGCTGAGCGAAGCTGACTTTGAGCAGTTGGCGCAGGACGGCGTACCGATGGTTGAAATGGAAAAAGGCGCCGACCTGATGCAGGCGCTGGTAGACGCCGAACTCCAGCCGTCGCGTGGTCAGGCGCGTAAGACTATCGCCTCCAACGCTGTCACTATCAATGGTGAAAAACAATCCGATCCTGAATACATCTTTAACGATGAGGACCGTCTGTTTGGCCGCTACACCTTATTACGTCGCGGCAAAAAGAACTATTGTCTGATTTGCTGGAAATAAGGCATTAAGTAACAGGGAGTGAGAAATCACTCCCTTATTTTTGATGTTCAGGTAAAAAAATGAAGAATATCCTCGCTATCCAGTCCCATGTTGTTTTCGGACATGCGGGCAACAGCGCCGCCGAATTTCCCATGCGCCGTCTTGGCGCGAATGTTTGGCCGCTGAATACCGTTCAGTTTTCTAACCACACGCAATATGGTAAATGGACCGGCTGTGTCATGCCGCCCAGCCATCTGACTGAGATTGTCCAGGGGATTGCGGACATTGGCCAGTTAGCGCACTGCGACGCCGTGCTTAGCGGTTACCTGGGATCTGCCGAGCAGGGAGAACACATTCTCGGTATTGTGCGCCAGGTTAAAGCGGCAAATCCGCAGGCAAAATATTTCTGCGATCCCGTGATGGGGCATCCGGAAAAGGGCTGTATCGTGGCGCCTGGCGTCGCAGAGTTCCATGTGCGTTATGCGCTACCCGCCAGCGATATTATCGCGCCTAACCTGATTGAACTGGAAATTCTCAGCAAACATAGCGTGAATAATGTGGATGACGCCGTGCAGGCGGCGCGTGAACTGATTGCTCAGGGACCAGAAATTGTACTGGTAAAACATCTCGCCCGCGCCGGTTACAGTTCAGAACGCTTTGAAATGCTGCTGGTGACAGCGCAGGAAGCCTGGCATATTAGCCGTCCGCTGGTGGATTTCGGTTCACGTCAGCCGGTTGGCGTTGGCGATGTCACCAGTGGTTTATTGCTGGTCAAACTTTTGCAGGGCGCGACGTTGCAGCAGGCGCTGGAGCACGTTACGGCGGCAGTCTATGAGATTATGATCGCCACCAAAACGATGCAGGAGTACGAACTGCAGGTCGTGGCGGCCCAGGACAGGATCGCTAACCCTGAACATTACTTCAGCGCAACGCGGCTGTAATTATTGCTGCTAAAAAGAGGCCGGATGGCGCTACAGCGAGCTATCCGGCAACATGACATTAATTCAGTCCTTCCGCTTTAAGCGCTGCCGCAACGGTCGGTCTTTTTGCGACACGCTGCATATAACTTTCAATATGCGTTAACCCGTCCATATTCAGTTTTACGCCATAGGCCCAACGCAATACGGTAAACAGATAAGCGTCTGCAATGGTAAAACGCTGGCCGCAAATCCACTGGTCGTCTGAAAGCGACTCATCCACATACTGCAATTTCTTTTCCAGACCGGCGCGAACGGCGGGTTTGAGTGTTTCCGGCGTGTCAGGGCGGAACAGCGGGGTAAAGCCTTTATGCAGT
Source organism: Salmonella sp. NW884 (assembly GCF_051700745.1). Classification (NCBI taxonomy): domain Bacteria; kingdom Pseudomonadati; phylum Pseudomonadota; class Gammaproteobacteria; order Enterobacterales; family Enterobacteriaceae; genus Salmonella; species Salmonella sp. NW884. The sequence goes on along the minus strand of NZ_JAMMDE010000001.1, from coordinate 331,122 downwards.
TCCGTTGCAATATAGTTGAGCCATTCCAGCGTATGATAGCGAGCAAGACTACTTACCGGCGCCAGAAGCTGGCGGTCGGGAACGCTGTCGGCGAGGTACTGCATAATGGCGACGCCTTCAGTCAACAGTGTGCCGTCATCCAGCAGCAGAGCCGGAACCTGTCCTTTAGGGTTGACTGCCAGGTAATCATCACCGTTTTCCAGGCGTTTTTTTGCGAGATCGACGCCATCAAGCGTAAAGTCTTTGCCAATTTCGCGCAGGGTAATATGGGAAGCAAGAGAGCAGGCACCCGGTTTGTAGAACAGTTTCATCGGTAACTCCTTTTTGCTGAGGTTTAAAGTATGGTAGTGCGGGGACGAGCAAAAAAAAAGCCGCTAACGCACAGTTAGCGGCCTGAATGTTGTTTCCCGGAAAATTAAACTGTAGCGGCTTTAGAGCCTTTTTCAGCGGTATCATCGTCCTGGGTCATACGGTTCAGCTTAGGCGCTGTCAGCAGCATCAGGACGGCGATAACGGCGGTTGCTATGCCAATCTGCATAAATACGCGACCATAGACTTCCAGGGACATCAGCGGGTCAGTCACGTCGCTCGGCACAGCCATCAGGTTGGCGACATAACCGCCGATGATGTTAGCGCCTGCCGTTGTCAGGAACCAGCTACCCATGATGAAACCCATCAGACGCTGCGGAACCAACTGTGCGACCATTGCCAGTCCCAGACCGGAGATCATCAGCTCACCGATACTTTGCAGGCCGTAGCTTGCGATCAGCCAGTTTACGGATACGATGCCGGCATCGTTCGCAAATTTGGCGCCCAGCGGCAGAATCAGGAACGCGCCGGAACACAGCACCATACCAATGGCGAATTTCATCGGCATCGGCAGCGTATCGCCCATCCTGTTATAGATAGCGGCCAGAATCGGGCTGCCGATAATGATCCAGAATGGGTTCAGCGCCTGATACTGTTCCGGTTCGAACGCGATACCGAGAATAGAGTGCTCGACGTTACGAATGGCAAAGAAGTTCAGCGACGTCGGCATCTGGCTGTACAGTACGAAGAAGATAATCGCCTGCAGCATCAAAATAAAGGCGACGATCATTTTACGGCGTGCCGCGCCGTGCATGGAAAACGCTTCTTTACCGAAGATAATGACGATGCCAAGAGCGATTACGCCCAGCACCATACGCGCGATATCCTGGTTGTGCAGCAGCCAGGTGGCGACCGCAATCAGAACGACAATACCCACGATGGTCAGCAGCAGATTACGGAAGTTGATCGGTTCAAAGTCGGGTTTGGAACCGTAGCTTTTCACCCAGCGCTGGCAGAAAGCAAAGTTAACGACGGTTATCAGCATACCGACGACGCTAAGCGCAAACGCGGTGCTCCAGCCATAACGCGCCGCCAGCCACGGCGTCGCCAGCATAGAGAAGAAGGAGCCGATGTTGACGGACATATAATACATCGTAAATGCGCCGTCGAGACGCGGATCGTCCTTCGCGTAACAGGTAGACAGCAGGGAAGACGGGTTAGCTTTAAACAGACCGTTACCCACAGCGATAGCCGCCATGCCCATATAGACGATGCCAGCGTCATGACCAGACCATGCGACCAGCGCATAACCGATAGCCAGCACCACGGCACCCAGCATAATAACGCGTTTGGTGCCCAGAATTTTATCACCTAACCAACCGCCAATGGCGACCAGGCCGTACACCAGCGCACTGAAGGAAGAGAAAAGGGTGATGGAATCCGCTTCTGACATACCCAGTTGTTTTACCAGGTAGACGGCCATAATGCCTTGCAGGCCGTAATAACCAAAACGCTCCCATAACTCTATCGAGAAGATGAGATAGAACGCCTTCGGTTGTTTGAAAGCGTTCAAACTGACGCTTTCAGTTGGTTTTTTGTTTGCAGTAGACACTTTTACCTCTTTTTTACGCCCCGTATTAACAGGGATTGTCTGGCGCGTGATGAGTCAGACTCATCCGTCCGATTGTTATATTGGAGGGGAAACGGCAGGTAATGTTCACTATCTTTCCTCTCCAGACAAGAGCTTTGTAATAATCTGTTACATATAACTCTTCTGGTTGAATCGTCCGATGTCAGAAATGTTATCCAGCGTTAAATTTCTTCATTTGAAGAATGGCAGATTTTTACACTGCAAAAAGGCCATTAGTTTGGGTGAAAGGCGATATCTTCTGCTATTTAAGGTGAAAAGCAGTGATATAGGCCATTATCTGAAAAAATGGCAGAGTAATGTTTTGTAGTGAAAACGGGGCGTCAGTCTATCCGGTTGTAAATGTAACCTTAGATGTCATTAAATTTCACATGAAGTTATCAAAGTGATCCTGATCACGGATAGATAGAATTTTTTGCGATTAAAAAAATGATTAACCTGACGTGGAGGGAAAACGAAAGCACATTACATCAGAAAAAGGACAGAGACTGGAATGATTGATGGCTAAAATAGATCCAGGCCGAAGGTGGGAGCGCGCTGGCGTGACGGACGCGCTCCGACCATATCAAATATCGACTTTTTCTTTGTATTCGCAAAGATCTTCAATGAGGCAGGAGCCGCAGCGGGGTTTTCGGGCGATACAGGTATAGCGGCCATGCAAAATTAACCAGTGATGGCAGTCCACTTTGAACTCATTCGGCACCACTTTCAGCAACTTCTCTTCTACCTGCTCGACATTTTTACCCGGCGCGAACTGTGTTCGGTTGCATACACGAAATATATGCGTATCAACGGCGATGGTCGGCCAGCCGAAGGCGGTATTTAGTACTACGTTAGCGGTTTTACGCCCCACGCCGGGAAGCGCTTCCAGCGCCGCCCGATCCTCCGGCACTTCGCCATTATGCTTGTCCAGTAAAATACGGCAGGTCTTAATCACGTTTTCCGCTTTACTGTTAAATAAACCGATGGTTTTGATATAGGATTTCACGCCTTCTACGCCCAGTTCCAGCATCGCGGCTGGTGTATTGGCGACCGGGTAAAGTTTGGCGGTAGCCTTGTTCACGCTGACGTCGGTTGCCTGCGCGGAAAGCAACACGGCAATCAGCAACTCAAACGGCGACGTGAAATTGAGTTCCGTTGTGGGGTGCGGATTGTTGTCGCGCAGGCGCGTCAGAATTTCCAGCCTTTTTGCTTTGTTCATCAGACTTTCCCTGTTTCACCTGCCGGAACAGCGGAAGGCGCGGTTTCGGCGCGGCGTTTCTTCATTTTTTCATCAATAAGATATTTTACCGCCAGCATGAGCCCCAGGCCGATAAACGCGCCTGGCGGCAGCATCGCCAGCAGGAAAGGCGAGTCGGTGTGAAATATCTCGACCCGTAATACTTTTGCCCAGCCTCCCAGCAGGCTATCCGCGCCATCGAAAAGCGTACCATTCCCGAGGATCTCGCGCAGTGAGCCCAGCACGAACATCGCGCCTGTCGCGCCCATGCCGATGGAAAAACCGTCCAACGCGGAAAGCCACGGTCCTTTTTTCGCGGCAAACGCTTCGGCGCGACCAACAACAATGCAGTTCGTTACAATCAACGGAATAAAAATCCCTAAAGACTGATACAAACCGAACGCATACGCATTGATCAGCATCTGTACTGCGCTTACCACCGAAGCAATGATCATAACGTAAATCGGGATACGGATTTCTGCCGGCGTCCAGCGACGTAGTGCGGACACCGTAAGGTTGGTCAGCGTTAATACCAGCGTCGTGGCCAGACCCAGACCCAGAGCGTTGGTTGCCGTAGACGTCACCGCCAGTAAAGGGCACAGGCCAAGTAGCTGCACCAGAGCAGAGTTATTTTTCCATAACCCCTGAACAACAATGTCTTTTATTTCGCTCATGGTTATTCTCCACAGGCGGTTAAATGGGGGAGCTGAGCGGGCAGTGATTCGGCGTACAGCCCGGCGCGTTTAACCGCATTCACTACGGCGCGCGGCGTTATTGTCGCCCCGGTAAATTGATCAAAATCACCGCCATCTTTTTTCACCGCCCAGTGCGTATCATTTTCACCGCTGATGGTTTTACCGCTAAAGTGGGTAATCCAGTCAGACAAACGGCGCTCAATTTTATCACCTAACCCTGGCGTCTCATGATGTTCCGTCACGCGCGTCCCCAGGATAGTACCGTTGAAATCTGCGCCAACAATAAGCTGGATAGCGCCGGAATAGCCATCTGGCGCGGTGGCCTCAATGATGGCCGCTACGGGTTTATCATCCTTGCGAGCGATAAAAACACGGTGTGTGCCTTTGCCGAGGGCGGGCGCATCGACCAGATAACAGCTCTCTTGCAGATTATTATTGTAACGATCTGGCGGCAATACCTGATCAAACAAGGCATGTTGTTGTTGCAGCGCTTGTTCGTGGATGGTTGATTTTGTCATCTGATTAATCACCGCGGTCAATCCCGTAGAGCCTGCGGCAAAAAGCGCCAGCGTAATACCGTGTTTACGAATCGTTTTCAGCATGGTTTATCCTTTGCGATGTCCATAGACGCGGGGGCGCGTGTAGTAGTCGATCAGAGGAACCGTGATATTCGCCAACAGGACAGCAAAAGCAACGCCGTCCGGATAGCCGCCGAAGCTACGAATCAGCCACACTAATACCCCAGCCAGCGCGCCGAAAATTAAACGTCCACGGTTGGTCGTGGAGGCGGTAACCGGATCCGTCAAGATAAAAAATGCGCCCAGCATGGTGGCGCCTGACAGCAGATGAAGCTGCGGCGAGGCCAGCGTAGCGGGCGAGAAAAGCCAACCTAACGCGGCGCATAGCGCCAGCGTGAGCAGAAAACTGACCGGGATATGCCAGCGGATGGCTTTTTGCCACAGCAGGAATACGCCGCCGACAAGCCAGGCGAGGTTAACCCACTGCCAGCCCACGCCAGCCAGCGCACCGCTGTATATCGGGTACTGCATGATTTGCTCAACGGAGTGCCTGGCGCGCAAGGACGTTTTAAACGTATCCAGCGGCGTCGCCTGGCTGATACCGTCAATACCGATACGTAGCAGCGTCATATCGCCGCCGCTGGCGGTATGCCCGGTAAAAATCATCCGCAACGTGTCCAGCATATCGGGCGTTGTTGCGGCTATTTCATAAGGCGGCAACCAGCTTGTCATTTGCACCGGAAAGGAAATTAATAGCACCACGTAACCGATCATGGCCGGATTAAAGGGGTTTTGTCCCAGCCCGCCATATAACTGTTTAGCGATAATAATGGCGAATCCGGTTCCCAGCACGACCATCCACCAGGGCGCGAGCGGAGGGATGCTGACCGCCAGCAAAAGCCCCGTCAATAACGCGGAATAATCCTGCAGGTGACTGGCGACCGATTGTTTGCGCAGCCTGAGGGCAATGGCTTCCGCGACGAGCGCCGTGATAGCAGCCAGAACGATCTGGAAAAGCGTTCCCCAACCAAAAAACCACGTCTGCGCGGCAATCCCCGGCAGAGCGGCGATTAATACCAGCAACATGATTCGCGATGTCTGGCGCTGGTTATGGGTATAAGGCGAGCTTGCGATTCTGAATACCATTTAATCCTCGTTAACAACCTGCTGCTGTGCTGCTTTTTTTGCCTGAACGCGGGCGATCGCCGCAGCAACCGCGGCTTTACGCGGGTCGGCCGGTTCGGCAGGTTCGCTTCCGGCCTGCTGCTCCTGCTTGCGGGCTTTGGCGCGGGCGATAGCCGCTTCCACTGCGGCTTTACGCGGATCGGCCGGTTCGACAGGTTCGCTTCCGGTCTGCTGCTCCTGCTTACGGGCTTTGGCACGGGCGATGGCCGCTTCCACCGCGGCTTTACGCGGATCGACCGGTTCGGCAGGTTCGCTTCCGGCCTGCTGCTCCTGTTTGCGGGCTTTGGCGCGGGCGATGGCCGCCTCCACCGCGGCTTTGCGCGGATCGACCGGTTCGGCAGGTTCGCTTCCGGCCTGCTGCTCCTGTTTGCGGGCTTTGGCGCGAGCGATAGCCGCCTCCACTGCGGCTTTACGCGGGTCGCCGCCGGATATCGCGCTGTCAGCCACCGGATGAGCGGCTTGTTTAGCGCGCGCTTGCGCTTTACGCGCTTCACGGGCCGCGATGACGGCGCTATTGTCTGGCAGACTACCCGCCTGAATAACCACCGGTTGCGTGGCCTGCGCCTGTTTCTCTTTTACCCGCGCCAGCGCAGCGGCAATGGCATCCTGATCTTTTGCCGCTGGTTGTACCGCTGCGCTCTTATGACGTGCAAGGCGGGCGGCTTTTTCGCGCTCCAGTCTTGCCTGACGAGCCTCAAAACGCGCTTTGGCTTCGGCGGCGCGTTTTTCTTCAAGCCTGATCGCATTAATCTCCGCTTTTTCCTGACGGAAATATTGGACGAGCGGAATATTACTGGGGCAGACCCAGGCGCAGGCGCCGCATTCTATACAATCAGCAATATGGTGAGCGGTAGCCTTGTCATGCTGCTGCCCTTTGCTGAACCAATAAAGCTGCTGCGGTAAAAGGTCGGCAGGGCAAGCGTCAGCGCAAGCGCTGCAACGAATACAGCTTTTCTCTTCCTGAGGCGCTCCCATTTCAGTCACGGATGGCGCCAGCAGGCAGTTGGTGATTTTTACGACCGGTACGTCAAGCCAGGGAAGGGTGAATCCCATCAACGGGCCGCCCATGATGACCATCTGGTCAGCAGAAGGGCAGAACCCGGCATCGTTAAGCAAATGGCGAACGGGAGTGCCGAGCCGCGCCCAGACGTTACCCGGGCGGCTTACCGCTTCACCCGTTAAGGTGACGACGCGTTCTGTGATCGGTTCGCCGTCAATCACGGCGCGTTTAACGGCATACGCCGTACCGACGTTTTGCATCAGCACGCCAATATCAGAGGAGCGCCCGCCGTGGGGAACCTGTTTTCCCGTCAGTATTTGGGTGAGCTGTTTTGCGCCGCCGGAAGGGTATTTGGTTGGGATCACACGTAACGAAATATCGTGGGCGTCAGCCAGTACGGCGCGCAGCATGGAAATAGCCTGCGGTTTGTTATCTTCAATGCCGATTAATACCTCACGCGGTTGCAGAATATGCGCCAGGATGCGAATACCTTCCACAATCTGCGCGGCGCAGTCCTGCATCAGACGATCGTCCGCCGTAATATAAGGTTCGCACTCTGCGGCATTGATAATAAGCGTGGTGATTTTATCGCCGCCACCCTGCAATTTAACGCCGGTGGGAAACCCTGCGCCGCCAAGCCCGGCAACGCCATACTGATGAATGCGTTCAATGAGCGCTTCACGGCTGTGGGCGCGGTAATCAGACCAGCCATCACGCTCAATCCAGCGGTCCTCGCCGTCGGCATCAATGATGACGCTTAACTCCGCCAGCGCCGAAGGATGCGCCGTCGAGTGGGGGGCAATAGCGATAACCGTCCCGGAGGTGGGCGCGTGTACCGGCAGCATTCTCCCACGTCCACGGGTAAGCGCCTGGCCGCGTAGCACGCGATCGCCGACGCTAACGCACAGCTCGCCCTCAGCGCCAATGTGCTGTTTTAAAGGGATAACAAAGCGCGGCGCCAAAGGCACCTGGCGCAGCGGCGTGCCGTTTGACTGGGACTTCATTTCGGGCGGATGAATACCACCGTCGAAATCCCAGATTTTATCTTTTCTGAAAGCGGAAAATAGTTTAAGCATGTTGTTCCACGGGAATGATGCGAACGGGAATGGTGTTCAAATCCCATTTCCAACTGTCGGGCGTCTCATTCACCGGACGTAATTCGATGCAGTGCGTCGGACACGGATCGACGCACAGATTACAGCCAGTACAGAGATCGCTCATGACCGTGTGCATGGCGCGCGTTGCGCCAACGATGGCGTCAACCGGGCAGGCCTGAATGCATTTTGTGCAGCCAATGCAGTTATTTTCATCAATAACTGCCAGCATACGTACTGGCGCGGCCTGCTGTTCTTCACCATCGCATGGTTGCGGCTCTACGTTTAGCAACTCTGCCATTTTCAGCATGACGGCTTCGCCGCCGGGCGCGCAACGATTGATTTTCTCGCCCTGGAGACCCACGGCTTCGGCGTAGGGGCGACAGCCGGGATAGCCGCACTGACCACACTGGCTCTGCGGCAAAATCGCATCGATTTTTTCAACAACCGGATCATCTTCAACCGCGAATCGGCGGGAGGCATAACCCAGAATGGCGCCGAACACCAGACCCAGAAGGGTCAGGGCGCCAACGGCAATCCAGATAGTATTCATTACAACTTCACCAAACCACTAAAGCCCATAAAGGCCAAAGACATTAATCCTGCGGTAATCAATGCTATCGCGTTACCACGAAAAGGGGCGGGCACATCCGCCACGGCAAGGCGTTCGCGGATAGCGGCGAACAGAACCATCACTAATGAAAAACCGACGGCGGCGGAAAATCCGTACAGCGCCGACTGAAGAAAGTGATGACCGAGATTAATATTCAGTAACGCTACGCCCAGAACCGCACAGTTAGTGGTAATCAGTGGTAAGAAGATGCCTAACAAGCGGTATAACGCCGGGCTGGTTTTCCGTACAACCATTTCGGTAAATTGTACGACCACAGCAATGACGAGGATAAAGGCCAGCGTCCGCAGATAAATCAGATCCAGCGGAATAAGTATCCAGGTGTCGATAAGCCAGGCGCATATCGACGCCAGCGTCATGACAAAGGTCGTCGCGAGGCCCATCCCCATGGCGGTTTCCAGTTTTTTGGATACGCCCATAAAGGGACAAAGGCCCAGGAATTTGACCAGTACAAAGTTATTGACCAGTACAGTTCCGACAAAGAGCAGCAGGTAATCAGTCATGTTTCGGCCTGAAATAAAAAAGCCGCCTATTATCTGTCAAACTACCACAGGCGACAACAGGTTAACTGTAGGGTTATTACGGATTAACAAACGTTGTTTTAACGCGCGCTGAACGTTTGAGATAAGGCACAATGAGCGCCGTCGCCAACAGTGGGAAGAGTAACTGACGCACGGCAAAGGCATCTGAGACGGGCGAAAAGGCAAATGCTTTAACCGCCAGTAACACCGACACCAGCAGCCAGATAATGTAATGCTTCGGCACGCAGCGTCTGCGCTTGAAGAATGCGATCGTCAACCACAAGGTATAGTACCACATGGCGATAGCGGTAATAAATGAAATGCCCCATAGCAGTAAATTACCGGTTTCCTGTCCGCTAAGCGTCTTGAACGTTTGCGGTGTGGCAAGCGCCATAACGTAGAGTAATAACGCCAGCGAGGCGCTCAACAACGCGACTAACAGCCAGGCTAACGGGCCAAGAAGCCAGCCTCCAATTCGTTGTGGCGGTGTTGTAGTCATATCTTCTCCGGGGTTACGCGCGTTAACGGTCATGCCGCTCATTTTGGGGCAAATATTATAAGGTTTTTGATGTTAAACGCTACTTTCTTTATTGCACATAGCGCCAGACGGATTGCGGAACCTGACCTACATCAAACAGGCGTCCTCCGGAAACCAGCTCGGCACGGCGGTGATCTGCAGCGCGATACATATTAACGATGTCCATGTCATCAGTAAGGGTATAGTTAAGGTGGTCGAACAGTTTTTCCAGACTTTCGAGCGAACTAATTTTGCGGAATTTTAATAGATAATCCTGAACAGTCATATAAAGTTGATCCATATTAAATATAATGCCAACGGAGTAGTCACTGATAAAAAATAAACAAAACCGCACCAGTGAGAGGTCAGGGGTGCAGGTAAAAAGGGAATATTCTTACCGGTAAAGAGTCAGGCGCCACATGGCGCCTGGGGCGAAAGGTTAACGCGCTTTCCTACAACAGGCAATAAACGTCAGACCAGATAGAACATATTTCGTTTTTTTTTGCCGGTTTTTGACTTTTCTTTGCACCCCCGGGGCGCCGCTTACCGTACCACGCGAAAACGCCTTTACATTATCTGACGCTTACTTCTTCTGAACGGAAGCCGTGGGCTCTGGTGGTTGGTAATTGTCAATATGGTTGGCAATACCTAAAAGAATGACTGAGATAACGAGAACTATCCACCCAGTTAATTCAATAAGACGATTCATTACTGACGACATTTGCTTTGATTTATCCATAAACACAGGGGGTAAATGTTACTTTCCTGGCGAACGGTCGGCAAGAGGGAGGGAAACGATTTCAGCCCCTGTTCTGTAACAAGTTAATCATTTGATGCTACGTTGATGGTCAGGACGCTATTGCGGCTAATCGCACGATGGTGTGGAATAGCGATATCTAAAACCGGAGGCAGTGAGATGAATGACAAAATCCGCGTTGGGTTAATCGGTTATGGCTACGCCAGTAAAACCTTTCATGCGCCCTTAATTATGGGAACGCCAGGGCTAGAGCTTGCGGCGGTATCCAGCAGCGATGAAACAAAAGTGAAAGCAGACTGGCCGGCGGTTTCCGTGGTCTCTGAGCCCCGACATTTATTTAACGATCCGCATATCGACCTGATCGTGATCCCGACGCCCAACGATACCCATTTCCCGCTGGCGAAAGCTGCGCTGGAAGCCGGTAAGCATGTGGTGGTTGATAAACCCTTTACCGTGACACTGTCACAGGCGCGAGAGTTGGATGCGCTAGCGCGGAGCACTGGCCGGGTACTTTCCGTCTTCCACAACCGACGCTGGGACAGCGATTTTTTGACGCTGAAAGCCTTGCTGGCGGATGGCGTGCTCGGCGAGGTGTCCTTGTTTGAATCCCACTTTGATCGCTTTCGTCCCCAGGTGCGCGACCGCTGGCGCGAGCAAGGCGGGCCGGGAAGTGGTATCTGGTACGATCTGGCGCCGCACTTGTTGGATCAGGCCATTCAACTTTTTGGCCTGCCGGTCAGCATGACGGTGGATTTAGCGCAACTGCGTCCGGGCGCGCAATCTACAGATTATTTCCACGCGATTTTATCCTACCCCCAGCGCCGCGTGATTTTGCACGGTACGATGCTGGCCGCGGCGGAATCCGCGCGATACATCGTTCATGGTTCGCGCGGTAGCTATGTTAAATATGGCCTCGATCCCCAGGAAGAACGGTTAAAAAACGGCGAGCGTTTACCGCAGGAAGACTGGGGATACGACATGCGTGACGGCGTATTGACCCTGGTTGAGGGAGAGACGCGCAAAGAAGAGAACTGGCTTACGTTGCCGGGTAACTACCCGGCATATTATGCCGCCATCCGCGATGCGTTAAACGGTAACGGTGAAAATCCCGTGCCGGCAAGCCAGGCGATTCAAATTATGGAGTTGATTGAACTGGGCATGGAATCGGCAAAACATCGCGCGACGCTGTGTCTTGCCTGAGATGTCGCATTTCTCCGCCTGGGATAGCATTAAATCGCAGGCGGAGAGAGGGCGTTAGCATCAATAAAGCAATCTTACGCCGCGGCCACTTTTTCGCGCAGCGCACGTTTTTCGCCATCGCTCAAAAAGGCGATTTCCAGACCGTTAATCTGCGCCTGGCGAATCTGTTCGCGGCTCAATCCTGCCGCTGGCGCGGCAACGTGATATTCATGGATAATATCTACGCCCTGAACAGCCGGATCGTCCGTATTAAGACTGGCGAGAACGCCATGCTCAAGGAAGGTTTTGAGCGGATGGTCTGCCAGCGATGCGACGGTACTGGTCTGAATATTCGAAGTCAGACAGGATTCAATACCGATACGCTGCTGTGCAAGAAAATCCATTAACGCGCGATCTTCGACAGCTTTTACGCCATGTCCGATACGTTCGGCTCCCAGTTCGCGAATCGCCTGCCAGATACTTTCCGGCCCTGCGGCTTCGCCAGCGTGAACGGTAATATGCCAGCCCGCATCGCGCGCCCGATTAAAGTGCGACAAAAACAGACTGCCGGGAAAGCCCAGCTCATCACCGGCTAAATCCAGCGCGGTGATTTTCTCTCTGTGCGCCAGCAGCGCATCAAGCTCCTGTAAACATGCCGCCTCGCCGAAGGTACGGCTCATAATGCCAATGAGTCGCGCCTCGACGCCAAACGTGTTACAGCCGTCGCGTACGCCGTCGATAACGGCTTCAACCACGCCTGCGATCGGTAACTGATGCGCCATCGCCATATAGCCGGGCGAAAAGCGAAGCTCGACGTAATGCAGGCCGTTACGTGCGGCATCTTCAATATTTTCAAAGGCCACACGGCGGCAGGCGTCAAGCGATGCCAGGACTTTTACCCCCCAATCGAGCTTAGTGAGAAAGCTTACTAAATCGGGTTCGGTTGAGGTGACCTGGACATGCGGAATCAGCGTTTCCAGCGTTTGGGCGGGAAGGGCGATGTTGAACTGCCGACCAAGATCCAGAATTGTTTGGGCGCGAATGTTGCCATCAAGGTGGCGGTGGATGTCAGTCAAAGGAAGCGTAATATCAATCATGGGCGCACTCAATTTTTAATAAAAGTGCGCACCATTATACTACAGATTGATAATGCTCTGGAAATTTTGCAAAAACGGAGTCATTACGTTGCAACTTCGCGAGAGCGCGGAAGAAATTTTGTATCATTCTCTTTAACGCGCCCCCGGTCAGCTCACGGGGGCCGTCTCTGTTATCGCCTCTCAGGATAAAGGGTCAACCCCCCGCCTGTAGACAGTATCAGCGAACGGTGCGGTGGCAAAATCCATATCCGAGATCGTAAAGGGGAGCAGATCGGCTTCGCCAAAACGATCGGCGACATAATCCCACTACGTACACCATGTCCCGCGTCGGTCAACTTCCTGTGAAAAATCGAACATATCCCTTCCTTATGCCTGAACGGTATTCATCAGGCCAACCATTTCATCTTTTACCGACTGAACCTGCGGGCCGATAATTACCTGCAAATTATGCTGATTGAGCTGTACGATGCCTGTCGCGTGATTGTCCTTCAATGCCTGGACATCGACAAACGACATATCTTTCACTGACAGGCGTAGGGGGGGATGCAGTTGTCCAGACTCACGATGTTTTCCGTGCCGCCTAATGCTCACGACGAGCACCATGTGCGGAGTCAAACGATAGCCGCTCGCCTGGTAACGCAAAAGTAGAGGCTGCGCGTCGTTCGGCGCAGACCGGGTGCAGCGTCGCGACACCCGGCAAGGCGATTATTGTTGAGGCAGCGCCGGAACGTCCGGAACGGAAAGCGCCGGCATTCCAAACAGGCCGACAAAGTCTTCCAACGGCATTTTTTGTCCGTTGAGCGTGATCTGGCCATTGGCGTACTGCAAACTGGAGGCGATAGTATTATCCTTCAGCGTTGTCAGTCGGAACATCTGACCCATTGCGGACAGCCCCTGCACCTGCTGTTTTGCCAGTTTTTCCGCATCATCCTGCTGATAGCCTTCCAGCTTTGCTATCTGCGTCATAAACTCGACCGCCATGTCCATCGGAATTGCCAGTTTCGCATCCAGCGATTTCACGGAGCGGTCGACTTCCTGCGCCAGCGTTTGCGGTTGTGCCGTTGTGGTTGCCGGATCTTTGAGGAACAGCGACAGATTCAGCGTGGTTTCCCCTTTGGCGTTTTTCCAGCTAAGCGGCGCTATGGTCAGTACCGGATCGCCTTTTAACAGCACGGGGAGAGCGCTAAAGAACGCTTCAGTGACTTTTTGCTGATAAAGCTCAGGATTCTGCGCCACGTCCGGCTGATTCAGCAGCGCCTGCGTTTGCGCATGATATTGCTGACTAAACTGGTGCCAGGCTTCGCCGTCGATTTGACCGACTTTCAGCGTTAATTTACCGCTGCCCAAATCCTGATTCTGCACTTTCAGGCTGTTAAGCGAGTAATCCAACTGGCTGTTAATGGTTTTTCCGTCGTTGACGAGATCGGACTTGCCGGCAATTTCCATCCCTTCCAGCACCGCCATCTCTTTACCCTCAATGGCGATGGACAGTTTATCCAGCGTTAACTTTTGGTCGCCTACACGCTCGCCAAAGCTTGCCAGCTTACTGGTACCGTCTGTTTTCAAATTATTAAAGGTGAGTTGTACCTTCTGATTATATTCGTTAACGGCATCGACCAGGCCGCTCTGCGCTTCGCCCGACAGCGAAACCACATTACCGTCTTTATCGGCGTTAAGCTGGAACTCGCCGCCGCTAAAGGCGACCTTTTCACCGGCATTCTCGTAGTTTAACGGCTTGAGAGAGATATCGGAGCGGGTATCGCCGCCATAACCAATGCGGGTATTGATGACAAAGGGCGTGTCGCCTTTCGCGATATCAAAGAGGGGTTTTGCCGCATCGTTATTCACCAGCGTGGTTTTTACCGACGCCATAGAAGGGATCAGATTGAGCGTTTTGAGCTGGGCGAGCGGGAAGGGGCCATGTGAAACGGACTCGTCCAGCACAATGCTTTGCCCGGGCTTCAACCAGGTAGTGTCTGCGCCTGCAACCGGTTTGACAACCAGTTGCAGATGGCTACTGAACACGCCACGCTGGTAGTTTTGATAACTTAATTCGACACCGGCCTCCGGCGCAGTACGCTTGAGCTGTTCATTGGCCTGAGTCACCATTTCTGCAAGATGGTTCTCCAGCTTTTTCCCCGTATACCAGGCGCCGCCTGTCCAGACGATGCCAAGTGCAATTACTACACCTGCAGCTACCAGTGTTTTTTTCATATCAATTGTCCATAAAAATGAAACCAGGCGGATTAAACCGCCTGGAGGAGTTTTACGTCTGTTATAAGCTTAGCAAGAGTTGTTAAAAAATTCAGTACGTTGCTACAGCTTGTTATAAACACGCGCTAAACGGCCCGTGCCGCTGGCGTTAACCGGAGACTCATCCGCGCCGATAAAGGCCGATTCACCCGGCTTCAGTACCAGACGCTGTTCATCTTTACGTAACACCGCCTCACCCTCAACGCAGAACAGAATCGCGGCGCTGTGTTGGCCGATGCTCGTCTCCTGAAGCGCCAGGTCGTGCAGTGAAAAAGCAAAATCGTCAACCGGAATTGGGAAGTCCAGCTCCGCGCCGCTTTTTACCGGGGCAGTCAGTAACTCGCCAGCAGGCTTAGGTTCGAACTTCACGTTCGCGACCAGCTCAGGGATGTCGATATATTTTGGCGTAAGGCCAGCGCGCAGAACGTTATCGGAGTTCGCCATGACTTCCAGCGCAACGCCCTGCAGATAAGCATGAGGCGTTTCGGCAAACAGGAACATCGCCTCGCCGGGATTCAGTTTGACCACATTCAGCAACAAAGGAGAGAAAAGCCCGCTGTCGTCAGGATAATACTCTGAAATCACGCGGATCGTTTGCCACGGTTCGCCTTGCTGGCTGTTAAGCGCCGCTTTGAGTACGGCTAACGCGCGGGATTTTTCTTCGCCTTGCATATTCAACAGGCTGGCGAAAAGCTGGCTCAGACGTTCAGCGTTCGGCGCCTGCAAAAAGTGGGCGATAGCGGAATGCGCGCCGGCGATAGGTTGCAGTAAAGAGACAATGTCAGAAAATTCGCGGAACGCGTTCATCGCCAGGAAAGGCGTCAGGGCAAAAACCAGCTCTGGTTTATGGTTAGGATCTTTATAGTTCCGCTCTGCGGCATCCATGGGGATACCCGCCGCATTTTCTTTCGCGAAACCGATTTCGGAATTGCGCTTATTCGGGTGCACCTGAATAGAGAGCGGCTGCGCGGCGCACAGTACTTTAAACAGAAACGGCAGTTCGCCGAAACGGTTGGCTACCGCTTCGCCCAGCATGGCGGTTTTATTCTTTTCGATGGCGTCACGCAGGGAGACGGTTTCGCCGTTGGCGGTGGTGATTCGCGAGCTGCTTTTGGGATGCGCGCCCATCCAGAGTTCAGCCATTGGCTGCTGCTGCGGATTGGCGATGCCATAAAGTTCCGTTAACGCAGTTTTACTTCCCCAGGCATAGTTTTGCACTGAGTTAATGAGTTTTTGCATTATCAAGCCCTGTTTCAATGTGGAGATCAATGGGAGGTATTAAACCAAGAAACCCGCATGAAGTAACCTCCGCGCGTAAAAAGTCGTACTTGTCTCAGTTTTTGTTAAAAAATTGTGTAGGATAGTGTTACTCGCTTTGAGTCGGGCAATGGAACACCTGCCCAGAGAATAACCATACCGAGCGGTAAGTGAGAGCACAATGTCAAACAAACCCTTCTTTTATCAAGACCCTTTTCCCCTCAAAAAGGACGATACCGAGTACTACTTGTTGACCAGCGAACATGTTTCCGTCGCCGAATTCGAAGGACAAGAGATCCTGAAAGTCGCGCCGGAAGCGCTAACGTTGTTGGCGCGTCAGGCCTTCCACGATGCGTCTTTTATGTTACGTCCCGCGCATCAGCAGCAGGTGGCGGATATTCTGCGCGATCCGCAGGCCAGTGAAAACGACAAATATGTCGCGCTGCAATTCCTGCGAAACTCCGATATCGCGGCCAAGGGCGTGTTGCCCACCTGCCAGGATACCGGTACGGCCATTATTGTCGGCAAAAAAGGCCAACGCGTCTGGACTGGTGGAGGTGATGAAGCGGCGCTGGCTCGCGGCGTATATAATACCTATATCGAAGATAACCTGCGCTATTCACAGAACGCGGCGCTGGATATGTACAAAGAGGTCAATACCGGTACTAACCTGCCGGCGCAGATCGATCTCTACAGCGTCGATGGCGATGAATATAAATTCCTCTGTATCGCTAAAGGCGGCGGATCGGCGAATAAAACCTACCTCTATCAGGAGACAAAAGCGCTTCTGACGCCGGGTAAGCTCAAAAATTATCTCGTTGATAAAATGCGTACGCTGGGCACCGCCGCCTGTCCGCCGTATCACATTGCGTTTGTCATTGGCGGCACCTCGGCGGAAGCGAACCTGAAGACCGTTAAGCTGGCCTCGGCAAAATACTATGATGCGCTACCAACCGAAGGCAATGAACACGGGCAGGCCTTCCGCGATATTGAGCTGGAAAAAGAATTGTTGCTTGAGGCGCAAAATCTTGGCTTGGGCGCGCAGTTCGGCGGCAAATATTTCGCTCACGATATTCGTGTCATCCGATTGCCGCGCCACGGGGCATCGTGTCCGGTAGGTATGGGCGTATCCTGCTCCGCGGATCGAAACATTAAAGCGAAGATCAACCGGGAAGGGATCTGGATCGAGAAGCTGGAGCGCAATCCCGGTAAATATATTCCTGAGGCGCTGCGCCAGGCGGGAGAGGGCGAGGCGGTGCGCGTTGATCTTAACCGTCCCATGAGCGAGATACTGCAACAACTGTCGCAGTATCCGGTATCAACGCGCCTGTCGCTGAACGGCACGATTATTGTGGGCCGCGACATCGCGCACGCTAAACTGAAAGAACGGATGGACAGAGGCGAAGGTTTGCCGCAGTACATCAAAGATCATCCTATCTATTATGCGGGGCCGGCAAAAACGCCGGAAGGGTATGCCTCCGGGTCGCTTGGGCCGACTACTGCAGGACGAATGGACTCTTATGTTGATCAGCTCCAGTCGCAGGGCGGCAGTATGATCATGCTGGCGAAAGGCAACCGCAGCCAGCAGGTGACCGATGCCTGTAAGAAACATGGCGGCTTCTACCTGGGCAGTATCGGCGGCCCGGCAGCCGTTCTGGCGCAGGGTAGTATCAAGCGCCTGGAGTGCGTGGAATATCCTGAACTGGGTATGGAGGCTATCTGGAAAATTGAAGTGGAGGATTTTCCGGCCTTTATTCTGGTGGATGATAAAGGCAACGATTTCTTCCAGCAGATTCAGTCATCGCAGTGCGCACGCTGCGTTAAGTAATGTCGCCGCCCTGCGGGGCGGTAACATGATTCGCTATTTTGCCGGAGAACGGCGCAAGCGCCTTATCCGGTCTACACCGTTGTGTTGTTATCGTTAATACTCATAAGACCGCAAACATGTGAGCAATGTCGACACATGATCTCATCAACTTGAGTAAGGAGCAGGTAATGGTAACGGTACGCCGCGAGAAAGATTCAATGGGCGCGATTGAAGTCCCGGCAGATAAACTGTGGGGGGCACAGACTCAACGTTCGCTGGAGCATTTTCGGATTTCCACGGAGAAAATGCCCGTCTCGCTCATTCACGCTCTGGCGTTGACCAAGCGCGCTGCTGCGAAGGTCAACCAGGACTTAGGGTTGTTGGCGGCGGAAAAAGCCAGCGCGATTATCCAGGCGGCTGATGAAGTGCTGGCGGGAAAACATGCTGATGAGTTTCCGCTGGCGATTTGGCAGACCGGGTCCGGTACGCAAAGCAACATGAATATGAATGAAGTGTTAGCGAACCGCGCCAGTGAAATTTTGGGCGGCGTTCGCGGTATGGAACGCAAGGTGCATCCCAATGATGACGTCAATAAGAGTCAAAGCTCAAACGATGTGTTCCCAACCGCCATGCACGTGGCGGCGTTACTGGCGTTACGCGAACACCTTATCCCGCAATTATCCGCATTAACGGATACGCTTCGCGATAAATCCCACGCTTTCGCCGATATTGTCAAAATTGGCCGTACTCACCTGCAGGACGCGACGCCGCTCACCTTAGGCCAGGAGATTTCCGGTTGGGTAGCCATGCTGGAACATAACCTCAGGCACATTGAGCACAGTTTACCGCACATCGCGGAACTGGCGCTCGGCGGAACCGCAGTGGGGACAGGGCTTAATACCCACCCGGAATATGCCCGGCGCGTGGCCGAGGAACTGGCGACGATTACCGCAGCGCCGTTTGTTACCGCCCCGAATAAATTCGAAGCGCTGGCGACCTGTGACGCGTTGGTACAGGCGCATGGCGCATTAAAAGGACTGGCGGCCTCGCTGATGAAAATCGCCAATGATGTTCGCTGGCTGGCGTCCGGCCCGCGCTGCGGCATTGGCGAGATTGCTATCCCGGAGAATGAGCCAGGCAGTTCCATTATGCCTGGTAAAGTGAACCCGACCCAGTGTGAAGCGGTAACGATGCTATGTTGCCAGGTGATGGGTAACGATGTGGCCATCAATATGGGGGGCGCATCGGGCAACTTTGAGCTCAACGTCTATCGTCCGATGGTTATTCATAATTTTCTGCAAACGGTGCGCCTGCTGGCCGATGGCATGGCGAGTTTCAATCAACACTGTGCGTCAGGAATCGAGCCAAACCGCGAGCGTATTACGCAGTTGCTGAATGAGTCGCTGATGCTGGTCACTGCGCTCAATACGCACATCGGTTACGATAAAGCGGCGGAGATTGCGAAGAAGGCGCATAAAGAAGGGCTGACGCTCAAAGCCTCAGCCGTGGCATTAGGATACCTTAGCGACGAGGAGTTCGACGCCTGGGTACGTCCGGAGTTAATGGTTGGCAGTATGACGCCGGGACGTTAATCCGCCACATACAGGTGCAGTCGCGGAATAATCAGTCGCAGCGGCTGCGCCTGTGGTTTAAAACGATGCTGAATATTATCGGCGTCATAGTTTTCCAGCCCGCCAATATCCGGCACGCCAGCGCCGTTGTCCGTGTTGATTAATGCGATAATCGGCGTGGGGCAGGCGTGTTGCACCTGTTTCTGCTGGCCTTTATACCAGATGCGGGCGATCGGCTGTACCTTAACCGGGCGCTTAATCTTGAGTTTGGCCTGCTGCGGTAAGGCGGCGATATCCTGATATTCTCGTTCCAGCTTGAATTGCCATTGTTCGCGCGTCCACGGCGGGACGCTGCGCGGCGACGCGAGGCTTTTTTTCAACTGGCTCAGAACCTCATCCCGGCTTAAATTTTTAATAATATGTTTATTTGCCCAGCCGAAACGTATGGTGGCGGGGTTATTGATAAGCGTCAGCGTGCGGTAAGCGTTCAGCGTAATTAAGCCGGGTAGATGCCGATGCACCCACTCAAAACGTGCCGCTGAGGGAAGACCGGACTCTACCGTAACCATCTGCTCGAAGGTGGTTTTCAACTGGTTAATACGCTGTACCTGATTTTCCAGATCTAACTGTGTCGCATTATCCACTTGATAGCATAAGACGCCAGGCAGGCGGATGGCGGCTTTACTGCTGCGGTTTTCGGACTGCTGTTGAATAAACAAATGGCGATAGTGACGTAGCGCCAGCGCTTCGGCCTTTTTCCCCAGATGTTGCGTGACCTCGATAGTATCCAGCGGCGCATGTTCCGCCTCTTTGGTCACCTGCGGCAGTGAAAAGACACGGGCGATAAGTAGCGAATGCTGCTGTAGATTATCCGACAGCGCCGCCAGGTGTTGTTCTATCTGGCGAAAAGTGCCATTCAGGCGTTCAACGAGATCGTAGCGGGACATGGTATCACTCACTTTAGTTACAACATACTATCTGTATAGCACAGTTCCCGCCGCTCAACCAGCGTGCAAAATACGTCAGGCCGCGGTCATGTCGGGCATCGCGTGCCAGACCGGCCAGCGAAAGCTAAATTTTGCGCCGCCCAGTTCGCTATCGTCACAGACGACGCTACCGCCCATCGCCAGAGCGATAGAGTGTACGATGGCGAGTCCAAGCCCGCAGCCGCCTGTCGCCCGGTCTCTACTGGGGTCGAGTCTGACAAAAGGTTCAAATACGCGCTCTCGCGCATCCGCTTCAATGCCGGGGCCATCATCTTCGACTATCAGCGTTGCCTGACTGCCGTCGAGTAACAGACTGACCTGAACGGTGGTACGGCTGTAGCGCAACGCATTATTCAGCAGGTTATCCAGCACTCGCGACATTAACCGCATATCAAGCGCGCCATAATCGCCGATTACACATGTGAGAAGATTTACGGCGCGTTCCGGGTTCACGCTCTGCACATCCTGCAAATGCGCGAACAACCAGGCGGGGAGGTCGGGTTTGGTCAACATCAGTTCATTTTGTGGTCGGTCAAGGCGCGCATAGGTGAGCAGTTCTTCAATCAGCGCTTCCAGTTGACCAATATCGCGATTGAGCGCCTGTGATTCCGGCGGAGTCAGATTTTCACTCATTTCAAGCCGATAGCGTAAACGTACCAGCGGCGTGCGAAGCTCATGGGCGATACCGTCAATCAGCTGTTTTTTACTGGCGATCAGAGCATTAATGTTATCCGCCATCTGGTTGAACGCGACGCCCAGACGTTCGAAACTGGAACCATTATCGAAATGCAGGCGTTCAGTCAAATGACCCTCGCCAAAGCGCTGCGCGGCGGATTCGAGCCTGAGCATTTCTTGCCAGTGCGGGCGCATCCAGATAAACACAGGAAAGGCGAGAGAAAAGGCAATGAGCGCCATTAAGGCGATATCCAGCAGTCGCATTTGATGCAGGAAATAGAGATAGGGAACCGGGCCAACCGCCAGGACGTAATGGCTGCGCGGGATACGCTGAATAAAGGTGTATTGATCGTCAAGCGCGACAATATCGCCTTCACGCAGTCGCAGCGTGGTGGCGGCATCAAGCTTATAGTGATTTAACGGTTCAACGCGTAAATCGAAAGAGAGGTTCAGGTCCATCTCTTTTAACGTTTTCCCCCATTCACGCGGCGGAATTTCCCGCAGTTCGCTGCGCATCAGATAGAGCGAACTTTTCATCAGATCGTCGAGCGATTGCCTGCCCGCGCGTTCGGCAGTGAATTTGTACACCAGTCCGACCAATAAGGTCATGACCAGAAAACAGACGAACAACAAAAGGTAAAACTGCACAAACAGCTTTTTCATCAACGCCCACCGGATCTCAATACATTAGCTCTATCGCGCGCTGACGAAAAAGATTTCCCGTCAGCGCCGCTGGTGGGTTATAAAAGCAGGCTTTGCGTCAACTGACAACCTCATTGTCCGGCGTTAAGTTCCGGACTTTCGTGAACAATGCGTCCATCGACAAGCGTCAAAATAGCGCGAATGGTATCAATTCTGTCTTCCGGCATCGTCATAAATGGCTGATTGAGTACCGCCAGATCGGCCTGTTTTCCGACGCTAAGCTGGCCCCGGTGTTGTTCGGCAAAGGCGAGCCAGGCGGCATGACGTGTATATAACGCTAGCGCTTCCAGACGCGTGAGCCGCTCGCTGGCGGGTTTACGCACGGAACCGCCTGACGCTATACCGGTGATATGATATTCGATAGCGTGCCAGACACCGGCAATGCCAATACGCGTCGAATCGGTGCCGCCAGCTACCACAAGTCCTTTATCCAGCGCCAGTCGAACCGGCGGCGAATTGTCCGTCGCGCCGGGTGGGTTGGCGTCACGGATGGCAAGCCCCTCAAAGTAAGGCCCCATTTGCACAGTGTATGCCAGGCCCAGCTTACGCATTCGCTCAAGCGTCTGTGGCGAACCGGTATTCAGGTGCGCAATAGACCAGCGGAGAGGGCGCAGATCGTACTGCTGCGCTACCTGCTCAAAAATCGTCAATATCGCGTCGGCGCTGTCATCGGTATAGGCGTGGATCTCAAGCGGTATTCCCCGTTTTGCCGCAAGCGTCGCGACCTGGCGAAGCGCGGTTTTGTCCTGCTCTGAGGAAGAAAATCCTGGGGCCATCCGCACGCCGTCATTCATTCCGGCCACCAGGCTTTCCCCCAGGCCAAGAAAAGCCAGTTGCCCGTCATCGGCACGCGCCGGGCGAAAGGCCATCAGGTTGCTGAACCACTGCGCTTCATGACCTTTCGCTTCCGGCTGTACCGGAATGCGATACCCCACGCGCAGCGGTAAATCCCCCTGGTTTCGCATTGCAAATAAAGGCTCATAAGCGGCGGCAGGCCCGGCAGAGGGGTCAATGATGCCGGTCACGCCGCGAGCGTTCATATCAGCGAAAAATTGCCGCAGACCGCCCTCGCGATCGGCGTTACGACTTATGCTGGCAAAAAGCTGATTGAACGCGGCGATGTCACCAAATAATTTCCCCGTGGCGCTACCTTTTGCGTCGCGCTCTACGCGGATTCCCGCTAAATCAGGAGGAGGGGTGTTGTTAAGGCCAAGTACGTCTATACCGCGCTGATTCACTAACGCATAGTCGTACAGATACTGAATATAAGCCGGATGATCGGGAAGGGCGTGGCTCAGTTCGGCTACCGTCGGCGCCCGGTTTTCTGCAAATTGCGCCGGTATCCACGATCCCACTACGGCTACCCATTGATCGTGGGGACGACGGTTAGCGTCGGCGCGTAATTTATCCAGCGCGTCTTTAAGCGAAGGGCTGTCGTACCAGTAGGTTTCGAATGTCCAGGTTTGTCCGCCGCGAATGGCATGAATGTGGGTATCGGTCAGGCCGGGTATCACGGTTTTACCCTGTAAATCGATGGTACGGGTATGGTTGCCGCGCCATTCATTTGTCGCCGTATCATCGCCAATCGCCACAATCCGCGAGCCGGAAATCGCCAGCGCGCTGGCCTGCGGCTGGGCATCATTCAGAGTGATGATATTACCGTTATGCAAAATAATATCCGCTGCCGGGCGGGCGGCGGTGGCTGCGCCTGTGGCCGTGAGCAGAAAGAGAAGCGCGGTTCTGGAAAGCAGAGGCGGGACGAGACTGATCATTAGCATGTTCCTTTTGTCGGGCGATAAGCAAACCATAGAGAGCGAACAAGAATCGTTCAATCCGTACCCAGGGAACAGTGCGTTCTGTTTTTAGAACGGTGGTGATGAAAAAAGAAAAGCCCGCCGAAACGGCGGGCTTGAGAAGAATTAATGAATAATTAGAACTGGTAAACCATACCCAGCGCGACGATATCATCAGTGCTGATACCGGCATCTTTATAGAACTGGTCGTCATCATCCAGCAGGTTGATTTTATAATCAACATAGGTGGAGAAGTTTTTGTTGAAATAGTAGGTAGCACCTACATCAGCATATTTAACCAGGTCTTTATCATCGCCATTAACGTTGTTATAGGTCAGATCTTTACCTTTAGACATCAGGAAAGAAACCGCCGGGCGCAGACCGAAATCAAATTGATATTGGGCTGTAACTTCGAAGTTTTGCGTTTTGTTTGCTACGCCGCCAGCATAACCCGCATCCGTTTTACCATAAGGCGTCATATTACGGGTTTCAGAATACATAGTCGCTAAATAGATGTTGTTGGCATCATATTTCAAGCCAGCTGTCCATGCATCCGCTTTGTCGCCGCCAGCAATCGTGCCGCCAGCATTGACTTGCTCATTAGTACGATCGGAAGTGGTATACGCAGCGCCTGCGCTGAAGCCCATGCCAATATCATAGGTAGTAGAAATACCGAAGCCATCACCGTTATCGTAACGAATATCGTCGCCATTATTACGGTTATTGGTACCGATATTTACATCGTCAGCGCTTTGGCTTTCATTTTTACCCTGATATTGCAACGCGAAGTTCAGACCGTCTACCAGACCGAAGAAATCAGTGTTACGGTAGGTGGCCACGCCGTTAGCACGACCGGTCATGTAGTTGTCAGCGTAAGTATAGGAGTCGCCGCCGAACTCAGGCAGCATATCGGTCCAGCCTTCCACGTCGTACAGGACGCCGTAGTTACGACCATAGTCGAATGAGCCGTAGTCGCCGAATTTCAGGCCGGCGAATGCCAGACGAGTCCAGGAATTAGCGCCTTCGCCTTCGGTAGTGTTAGCCTGAACGTTATATTCCCACTGGCCGTAACCGGTCAGTTGGTCGTTAATCTGTGTTTCGCCTTTAAAGCCGACACGCATATAGGTCTGATCGCCATCTTTAGAAGAGTCATCAGAGAAATAGTGCAGGCCGTCTACTTTCCCGTAAAGGTCCAGTTTGTTGCCGTCTTTGTTATAAATTTCAGCGGCGTGTGCTGCGCCAGCAGCCAGCAGAGCCGGGATGACAAGTGCCAATACTTTTCTTTTCATTTTTTTATCCTTAAAAACTTAACTTATTTGCAAAAGATTGAACTTCTACAGATTCGTTGAATCAAAGGCATCCTAATCTGAATAATATTATTTCAGCAAATGCTAACTTTTCTTATATGTTATTAATTAATACAAAAGTTACTATCGGAAACGCATATATTTATGGTGAATATATTTGTTATTATATATTCATGGTTGTGATTTGTTTTATTTCACAATTTGCGAAAAAAGACGGCAATATAGCGGCGGGCAGACATTCTGTTATCAATTTTGTGAACTGGCTTCGAGTTTTTTTAATTTAATTTTCTTGGGCGAAAAAGACGTAATGAAGAACCGCAATGCAGAGAAAACGGTAATAAAGGGGCTGTTCCGACTAATAAAAATAGCATCCATGTATGCAATGCCTGTTTTTTGAACAGTGGCGGTGATGAGCATCGCCACTATGACTTGATAAAGGCAGGTAAAATCTGTCGGCTCACTTATCCCGTCGTTTCGTCCCAGGCATGAGGGGCAAAAAGATAGCCTTTATTGCGAATGGTCTTTATACGATAGGGCTCAGCAGCGCTATCCAGCAGTTTCTTACGCAGGCGGGAAATCGCCACATCCACGCTGCGATCCAGACCATCATAATTGACGCCGCGCAGCGTTTTTAGCAACGCGTCGCGATCCATAATTTGTCCGGCGTGTGTCGCCAGTTCCCAGAGCAATTCAAAATCGGCGGTGGAGAGCGATATGAAATCGCCATTGAGCTGGACCGCCCGGTTAAGGGGATCGATGGTTAACGCGCCAAAACGCAGCGCTTTATGCGGCGTAAGCGCGCTCTCCTGAAGACTTTTTGCCTGTTGCGTTTGTTCGCTTTGCCGGAGGTGTAAGCGCAGACGCGCCAGCAAAACGGCCGGAGGCGTGGTTTTGAGGATGTAGTCGCAGGCGCCCATCTCCAGCGCCAGAATATGATTCATATCACTGTCCAGCGAGGTGAGCAGGACAATCGGGCCTTGCCAGCGGTGGCGTAAATCGCGGCATATCGTCATGCCATCTTTACCTGGAAGCATAATATCCAGTAAAACCAGATCGGGCTGAGTGGTGAGGATAAGATCCTCCGCCCGGTCACCACGCGGCTCAACAATGACATCAATATCATGTTTCGCCAGATAAGCGGCAATGAGAGAACCCACTTCAGCGTCGTCTTCAACAAATACAATGCGGTTCATATTATAAATGGAGAATAGAAAACGCCAACATACACCTCCTCTGTTTTCCCTTCCATAAATCTTTTCTAAACGAGAGCGGTTCCGTTATGCTACATGCTGTTGTTATTAGCATGTTAAGGCAAGGTAATGGGACTCGTGATTAAAGCTGCCCTGGGGGCGCTGGTCGTCGTATTGATTGGTCTGCTGTCAAAAACAAAAAATTATTATATCGCCGGATTAATTCCTCTGTTTCCAACGTTTGCGCTTATCGCGCACTATATCGTGGCTAGCGAGCGGGGCATCGACGCGATGCGTACCACCATCGTCTTTAGCATGTGGTCGATCATTCCTTATTTCATTTATCTTGCAACGCTATGGTATTTCAGCGGCGTGATGCGCCTGCCCGTCGCGCTTGGCGGTGCGGTGGTCTGCTGGGGGCTAAGCGCGTGGCTGCTGATTTTTTGCTGGATTAAATGGCATTAATATTGGCAAAGACCGTGGTTTCCCCATCGTAATACAGACGGATATTACGATAGGGAGGTTGTTAACCCACCAGCATCCACGTAGCCGGAACCGCCGCGACCAGCAATAAACCAATCAGCACGACTTCCTGACGATTTAATACATTGTCATGCTTGTGCGTCCGACGCGCATACAGGAAAACCAGTAATCCAGGCGCGTACAGTACGACGGACAGCAGCAGGTGCATAGGGCCCGACGCATATAATAACCATAAGCCATAAATACAGGCTCCGATACCGACCGCCCGATGGAGGGGACGCGTTGCAATCTTCAGCAGAAATGCGCCGACCAGAAAGTAGGGCACCAGAATCATTTCTGACGCAATCGTCAATAGCGTGTTGTAGTCCGAACCGGTCAGCCAGATCAGCACCAGACAGATTTGCACACAGATATTGGTGAGCCATAACGATGCAGAAGGCGCGCCTTGCGCATTTTGTCGCGCGAAGATGCCCGGGAAGGATTTATAGGCTGCCGCCAGAAACGGCACCTCTGCCGCCATGATAGTCCAGCTTAGATAAGCCCCGCAGACAGACACAATCAGTCCCGCTGCAATAATAATTTCTCCCCACGGCCCCATCATTTTCACCATCAGACCGGCCATCGACGGGTTGCGCATCTCCGCCAGTTCCGGACGCGCAAGAACGCCAAGAGAAAGCAGCGTGACCAGGAGATATATTCCCAGCGCTGCGAGTACTGCCAGTAGCGTGGCGCGGCCTACATCGCGTTTATTTTTCGCTCGGGCCGAGACGACGACGGCGCCTTCAACGCCAATAAACACCCACAGCGTAATAAGCATGGTGTTCTTGACCTGTTCCCATACGGGAATACCGAGTTCAACACCGGTGAAGTCCAGTGTGAAGGTATCCAGTTTGAACATCATGATAGCCAGCACAATAAACGCGCCGAGCGGCAACAGTTTCGCCAGAGTCGCAACCAGATTGATGCTGGCTGCCGTTTGTACGCCGCGCAGGATGAGGAAATGGACAATCCAGAGCAGGACTGAAGCGCCGACAATAGCCTGCCAGGTATTACCGTCGCCAAACAGACGCAGGGCAGGCGTATCGGTAAAGAAACTCAGCGCTGAAAAGACGATAACCAAATAGGATACGTTGGCGATGACCGCGCACAGCCAATAGCCCCAGGCAGAACAAAAGCCAATCAGTTCGCCGAAGCCTTCGCGGGCGTAAGTAAAGATGCCGCCGTCAAGCTCGGAGCGAATGCGCGTAAGGATTAACATGGCGAATGCCAGTAGGAGTATCCCCACGCCGGTAATGGCCCAGCCAATTAACAACGCAGCCGGACTGGCAACGGCGGCCATATTCTGGGGCAGACTGAAAACACCTGCGCCAAGCATTGAGCTTAAAACCAGCGCGGTCAGCGCGCTCAGTCCCAGTTTTTTTTCCATTGGTATCCAGCTATAAAAATGAAATTGGAAGAATAATTATTATGGCAAAACGCATAAAAATGGTGAAAGCCACTAAGGCGCGGGATTTTACGGAGAGAAGGGACCGCATGCAACGGCCTGGATAAGATTTATCGCCAAAAAAGCGAAAAGTGAGATTCATCGCGATATTTGACGGAACTGGCATCCCGCGAGAAAGTGCCGGATGGCGGCTTATCAGGCCTGCCGTTGAACGATAGTGTAGGCCTGATAAGGCAGGTATGCCGCCATCCGGCGAGAAAGCCTGATGGCGACGCGCGCCTTATTTATAGAGGTCGGCGCTGATGGTGATGTTATTACCGCGCTCCTGCCACTGACGCGTAATATGATAATACTTAGCGCCTTTCTTCGCCGCGCGTTTGGCGACCTGGTAGGAGATTTCTGTCATATTGCCGTAGTTGCCGGTGAACTTAACGCTGTCGAAAGGCACCATCATCGCAGCCGTCGCTTTATTCAGTTCCTCAACTTTTGTGCCATCCGGAAGTGTGACAGTGTAACGCCCGCCTTTGGAGGATTGCGTTTCGAAGAAACGGCCTACTTCGGCGCTCGGCGAGGCTGACGTGGCGACGCCTGGAATTTCGACTTTCTTCGCAGCTTCGCCGCCCTGAGCCAGCGCGGCGCGGCCAGCTTCAGAGTCTGCCGGAATAGCGTCCGGGCTCTGGACGATGCGTTTTTTCGCATCTTGTTTATAGATAAATGCAGTGATGCGCTGGTTTCCGCCCTGATTCGCATCTATCTGACGAACAATATAGAAAGCATATGCGCCTTTTTGTTTCGCCGCTTTCGTAATGGCATCGTTAACTTCCGGCTGGCTACGGTAGAAGCCCTGAACGGTGACGGTATCATACGGTTCTAATTGTACGGCCTGGTCTTTCGGTAATTCCACGATGCCATTAATGACACGATTTTTGGGCGCGTCGGCTTTCGGCGCGTCGGCTTTATACACGTCCGCCACAACACGCCAGTTACCACTGTTGCCGAACTCCGAGGTGTCGACAACATAGAAGGAGGCTGCGCCTTCTTTATCTGCGCGGCGGGACACGGCGGAGACCGCATCGCCAATAGCATTAAAACGACCGGTAATAACGATGCGGTCATAAGGTTTTAGTGCAGCCGCTTGCTCCGGCGTCAGTTCTGTTGCTGCATGGACAGAAAAAGCAGCCGCAGAAAGCAGAGCCGACGCCAGGAGAGTGTTCTTAAGCTTCATAAAAATAATCCTTCGCCTTGCGCAAACCAGGTACTGGTATTGTTATTGACTAGAAACGTGGCTGATTATTGCATTTAAACCATATGGATGTCTGCGGGATTTTTCACGCATCGTGTCATGTATCCTATCTTTGATGATAACATTTGCCGATATGTCGAAAAAAACGGCGTCCGGGCGGCTAAGCTAATGAAGCGCATAAATTTAATAAGTTAATTTAATGTTAATTTCTTGATCGCGCCAGGGGTTTAATGATGTTTTGCTGTCAAATTTGAGCGAATTATCAGCCCTCGCAGGCCATTTTCAAGGCATTATGGCTGCTTAGCGGCTGAATCGTTCATGTTTTGCAAATTTGATAAAAAATTCTGTTTTTTGGCGCTAGATCACAGGCGTTATTTTCAGTAGGTTATAGAGAGTTTGTAACGGTTTTATTCTGCTGGGGTAACATTTACCTCAAACGCGGGCAGGCGTACGCTTCTCGCGCTTACTGACAAACCATCATCAAAAATATCGATGGAAGGGAACATTTATGCGAATTGGCATACCAAAAGAGCGGTTACCCAATGAA
This sequence comes from Salmonella sp. NW884, assembly GCF_051700745.1. Classification (NCBI taxonomy): domain Bacteria; kingdom Pseudomonadati; phylum Pseudomonadota; class Gammaproteobacteria; order Enterobacterales; family Enterobacteriaceae; genus Salmonella; species Salmonella sp. NW884. Next base: position 301,494 of record NZ_JAMMDE010000001.1, on the reverse strand, counting down.
ACCCGTGTCGCTGCGACGCCGAAAACGGTAGAGCAGCTACTGAAGCTGGGGTTTAGCGTCGCTATCGAAAGCGGGGCGGGTCAACTGGCAAGTTTTGACGACAAAGCGTTTGCGCAGGCTGGCGCGGATATTGTAGACGGCAATGCTATCTGGCAGTCGGAAATTATTCTCAAGGTTAATGCGCCTGAAGAAGATGAAATCGCTTTACTGAACCCCGGAACTACGCTGGTCAGTTTTATCTGGCCTGCGCAAAATCCTGGGTTAATGGAGAAACTTGCCGAACGTAAGGTTACGGTGATGGCGATGGACTCCGTGCCGCGTATTTCCCGCGCGCAGTCGCTCGACGCGTTAAGCTCAATGGCGAATATCGCGGGTTATCGCGCCATTGTAGAGGCCGCACATGAATTTGGGCGCTTCTTTACCGGGCAAATCACCGCCGCCGGGAAAGTGCCACCGGCGAAGGTGATGGTGATTGGCGCGGGCGTAGCCGGTCTTGCGGCTATCGGCGCGGCAAACAGCCTGGGGGCGATTGTCCGCGCGTTTGATACTCGTCCTGAAGTCAAAGAGCAGGTCCAGAGTATGGGGGCTGAGTTCCTCGAACTGGATTTTAAAGAGGAAGCCGGTAGCGGCGATGGTTACGCCAAAGTGATGTCCGAGGCGTTTATCAAAGCGGAAATGGCGCTCTTTGCCGCCCAGGCCAAAGAGGTCGACATCATTGTTACCACCGCGTTGATTCCGGGCAAACCTGCGCCGAAGCTGATTACCCGCGATATGGTCGATTCTATGAAGGCCGGCAGCGTGATTGTCGACCTGGCCGCGCAGAATGGCGGTAACTGCGAATATACCGTCGCCAATCAGGTTGTGACGACGGACAATGGCGTGAAAGTGATTGGCTATACCGATCTACCGGGGCGTTTGCCGACGCAGTCATCCCAGCTTTATGGCACCAACCTGGTTAACCTGCTGAAGCTGCTGTGCAAAGAGAAAGACGGCAATATTGACGTGGATTTTGACGATGTCGTGATCCGTGGCGTGACGGTGATTCGCGACGGCGACATTACCTGGCCTGCGCCGCCAATCCAGGTTTCCGCGCAGTCACAGGCCGCGCCTAAAGCAGCACCTGCGCCAAAAGAGCCGGAAAAGCCCACTTCACCCTGGCGGAAGTATGCGTTAATGGCGCTGGCGATCATTCTTTTTGGCTGGCTGGCCGATGTCGCGCCAAAAGAGTTCCTCGGCCATTTTACCGTGTTTGCGCTCGCCTGCGTGGTTGGTTATTACGTGGTGTGGAACGTGTCTCATGCGCTTCATACGCCATTAATGTCGGTGACCAACGCAATTTCAGGGATTATTGTTGTCGGGGCATTATTGCAAATTGGTCAGGGCGGCTGGGTCAGCTTCCTGAGCTTTATCGCGGTGCTTATCGCCAGCATTAATATTTTCGGTGGCTTCACCGTGACTCAGCGTATGCTGAAAATGTTCCGGAAAAACTAAGGGGTAACACATGTCTGGAGGATTAGTTACAGCTGCATACATTGTTGCCGCGATCCTGTTTATTTTCAGTCTTGCCGGGCTTTCAAAGCATGAAACGTCCCGCCAGGGGAATAACTTCGGTATTGCCGGGATGGCGATCGCGTTGCTGGCGACCATTTTTGGGCCGGATACCGGCAACGTGGCATGGATTCTGGTCGCCATGATTATTGGCGGCGCGATTGGCATCCGCATGGCGAAAAAAGTTGAGATGACCGAGATGCCGGAGCTGGTCGCGATTCTGCACAGTTTCGTGGGCCTGGCGGCGGTACTGGTTGGCTTTAACAGCTATCTGTACCATGACGCCAGTCTGGCGCCGGTGCTGGTGAATATCCATCTGACCGAAGTCTTCCTCGGTATCTTTATTGGCGCAGTCACTTTCACTGGATCGATCGTAGCGTTTGGTAAACTGCGCGGCAAAATCTCTTCTAAGCCGTTGATGTTGCCTAACCGTCACAAAATGAACCTGGCGGCGCTGGTTGTTTCTTTCCTGTTGCTGCTGGTTTTTGTTCGTACCGAAAGCGTGGGTCTACAGGTTCTGGCGCTGCTGCTGATGACCATTATCGCGCTGGCGTTTGGTTGGCATCTGGTCGCCTCTATCGGCGGGGCGGACATGCCGGTGGTTGTTTCAATGCTGAACTCCTATTCCGGTTGGGCTGCCGCGGCGGCTGGCTTTATGTTAAGCAACGATTTGCTGATTGTGACCGGCGCGCTGGTCGGTTCGTCAGGCGCGATCCTGTCTTACATTATGTGTAAAGCGATGAACCGCTCTTTCATCAGCGTTATTGCCGGTGGGTTCGGTACTGACGGCTCCTCAACGGGCGACGATCAGGAAGCTGGCGAACATCGCGAAATCACGGCGGAAGAGACCGCTGAGATGCTGAAAAACTCCCACTCCGTCATTATTACGCCGGGGTACGGGATGGCGGTAGCGCAGGCGCAGTATCCGGTGGCGGAAATCACCGAAAAACTGCGTGCGCGCGGGATCAACGTGCGTTTCGGCATTCATCCGGTGGCGGGTCGCCTGCCGGGGCATATGAACGTGCTGTTGGCGGAGGCGAAAGTGCCTTATGACATCGTGCTGGAGATGGACGAAATCAATGATGATTTCGCCGATACCGATACCGTGCTGGTGATTGGCGCGAACGATACGGTGAACCCGGCGGCGCAAGACGATCCCCGCAGCCCGATCGCCGGTATGCCGGTTCTCGAAGTGTGGAAAGCACAGAATGTCGTGGTCTTTAAGCGTTCAATGAATACCGGTTATGCTGGTGTGCAGAACCCGCTGTTCTTTAAAGAGAATACGCAAATGCTGTTTGGCGATGCCAAAGCCAGCGTGGATGCAATTCTGAAAGCGCTTTAATCTTTTAATCGTGCGACGGCCTCTTCGGAGGCCGTTTTTATACACTTCATCCTTTAAGCTGCCTCTTTGTTAGCTGCGCTCAGAAACCCCGGTCACATCGTTATCTATGCTCCCGGGGATTTCTTCCCTTGCCGCCGCGATGCATCTTGAATGATTTTGTGTATATATTGCATTTTATCTTTTGTTTAAATCGCTAAGCAGAACGGCGATACTCTGCCCGCCGGTGGTCTGTTCGAGGGCGATTTTGACAATGATGGTTAACGGAACGGAGAGCAGCATGCCCACCGGACCTAATAGCCAGCCCCAGAAAATTAACGACAAAAATACCACTAAGGTTGAAAGTCCTAAACCACGTCCCATGATACGTGGCTCAAGGATATTGCCGAAGACCAGATTAATCAGCAGATAGCCCGCCAGCACCAGCAGCGCATCATAAAACCCGTTAAATACCAGCACCTGAATAATGGGCGGCAGGGCAGCGAGCACCGATCCAATATTAGGGATATAGTTCAGCGCGAAGGCCAGTAGACCCCAGACAAAGGCGAAGCGGACATCCAGAGCGGCCAGCATTCCCCATGCGACCAGTCCCGTCACGATACTGATCGCTGTTTTTAGCACCAGATAATGTGAAACGCTATCAAGCGCGCGTTGAATTGCCGCCATACCTTCCAACGGACGGCTCATCATCTGTTGCAGTTTTTCAGGCAGTTGTGGAACCTCCAGCAGCATGAATACCACGGTCAATAACAATAAAAAGATGGACGACATGGCATTGGACAGCTGGGTGAGCAGGTTCGTTACCAGAGTCATGGCGGCGTTTGGATCGATATATTTCGCCAGCTCATCAACCGACACGCCAATGCCTGCTCGCTGCAACCACGGTTCGATACGTTGCAACGGTATCACCAATGAGGAGCGATACTGCGGTAGGGTACGGGCCAGTTCATTTAATGATGTCCCCAAATAGGCCAGTAGCAGTACCATTAACATAACAATAATCACAATGAGCAATGATACGGCGATAACGCGCGGAATTCGACATCGGGTCATCCGTTGCACAACGGGATTGAGAACGACTGCAATAAATAACGCCAAAATAAAGGGAACAATGATATCTGCGGCGAAGCGGATACCGCTCAGAATAACCACCAGCATTCCCAGCATAATGACGATTTTTAGACCATTGAGCGTGATGATCGGTTTTGCCATATCAGTCCCTGTTTTCTGATGCCGACACGAATAATAATGTGATGTCGGTCGACCTGTTCTGGTTAAAATCAAACACTTCAGGTAAAGAAGTGAAAATATTTTGAGTTAATTCCTGGCTTATGATACAAATCAGGCGTGTTCAACTACCGAGGACAATTATCATCCGCGATGACGAGAAGCAACACTGCGGATAATTGTAATATTATGGACAATATGTTCAGCGCTTTTTTCTCCACGCAAACGCATCTTCATTCTACCTCCTTTTTCCTGCTTATCGGCGAGCAGCACTGGCGTAACGCGCTTTAGTCTCTTACTTCTGCCTGAGCTGGCGCAATGCGCTGTGCTAACTGATTTTATTTTTTAGTTTGCTGCGTGCAGCAGACTCGAAAGAGTATATTCTCATGCAGGAGAAGTGTCATGTTTTACTGGATTTTATTAGCTCTGGCTATCGCGACTGAAATTACCGGCACGCTCTCAATGAAATGGGCTAGCGTGGGTAATGGCAAGGCGGGTTTTATTTTAATGCTGGTGATGATCACGCTGTCATATATATTTCTTTCTTTTGCGGTAAAAAAGATTGCCCTGGGTGTGGCGTATGCCTTATGGGAAGGGATCGGCATTTTATTTATTACCATTTTTAGCGTGCTGCTATTTGATGAAGCATTATCAACCATGAAGATTGCCGGCTTGCTGACGCTGGTCGCCGGCATCGTATTGATCAAATCAGGGACGCGTAAACCCGGCAAACCGGTGAAGGAGGCGACTCGTGCAACAATTTGAATGGATACACGGCGCCTGGCTTGGGTTGGCAATAATACTGGAAATCGCGGCTAACGTACTGTTGAAATTTTCGGACGGCTTTCGCCGTAAATGCTATGGCATCTTATCGCTTGCCGCTGTTCTGGCCGCCTTCAGCGCGCTTTCCCAGGCGGTAAAAGGGATAGACCTGTCGGTGGCGTATGCGCTATGGGGCGGTTTTGGTATTGCCGCCACGCTGGCGGCGGGCTGGGTGCTCTTCGGCCAGCGCTTAAACCCCAAAGGCTGGGTTGGCGTGATATTGCTGCTCGCCGGAATGGTCATGATCAAATTTGCCTGAGACGATCGCTGCCTGCCGGTCAGGCAGCGATTCCCGCATTAATCCTGCGCCAGAGCTTTCAGCTTATCGCGAAAGCCGGTGACGGATATAGCGCGGTTATCGGCGCGCCAGCGATCTTTAGCCGCAGGGGCGGAGCTTTGTACGCCAATAAGCTGCCATCCGCTATCCGTGTGCAATAAGAGCGGCGAGCCGCTGTCGCCAGGTAACGTGTCGCACTGGTGTGAGAGTACGGCATTCTGCGCCCAGCCGGTCACGACGCAATCCTGATGGGAATAGAGCGCATTCAGATGATCTTCTGGATAACCGGACTGCGTGACTTTTCGGTCTGCGGCTTTCAACGCCGCAGTGAGCGCCGCTTTATCGCCGGTAAATAAAGGCACTGGCGTGATACCGGAAGGTGGGTAGCGCAATATTACCAGACCAAAATCCCAGCTTGCCGCGGCAGGCGGCACAATCCAGCCATCGCCATCCGCTTTCAGACGTCGGCCCAGCGACGGTTCAACGCGGCCTTCAATGCCGTGGATTTCATAGCGCCATACTCCTTTTCGCGCCACAAAACGCAGCGCAACCGCCTTGTCTGGTTTTCCTTTCGGTGGCGTTAGCAGGCAGTGACCTGCTGTCAGGGCGATATGCGGGGAGATAAGTGTTGCCGTACACAAATTACCGCTGGCGGTCTCTAGTTGCCCGATGGCATCCCACGGCGATTGGGTAGGATCGGCGACGGGCACCCGATCGTCATGGTTAAAAAAAAGCGTTTTGACGTCGCTGGCATCCGTGGCGTCTGTTTCAGCCCCCCTGGCTTTCGCCATAACCGGTAAAAAACACACTATGCCCAGTAATACAGCAATGGTTTTATGCATATCACACTCTGGTGGGTAATTATGATTATTAACAACAAACCCTCAGTACTACTATAGACGTGACGGTAAGAAAGTGGGAGTAAAATCAGATAACTACACTCAGGAAAGATAGAAATGCGTGGCAATAACGGCGCATAAAATAAGCACGATAAGAATGAGCTCAAAGCGGTAGCGAGACACTTTTTTGCCCTCCCGGAAGGCGGCGCTAAACCAGAACAATTTAGCGCCGTAAAAACGGGCGCGGGGGCGCGCCGCAGCATGTTACGACTTACGCAGCCGGCTGCGAAGTTGTTTTTGACACAGATTTGGCCGGGGCTTTTTTGCCATCTTTTTTCTGGTGCTTTTTAGCCGCCTGCGCTTTTTGCTCAACAGTTTTTTTATGCTGCTTTTTGTGGTGCTGGGTGTTCTGGGTTGTTTTGGCAGGCGCTGCGGTTTTTGCAGGCGTTGCAGTCTCAGCCGCGAATGCTGCGGAAGAGAGACCCATTGCAGCGGCAACAACCAGAGCTAATACTTTTTTCATTTTGATACCCTCGATTTGGTTTTCATTCAACCCCACTGCGGGGCCGGTGAAATGACTATATCGCTGTTATCAAAAGGCTTCCGTGAGTGATTGGTTTCGGCATGTAACGCTATGTACAATCCCCCGGTAACGCGATGTAAGCCCCCACCATAATAGGTAGCTTTACGTTACCGGCCGTTATTTTTGGTCGCAGAGTCGGTAATATCCGCCCTCCAGAATAACAGGCACACCGTATATGAATCCGATAATCTGGATGGTATTTACGCTTCTGGCGCTGGATGCAATCAGAGAAGTTATGGGCGTATCAAGCCTGACAGGTCTGTGGTGAACAGTGAGTTGTGGCGTGAAACCAGCCCGGCGATAGCGCACGTTGCTATCGCCGGATTATTTCTTTTCAGGCGTGAAGACGATGATGTAACCGCGTCCCGACCAGGATGGCCAGCACCAGCATTAGCGCGATAAAACCGCCTACGCCGTTCCAGCCGTAACTATGCCAGAATACGCCGCCTAGCGTCCCGGCGATACTGGACCCCAGATAATAGCTGAAAAGATAAAGTGACGAGGCCTGTCCCTTCGCCCGGCGCGCACGCGGGCCAATCCAACTACTGGCCACGGAGTGCGCGGCGAAAAAGCCGGCGGAAAAAAGCAGCATCCCGGCAAAAATCAGCCAAAGCGAGGTAAAAAGCGTCAGTAAAAGCCCGCCCAGCATTACTGCGATAGAGAACAGCATCACCGGCCCCCGGCCATAGCGTGAGGTCATTGCGCCAGCTTTCGGCGAGCTCCATGTGCCGGTGAGATAGGCTACGGATAACAGTCCGACCACGGCCTGGCTTAATTCCCAAGGGGAGAGCATCAGGCGATAACCAATGTAGTTAAACAGGGTGACGAACGCGCCCATCAGTAAAAAACCTTCCGCAAACAGCAGTGGTAACCCTCGATCGCGCCAGTGGAGACGGAAATTAATAAATAGCGTTTTAGGCCGTAGCGACGTGGGACGGAAATGTTGCGAGGCGGGTAAAATCTTCCAGAACATCAGCGCGGACGCCAGCGCAAAGCATCCGATGGCCGCCAGCGCGATGCGCCAGTTAAAAAAGTCGGTCATGACGCCGCTTAATAAACGCCCGCTCATCCCGCCGATGGAATTACCGCTAATATAGAGTCCCATAGAGAAAGCGACAAAGCTGGGATGGATTTCTTCGCTCAGGTAGGTCATTCCCACCGCGGCGACGCCGCTTAACGACAGACCGATCAGCGCGCGCATAATCAGAATACCATGCCAGCTGGTCATCATGGTTGATAACAATGTGCAGCAGGAGGCTAATAACAAGGCGGTGACCATCACCGGTTTACGGCCTATCGCATCAGAAAGCGGGCCGGTAAAAAGTAAGCCGATAGCCAGCATGGCGGTAGAAATAGAAAGTGAAACGCTGCTGCTGGCGGGGGAGACGCCAAACTCCTGGGAAAGTACCGGTAGTATAGGCTGAACGCAATAAAGGAGCGCGAAAGTCGCCAGGCCCGCGGAAAAAAGGGCCAGCGTGACGCGCATGAAAGGCGCTGTACCGCGTTTAATAAATTGAACCGGCTGAGAATGGCGTTGTTCATCGATATCGCTCGCCGTGGCGTCATCGAGAATAGTTGTACGACTCACGTTAAATCCTTGCTTTACATCTCCGTCAACAGGAGACGGGTATAACCGACATGTAAAGCATAGAAAAAGCAAAATATTCTGTCTAATATATTAATTGTCTCAAATAAGACGTTAAAAATATGAATATCGAATTACGTCATTTACGTTACTTTGTGGCGGTAGCAGAAGAGCTGCATTTTGGTCGCGCCGCCGCGCGCCTCAATATCTCGCAGCCGCCGCTCAGTCAGCAGATACAAATTCTGGAGCAGCAGGTCGGCGCGCGATTACTGGCGCGGACCAACCGCAGCGTAGCGTTAACCGCCGCCGGGCGACAGTTTCTGGTGGATAGCCGACATATCCTGAGTCTGGTAAACGACGCCGCCGCTCGCGCCGAGCGGTTGCATCAGGGCGAAGCGGGTGAAATCCGTATTGGCTTTACGTCTTCAGCGCCTTTTATTCGGGCGGTATCGCATACCTTTTCGCTGTTCCGCCAGTCCTATCCGGGGGTGCATATGCAAACGCGTGAAATGAATACGCGTGAGCAAATCGCGCCGCTCAACGAAGGCGTACTGGATATTGGCTTACTGCGGAATACGCCGTTGCCCGACACACTTAATCGCGAGGTGATTTTGCATGAGCCGCTTATGGCCATGATCCCGCGCGAACATCGGCTGGCGCAAAAGCCGGTCGTCAGTCTGACAGAACTGGCGGAAGAACCTTTCGTCTTTTTCGATCCGCATGTCGGGACGGGCCTCTACGACGATATCCTCGGCCTGATGCGGCGCTATAACCTGTCGCCGACCATCACGCAGGAGGTTGGCGAGGCAATGACCATTATCGGTCTGGTGGCGGCGGGACTGGGTGTCTCGATTCTGCCGGCATCCTTTAAGCGTGTACAGATGAGCGAGATGCGCTGGGTTCCCCTGGCGGAAGAGGACGCCGTATCTGAAATGTGGCTGGTATGGCCAAAGCATCATGAACAGAGTCATGCCGTACAGCGGTTTTGCCAACTGCTATTACTGGCTGCCCGACGGGATTAATTACGCTTAAAAAGGGTGAAAATGTGCAGTTAATCACACGGCTAAGCAAAAAGTTGACGGCGAGTATTGAAGTGTTTCACCATAGCACACAGATTATTTCGGAGCGCGAAAATAAAGGGAGTGAGCGGTGGTTGCTGATAGTCAGCCTGGGCATATCGATCAAATTAAGCAGACCAATGCTGGCGCAGTGTATCGCCTGATTGATCAGCTCGGACCGGTATCGCGAATTGACCTGTCTCGTCTGGCGCAGTTGGCGCCTGCCAGTATTACGAAAATTGTTCGCGAAATGCTGGAAGCGCATTTGGTTCAGGAACTTGAAATTAAAGAGGCGGGCAGTCGTGGACGTCCCGCCGTCGGGCTGATGGTGGAAACGGAAGCCTGGCACTATTTATCTATTCGTATTAGCCGTGGCGAAATTTTCCTTGCGCTACGCGATCTTAGCAGCAAACTGGTGGTAGAAGAGTGTCTGGCGCTGCCGTTAACCGAAGCCACGCCGTTGCTTGAGCGAATTATTACGCACGTTGATCGGTTTTTTACCCGCCATCAGCAGAAACTGGAGCGTCTGACCTCCATTGCCATTACGTTACCGGGCATTATCGATACCGAAAACGGCGTTGTGCACCGGATGCCGTATTACGAAGATGTCAAAGAGATGCCTTTGGGAGATGCGCTGGAGCGGCACACTGGCGTACCGGTTTACATTCAGCATGATATTAGCGCCTGGACGATGGCAGAGGCGCTTTTTGGCGCTTCACGCGGCGCGCGCGACGTTATCCAGGTGGTGATTGATCATAATGTGGGGGCGGGCGTTATCACCGACGGTCACTTGCTTCATGCGGGCAGTAGCAGTCTGGTAGAGATTGGGCATACCCAGGTCGATCCTTATGGTAAGCGCTGTTATTGCGGTAATCATGGCTGTCTGGAGACCATCGCCAGCGTCGATAGCGTGCTGGAACTTACGCAGCTTCGGCTTAATCAGTCGATGAGTTCAATGTTGCACGGCCAGCCGTTAACGGTAGATTCACTGTGTCAGGCGGCGATGCAGGGAGATCTATTAGCAAAAGATATTATTAGCGGCGTTGGCGCGCATGTCGGACGCATTCTGGCTATCATGGTGAATTTATTTAATCCGCAAAAAATTCTTATTGGTTCGCCGCTAAGTAAAGCGGCTGATATCCTTTTTCCAGCCATTGCTGACAGTATCCGTCAACAGGCGCTGCCCGCCTACAGCAGGAATACGGTTGTGGAAAGCACGCAGTTTACCAACCAGGGCACGATGGCCGGGGCGGCGTTGGTAAAAGACGCGATGTATAACGGCTCTTTGTTGATTCGTCTATTACAGGGTTAACATTTTTTAACTGTTGTACAAAAATTTGCGCTAACTCAAGCTGATTGCCCTTGCCATATCTTAGACTTTCTCCACTGTATTATTTTCCTGGCTTATATTTTCGAAGCATAACGGTGGAGTTAGTGATGCTGAAGCGTTTCTTTATTACAGGTACAGACACTTCTGTTGGGAAGACGGTGGTTTCCCGCGCATTACTACAAGCGTTAGCGTCGGGTGGTAAGAGCGTTGCAGGGTATAAACCTGTCGCTAAAGGGAGCAAAGAGACTCCAGAAGGGATGCGCAACAAAGACGCGCTGGTATTGCAAAGCGTCTCTTCGCTGGAGTTGCCGTATGAGGCGATTAATCCGATCGCGTTAAGCGAAGAGGAAAGCAGCGTCGCGCATAGCTGTCCTATAAATTACACCTTGCTGTCCAACGGTCTGGCGAGCCTGAGCGATAAAGTGGACCACGTGGTTGTGGAGGGCACTGGTGGCTGGCGTAGTTTGATGAATGATTTACGTCCATTGTCTGAATGGGTGGTACAGGAACAGTTACCGGTATTGATGGTGGTAGGGATTCAGGAGGGGTGCATTAATCATGCGCTACTGACTGCGCAAGCTGTCGCTAATGATGGACTGCCCTTAATTGGCTGGGTGGCGAATCGTATCAATCCTGGCCTGGCGCATTATGCTGAAATTATTGATGTGCTTGGGAAAAAACTGCCAGCGCCGCTGATTGGCGAGCTACCGTACCTGCCGCGCGCCGAGCAGCGTGAGCTGGGGCAGTATATTCGTTTGTCAATGCTCGGCAGCGTGCTGGCGGTAGATAGAATCATGGCGTAACGTTCGCGAGAGCACTGACGCGACTACACAGGCAATCAGCAGACCGGGGAGTAACTGATACTCGCCGGTCATTTCACAAATCATCAGGGTGGACATTATCGGCGCATGGGTTGTCGCCGCCAGTAGCGTCGCCATACCCGCCAGCCCCAATAAAATCGCTATTTCATCCGAGCCTGGCAGCCAGAATCCCCATATCCGACCCAGAAACATTCCAATTGATAATCCGACAAATAATGTTGGCGTAAAGACGCCGCCCGGCGCGCCAGACCCGCTGCTGGCGAGCACAGCCAGGATTTTGCACGCAAAAATTCCGCCAATCAGCAAGAATAGCGGCGGGGAGAGCAGAAATGATTGTACGACGCTATAGCCGTTTCCCCATACCGTGGGCGTGAGTAACGACAGTAATCCGACAATAAGCCCGCCCAGCGCCAGTTGCCAGGGCGGGGACAGTTTTAAGCGTAAGAAACTATTATGGCTGGCCGTCATCAGCCACATCAGCAATGGGCCGCACAGACCGGCGACCAGGCCGGTACTGACTATCATGACGTACTCCCGCGCGTGGAGATCAACGGTCAGATGTACGGTATAGAGTAGTGAATCGCTACCGTTTAATAGATGGGTGGTTAGCAGGGCGACGACGGCGGAAACGACAACCGGGCCGAGGGAAGCCAGCATTAAGGTACCGAACAGGATTTCCGCGATAAACAGGCTGCCCGCCAGCGGCGCATGGTAAGCGCCCGCCATGCCCGCAGCGGCGCCGCTGGCGATCCATAATTTCCATTCCTCACGCGGCGTGAAGCGTCGGGCAAAGCTGGATGCCGCCAGCGCGGCGAGGAGGATCATTGCGCCTTCGCGACCAATTGCGCTGCCGCTGACCACGACCAGCAGCGAGGCCAGCGATTTCACCAGACTGGCGCCAACGTCAAATTGCCCGTCGGTTTGCAATGCTTCCATATAGTCAGTGGGCGCATGGGGGCGCTGTTGGTTCATTTTTTGCCACCCCCACAGCAACAGACCAGCGGCCAGGCCGCCAAGCGCCGGCGTAATCAGCCGTCGCCAGGGCGAAAGCCCCTCAGCCGCATTCACCAGACTGCCGGTGTCATTACTCAGGAAAATCCACTCCAGCAATTGCATCGCATGACGGAAGGCGGCGACAGCCAGCGCCGCGAGAATACCGATGAGCGTAGCGATCAGCAGGCGACGAAACATCGCGCGCAGATCCGGGTAAGCGTGTAAACGATGCATGAGCGGGTAAACAGGGAGTTTCAGGATAGCCTATTCTGCGGGGAAATGGCGTCAGACGCAAAAGCACTATGTGCGATATAATATTGCGTACAATAATGATATTGCCGGATAGCGAGAGGCCATCCGGCGGCAGCGTTAGCTGTTTTCGTGAATATTTAGCGCCCGACGCGTGCGGCCTGAGCTGAGATAATCGGCGATGTAATCCTGAGAGATTTCACCGTTATAGCGTCCGTCTTCATCAACGATCGGCATCCAGCTGGTATTACTTTCGTACAATCTGGACAGCACAATACGCAGATTATCTTCCGCTTTGCCCGTAATACGGAAAGGATGGGTGATATCGGCGCAGATTCCGCTGGCGTTCCGAGCCTCCCGGCGCTTCACAAATCCCAGTGGCTTACCGTCGTTGTCAATGACGGTAATGGCGCGAATATCGTGATCATCCATAATGCCGAACGCCTCGCTTAACGGCATGGAAGGCCGCGCGGTAATGGTTGGCTGTTGGTCGGTCACATCGCCCGCGGAGACCAGTAGCAAACGCTTTAACGTTCTGTCCTGACCGACAAACGACCCGACAAACTCGTTAGCCGGTTTGGCCAGCAGTTCATCAGGACTGGCGCACTGTACAATTCGCCCCTGACGGAACACGGCGATACGGTCGCCGAGTTTTAGCGCTTCGTCGATATCATGGCTGACCAGCATCACAGTCTTTTTTAGCTTACGCTGCATATCCAGAAACTGGTTCTGGATCACTTCGCGGTTAATGGGGTCCACCGCGCCGAAGGGCTCATCCATCAGCAGTACCGGCGGATCGGCGGCCAGAGCGCGGATCACGCCAATGCGCTGCTGCTGTCCCCCGGACATCTCCTTTGGATAGCGATGCAGAAATTTTCTGGCATCCAGCGCCACCATGTCCATCAACTCTTCGGCGCGTTGCTTGCAGCGCGCTTTGTCCCAACCCAACATGCGCGGCACAACGGTAATATTTTCTTCAATCGTCATATTAGGAAACAGGCCGATCTGCTGGATAACATACCCAATATTGCGGCGTAGCGTTACCGTATCCATATCGTTGGTATTCTCGCCGTTGATAAGAATATTACCGCTGCTGGGCGCGATCAGCCGGTTGATCATCTTTAACGTGGTGGTTTTGCCGCAGCCGGAGGGACCGAGTAAGACGCACATTTCGCCTTCCGGCACGTTCAGGTTGACGTTGTCGACGGCTTTTAGCGGCTGACCCTTTTTCTGTACAAATTGTTTGGTGAGATTTTCCAGTTTTATCATTATCGTATCCCCTTAGGTGTCAGTACGACTTGCAGACGATGCAACAGCCAGTCAAGTACAATTGCCAGTAGACAGATCATCAGCGCGCCGGCAATTAACATGCGAATATCGCTGCCGCTAATGCCGTTTAACAGTAGCAGTCCCAGACCGCCGGCGCCGATCACCGCGGCAATCGCCATTACGCCGATATTCATCACTACCGCGGTGCGGATACCCCCGAAAATAACCGGTAGGGCCATTGGGATTTCGACCCAGCGCAGCCGTTGCCAGAAAGTCATACCGATGCCGCGTCCCGCTTCACGCAGACCGGGCGGCAAACTATCAAGCGCAGTATGGGTATTACGCACAATCGGCAGTAAAGAGTAGAGAAAAACGGCCGTCACGGCGGGCAGAACGCCAATACCATGCCCGATCAGCGAAAAGAGCGGGATCATTAATCCAAACAGCGCGATAGACGGAATGGTAAGAAGTAGCGTGGCGGCGCCCAGTACCGGCGTTGCCAGCCATTTGTGGCGTACAATCAAAACGCCTAACGGTACGCCGATGATAATCGCCAGACCGACGGCCAGCGCGACCAGCCAGAGATGCTGAAAGGTAAGGCTGGCGAGATAGCCTGCGTTATCCAGCATATAATGTATCGTATCCATAGGCGCTCCTTACAGCAGACCTTTGTCCTGCAAAAATTGATGGGCTACCTGTTGCGGCGTGCGATGCTCGATATCGACCTGGGCGTTTAGGGTCGATATCACATCGTTATTGAGCAGGCCGGAAAGGGTGTTTAAGGCGTCATCAAGGCCAGGATTGGCTTCCAGCACCTCTTTACGCACCACGGGCGTGACAGCGTAACTTGGGAAGAAGCCTTTATCATCTTCCAGCACTTTCAGATCAAACCCTTTCACCCGTCCGTCGGTGGTATAGACCAGCCCGGCGTCAACCAGCCCATCCCGAACGGCGTTATAGACCAGCCCTGGGTCCATCTGTCGTATTTGCGGGCGATCAAGCTGCATTTGGTAGGCTTGCTGAAGGGGCTTCATCCCATCGCTGCGCCCGGCAAATTCCAGATCGAGGCCGAGCATCCAGTTGTGGTCAGGATCGTTCTGCCGGACTTGTTCGATTTTTGCCACCATTTGCGAGATGGTGGTGATATTTTCCGACTCGGCGCGTTTGCGCTGCATCGCGAACGCGTAAGTATTGTTCATGTCAGCCGGTTTGAGCCATACCAGGCCCAGCTTCGCATCCAGGCGTTTTACCGTGTCGTAGGTTTCCTGTGGACTCATGCGCTTATCGATACGGTTGAAAATAATCAGCGATGTACCGGTGTATTCCCAGGTAATATCAATTTGTTTATTCACCATCGCATTACGTGAAATCACCGCGGCGATATTGGTTTGCGGCTGAACCTGAAAGCCTTTCTTCTGCAAATACTGAACGGTCATAGCGGAAAGAATATGCTGTTCGGTAAAGCTTTTGGTGGCGAGAACCAGCGGCGCGGCCTGCGTCTGGCTACTGAACAACAGCGTTGCGGCAAGCCATCCCAACAGGTGTTTTTTGAATCTCATTTAACGCTCCTTATTGTTATTTATGCGTTCAGACGGTATGAGGGCTAAGGCGTCGCCCAAACCAGGCAAGCAGAGTGTCAAGAATCAGCGCGAATAACGCCGTGGCCGTTGCGCCGAGAATCAACGTCGGAAAATCGTTGAGATAAATCCCCGGAAAAATCAGCTCGCCGTAGCTGCTGGCACCGATCAGAAAGGCCAGCGGCGCGGTGCCGACATTGATGGCGGTCGCGATGCGAATACCGGACAGCATCACTGGCCACGCATTAGGTAGCTCTACCTGGCGAAGCCGCTGCCATTTTGTCATCCCAATCCCGTTCGCCGCTTCAATCAGTGAGGCGGGAACGGAACAGAGGCCCGCATAGGTATTGCGGACGATAGGCAGAAGGGAGGCCAGAAATAGCGCGACAATGGCGGGTGTATCGCCGATCCCGATAATCACCATCGCTAAGGCCAGAACGGCCAGCGGCGGCAAGGTATTACCAACATTAAAGATTTGCATGACATATTCAGCAAATCCTTTTGCCGCAGGTCGGCTGAGTAAAATCCCGCTCGGGATACCGACCAGTAAAGCAAAAAACATGGACGTAAAGACCAGCATCAAATGCCGTTGTCCGAGATACAGCAGATCGACCTGACGCGCTTTCAGCGTCTCCAGACCGATTCCCCAGATAAACAGCGCCAGTAACAGCAGAATGACGATAGTGAACCCAAGTACACGTTTTAGGGTGAGGGTGTGCATTGCGGTGTGTCTCCCTGTTTGCATGTGTTATGGCGACGTTAAGAGTCGCGTGTTGTTATGCCATGTTCCGGCAGGGTACTTTGAGCTATAGCAACAGGTTGGGAAGGATTCCAGCGAAGCGTGATGTTTAACACTATTAAACATCTATTAACAATTATGCTTTGCCCTTATGCGGCTTAGGGTGAACATTCACGATAAAGAATTATCTTAAAAATAGAAGCGCGGTGTGACGTTGTCACTTTTTGTAGATAAAAATAGGCCGCAATGGGAGAAAAGGCAGGTAAAATCCTGCCTTTTGTGGGGATTAACGGAATAACGGTTTTACAGCGACGGGAATAATAAGTTGAGCTTGCCATTGCGCCAGCGTCAGACGCGCCAGTTGCCCCAACGCCTGATAAAACGGGTGCCCGGCATGATCGATAAATACGTCCAGAAAGCGGGACGACCACGGAAACAGATGCCAGGCCAGGAGTTGTTCGCATTCATGATGACGATCATTCTCGGCAAGCCAGGCCGCCAGCAGCAACAGCGACCCAAAATGATCTTCTGGCTCGTTTTGCTGCATTTCAAACTGAATTCCGTTTTCGCGCATCCACTGACGTAGCGCCAGCGTAGAATCGCCAAATAATACGCTCTCACGATCCAGCCAGACGGAACCCCACGGCGGAGACGGCAGAGCGTAAGGGCCGATAAACAGACGCTGCCAGGCCTGTGGCAACGACTCTTCGCTGTGGGTCTTAAACATAGCCGCCACAGGCGCAAGCGCCTCGGCATCAAGCGGCCACTGCGCCTGCCAGTCGTCGGTTAATAGCGCCTGAACCAGAGGAGCGTTTTCGTGGCTTTCCGGCGAATAATAAAACAACGCGCCAAGAACACGCGCCGTTACTGAAAAATCATCACGTTGTAAAAAAGTGGTCATTCAAACAATCCCGAAAGGTGCGGGTCGCCCCGCACGCATAAATTAACCTGCGACGGCCATACCTACGGTCATATGCAGGCCATAAAAAAGTCCGCGGCCAATAATTTCGCCTGCCAGCACCAGCACGACACCGAGCAGCAAACCAACGGTATGCGGTTCGCGGCGACGGATTAGCGGACATAGCCAGCAGCCTAATCCGGCAGCAAGCAAGACAATGCGCCAGACCTGTAGCATACCGTAATCCGGTACGAGATGGCTGGCCTGTTGCACGGAACTGTGAATGGTTGAGAGAGACAGTCCTTGTAGTACGATGACCGCCACGCACACCACCAATGCCAGGCCGCTAATACTGGCAAACGTCACGCTGCAAAATGGGACGCGCGCGATGCGTAGCAGTAGCGCCGCAAACACAGGACCGCACAGGAATGCCGTGAGGAAAAAGGCCAGCGTGGTGTAGCCATTATACCAGGTTGGCACGGTATCTATCTGATAAACGAGCGTCATTGCCCAGATGAATGCAACGCCGAGCGCCATACTGACCAGCAGCCACACTTTACCCAGCGCCGGGGGCATTTTACCGAGTACCGCCACCAGCCACCAGATGCCGCCTACGGCAAAGAACACCGATCCTGCGGCGATTTCATTACTCAGTGCGGAAGCGCCTACGCGGTTAAGCGAGTTAAACGCGCGCATCGGCGAGCCGAGATGCATAATCGACGCGAGGAATCCCAGTCCCATCACTAGCCACAGAAAAAACATGCTGCGCACGATGCGCTGACGGGCGATGGTATCGTCTTTTGCCGTCAGCCAGCCCAGTCCGCTAACGATTAACGCGCCGACCACGCACTGACCAAAGACCGTGAAGATCATCAACGGCCATTCATGCCATCCACTTCCCATCTTATACCTCCTTCGGATTGGCCAGATAACCGGTAGTGTCCCCGGTCGGGCGGCTGTTGGCGTTGGGTTTAATCACAATATTCGGCTTCGTGAAATGCGCGCGCGGCAGCGGCGCGACGGCAGCCAGCTCACCGTGTTTTTTGCGCAGTTCGTCTATCGGGCCAAAATCCAGCGCCCGCAGCGGGCAGGACTCCACGCAAATCGGCTTTTTGCCGTCGGCGACGCGATCATGACAGCCGTCGCACTTAGTCATATGACCTTTGGCGGCGTTGTACTGCGGCGCGCCGTACGGGCAGGCCATGTGGCAGTAGCGGCAGCCGATACAGACCTCTTCATTCACCACCACAAAACCGTCATCGCGCTTGTGCATCGCGCCGCTCGGGCAGACTTTGGTACAGGCCGGGTCTTCGCAGTGGTTACAGGAGATGGAGAGATAGTAGGCAAAGACGTTCTGGTGCCAGACGCCGTTATCTTCCTGCCAGTCGCCACCTGCGTATTCATATATCCGCCGGAAACTGACGTCGGGAGTGAGATCTTTGTAGTCCTTGCAGGCCAGTTCGCAGGTTTTGCAGCCGGTGCAACGACTGGAATCAATAAAAAATCCATACTGGGTTGTCATCGGTTACTCCTTACGCCTTTTCAACCTGAACAAGATTACTGTGTGACGGATTACCTTTCGCCAGTGGGGAAGGCCGGTGCGACGTCAGAATGTTAATGGAGCCGCCGCGATCGACTTTGTCGCCAAACATGTCGGCATTTAACCAGGCGCCCTGGCCGATAGCGGTGACGCCGGGCAATATGCGCGGCGTGACTTTTGCCGGAATGAGCATCTCTCCATTCTGGTTAAAGACCCGCACGGTGTCGCCGTGCTGAATGCCGCGCGCTTGCGCATCAATCGGGTTGATCCAGATCTCCTGCGGACATGCCTGTTGCAGGACGTCGATATTGCCGTAGCTGGAGTGGGTACGCGCTTTATAGTGGAAGCCGGTTAGCTGTAGCGGGTAGCGCTGACGAAGCGGATCGTCCCAACCGTCAAAGCCTGGCGTATAGGCGGGTAAAGGATGGATAATCTCATCTTTCTTCAGCTCCCATGTGTCGGCGAGGGTTGCCAGACGCTCGGAATAGATTTCGATTTTACCGGACGGCGTTTTCAGTGGGTTGGCGGCAGGGTCTTCGCGGAAGGCGCGGAAAGCGACGTAGTGCTCCTCCGGGCATTTTTTCTTGAAAATCCCTGTTTGTTTCATCTCTTCGTAATCCGGCATTTCCGGGTTACGCGCTTTGGTTTTTGCGTGCAGGTATTTGACCCACTCATGCTGCGTGCGGCCTTCTGTGAAGGTCTGGTATACGTCCGGACCAAGCCGTTTAGCCACTTCACTGAGCGTCCAGTAAATGGGCTTTCTTTCAAATTTCGGCGAGGTGGCGGGCTGACCAAGAATGACATAGCCCATATTGCCTGCGGATTCGTGGGAAATCAGATCTTCCTGCTCGGTCGGCATTAAATCAGGCAGCAGAATGTCGCAATATTTTGCCGACGCGGTCATAAAGTGCTCGATGCCGACGATCATTTCACATTTACTGTCGTCCTGAAGCACCTCGTGGGTGTGGGCGATGTCGCCATGCTGATTGATCAGCGTATTACTGGCGTAGCACCACAAAAATTTGATCGGCACGTCGAGCTTGTCTTTTCCCCGCACGCCGTCGCGTGTGGCGGTCATTTCCGCGCCATGATCGATAGCGTCGGTCCAGGTAAAGACCGAAATCTGGGTTTTTACCGGGTTCTCCAGCATAGAAAACCATTCGACGCCCAGATCCCAGGTGCCTTCGCGCACGCCGGAATTACCGCCATTTATGCCGACGTTACCGGTGAGTACAGACAGCATGGCGATTGCGCGTGCGGTCTGCTCCCCGTTAGAGTGGCGTTGCGGTCCCCAGCCCTGGCAAATGTAAGCCGGTTTCGCCGAGCCGATTTCCCGCGCCAGTTGAATGATTTTTTCCGCCGGAATACTGGTAATCTGCGCGGCCCATTGCGGCGTTTTAGCAATACCGTCTTCGCCCTGACCCAAAATATAGGCTTTATAGTGCGCGTTACGCGGGGCCGAGGCGGGCAGAGTGGTTTCGTCGTAGCCGATGCAGTATTTATCCAGAAACGGTTTATCAATAAGATCTTCGGTAATCAGCACCCAGGCGATTGCCGCCGCCAGCGCGCCATCGGTACCCGGGCGAATCGGCAGCCACTCGTCTTCGCGGCCGGCAGCAGTGTCGTTATAACGCGGGTCAATCACGATCATCCGGGCGTTGGAGCGTTCGCGCGCCTGTTCGACATAGTATGTCACGCCGCCGCCGCTCATACGTGTTTCCGCGGGGTTATTGCCAAACATCACCACCAGTTTTGTATTGGCGATATCATCCGGACTGTTGCCGTCGTTGCCGCCGAACATATAGCTCATGGCCGCGCTGATTTGGGCGGTGCTGTAGCTACCGTAACGGCTGAGATAGCCGCCGCAGGCGTTCATCAGGCGATACGGTACGTTAGAATTGGTAATATTGCCGCCGTCCACGCCGGTACCGTAAAGGACATGTACCGCTTCGTTGCCGTAGTCCTTGAGGATACGTTTCAGGTTATCGCCGATGGTATCCAACGCTTCATCCCAACTGATACGTTCGAATTTGCCTTCTCCTCGTTTACCAACGCGTTTCATCGGATATTTCAGGCGATCGGGATGATTCATCCGGCGACGAATAGAACGGCCGCGCAGGCAGGCGCGTACCTGATGGTTGCCATATTCATCGTTGCCCGTGGTATCTGATTCAACCCAATATACGGTGTCATCTTTTACGTGCAGGCGCAGCAGGCAGCGGCTGCCGCAGTTAACGGTACATGAACTCCAGACCGCTTTTTCTGCCACATTGCCGGATGCGAGGTCTGCTGCGGCGTGTGCGATGCGGGAGAACGGAAGGGTGAAAGCGCTACTGGCAAGCGCAAGGCTACCGATAGCGGAGGTTTTCACCAGGCTTCGTCGGCTGATACTGGCCGCCATTAATGCCTCAGGGTTGGTGATTTTCATAACAGCTCACTATGCTCATCCAAAAAAGAGTTTTAAATGTCGTTGTGTTCGCAAAACGGGGAGCTCCGGGCGCGTAAAAACGTCCCGGAGCAGGCGGCTTAGATTTTTTCGATTTCCACCAGATTTGTATGTTGAGGATTCCCTTTTGCCAGGGGGGAAGGACGCAGCGTCGTGAGCGTATTGATGCAGGCGCCGTGGTCAATTTTATCGCCAGCCATATCCGCATTATGCCATGCGCCCTGACCCATCGCGCTGACGCCCGGCAGAATACGCGGCGTGACTTTGGCGGGTAGACGCACCTCTCCACGATCGTTAAAGACGCGAACCTTATCGCCATTCGCGATACCACGTTTTTGCGCATCAAGCGGATTTATCCACACCTCCTGGCGACAGGCGGCCTGCAGAACATCAATATTGCCGTAGCTTGAATGGGTACGGGATTTATAGTGAAAGCCAAACAGCTGTAGCGGGAAGGTGCTCCGTTTCGGATCGTCCCATCCTTCAAAAGTAGGGGTATAAATCGGCAGTGGGCTTATCACGTCGCCTTCCGCCAGCTCCCAGGTACTGGCGATGTGAGCGAGTTGGCTCGAGTAGATTTCGATTTTACCGGACGGCGTTTTTAACGGATTGGCCTGCGGATCTTCACGAAATTTTTTATAGGCGACAAAATGGCCGTTGGGATCTTTACGTTTATAGATGCCCATTTTTTTCAGATCGTCATACGCGGGCAATGCCGGATCTCTTGCCTGCATTTTGGCGTACAGATATTGCAGCCATTGCGCCTGGGTACGGCCTTCGGTAAACCGCTGATACACATCGTCGCCGAGGCGTCTGGCGATTTCGCTGAGTACCCAGTAGATGGGCTTGCGTTCAAACTTAGGCGTCGTCGCCGGTTGGATAAAAATCAGATATCCCATATTGCCGGCGTAATCATTGGGGATGATATCTTCCTGTTCGACGGTCATGAGATCCGGCAGTAAAATATCGGCGTACTTCGCGGAAGAGGTCATAAAATTGTCGATGACCACAATCATTTCGCATTTTGCTTCATCCTGAAGAATTTCATGGGTTTTATTAATATCCGAATGCTGATTAATCAGGGTGTTGCCAGCGTAGTTCCATAGAAATTTGATCGGGACATCCAGCTTATCTTTGCCGCGTACGCCGTCGCGCAGGGCGGTCATTTCCGGGCCGCGCGCAATGGCGTCCGTCCAGCTAAAGCAGGAGATGGCGGTTTTAACGGGATTCTCCAGGACCGGCAGACGTTCAATGGTAATGGTGTAAGTGGATTCGCGTGCGCCGCTATTACCGCCATGAATGCCGACGTTGCCGGTCAGAATCGGTAACATGGCGATGGCGCGAGCGGTTTGTTCGCCGTTCGCCTGACGCTGCGGGCCCCAACCCTGACAGATGTAGGCCGGCTTGACGCTACCTATCTCGCGCGCCAGTTTGATAATCCGATCGGCGGGGATGCCGGTAATGTGTGACGCCCACTGCGGCGTTTTGGCGATACCGTCCTCGCCCTGGCCCAAAATATAAGCCTTATAATGGCCATTGGGGGGCGCGTCAGCCGGAAGGGTCTTTTCATCGTAGCCGATGCAATAGTTATCGAGAAAAGGCTGGTCAACGAGATTTTCGTTAATCAATACCCAGGCAATTCCCGCCACCAGCGCGGCATCGGTGCCGGGGCGAATCGGTATCCACTCGTCTTCACGTCCGGCAGCGGTATCGGTATAGCGCGGATCTATTACGATCATGCGCGCATTTGAGCGTTCACGCGCTTGCTCCAGAAACCAGGTAATGCCGCCGCCGCTCATGCGTGTTTCAGCCGGATTATTGCCGAACATGACCACCAGTTTACTGTTTTCGATATCAGATGTGCTGTTGCCGTCGTTGGAACCATAGGTGTAGGGCATGGCGCAAGAAATTTGCGCGGTACTGTATGAGCCGTATTGATTCAACGAACCGCCGTAGCAGTTCATCAAACGCTTCACCGGCGAGGCGGCAGGCGACGAGCGGGTTATGTTGCCGCCTACGATGCCGGATGAATAGTGGATATAAACGGCTTCATTGCCGTAGGTCTCTACGGTCTTTTTCAGGCTGGCGCTAATGGTGTCCAGTGCTTCCTGCCAGCTAATGCGTTCAAATTTGCCTTCGCCGCGGCGGCCAACGCGTTTCATGGGATAGTTAAGGCGATCCGGATGGTTAATACGCCGACGGATTGAACGGCCCCGCAGGCAGGCGCGAACCTGATGATTGCCGTAGACATCGTCGCCAGTGTTATCAGTTTCAACCCACCAGACTTCATTATCTTTTACATGCAGACGCAGGGCGCAGCGACTGCCGCAGTTGACCGAACAGGCGCCCCAGACGATTTTATCTTCTTCGTTGCGCATAGCCTGCTGCACCGCTGCGGCCGCGGTACGCATCCCAAACGGTAAAGATACGCCTCCGGCAGCCAGCGCCAGTGAGCCAAGCGCCGCTGATTTCACTAACGTCCTGCGGCTAACGCCTGTTTGTTGCTTTTCTCCGGGCATCACTCACTCCATTGTCGTTATTATTTCGCTATATATTGATAACTATAACGAAATTATTAACATGCTAATGATGTAATGAGTTTACCCCTTTGGGAGTAAGGATTATTAATCCATGTCAAAGAGCGTTACCCTCCGGACCCGGAGGGCAGGAGGAGGTTATTGCGGTTCGGCGGATGAACCGTCCTGAGCGGGAGAGGTATTGGCTGGCGCATTGCCGCTGCTGGTGCGGGTATAAAGAATTTTATGCGTATCGTTCGCGCAATGGCCCACCACCTGTGAGTCCGGCTGATCGGCCTGGTCGTTAGGAACGATAGTGAGCGTAAAATTATCCGCCGGCACGCCGTTATTGATGATACGTTGTTCGATATCGCTTTTTACTCTCTCGCACGATCCCGGTGCCGCCATCACCAGCGAGGGGGCGCTAACTAACGCCAGAGCGGCTATTGCAGTTGCGATTTTCATCATGAACTCCTGTGATTAATGACGATGTTCTAAGCTTAGCATTTTTCGTGTAAATAACTGTATTTGCTAATATGATGATAAATATCTTTTCATCCTGGTGATACGTGTGAAGAAACCCCTTTTACTGACGTTATTGTGCATGATACTGGCAGGTTGTGATAACCCGAAATCCCTTGAGTCTTTTACGCCGGAAATGGCCAGTTTTTCGAACGAATTTGATTTTGATCCATTACGTGGTCCGGTAAAGGATTTCAGCCAGACATTGATGAGTGAGAATGGCGAAGTGGCGAAGCAGGTCACCGGTACGCTTTCACAGGAAGGCTGTTTTGATACGCTTGAGTTACACGATCTGGAGAATAATACGGGGCTGGCGCTCGTGCTGGATGCCAATTATTACCGGGATGCTCAGACGCTGGAAAAAAAGGTGCAGTTACAGGGGAAGTGCCAGCTGGCGGCGTTGCCTTCGGCGGGCGTGACCTGGGAAACGGACGACAACGGTTTTGTGGTATCGGCGACGGGCAAAGAGATGAAGGTCGAGTACCGCTATGATAGCGAAGGCTATCCGTTAGGTAAGACAACCATAAACTCGCAGAATAGGCTCTCTGTGACGGCAAAACCCTCCGCGAACCCGCGTAAAAAGCTGGATTATACGGCAGTCAGCCGGGTGGATGATCGACAGGTCGGCAACGTCACACAGAGCTGCGAATATGATGCGTACGCGAACCCTGTTGACTGCCGGCTTGTTATCGTCGATGAGAGCGTTAAGCCGGCAGTGTCCCACCATTACACCATTAAAAATCGTATCGATTACTACTAAACCGGGCGCGGTGCGACTCTCCGTGACTACCGCGCCGCGCTTACTGCGCGGTGGGTTTCAGGAGTGTAGAACCGGACGTTTTATGTTCATCCAGATACTGCTGCTGGAAGATACACATGCGGATGGTGTTACGGTATTCGCCGTTAATGAAGAACTCATGAATCAGCTCGCCTTCTACTCTAAACCCGAGTTTACGGTAGATGTGAATCGCTTTTTCATTCTCTTTATCGACGATCAAATACAATTTATAGAGATTGAGTACGGTAAATCCGTAATCCATCGCCAGTTTGGCCGCGCGTGACGCCAGGCCTTTTCCCTGGTACTCCGGCGAGATAATAATCTGAAATTCCGCCCGCCGATGCACATGGTTAATTTCCACCAGTTCTACCAGCCCGGCGTTTTCACCATCGCATTCGACGACAAAGCGCCGTTCGCTTTGGTCGTGGATGTGTTTGTCGTAGAGATCCGACAGTTCGACAAAAGCCTCATACGGCTCTTCAAACCAGTAACGCATAACGCTGGCATTATTATCAAGCTGGTGGACAAATCGTAAATCTTCACGCTCAAGCGGGCGCAGTCTGACCTTGTAGTCACTTGTCATACTGTATCCTTACACTTCCTTTTAGTTATCCTGCATCAGGGCGTAATAACGCGACCTGTACGACGATCCAGACACCGCAGCGTATTGGGCTCCCAATAGGCGTTGATGTTGGCGCTTTGCTCGCATTTATCGCGGTTATCAAAGGCGGCATCGGCTTTGTCCCACTCTTTTTCTGCGCGGGTATTCACTTTCTGACGCAGACTGCGAGTGTCGTTCCATTGTTCCTTTTCCATTGCCGCTTCCTGACGACTTTGTGCGCTATCTCCCGATTCAATCACCAGTTTACTGGTTTCAGCGAATGCGGAAGTAGTATATACAACGGCCGCCAACGTAAGCATTGCCGTCAGGCACAGGCGTTTGCTCAGCGTATTGTTCATCACAACATCCTTTCATTAGAGGGGAAAAAGCGGTAAACCACCTGTAAATTCTACACCAATCCTTATGCCTGGCATATACACAAGAATGGCCGGATAACCGTAACGATATTCTGTTGTATTATCACTTATCATTTCGTAACCAAATGAATCTCATGCTAAAGACGACTCTGCTTTTCTTTGTCACCGCCCTCTGTGAAATCATTGGATGTTTTCTTCCCTGGCTATGGATTAAGCGCGGCGCCAGCGTGTGGTGGCTTCTGCCTGCTGCCGCGTCACTCGCGTTATTCGTCTGGCTTTTGACCTTGCATCCGGCGGCGAGTGGGCGGGTTTATGCGGCTTACGGTGGGGTATATGTCTGTACTGCGCTCCTGTGGTTACGTGTTGTCGATGGCGTCCGGCTCACGGTTTATGACTGGTGCGGTGCGCTGATCGCGCTGTGTGGAATGCTGATTATCGTCGTCGGATGGGGACGTACGTAACATTGCCGCGCGACCAGAACATTTTGTGATCTGGCAGCGCTTTTTACATCAATATACTTGTATGGTAGTAGCTCAGTTGGGTAAATTTCCTGCATCCCATAATGCGATGTAAGGAATAAAAATGAAGATTGTAGGGGCTGAAGTTTTTGTTACGTGTCCAGGGCGTAACTTCGTCACCTTAAAGATAACCACGGAAGACGGGATCACCGGTCTGGGGGATGCCACCCTGAACGGACGCGAGCTCCCGGTGGCCTCGTACCTTACCGATCACCTGTGCCCACAGCTCATCGGGCGGGATGCTCGCCGCATCGAAGATATTTGGCAGTTCTTCTACAAAGGCGCGTACTGGCGCCGTGGCCCTGTCACCATGTCCGCCATTTCCGCGGTTGATATGGCGCTATGGGATATTAAAGCCAAAGCCGCCAATATGCCGTTGTATCAGTTACTCGGCGGCGCTTCGCGTGAAGGCGTCATGGTGTATTGCCATACCACAGGCCACACCATCGACGATGTGCTGGAAGACTACGCGCGTCATAAAGAGCAAGGGTTCAAAGCAATCCGCGTGCAGTGCGGCGTTCCGGGGATGAAAACCACCTACGGCATGGCGAAAGGCAAGGGGCTGGCCTATGAGCCTGCGACAAAAGGCCAGTGGCCGGAAGAACAATTGTGGTCAACGGAAAAGTATCTCGATTTTACGCCAAAGCTGTTTGACGCCGTGCGTAATACGTTCGGGTTTAATGAACATCTTCTGCACGATATGCATCACCGACTGACGCCTATTGAGGCTGCCCGCTTTGGCAAAAGTATTGAAGACTATCGTTTGTTCTGGATGGAAGACCCGACGCCGGCTGAAAATCAGGAGTGCTTCCGCCTGATCCGCCAGCATACGGTTACGCCGATTGCCGTAGGCGAAGTCTTTAACAGTATCTGGGATTGCAAACAGCTCATTGAAGAGCAATTGATTGACTACATCCGCACCACGATTACCCATGCCGGTGGTATTACCGGGATGCGCCGCATTGCCGATTTTGCCTCGCTCTACCAGGTGCGTACCGGTTCGCATGGGCCGTCCGATCTGTCGCCGGTTTGTATGGCCGCGGCATTACATTTTGACCTGTGGGTGCCTAACTTTGGCGTGCAGGAGTTTATGGGCTACTCCGAACAGATGCTGGAGGTTTTCCCGCATAACTGGACGTTCGAGGGCGGCTATATGCATCCGGGCGACAAGCCAGGACTGGGCATTGAGTTCGATGAAAAACTGGCGGCGAAATATCCGTACGATCCAGCCTATTTGCCGGTGGCCCGCCTGGAAGACGGCACACTGTGGAACTGGTAAGGAGCGAAAAATGAAAAGCATCGTAATCGAAAAACCGAATACATTAACTATCGAAACGCGCGCGCTTCCGCAGCCTGCGCCGGGTGAAGTTCGTATTAAAGTGAAACTGGCGGGTATCTGCGGTTCCGACAGTCATATTTATCGGGGACATAATCCCTTTGCAAAATATCCCCGTGTCATAGGCCATGAATTTTTCGGTGTCATCGACGCGGTAGGCGACAACGTCAATCGCGACCGGATAGGAGAACGGGTATCCGTCGATCCGGTGATCAGTTGCGGGCATTGTTACCCTTGTTCAGTCGGTAAACCCAATGTGTGTACCTCGCTGGTGGTGCTGGGCGTGCATCGTGACGGCGGTTTCAGCGAGTATGCGGTGGCGCCGGCCCGTAATGTTCATCGCATACCGGACAACATCGCGGACCATCATGCCGTCATGGTTGAGCCGTTTACCATTGCGGCAAATGTGACGGGGCAGGTGAATCCGACCGAGCAGGACGTGGCGCTTATCTATGGCGCAGGCCCGATGGGACTGACGACCGTACAGGCGCTGAAGGGGGTTTATCAGGTTAAAACGGTCATAGTCGTTGATCGCATTGAAGAGCGTTTAGCAATGGCGAAGCAGAGCGGCGCTGACTGGACCCTCAATAATGGTCAACATTCACTGGCGGAATTTCTACAGCAGAAGGCGCTAAAACCGACCTTGATTGTCGATGCCGCCTGTCATCCCGCTATCCTGCAAGAGGCGATTACCCTTGCATCGCCTGCGGCACGCATTGTCCTGATGGGATTTTCCAGCGACCCGTGTGAGATTGTACAGCAGGGTATTACCGGAAAAGAGCTGGCTATTTATTCATCGCGTCTTAATGCCAATAAATTCCCGGTCGTGATTGACTGGCTGAATAAAGGGCTTATTGATCCGGATAAGCTGATAACGCATACATTTGATTATCAACATGTCACCGACGCGATTGAGCTTTTCGAGAAAGACCAGCGTCAATGCTGCAAAGTCTTACTCACGTTTGCGAAATAATATAAATAATTGCGAGTAAGTGGTACGCATCTTACCTCTTAGAGATTGCCTATATGACACAAATAAAGCATGAACGATCGACTCAGGATTTAGTGCGCGCTGCCGTATCTGGCTGGTTAGGCACCGCGCTTGAATTTATGGATTTTCAGTTATATTCACTAGGCGCGGCTCTGGTCTTCCATGAGATATTTTTTCCGGAACAGTCTGCCGCGATGGCGCTTATTCTGGCAATGGGCACCTATGGTGCAGGTTATATAGCCAGAATTATCGGCGCCTTTGTTTTTGGTAAAATGGGAGACCGCATCGGACGAAAAAAAGTATTGTTTATTACCATCACCATGATGGGGATCTGCACCACGCTGATTGGCGTACTGCCGACGTATGCGCAAATCGGCATTTTTGCGCCAGTATTACTGGTGACATTGCGAATTATACAGGGGCTGGGCGCCGGGGCGGAAATTTCCGGTGCGGGTACTATGCTGGCCGAGTATGCGCCGAAAGGAAAGCGTGGCATCATTTCCTCGCTGGTCGCGATGGGCACCAACTGCGGTACGTTGAGCGCGACGGCGATCTGGGCGGTGATGTTCTTTGCGCTTGAACGCGAACAGCTGATCGCCTGGGGATGGCGTATTCCTTTCCTGGCGAGCGTCGTTGTCATGATATTCGCGATCTGGCTGCGAATGAATCTGAAAGAAAGTCCGGTATTCGAAAAAGTAAGCGAAGGCGAAAAATCGCCAGCGTTAACGCCTGCGTCAGAAAATACATTGGGCGCGATGTTTACCAGCAAATCTTTCTGGCTGGCCACCGGTTTACGTTTTGGGCAGGCGGGGAATTCGGGGCTTATTCAAACCTTCCTTGCCGGATATTTAGTTCAGACGTTATTATTTAACAAATCTATCCCAACCGATGCGTTAATGATAAGTTCCGTAATCGGTTTTATCACTATTCCACTATTAGGGTGGTTGTCCGATAAATACGGCCGTCGGCTGCCGTATATAATGTTGAATATCTCCGCGATTATTCTCGCCTGGCCGATGCTGTCTATTGTGGTAGATAAAACGTATAGCCCTGGCGTAATTATGGCGGCGCTCATTGTTATTCATAACTTTGCCGTGCTGGGATTATTTGCGCTGGAAAACATCACCATGGCGGAAATTTTCGGATCGCGTAATCGCTTCACCCGGATGGCGATTTCAAAAGAGGCAGGAGGCCTGGTGGCGGTTGGCTTTGGCCCCGTCCTCGCAGGGATCTTTTGTAACATGACCGATTCCTGGCTGCCCATCTTAATTATGCTGGTGCTCTACTCGTGTATTGGTCTGATTTCTGCGCTGTTGATGCCGGAGGTCAGAGATCGCGACCTGAGTCTGCCTGAGGATGCGGCGGAAGCGACAGCGGCAGAGAAGTTACGCCACTCCGCAACTCAGACGAGTTAAATCGTGTCGACGGTATGGCCGGAACGCTAATGCGGTTTCGGCCATGCTGTCCGGTCACTTTTGTTTAATTAGCGTAAATCCAAATGCACCAGGGCAGGCGTTACTCTGCGACTGTTCCGCTTTCAGAATATAGAGGTTATAAAATGCAAAACAGGCTTTTATCGGCAAAGGCGACGCTTCCTGATTACGATCGCGCGGCGCTGGCGGCGCGGATGGTCCATCTCGGTTTTGGCGCGTTTCATCGCGCGCATCAGGGGGTTTATACAGATATTCTGGCTGCGGAGCAGCATAGCGACTGGGGCTATTATGAGGTTAATCTTATTGGCGGCGAACAGCAGATTGCCGATCTAAAGCAGCAGGATAACCTCTATACCGTGGCGGAGATGTCGGCGGATGCCTGGACGGCGCGTGTGGTGGGCGTCGTCAAAGCGGCGTTGCATGTTCAGGTTGATGGTCTGGAACGTGTGCTGGCGGCGATGTGCGAACCGCAAATAGCGATTGTGTCTCTGACCATTACCGAGAAAGGGTATTGTCATTCGCCAGCCACGGGCCAACTTCTGCTGGAACATCCCATGATTGCCGCCGACCTGCAAAATCCGCATCAACCGCTAACGGCACCGGGTATTATTGTCGAAGCGTTAGCGCGTCGTAAAGCCGCAGGCTTACCGGCATTTACCGTGATGTCCTGCGACAACATGCCGGAAAATGGGCATGTGACGCGTCAGGTTGTAACGGCTTACGCCCGGGAGGTGGATGCGGAACTGGCGATATGGATCGAGCAAAACGTGACATTTCCGTCAACCATGGTTGATCGGATTGTCCCTGCGGTCACGCCGGAGACGCTGGATAAAATCGAACAACTGACCGGCGTGCGCGATCCGGCGGGCGTCGCCTGCGAACCGTTTCGTCAGTGGGTGATAGAAGATACGTTTGTGGCGGGTCGTCCGCAGTGGGAAAACGCGGGCGCGACGTTGGTCGCCGACGTGGTTCCGTTTGAAGAGATGAAACTGCGGATGCTTAACGGCAGTCATTCATTCCTGGCTTATCTGGGGTATCTTGCCGGCTATCAGCATATTAATGACTGTATGGATGACGACAACTATCGTCTGACCGCGCAGGCGTTAATGTTACGCGAGCAGGCGCCAACGCTGAAAGTCCAGGGGGTAGATTTACAGCGTTATGCCGATCAGTTGATTGCGCGTTACCGTAATCCGGCGCTGCGTCATCGTACCTGGCAGATTGCGATGGATGGCAGCCAGAAACTTCCGCAGCGTATGCTGGACTCCGTTCGCTGGCATCTTGCTAATCATAGCGATTTTGATTTGCTGGCGCTGGGCGTGGCGGGGTGGATGCGTTATGTTGGCGGCGTGGATGAGCAGGGCAAGGCCATCGACATTAGCGATCCGCTATTGCCGGTTATTCAGCGCGCCGTGCCAAACAGTGAAGAAGGCGCCAGTCGTGTTAAGGCGCTGCTGGGAATGGCAGAAATTTTCGGCAACGATTTGCCGCAGGCGGCGCGGTTTACGCAAAAAGTGCAAGAAGCCTATGACAGTTTACTGACATATGGCGCGAAAGCGAGCGTGGCGAAATATGCCGAGCGGTTGAAGTAGCGCAACAGAGACCCGGTAGCATTATGCTACCGGGAAGGCCGGAGCGGTTCTTAGCGGCCAGTGGTATCAGTTCATGCCAAGACGAATCAGTTCGACCGGCGCGAATTTACCTTCACAACCTTCGACAATCACCGTTTTGCCGCGGCGAATTTGACCTGCATCCAGACCTTCGCTCTCAATGGCTTTGATAATCCCGGTATGACCCGTGCCGCTTATCATGACCCGACTACCGGTAGTGATTGCGTTACGGTTACGATCGTATGTCATCATGGTGTTTTCTCCTTTCAAACTTACTGCCAAAGCCCGCAGGTTTCCCCGCATGACGGGCGACATATAAATACGCTTATCGTTGCGGATTTTTTTTGTTTTTGATCAAGCTCACGGCTTTTTAGGCGGGAATGTGCAGGGTGAGAAAGCGGAGAAGGCGTCTCACCCCGACGTTAAAGGGGGTTACTCTTCGCTAAACCAGCCGCTGTTTTCCTGACGGATAAGCTGAACGGATTCGCTAATTTCCTGCAAATGCTGGGTCATTGCGCTCTCAACCGCATTGCCGTCACGATTTTCCAGCGCGGAGAAAATATCATGGTGCTGGCGCAACAACATCTCCGGCGGAGAAACATGATCCAGACTCATATAGCGAACCCGGTCGATTGTCGCTTTGATATTTTCAATGGTATCCCACGCTAACTGGCAATCGGCGATCTGCGCCAGCTTTTGGTGGAAATCGTCATCAAGCTGGAAAAAATCATCAATCTGTTTGCGCTCGATAGCAATATGTTGCAGGTGCAGGTTTTGCGCCAGTTGATAGCACTGGTTGTCGGTGATCATCGCCGCCGCACGGCGGACCACCGCGCATTCGATCGCCTGCCGTACAAAACAGCCATTCTGTACCTGAGAAAGCGAAATCTTATTCACATAACTACCGCGCTGAGGGCGGATCTGAATCAACCCATTTTCCGCCAGCTTTATAAAAGCCTCGCGCACCGGTTGACGCGAAACGTTAAAACGGGTTGAGACCTCTTTTTCTGATAGCGGCGTGCCAGGCGGGATAAGACAATGCACGATATCACGCCGAAGAATACGGTAAATTTGCTGGTTGACAGGCTGTGTAGGGTTAAGCTGCGTTTCGACGGTCATTCATTCTTACTTTTTAGGCGGTTGACCCGGATACTCTACCACTTTTCCGTGGCGGTCTATACCGATCATGTTTCTGGTTGCAGATACGTTTGCCAGGGATTACCCGGCCCGCAGACCGGGTATAACCCCTTAGCTACGGTGGACGCTGAGCCCTGCGAAGGATTGGGTAACAGGCATCATTTCAACGGTATTAATATTCACATGCGCGGGGAGTGTGGCCACCCACCATACCGCTTCGGTAATGTCTTCTGGCGTGAGCGCGGTGGTATTTTCGTAGGTTTTACCCGCTTTCTCATCGTCGCCTTTGAAACGGACGCTGGAAAACTCGGTACCGCCAACCAGACCCGGTTCAATGTCGGTCACGCGAACCGCCGTGCCGTGTAAATCCGTGCGCAAATTCAGGCTAAACTGGCGCACAAAGGCTTTCGTCGCGCCATAGACGTTGCCACCAGCATAAGGCCAACTGCCGGCGGTTGAACCGATGTTAATGATATGACCGCGATTACGTTCGACCATTCCTGGCAGCACGGCGCGGGTCATATAAATTAAGCCTTTATTATTAGTATCGATCATAGTTTCCCAGTCTTCTACGCTGGCTTTATGCGCCGGTTCAAGACCCAGCGCCAGACCGGCGTTATTGACCAGCACATCAATATCGCGCCACTGCGCAGGCAGAGAGGCCATCATCTCTTCGATGGCCGCGCGGTTGCGCACGTCCAGTTGGGCGGTCAATACGTTCTCGCCAAGCTCATCTTTTAACGCTTGCAGGCGTTCATGACGACGTCCCGTGGCAATGACTTTATGTCCATTCTCAACAAAACGGCGTGCAATGCACTCGCCAAACCCTGCGGTTGCTCCAGTTACTAAAACGATCATCACACAGTTCCTCAACGCTTTTTGTGTTGTATTACCATAGCACGCGGCGTTTATGAAAGGGTAATCCTGGTTAACACGGTTGCGGTCAGCATAGGGGGAAGCTTACTCTTATGATCAACCTATTTTCAGGAGTGAAAAATGTCGACGAATCCTTTGTTAGACCAGAGTATGTTGCCCTATCAGGCACCGCGTTTTGATCGGATCAAAGATTGCCATTATCGTCCTGCTTTTGATGAGGGCGTGCGGCAAAAACGCGTGGAAATCGAGGCCATCGTCAATCATCCGACGGCCCCTGATTTTACGAATACGCTTCTGGCGCTGGAGCAAAGCGGGGCGCTTCTGTCACGCGTCACCAGCATTTTTTTCGCGATGACGGCCGCGCACACTAACGATGAACTCCAGCGGTTGGATGAGGCCTTTTCTGCCGAGCTGGCGGCGCTCTCCAACGATATTTATCTGAATAGCGCGTTATTCGCTCGCGTGGATGCCGTCTGGCAACAGCGTCACTCACTGGGGCTGGATGATGAGTCGCTACGGTTGGTCGATGTTATCCATCAGCGTTTTGTGTTGGCAGGCGCGCAGCTTGCCGAAGAGGATAAAGCGCGACTGAAGGTATTGAATACTGAATCAGCGACCTTAATGAGTCAGTTTAATCAGCGTCTGCTGGCGGCAAGTAAAGCGGGCGGGCTGGCGGTAGATGACGCGCATTGTCTGGCAGGATTAAGCCCGGAAGAAATGACCGTCGCTGCTGAAGCGGCGCGTGAAAAAGGCCTGGAGGAGCGCTGGTTCATTCCGCTCCTTAATACGACGCAACAGCCTGCGCTTGCTACGCTGCGCGATCGCCAGACCCGCGAAAATTTATTCGCAGCGTCATGGACTCGGGCGGAAAAAGGAGATGCCCACGATACCCGCGCTATCGTTCAGCGTCTGGTAGAGATTCGTCGCTGTCAGGCAAAACTGCTGGGTTTCCCCAATTATGCCGCATGGAAAATGGCCGATCAGATGGCGAAAACGCCGCAAGCCGCACTGAGCTTTATGCGTGGCATTGTGCCGCCAGCGCGTCAGCGTGTACTCAATGAACAGGCGGAAATTCAGAACGTCATTGATGGTGAGCAGGGCGGCTACACCGTTCAGGCCTGGGACTGGATGTTCTATGCCGAACAGGTACGGCGGGAAAAATATGCGTTAGATGAAGCGCAACTGAAGCCCTATTTTGCCTTAAATACGGTGTTGCAAGAGGGGGTTTTCTGGACCGCCAACCAGCTATTCGGCATCACCTTCGTCGAGCGTTTTGACATTCCGGTGTATCACCCTGATGTTCGGGTGTGGGAGATTTTCGACTCCGATGGTGTCGGCATGGCGTTATTTTATGGCGACTTCTTCGCGCGGGACTCGAAAAGCGGCGGCGCGTGGATGGGGAATTTTGTCGAGCAATCCACACTCAATGAAACCCGGCCCGTTATATACAATGTATGTAACTATCAGAAACCGGTTGATGGGCAGCCTGCATTACTGCTTTGGGACGACGTTATTACGCTCTTCCATGAGTTTGGTCATACGTTACATGGTTTGTTTGCCGTTCAGCGCTATGCCACGCTTTCAGGTACCAATACGCCCCGCGACTTTGTCGAGTTTCCCTCCCAGATTAATGAGCATTGGGCGAGCCATCCACGTGTGTTCGAACGCTACGCGCGTCATGTCGACAGCGGTGAAAAAATGCCTGCTGATTTACAGGAAAAAATGCGCAAGGCGAGTTTATTTAATAAAGGTTACGATATGACTGAATTGCTCGGCGCCGCATTGCTGGATATGCGCTGGCATATGCTGGAGGAGAGCGTAGCAGAGCAGTCTGTCGCTGAGTTCGAGCAGCAGGCGCTGGCCGCCGAGCATCTTGATTTACCGGCAGTGCCGCCCCGCTATCGCAGTAGTTATTTTGCCCATATCTTCGGCGGCGGCTACGCAGCGGGATACTACGCCTACCTGTGGACGCAAATGTTAGCGGATGACGGTTATCAATGGTTTGTAGAGCAGGGCGGCCTGACGCGTGAAAACGGGCAGCGTTTTCGTGATGCTATCCTTTCCCGGGGGAATAGTACTGATTTAGAAACGCTTTATTCAGCCTGGCGTGGACATGAACCGCATATTGACCCCATGTTGCAATATCGTGGGCTCGATCGCTAAGCTGATACGGTTGTTCGGCACTGTCGAACAACCGCCTGAAAATGAATCCTGCACTTCTGATGACAGCCAGTTAAATTTATGGGGTTAAGTTGTCTGAATATAACAAGGGCGTGCATTCGGATTTTTCTACTTATTTTCCCGTGGTGGCTTGATTGCCAAAGATTTATTACCGCTTCGCTGTTGATGTTTTCGAAAAATATATTTTCCGCTATGTGGTGGTATTATGTAAATAATGCAGAAATGAATTTGACACTGCGCACAGGGCGACTAGATTTAGAACTGTATCACATGATATGAGAAGACATATCATATTTAAAACGCAACATCATCATGAGGATTATATTATGGCAGAACATCGCGGCGGTTCCGGTAATTTTGCAGAAGATAAAGAGAAAGCCTCAGAAGCAGGTCGTAAAGGCGGCCAGCATAGCGGTGGGAACTTTAAAAACGACCCACAGCGTGCATCTGAAGCGGGTAAAAAAGGTGGCCAGAATAGCCACAGTGGCGGACGGAAATCCGGCAATTAATTTTACTCCTGATATTTCATAAATATATTCTGAAATATTGCACATACGATGCGGGCCATAGGCTCGCATTTTTTTATTCTGACCGGGAGTTATTCTGACCGGTCAGATGAAATTATTGTTTATGCTTTGTTAAAAGAAAAAGCAATTCAGCGAGGGCGAAGCGTACGCATTTTTCTAATACTTCCTGACAATCTCCGTTAAAATGTTGTCGGCTTGTAAAAGTCGTATTGTTAATATTCCAGGCAAACCAAACGGTGCCCGCAGGTGTGCCATCTTCGCCGCCTTCCGGCCCGCCATAGCCGCTGATCGCTATGCTGATATTGACCTCAGCCTGATCCTTAGCGCCCTGTGCCATTTCAGTAACAACCGCTTCGCTGACGGCGGTATGTTCGGCAAGACTGTGGCGTTGTACGCGTAAGATTTTTGCTTTGGCTTCATCAGTAAAGGTGACATACCCCACACCGTAAAATGAGGGCGTATCTTCTGCTGCGCACAATGCTGAAGCCAGTTTCCCGCCAGTGCAGGATTCTGCAGTGGTCAGACGGAGTTTCTGGTTAACCAGTAAATCACCAAGTTTTTTTGTCAGGCTATCGACGGATTCGGCTTCATCAAGGGTGACAATATCGTGCTGTTCTAATCTCATCGTTTATTTTTCCGTTACAGAGACAAATGAAATCTGTTCGTTCTTCTCAAGTATGGCATATTTATTTTATGACATTGTCAGTGAATGATTATTTTATCCAGTCACCAACAAACCCGCTGTTGCATAACTTGCTTACTTTCTTACGGCGATGACTGTCATTGATTATGCGTAAGGCCATTATCCTCAAAAAATAAAGCCGATTATTCTGAATTGCTATCCAGACGTTGATGCATATGACTTCAGCTATGTGGCAAGTTAACTATTACGCCGTTACGCTTTCGCGCTCACTGGCGCTGATATCGGTTGCATATTAATCCGGATGGGTTGATTTTATTGCTTAATATTCTGCGGGTAAATTCATGTTTGTAAAAACTAAAAATAGCGGCCAGACTTAATACGTCAAATAGACGTTATTAAGGAGAGAGCATGAAACTACAGGTGGCTGCATTTTTAAGTTTTCTGATAATGCCTTACGCGCTAGCGGAAGATCAGGGGGGATTAAAAAAAGACGTGGCACCGCCGCCGCCTCATGCTATTGAGGATGGTTATCGCGGTACGGATGATGCAGAAAAAATGACCATCGAACAGGCAAAAACCCTGCATGATGGCGCGACCGTTTCGCTGCGCGGCAACCTTATTGATCATAAAGGCGACGATCGCTATGTATTTCGTGATAAATCCGGCGAGATTAACGTGATAATTCCTTCCGCCGTATTTGATGGGCGGGAAGTTCAGCCGGATCAAATGATCAACATTAACGGTAGTCTGGACAAGAAAGCGAAGGAACCGCTTGTTCGCGTGAACCGACTGCAAAAATAACGCGCGCTAACCGGCAATCTCCAGGTCAGCCATACGGGGCACGCGGCTGGCCTGATACCATGGGTCTTGTAAAAGCGCCTGGGGGACAAAAGGTCCCATAATGTCTTATTCAGGTCTGGTTGCGTATCGTTTAAGCTTCATTGATATTGACGGTGCTACAGTCGTTAGCGATCCGTTATCCTCGCAAGAATTTGCCCGGTAGCGTATAAGCAAAACACAAATCTATCCATGCAAGCATTTACCGCTGGTGAACCGGCGGTTTTTTTTTGCCTGCCATCCAGACAAAAGCGGCCCCTTGCGCAACGATGCAGCAAGGGGCCGGCTCTGCGAGGGATTATCTCCGTTCATTAATCATCCCATTTGTGACTGAACCAGGCGGCCAGAAATCCGGAAAATAAAATAATTCCTAATACAACGATAAAAAGGTTAATACTGCCTAACATCTCGTTTCTCCTTATTTTAGCGTGCATCCTCTTTTTTAAAAAACCTCGTACAGACTATAGTACTAATTTATACTTAAGCAAAGTCTGAATTGCGTATTTATTTTACTGGAAGGGTAAAGCATTAGAATATTTTCGTCAGCGCCCAGGAATATTCCTGAATTACCGCAGTGACAGCAGATAATTAGCCTGTAATATATAGGGTTAACCCGGTGCGCCAGAAACGGCGCACATGACTGGCTGCAGATAATTAACAGGTGATAGCCTGTTGCGTAGGGGTAATCCGCATTCCTTTTAACATCAGTGCCCATGCGAACACAATGGCGATTATCAGGACAACGAAAAGCGACCAGGCGGGAAGCGTCGTCAGGATGACGCCGCTGACCAG
Organism: Salmonella sp. NW884; assembly: GCF_051700745.1. Classification (NCBI taxonomy): domain Bacteria; kingdom Pseudomonadati; phylum Pseudomonadota; class Gammaproteobacteria; order Enterobacterales; family Enterobacteriaceae; genus Salmonella; species Salmonella sp. NW884. The sequence goes on along the minus strand of NZ_JAMMDE010000001.1, from coordinate 262,679 downwards.
CGGGTTTACCGCCGCACCCAGCCAGCCCAGCGATTGCGCTGAAAAATAGCTGGCTTTCATCCCGGCAGGCGCAATGTTGTCAATTAACATATATTCGCCGGGGGCATAAATAATTTCGCCAATCGTGAATACTGCCGCTGAAAGCCCCCAAAAAAACAGATTGTCGCCTGAAAAAATAAATCCGATGAGCCCGGCGATAAAAAAGACGGTGCCGGTCGTCATCATTGGTCGAATATTGACGGCGGTAAGTCGACGGCCCACGGCGTATTGCAAACTGACCACAATAACCGCATTAACCGGCAGGACGACGGCTACCACTTTTTCCGCGAAGCCGCTATCGGCAACGACCATAACGTACTGTGAAATACAGGACGCAAAGGCCCCCCCCACAAAGGAGGCCAGAAATGCCGAAAGCGTAAACCACAATAATGCTTTGTCGCGCAGCAGAACGGAGGGAGACCAGATAGCGGCATTTTTCCCCTCGCTGGCGGCAACCGAACGTGTCACCCATACCTGAATAAAGACCAGCGGAAATGCGGAACAGATAGCGGCAAGCCAGAAGGGTAAATTGATGCTTTGCATCACCAGCAGCGTGCCGAGCGGCGGGCCAACCGTCCAGCCGATATTGAGTACGGTATAGTTGAGCGAAAAAATCCGCGTTTTTGTTGTCGCGGTAAGGTTATCGGCGAACCAGGCCTTCAGGACGGTAGAAAAAACCGAATAGGCACAGTTAATAAGCGCAAAAAGCAGGACAACCAGTACGACATTATGCACCATTGGGATGGCGATAAATCCGCAGGCGAAGGCGATAATCGCGAGTAACATGTAGCGCTTTTTATCAAACTTGTCCGCCAGAATCCCAAAGCCAAGACTAAAGACGACGCCAATCGTTAACGCGCTGGTCAGCGCGTAGCCAATCAGATCCACGCCTAAACCGTACTGACGGTTAAGATAGATGGTCATAAAGGGGAGCGTGGCGCCGCGTCCAATCGTCAATAACAGCGATGAGGCGAGTAGAGCCAACGTCGAACGTCTCAATCCTGGATTCATTTTTCCTGCCTGAAATGGAGGTTACGTATCGGGACGTTTTAATCTACCGTGCCCGCAAAAGCATGATGTCTGTACGCTATAGCGTAGTCTTAACATACCATAACGCAGGATTTTGCCCATCGTGTGTTGTTCAATGCCATGCTCACGGTAAAAAGAAAAGTCCTGTTATGGCGCACTGATTTCCGATAACTTACCTTTTTACAAAATTTTAATAATGACAGGGGCCGATGATGTCGCGTAAAGACGGTTTTTTGGCGTTACTGGTGGTTGTCGTATGGGGGCTCAATTTTGTTGTCATCAAAGTAGGCCTGCACCATATGCCGCCATTATTGCTGGCAGGATTACGATTTTTACTGGTGGCGTTTCCGGCAATTTTCTTTGTCGCCCGGCCTCAAGTCCCGCTTACGCTGTTGCTGGGCTATGGCCTGACGATAAGCTTTGGGCAGTTCGCCTTTCTCTTTTGCGCGATAAAGTTTGGTATGCCCGCAGGACTGGCGTCGTTGGTATTACAGGCGCAGGCCTTTTTTACCATGGCATTGGGGGCGTTTGTTTTTAGCGAGCGGTTACAACGTAAGCAGTTGGCGGGAATCGCCCTGGCGATTATAGGTGTACTGGTATTGATTGAAGCCAGTCTCAACGGACAGCATATAGCGATGTCGGGATTTATGCTGACTCTGGCGGCGGCATTTAGCTGGGCCTGCGGCAATATCTTTAATAAAAAAATTATGCAACATAGTCCGCGCCCGGCGGTGATGTCGCTGGTGGTCTGGAGCGCGCTGATCCCGATCCTGCCGTTCCTGCTGTCATCGCTGCTACTGGAGGGGGCGGATCACATTACGCAAAGCCTTATTACCATTGATATGACGACGATATTGTCGCTGCTTTATCTGGCTTTTGTCGCCACTATACTTGGCTACGGCATCTGGGGCGCGTTACTGGGGCGCTATGAGACCTGGCGCGTGGCGCCGTTATCATTGCTGGTGCCGGTAGTCGGGCTGGCGAGCGCCGCGGTGTTACTCGGGGAAACGTTGACCGGGATGCAGCTTGCGGGCGCAGTACTGATTATGGCTGGACTCTATATCAATGTGTTTGGATTTCGTGTGCGCCGTACTGCGCGTGTCAGGGGATGAGGCATTATGTTACTAAGAAGACAAACGCTAATTTCAGACCATGCCGCGGGGTAATAGCGGCGGACTCGTCATCGCCAGACAGTACTAAAAAAATGCCCCGCAAAACGGGGCAAAGAGGTTAAAGGTGTTGGTCGTTATAATAGGGCACGCCTAATTCATCTGACTTATCGCTGTTCACGCTCACGGGGTGAAGGTCATTTGGCGGATCGCCTACACAGGGCAGCAGCATCACATCGCGGCTATTTTGCGCCACAGGTAACAAAGTTTGTTCTGCAATGCCATATCCGGAGGCGATAAGTAACAGACCCGGCAGGGCGGGAAACAGCATTTTCATAGTGCTCTTCGCGTGGCGCATAAACAAACTAGTAGTTGCCATGGTTCAGCGGCAGCATATACCGTGATTCGCCATGCATATTGGTGATCCGGTATTTGTGTGGCGGCACATCAAAATAGTTTTTGAACGTCCGGGTCAATGTTTGCTGTGACTCAAAGCCATAGCGTTCCGCCAGATAGAGAATGGGCTCGTTGCTCTCTTTTAATTTTTGCGCGATTTCCGTCATTTTACGGCTGCGGATGTATTGGCCTAATGAATGACCGGTCTCTTTTTTAAACATCCGTTGCAGGTGCCATTTGGAATATCCTGAACGCTCAGACACTTTTTCCAGTGAGAGCGGCGACTCCAGGTTATCCTCGATCCAGTCCAAAATGCTATGAATAGTAATAGCGTCAGTGTTGCGTCTGGACATCGTCATACCTCTTTTTTGTCTACGGCAGAATTTTCTTGAGCAAATACTCAAGCGTTGCCACTTCGTCCGCCGTTAAGTTTTTTGTTAATTCCTGATGCAGGTCTTGCCCTGGTCGTTGATGACATTGCTCACAAATTGCCGCGCCGTCCGGCGTTAGCTTCACCAGTACGCCGCGTTTGTCATTAGGATTCGGCAGTCTTTCGATCCAGCCTTTGCACAGCAGGCGGTCGAGCATCCGCGTCAATGCGCCGAGATCGACAGACAGCACTTTTTTAAGTTCAACCGGGGTAATACATCCCGCGCAGCGTATCGAGCAAAGCACTTTAAACTGTGTTGCGGTGATATCCAGCGGGGATAAATAGTTATTTAACAGGCGATCTTTTTTTTGATTTACCATGTAGATCAAGCGACCCAGCGGAATGATTTCATTGAACAGATCACTGGTGCTTTTCAAAATGGTTGCCCCGGCAAGTAATTAATTTCGTCAGATACTATTGCCCAGGCAAGTATAAGTCAACTAAATGAATTGGCCGATGCCACGATTTGCTAAAAGGCGTCCGGGGTATTGTGCTGTGATAACTTGTAACTAATTGATAATTGCAGGTTATAGGTTGTAGAGGATATTAATTTGCACACTGGCGAAATGGCGCGCCTGGGTAACTTCACTTTATACTTCCGGTTCATGAAACGCTGATGGGTAAGAGATAGTATTATGATGGATTTGTTTAAAGCGATTGGATTGGGGCTGGTCGTACTGCTCCCGTTAGCCAATCCGCTAACCACCGTGGCGCTGTTTCTTGGCCTTGCGGGCAATATGAATAGTGCGGAACGCAACCGGCAGTCCTATATGGCTTCGGTTTATGTCTTCGCTATTATGATGGTGGCGTACTATGCCGGGCAGTTAGTCATGAACACCTTCGGTATTTCGATTCCAGGGCTACGGATCGCCGGGGGGTTAATCGTGGCGTTTATCGGCTTCAGAATGCTTTTCCCGCAGCAGAAGGCGCATGAGTCGCCGGAAGCGAAAAGCAAATCGGAGGAGCTGGCAGACGAACCGACGGCTAATATTGCATTTGTTCCACTGGCTATGCCAAGCACCGCAGGACCGGGGACCATCGCAATGATCATCAGTTCCGCTTCCACGGTGCGTCATGGCGGCGAGTTTCCCGACTGGGTCATTATGGTTGCGCCGCCGATTATTTTTCTTGCCGTGGCGGTGATCCTGTGGGGATGCTTACGCAGTTCTGGCGCTATTATGCGGCTGGTGGGTAAAGGGGGGATTGAAGCGATCTCCCGCTTAATGGGATTCCTGCTGGTGTGTATGGGCGTGCAATTTATTATCAACGGCGTGTTGGAAATTATTAAAACGTACCACTAAGGCGCATTGTCGTCTGCCGGAAACCTGTTCCCGGCAGACGAATGTCTTAATGCGGTTGTTCTTCCAGCGTCACTGGCCATTTGCGGAATATGAGCACAGCCCATACCAGCGCGGCACAGGCGGGTATGGCGCCAATATAGCCGATGGCCGACATTGACCAGTGCAAACTCACCTGATTGCCTACCAGCGCGCCAGCGCCAATACCAATATTAAAGATGCCTGAAAATAGCGCCATTGCGACATCGGTCGCGTCCGGGGCCAGCGCCAGTACTTTCACCTGCATACCGAGCCCTATCACCATAATCGCGATGCCCCAGAAAATGCTCAGTATGGCCAGATGCGCTTCGCTCTCCGCCGCGGGCAGCAGCAGAAGCAGACAGACAACCAGCAGGGCAATAGCGATACTGACGAGCGACGAGGCATGGCGATTACCCAGTTTACCAAACACGAGGCTGCCGATGATCCCGGCGCCGCCGAGGATCAGTAACAGGACGGTAGCAAAATTCGCATTGAGCCCGGCGACATTCTGAACGAACGGTTCAATATAGCTATAAGCTGTGTAATGCGCAGTCACCACAACGACGGTCAGTACATAGAGGCTCATCAGCGCCGGGCGCCGGAATAGCAAAGGTAAACTTTTTAGTGAGCCGGAATGCTCGCTCGGCAATTTCGGTAGAAGCTTAATCAGACATAGCAGCGTAATTAATGCGCCCATGCCGATGGCAAAAAAGGTGGTGCGCCAGCCAAAATACTGACCAACAACGCGACCTATCGGCAGCCCAAGCACCATGGCCAACGCGGTGCCGGTCGCTATCAGACTTAATGCCTGCGCGCGTTTCCCGGCAGGGGCCAGGCGGATCGCCAGAGAGGCGGTTATCGACCAGAAAATAGCGTGGGCGAAAGCGATGCCAATACGGCTAATGACCAGCACGGTAAAGTTCCATGCCAGGAAGGAGAGCACGTGGCTGGCAATAAACAAAACAAACAGACAAATGAGTAGCTTACGGCGCTCCATTTGACTGGTAAGAAGCATAAAAGGCAGCGACATGACGGCAACTACCCAGGCGTAAATGGTTAGCATGATGCCGACCTGCGCGGTTTGCATATGAAAGCTTTCAGCAATGTCTGATAGCAAACCAACCGGCACAAATTCTGTGGTATTGAAAATAAAAGCGGCAATAGCAAGCGTAACTACCCGTAGCCACGCGACCTTGCGGGAAACTGGATTGATTGTCATAAAAATATTTCGGGTTAGTTGCGAGAAGGTGAGGCCGCGATCTTAAAACGTTTACTGGCGAAAAGACAATCATTTTGTGACCTGCTTCTCATTTACTTCGCAGGCCGTTTCGTCTTCAGTCGACGCTCGCCAGTTGGGCGTTAAGTAACTCGATAAAGGCCTCAAGCTGACGCGTCATCGCCCCGCGCCGCCACATTAGCCATGTGTTAAGCCAGCGCCACTTCTCCGCCAACGGCCAGGCTTCCACCTGATGATGTCCTGGCATACTGTTGAGCATACTTGCTGGCATCAGCGCAATACCTGCGCCGGCAATTACGCACGCCAACATTCCATGATATGACTCCATTTCGTGAATCGTACCGGGGGTCGCGCCATCGGCATGAAACCAGCTTTCGAAATGCCGTCGGTAAGAACAGTTGGCGCGAAAAGCATAGATGTTATAACCATTCACCTCGCTGGCCCGCGAAACGACGGAATGGCCGTGTGGCGCGACGATCATCATCTCTTCCTGGTAAGCCGGTATACCTTCCAGCCCCGGATGCATTAGCGGGCCATCAATAAAGGCGGCGTTCAGCTTTCCCTCGAGCACGCCATCCAGCATGGCGCCGGAAGGACCGGTCGTTAACGCGAACTGAATTTTAGGGTAACGCTGGTTATAACCCGCCAGCAGCGCGGGGATACGTACGGCGGCAGTACTTTCTAACGCGCCGAGTGAAAACAGTCCTTGCGGTTCCTCTCCGGCAACCACCATACGGGCTTCATCAACCAGCGCCAGGATCTGCTGGCTGTAACGTAAAAAGTTATGCCCGGCTGGTGACAGCCTGAGTCGCTGGTTTTCGCGAATAAACAGAGAGACGCCCAGGTCGGCTTCAAGCTGACGGATACGCGTGGTCAGGTTGGACGGAACGCGGTGTACTTTTGCCGCCGCCTGCGTGATGCTGCCCGTCAGAGCGACAGCGTTAAACATTTCCAGTTGCGTCAGGTCCATGGTTTTCTCAATTCGTGAATAGTCTGGTTAATATTATTCATTTTTCAGAAAGGGTAAAGGGCGTCATGATGGTACAACTCCCCTGATAACGAGAGAAAGAACATGACCATGATGACTGCAACACAGGCGTTATCCGTGAATCCTGCGACCGGCCAGACGCTGGCGGCAATGCCCTGGGCTAACGCGCAAGAGATTGAACATGCGCTGAGTCTGGCGGCGAGCGGTTTCAAAAAGTGGAAAATGACATCAGTAGCGCAACGGGCGCAAACATTACGTGATATTGGTCAGGCGCTTCGCGCTCATGCAGAAGAGATGGCGCAATGTATTACGCGTGAAATGGGGAAACCCATAAAGCAGGCGCGTGCGGAAGTGACGAAATCCGCCGCGTTATGCGACTGGTATGCGGAACATGGCCCGGCAATGCTGAATCCTGAGCCTACGCTGGTAGAAAATCAGCAGGCGGTGATTGAATACCGTCCGCTGGGCGTCATCCTGGCGATAATGCCGTGGAATTTTCCTTTATGGCAGGTGTTACGCGGGGCAGTGCCGATACTGTTGGCGGGGAATAGCTACTTGTTAAAACATGCGCCCAATGTCACGGGTTGCGCGCAGATGATAGCCCGAATCTTGACGGAAGCCGGTACTCCTGCTGGCGTCTATGGATGGGTGAACGCCAATAATGAGGGCGTGAGTCAGATGATTAACGATCCGCGAATCACGGCGGTGACGGTGACCGGTAGCGTGCGCGCCGGCGCGGCGATTGGCGCTCAGGCTGGGGCGGCGCTGAAAAAGTGCGTACTGGAACTGGGTGGCTCGGATCCGTTTATTGTACTCAATGATGCCGATCTCGAGCTGGCGGTAAAAGCCGCGGTTGCCGGACGCTATCAAAACACCGGACAAGTCTGCGCCGCCGCCAAACGTTTTATTGTCGAAGAGGGCATTGCGCAGGCGTTTACCGATCGTTTTGTGGCGGCTGCCGCAGCATTAAAGATGGGGGATCCTCTGGTTGAAGAGAATGACCTGGGGCCGATGGCGCGCTTTGATCTGCGTGATGAACTCCATCAACAGGTGCAGGCTTCCGTCGCCGAAGGCGCACGGCTACTGTTGGGCGGCGAGAAAATCGCCGGGGAGGGCAACTATTATGCCGCGACCGTTCTGGCGGATGTCACACCTGACATGACGGCATTTCGTCAAGAGCTTTTTGGGCCTGTTGCCGCCATTACCGTTGCAAAAGATGCGGCGCACGCCCTCGCGCTGGCGAATGACAGTGAGTTTGGCCTGTCGGCGACGATCTTTACCGCCGACGATACGCTGGCCGCGGAGATGGCGGCGCGTCTTGAGTGCGGTGGGGTATTCATTAATGGTTACAGCGCCAGCGATGCGCGTGTGGCATTCGGCGGGGTGAAGAAAAGCGGCTTCGGTCGCGAGCTTTCGCACTTTGGTTTACACGAATTTTGTAATGTGCAGACCGTCTGGAAGAACCGCGTCTAATCGCCCTGACGTCGCGTGGCGCCCTCTGCTATACTCGCAGGCCTTTTCAGACCTGCGAGCAAGGAGCATGTTGTGGCCAGGGCCATGGATAATGCAATTTTAGAGACGATTTTACAGCGCGTTCGCCCCCTCATTGGCCAGGGCAAAGTCGCTGACTATATTCCGGCATTAGCGTCCGTCGAGGGTTCAAAGCTGGGGATAGCGATTTGTACCGTGGACGGGCAGCATTATCAGGCGGGCGATGCGCACGAACGCTTCTCTATTCAGTCTATTTCGAAAGTGCTCAGTCTGGTGGTGGCGATGCGTCATTATCCGGAAGAGGAGATCTGGCAGCGCGTCGGAAAAGATCCTTCCGGCTCGCCGTTCAATTCGTTGGTTCAGTTAGAGATGGAACAAGGCATCCCGCGTAATCCATTTATTAATGCGGGCGCACTGGTGGTATGCGACATGTTGCAAGGCCGGCTTAGCGCGCCGCGTCAGCGGATGCTGGAAGTTGTGCGCGCGCTTTGCGGCGTATCGGATATTACGTATGACGCTACGGTCGCGCGCTCTGAATTTGAGCATTCCGCCCGTAACGCCGCTATTGCCTGGCTGATGAAATCATTCGGTAATTTTCATCATGATGTGCCTACCGTGTTGCAAAATTACTTTCACTACTGTGCGTTGAAAATGAGCTGCATGGAACTGGCGAGGACGTTTGTCTTTCTGGCGAATCAGGGCGAGGCGTTTCATCTCGACGAGCCGGTAGTTACCCCCATGCAGGCCCGGCAGATTAATGCGCTAATGGCGACCAGCGGGATGTATCAGAATGCCGGCGAGTTTGCCTGGCGGGTGGGATTGCCCGCTAAATCCGGCGTGGGCGGCGGTATTGTCGCCATAGTGCCGCATGAAATGGCGATTGCCGTCTGGAGTCCGGAGCTGGATCCTGCGGGAAACTCTCTGGCAGGTATCGCCGCGCTTGAGCAATTAACACAAACGTTAGGACGTTCGGTATACTGATGAATGCGCTTGAACCGATCTTTGCCCGCCTGGCGCGATCGACATTTCGTTCGCGTTTTCGTCTCGGGATAAAAGAAAGACAATATTGCTGGGATAAAGGCGCGGAGGTGATTGATAAACACGCCGCCGATTTTATCGCCCAGCGACTGGCGCCAGCTCACCCGGCGAATGATGGTAAGCAAACGCCGATGCGGGGCCATCCGGTATTTATCGCGCAACATGCGACGGCAACCTGCTGTCGCGGGTGCCTGGCGAAGTGGCACCAGATACCTCAGGGAGAACCGCTGAGTAAAGCGCAGCAACAGTATATTGTCAGCGTTATCCATTACTGGCTGGTCATACAAATGAATCAGCGGTAGAGCAGCGCGTCGTTGCTGACGCTTTCCCTGATAAATTACCCTCATACCACTGATAGCAGCCGTTGACCGTCATATATCTCATGCGCTGAAGCGCATATTTAGTTACAACATACAGTTAGTTGTTTTTTTTCAACGCCTGTCAGCACTGTGCAAAAAAATGTTCTACAGGGCAGGGAACCCGTGTATCGCCAGAAGCTTGCAACCTTGATCTGGATCACGTTTAATGACAGTGCTTTTTCACCTGCTGAAGATAATCATGATCGTTAGACCACAACAGCACTGGATTCGCCTGATATTTGTCTGGCATGGTTCCGTGTTATCTAAAATCTTTTCACGACTGCTCCTTAACTTTCTTCTTTCTATCGCCGTTATTATCATGCTGCCCTGGTACACAATGCTGGGTATTAAGTTTACCCTTGCGCCGTTTAGCATACTGGGCGTCGCTATCGCCATTTTTCTGGGGTTTCGCAATAATGCCTGTTATGCGCGTTACGTCGAAGCCCGACATTTGTGGGGGCAGTTGATGATCGCTTCACGCTCAATACTGCGTGAGGTGAAAACAACCTTACCTGATGAACGCGGTATCGAGGATTTTGTTCGGTTACAAATCGCTTTTGCCCACTGTTTACGTATGACATTGCGTCGACAGCCTCAGACGCAAGTTTTGGGCAACTATCTTGACCAGGAGGCGTTACAGAAAGTTGTCGCTTCCCATTCCCCCGCTAACCGTATCTTATTGCTGATGGGAGAGTGGCTGGCGATTCGCCGCCGCAGCGGAAAGCTTTCCGATATTTTATTTCATAGCCTCAACAACCGCTTAAATGATATGTCGTCAGTATTGGCCGGCTGTGAGCGCATCGCCAATACGCCGGTGCCTTTTGCCTATACGTTAATTTTGCATCGTACAGTTTATCTTTTCTGCATTATGTTGCCATTTGCACTGGTGGTTGATCTGCACTATATGACGCCGTTTATTTCGGTGCTTATTTCTTATACGTTTATCGCGCTGGATGCGTTAGCGGAAGAGTTGGAAGATCCGTTCGGTACTGAAAATAATGATTTACCGCTGGATGCGATATGCAATGCGATAGAAATCGATTTACTGCAAATGAATGATGAAAGGGATATTCCGGCAAAACGGATACCGGATAAACGCTATCAACTGACCTGAGCTCGACTTAACTGGCGCAGAATGTTCATCTGCGCCATAACCTGAAGAGCAAAGCTTAATAGCCTTCTCCAACGCCGGTTTTGGCTGGACCGGAGTAGTGGACATGAACGATTCGCCATCCTGTGTTTGGTATCTTTGCCCACACCTGGCTTTCGCGGCCTGTCGTGTGTTGAGTTTGCCCATTATCACGACGTACCGCGGTAAAATGCCAGTCGAACTCTGCAACGGCGGCATTGCCATACACATGAATAGCAGGGGGAGCGTCCAGTTTTAATGTGCGTTTGCTGAAGGTTTTACCCATAGTGGCACCATAAAAATTTTCAGCGATCTGCGACCATCCGCGTTCGTGACCGCGTGGATGAATAAAACTGGTTTCCGATGAAACATAAAAGAGCTGCTTGCCTAACGTTGGGTCTGCCTTATCTATTGAATAAAGGTAGCGGTTAATACCTTCTGTAATTTCATGTTTAACGGTCGACGTAGCTTCATTTTGTGCGGCGGTTGGCGTTGCCGCTGATGCCGATGACGCCATCAGAGTTAACGTTATCGCGGCAGCCGAAAACAATAGTGACGTTTTTTGCATAATAGTTATACCCATATGGTCTGTTTTTGAGACGCTTTATCTTTCCTGTTACGTTCACCTTTATACTAAAGGAGCATGACTCACGAACAATAAAAAACATCCTTCTATAAAATTACCCCGAAAAGGGAGTTGTGCAATTAAGAATATCGTATTTGTTTGTAACGGCATGACTCAAAATATCAACATTTAGAGTTTCAGTATTGTTGTTGTCCATTGACTTACTTTTATGTTTATTACCACTGGTAAATAGTTAATCTTATGAATAGTGATACACAAATGACCGTTTGCGCTATGTGATAATTAACCATAGTAAAAATACACGAAGCGAAGAAGTGCTATTTCAGTAGTACTGATATTTTCATAACGCTAATTTAAAAATAAATGTAAACGTAACAAATTATACACAGAAATAAGAAGGGCTGTGGCCTCAACTGACTTGATTATGATTCCGTCTTAACGAATGTCAGCCGAGTGTTCAGTGCCATTCTCGCCCTGGCATCCCCGACCGTAAGCCTGTTCTCTACTGGTAACCCCCTTGTTATTACAGCAGAAAACAGGGCATATCATTGATGTAGTCATGCTTAACTTGCATTTTAACATCACTAATACATAGCAAGCTAATATTACACTTTGAAACTTAACGCACGGTAATTGTTAGTGATATTGTCCCGGACAGTTCCGCGAGCAGGTTTTGCGGAAAGTCCAAAAATAAGACAAATAAGGCATATAAAATGAAAAAAGTAGTGGTGTTATCTGCGGTAGCCGCAGCCGTGATGATGGCTGGAGCCGCCAACGCAGCAGAAATCTATAACAAGGATGGCAATAAACTGGATTTGTATGGCAAGGTCGACGGCCTGCATTATTTTTCCAGTAATCATAGTACGGATGGCGATCAATCTTATATCCGTATGGGTATTAAAGGCGAGACTCAAATTACCGATCAACTAACCGGTTTTGGACAGTGGGAGTATCAGGTCAACGCCAATCGTCCGGAAGATGGTGACTCCAGCGGTTCCCCGCAAAGCTGGACGCGTCTCGGTTTTGCTGGTTTGGCATTTGCCGATATGGGGTCTGTTGATTATGGTCGTAACTATGGCGTGTTATACGACATTGGTTCATGGACTGACGTACTGCCTGAATTTGGTAATGATTCGTATGAAGCTTCCGATAATTTTATGACCGGACGTGCGAATGGCGTTCTGACTTATCGCAATAATGATTTCTTTGGTCTGGTTGATGGTCTGAATATTGCGTTGCAGTATCAGGGTAAAAATGACGGTCTGTCGAAAGAAGGCGATCCTTTAAGTAATAATGCCAGAAAAAGTATCGCGTACCAGAATGGCGATGGTTTCGGGGCATCAGCGACATATGATTTGGGCATGGGGGTGAGCCTGGGGGCAGCCTATACCAGTTCCAAACGCACGCTTGACCAGATGACGCAAGATAAATACGACAATGGCGACCGCGCTGAAGCCTGGACTGGCGGCGTGAAGTATGATGCCAATAATATTTACCTGGCGGCAAACTATACCCGTACTTATGATATGACCTATATGGGTGATACATTGGGCGGCTTTGCACATAAAACCGATAACTGGGAAATGGTAGGACAATATCAATTTGATAATGGCTTACGCCCGTCACTGGCGTTCCTGCAATCCAGAGCCAATGATGTTAATGGACTGGGTTCTTTCGACCTTGTAAAATATATTGATGTGGGTTCCTATTACTACTTCAATAAAAATATGTCCGCGTATGTTGACTACAAAATCAATCTGCTAAAAGATGGCAACCCATCGAATCCTAATACAGACAACACCGTGGCGCTCGGCTTAGTCTACGAGTTTTGATAAAACTTGCTGATTAAGACAGTTTAGGGATACCCTCCTTTTCCCAAAACTGTGTCACTGCTTAACCTTTATTATTGTTAATTTATTCTTTTATTATTTCAGGACGCTTCTGGCGTCCTTTTTTATTGACTATTCGACTTCGATCTCGCGAATGCGCATTCTGCTACTGTCATCTATCTGCACTTTGCCTGAATGACAAAAGGGACAACAGAGTGTGGATGTTTGAGAGGTGAAGGGTTGATTACAGGACAGACACCAACCTTGCGCCGGTGCGATAGTAATGTGGAAACGCGCATTGTCAGCAAGGGTATGACGAGCGGCGACGTCCAGGCCAAAATGCAGCGCCGGCACCTCAACACAGGCCATAACGCCAATCTCCAGCCAGACTTGCTTTACCTTGCTGAACTGGTGATTTACTGCCTGTTCCTCCAGCAATTCGATAATATTTTGCGCCAGGGCTAATTCATGCATGGGCCAGCTCCTTCATTCAACAATATTTACGGCGACACAAGGATCAATTACCTGTAACTGTTGCGACCACAATGAGAGTGGAATAGTGGCCAGTTCGCGAGCAATGACGCCGTCAGGTTGGGCGTGACGTGTGGTAGGCGAGATAATACGGTAATCAAGAATATTGCCTGACGTCGTCAGTCTGGCCTGATGAACTAACCATCCTCGCGCGGTTTCCACTACCGCTATTTTCCATTCGCCATCATCAAAACGATTCCAGCGCAGGGTGGGAAGGGCGCTCAAACTTCGGGCGAGCGTAATGCAGCGGGCCAGCAGACGTAGCGCAGTCGTTTTTCCGCTAAGACAACAGGCTGACAGCAGCGGATATTCGATAGCCAGAGGCGAGACATCCAGGGGACCATGGGTTATTAACGTATGGTCCGGGGACGACGCCATCGGTAGTGTAGGGGTAATGATATTCTGTACTGCCGCCAGCCAGCGGGCGGTTTCAGAACGTTCTTGCAAAAACCAGGCTTCCCAGCCCTTTACGCCAGCGGCAAGCCAGGTCTGAGGATCATCGTCAAAAAAGATTGTGCTTGCCAGCGGGGATAACTCTCCGCGACGTAACAACGCCCATTCTTCAGCGGTTGCCTGTCGGTGGCTAAACAGGGGGAGCCAGTCTGTCAACGCACGACGGAGCGTTTCTCGCGCCAGCTCTTGTTGTGCGGCCTGCATATCTGGCTTCTCTTCAGGAAACAACAGTAAAGCCGCCGCCGCGCTGTGCGCCTGAGCGCACAACGTAAACAAACGTGAAATAAGCGTTTTTGCGTATACCGGCGTTGCGCCCTGTAACAAACGACCGATCGGCGCCTCCTGCCAGATAATCCGTAGCGGGTGAGAATAGACGGTCAATCTTTGCACGAATTATTACCTTCATCGATCACCATAAACCCGGACTTACTGGTTTCGCAAACCGGACAGCACCAGTAATCAGGTAACTGGCTGAAGGGCACGCCGGGTGGAATTTGCCATACATCATCGCCCAGCGCAGGGTCGTAAACCCACCAACATACTTTGCACTCCATGCGCACCACTGGCTCATTTTCTGTAACCGGGTATTCTTTCAACCATTCCAACGTATTTTTTAGCCCCGCGTAGGCATCTTCGATATCATCGATGCCTGCAACGGCGATATCAGGAATGTCCGCTATCTCAATCATATCTTGCAGTAATGTGTTCATATCATTGAAATAATTGACCCGCCATACGCCGGGAAAATGCGTGCTTACAATCCGGCATTTACCATATCCGCGTGAAAAAATAGCGCTACAACCTTCGCCTAAAAAATGATCCAGATACTCGCGATCGGCATCGTTTACTGGCAACAGCGTTAAGTTAATGATGTGCGGCTCTTTTACCGGCTGTTTTACGCGCTCGGCTATTTCATGCGCGATAAAGGCGCCATTCATCAATCCCGCCGGTTGCGGCGGCAATTCTGGCGTAATCGGCGGCTGCGGATGCGTCTGCCAGATGCTCTCTGGGATCGGGCCAATGATAATTTCATCGGCAACCCGTTGCTGGTCAGCGTTATATTCACGTACACGCCAGACGCCCGTAAAAACCGTCTCCTGAATACGCTGTTCTTTTCCATCGGGTAATAGTACCCGGGCGGATATTTCACCTTCGCCGAGCAGTTGATCCAACAAACCGCTATTCTGTTGCTCAGTGGCATTCAGCTTATAGCTCAGGGGAAAGGGGAGCGTTGCCACCGGGTTATCCATATCGCGAATAAGCGTAGTCAGGATGTGTCTGGCAACACGAAGCTCAGCGGGCAGCGCCTGTTCCGGTAAAACCGGCGTCAGTGGGAGATTAATGCCGGCGGGGATAGGAAGAAAGTTAAAGTCTTCCTCTTCTGGCTGCGAGCCTGGCCCGGCAATATTAACGACTGGAATAGTTCTGGAATGATTCACGTGTGTTACCTTTCATTCTATTGCGTGATAACGGGAATATCCTGACGATAGCCCGGTGTGGTCAGCAATGCGGCCACCCGCTGAGAGTATTCTTGCCAGCTATATAATCCCGCCAGACTGCCGACAAAACGGTGCTGGCGAAAGAAAAGCAGCGCCGGATATTTCAGAATGCGATACTCCCGGGCGATCAGTTCACTCTGTTCGCTATCCGCAAATGCCGCGGTATAAGACGTCGCCGGAAATTGCTTGAGGATCTCCGGGATAATGACCCAACTGTCGGCGACTTCCGGATGTTTGTTGGGGTCGCTTTGCAGCAAAACCAGCAGAGTCGGATGCGCATTAATCAACGACGGGAGCGTTTGCGCATCGGTAACCAGAAAGCCTTTATCCGCCAGTGGACAAACAGAATTTTGGGGTGAGATAGTCATTTTTTTAAATGCTCCGGTAATTCAGGCGTGCGAGATAATAAATCGGCAAAACCGGTCAGCGGATCGCTTTGCGTGAGCATGGCCTGTTCCAGCGAGTCCAGCGCCGCCAGTACCTCAACGGCTTCCGTTTCGTCCATTTCTCGTCGCGCTGCGCCGCCAAATGTCAGCAGCCATGCGCCTGCTAAGGGGGGAGCCACAAGCCGAATATCAACGTCGATAAGCTCGCCGTGTCGGTCGCGGCATTTGGCGAACCACTGACCGGGTGAAATAACCTGCACAGGAACGCCAATACACATTATGATTTCTCTCTCTGTAGCACCCGAATATCGCCGACCCGGCAAGCGCTTTGCGCATCTGGCCGTTCATCTTCGTAGCGTTCCATACACAGGCTGTAATGATTGAGTCTTTCAGTGGGCAAGTCCGCTGAAGAGGCGGTAATACCCCATTGCGCCAGCACTTCCTGCGCAAGATAGACCGCAGGCATCAGTTGCGCCTTTACCTGCGGCGTGAGACTCCCGCCATAGTCATCCAGACATTCCGGCTGCACGCCAATCAGCACAATCTCCGCTAACTGACCGCCGGTTAATTGCAGCAATGCCAGCACTTCAGAAAAACTGGTCTGATGTAAACTGAGTTTTTTCGCCGTCAGATAGGCGGGAACCTGTTCATCACGAAACATCGCCAGCGAACCTGGCGCCATACCAAAATCGATAGCATCCATGATTAACAGTTTTTCGGTCTGTTGCAGCCAGGGCAGCAGCGCCAGCCCCTGCGTACCGCCATCAACAACGTCAACTTTCTCGTTATCGGCATACTGTTCAAACAGCTTTTCCGCCGCTCTGACGCCGAACCCTTCATCTGCCCAAAGCAGGTTGCCAAGCCCTAAGATTGTTACTTCTGCCATTGTTATCACCTGAACCAGCGCCAGCCGCTTATCATGACGGAGATCACGCTTTGCCGGCTCATAATGTCTTCGCGGATAGCGGTATAAACATGCGCAATGACGAAGGCGATAATGAACCACATGCCCAGCCGGTGCCAGAAATGCAGCGCGAGGCTATCGTTGCCAGTCAGGCGAATCATCCAGCCAAACCATTGATACGCCCAACTGTCTGTTCCAAGTCCTTCGCCATAGAGCGCAAAGCCGCTACACACCATCAGTACGGACATCCAGAAATAGAACATTACCGCCAGTCCCGCTACCGGATTATGTCCATAGTAACGATGGGCCTCTTTTTCGAGGAAAAAATACCAACGGATTTCGCTGATAACGCCTTTGCGCCAGGCGCGGCGCCAGAACGGAACCAGAAACATCTCCCTGGCGTACTCATTGCCGACACATGCCCAGTAAATACGAAACAGCAGCGCGACAGTAAAAATATACGCCGTGGTAAAATGGATCAGTCGTATCCAGCCCATCCAAAACATAAAGGTCGCTTCACCTTGAATCGATGGCAGGGGGCGGCCAATGAAATATCCTGTAACAGCCAGGACGACAATGGATAACGCCGTGATCCAGTGCCATAAACGGACCGGCGCTTCATAGATATAGTACCCCTGGCTGGTTATTTCTTTGAGATGCATTGAGACCTCCGAATCGTCGTCATCGTACCTGAACCCTGACCAGCTCCCCTCCATGATTATCAATAACATGGGTGGAGCAGGCCAGGCAGGGATCGAAGCTGTGCAGAGTACGTAAAATCTCCAATGGTTGATCGGGAACGGCGAGTTTAGTCCCCATTAACGCCGCTTCGTACGCGCCAATTTGACCTTTATCGTCACGTGGCCCGGCATTCCAGGTTGTCGGTACCACACACTGATAGCTGTCGATTTTCTGATTTTCAATTTTTATCCAGTGCCCCAGCGCGCCGCGCGGCGCCTCGCTGAAACCAACGCCTTTTGCCGATGTAGGCCAGGTATCGGGTTCCCAGAGCGTGACGTTTGCCGTCGCCGTATCGCCGGACTTGAGGTTACGCATCAGACGATCGAAGAAATATTGCAGCGTATTGCCTGCCCATACGGATTCCAGCGCACGCGCGGCAGTACGTCCTAATGTAGAAAAGAGCGCTTCTTTAGGCAGCTTTAATACACTAAGCAGTTGATCCACGGGTTCTTTAAATTCCGGTTTATTTTGATGATATCCAATCAGATAACGCGCCAGCGGACCTACCTCCATCGCATGTCCCTTCCAGCGCGGCGATTTAATCCATGAATATTTAGCGGACTCATCCACCTGTTCGATAAAGGTTTTTGTGCCTTTATAGTGTTCGCCCATGACCAGTTGCGGTTCGGTCAGACCATCCCACGGATGCAGGCCCTTATCGTTATTGCCGTTACCATAGGTATACCAGGAGTGAGTGACAAACTCCTGAATCTCATCGGGGGCGGTTAAATCGACAGGATGAATTTCGTCGAAACGACCGTTAATGATAGCCCCACGCGGAAGCAGAAGATTACTGGCGGAATAATCGTTAGGGTTATCCGGAAACTCGCCATAAGCCAGCAGGTTCATGCTCGATAACCCGCCGCCGATTTTTGCCCAGTCTTTGTAATAACTGGCAATCAGCAAGACGTCCGGAAGATAAACTTGTTCGCAGAACTGGCGAGCTTTTTGGATGATGGAACTGACAAGGTTCAGGCGCTCCATATTCACTGCGCCGACCGCGCCCGTTTCGTCAAGGTTGATGGCGCAAGGAACGCCGCCCACCAGCCAGTTAGGATGCGGGTTTTTACCACCGAAAACGGTGTGAATTTTTACGATCTCTTTTTGAAAATCGAGCGCTTCAAGATAGTGGGCGACCGCCAGCAAATTGGCTTCCGGTGGAAGTTTCATCGCCGGATGTCCCCAGTAGCCGTTACGGAAAGGGCCAAGTTGACCGGACTCGATAAACCGCTTCAGTCGATTTTGCAAATCGCGGAAATATCCCGGCGAGGATAGCGGCCATGCGGAAAGGCTTTGCGCGATGGCGGAGGTCTGATGCGGGTCGGCTTTCAGGGCGGCAACTACATCGACCCAGTCCAGCGCATGCAGATGATAAAAATGCACCAGGTGATCGTGAACGTGTAGCGTAGCCTGCATCATATTACGGATACAGTTTGCGTTGTCCGGAATCGCGATTCCCAGCGCATTTTCTACGGCACGGATTGAGGTCAGCGCGTGTGTACCGGTGCAGACGCCGCAAATGCGTTCAACAAATGCCCAGGCGTCTCGCGGATCGCGACCTTTCAGGATAACCTCCAAGCCGCGCCACATGGTGCCGGTCGACACGGCGTTAGTAATGACATTATTACTGTCAATATTCACTTCGCAGCGCATATGCCCTTCGATGCGAGTAACCGGATCGACCACAATTCGCCGTCCGCTATTGTCCAGCGTAAAACCCTGAGTCTGATAAGGATATGCCATAATTATTTTTTCTCTTCCGGAGCGTTTTCTGATGACGTGTTGTTTTTATTGCGGGCGTGTTTTATGGCGCTCACCGTGGCGTGAGCGATGGCGGCAGCGCCCGCGACGCCGGCAACGCCCAGTCCGATTTTATCGGCGGTAGCCTCAATGCCGGTTTGCGGAATGCCCGTTGCCCGGCTGTAAAAAGAACCGTAATCCCAGAATCCATCTTCCGAACATCCGAGGCATCCATGACCCGACTGGATAGGAAAAGACACGCCATCATTCCAGCGAACGGTTGAACAGGCGTTATAGGTGGTCGGGCCTTTACAGCCCATCTTGTACAGGCAATACCCTTTTCTGGCGCCTTCGTCATCCCACGCTTCCACAAACTGACCGGCATCGAAATGCGCGCGTCGGTAACATTTGTCATGAATTCGCTGGCCATAAAACATTTTTGGTCGTCCAAGACGATCAAGGGGAGGGATGCGATCAAATGCCAGCATATAGGTGATAACGGCGGACATCACTTCAGGTATAGGCGGGCAGCCTGGCACTTTAATAATGGGTTTATCGGTAATTAATTTGTGAACCGGCGTGGCTTTAGTTGGGTTGGGACGGGCTGCCTGCACGCAGCCCCATGATGCGCAGGACCCCCAGGCGATAATCGCTTTAGCATCCGCGCTGACGCGTTTTAACTTCTCCAGGAACGGCTCGCCAGCCAGTATGCAAAACATCCCATCTTCATTCAGCGGCGCGTTACCTTCCACGGCAACGATATAATTTCCTTTGTACTCGCGCATCACATCCGCCAACGCCTGCTCGGCTTGTTGCCCTGCGGCGGCCATAATGGTGTCGTCATAATCCAGGGAAATGAGTGACAGAATGGCATCTTTTGCCAACGGGTGCGCAGAGCGAATGAAAGACTCGGTACAACAGGTACATTCAAGACCATGCAGCCATATCACTGGCGTACGCGGTTTATTCTCCAGGGCATAAGCTATTTGAGGAATCATCGAACTGCTCAGGCCTAAAGACGTTGCGGTAAGGCTGCAAAACTTGAGGAAGCTACGCCTTGTCACGCCGTGTCTACGCATAACTTGATAAAATGTATCTTGTGTTTGCATAACGTTTATCCCAAACCATTATAGTTAGTGTGGGCATCATATGTTGCATTTCTTGTCTTTCTCAACGTGTTTTAGTAGCAATTATGTTTCTAATTCGTAACAACTGATTACATGTGTGCTACTCACATTACTCAAAAACATAAATTAATTTAATGTTATTGGTGATGTGGAGTAAATATAGCGTTGTGATGGTATCTGTTAATGTTGATAAGATTTATTTATAACATGATGGGATTTTTTAAAATGGTCACACGGATAACGCGTTTTCATGTTAGTTCGCTGTGTTTAACTCTCCTTTAAACCCGTCAGTTAAATTTATTAGCTTGTAAAATAAGATCACAATTAATTACGTGCTGCATAACCATTGATAGGTTTAATTTAATATATTCGTCCAATCCATTTTACAAACAAGGAGAGCATGATGAAAAAAAGTAAAGCAATGTTATTTATCGCTCCGGCGCTGTTTTCATACGCCCTGGCTGCACAGGCCTGCACAACCCTTGCTATTCAGGATAAACAAGGCGATATTTTTCATGGGCGTACGCTGGAATATATGCAGGATTTACCCTCATGGTTAACGTATTACCCGGCGGGAACACAGTTTGATAAAAAAACGCCGGATGGCCGTCAGGGAGTAAGCTATCAGGCGAAATATCCGATACTGGCTATTACCTCCACCATCACTGATGGCGATAGCAGAGACATACTTGAAGGCATGAATAGCGCGGGATTGTCATTTAGTGAAAACATGATCATGAATGCGCAGTTGCCGCCATTGCCTGCGAGTGAATATAAACAGGCAATTCCTGTCACCTCGTTGGGAGAATGGGCGCTGGCCCGTTTTGCTACTGTCGGCGAGGTAAAACAGGCAATAAAAGAGGGCAAATTCTGGTCACCGGAACTGCATCGGTTTGGCGATCTGAAATCGCCATTTCATTATGCGTTTTACGACAAGAAAGGAGGAAGCATTGTCGTTGAAGTGGAAAATGGCAAATTCCATGTCTATGACAATCCCACTCGCGTGATGACAAATGGTCCCGCATTCCCCTGGCATCTGACAAATCTGAATAATTATACGCAATTAACCAATGTGGACCGATCTTCAGGCACACTGGGCGGGATAAAAGTGATGCAGCCTGATAGCGGGATTGCTATTGCAGACTTGCCATCGTCCGATACGTCGGTTTCCCGTTTTATACGCGGCGTTTATTACACCACATATGCGCCGCAAGCGACATCCGCCCACGACGCAATGAATACGCTTGCACATATTATGAGCCGTTTCGATCGTCCGAAAAATATTACGGTTGATTATATGGGGAGTGAAGGGGAAGGCAACGCCACCCGCAAACCGGTCTCAGAATATACGGTCTGGACAACGCTGTCTGACTTAACGCACGGTGAGATGATGGTGCGCGGCTACAATGATATCAACTATAAAACCTGGTCTCTTTCTCAGTTTAAGAACGCGACTGCGCCCGTATTCGAGAAAATCAACGTCAAAGGATAAACCGCTCATCTCGGTTTAGTTTCCCCGGTAGTCTCGGCGAAGGTAATGGAGGCTACCGGCGGTTGCTTCTCTTTATCATGCACGGTAATTAATTATCACGATCACCAGCGCCAGGATGGTATGCTAAATCCATTCAAAATCCCCTGGATATGGATTGGAGGGCGCATGGTTATACCTGAGGTCAGGCAGGAGAGGCTCTATCAGAAGATAGCCAACCTCATCATTAAGCTGATCAATGATAATATTTTTCCACCGGGAACTTTTTTACCGCCAGAACGCGAACTGGCAAAACAGCTTGGCGTGAGCCGCGCCTCCTTGCGAGAAGCCCTTATTGTACTGGAGATCTCGGGATGGATCGTGATTCAGTCCGGTAATGGGGTTATCGTTTCAGATAAAAAACACCTTGCCAGCGACTATACCATTGAAGAAATTCTCTCTACTCGCGAGCTGGTCGATAGCCATTGTGCGCGCTTAGCCGCACAAAACGATAACGTTGACGTCATCAACCAAATAGAGGCGATTTATCATCGTATGGATCAAGCCATTAACGATAATAACGTCCACGGCTTTTACTCGCTGGATAAAGAGTTTCACCTTGCGATCTCTGAGGCCAGCCGTAACCGGGTGTTGTTCGATATGTCCCGTATGTTATGGGAACAACGGATTAATATCCCTTATGCCGGGCTCGATGAGCAGTCTGGAGACAGAAATGTTTTACTTAATCTCAACAAACAACATAAAGCGATAGTGGATGCGATGCGCCAGTCTGATGCTGACAGCGCCTATGAGGGATCTCTGGAACATTTACGCTATGTGAGAAAGATTGTCGGCGGCTAAGTTTGTCGGTAAATAACACCGCATGGCGGATATGCCATGCGGTGGAGCTTGCCGTAAATCAATGGAAAACAGCATTAATCTTTAAGTAGCGCTCCGGATAGCGATCAAGTTCTTTAACTGCATCAGGGATCTCATCAAGATTGACGACCTTACTGACAACATCTTGCGGATTAATCTCCAGCGTTGACAGCATGCGTAATGCCTCATCAAATTCACCGGCACTGGTGCGGGAACCGCGTAAATCCAGTTCTTTGTAGGTGATCAGGTTCGTCGGCAGCGACGTTTCCTGTTTTGGCCATCCGGTAAACGAAATACGACCAGCAAACGATGCTAAATCAAGCGTATTTCGAATAGCGCTATTTGCGCCGGAGGCTTCTATCACGACCTGCGCCATGGTGCCGTGGGTGATATTTTTAATAGCGTCGATAACCTGATCGTCAGCGGCGTTCAGTACATAAGGAACGCCAAGCTTTTGCGCATAGAGTAACCTTTCTTCCACAATATCGATCAGAATAGGCGTTGCCTTGTAATGTCGCGCGCTTAATGCCGCCATAAGACCAATGGCCCCCGCGCCGATGATGGCAACATATTCCCCGGCCTTAACGTTTGCCCGGTGCAGCGCGTGCAGAGCGATGGTCAGCGGTTCTGCCAGCGGCGCCATTTCAGAAGGCACATTATCTGGTATTTTATGAATTAAATGTGCGGGATGAGTAACCACCTCCTGCATTGCGCCATCGACATGCACGCCAATGACGTTTAAATTTTCACAACAATTAGTTCTGCCGACAGAGCAAGGGTAGCAGTGACCACAATAAATATAGGGGTCAACAATCACGCGGTCGCCTTTTTTAATATTGTCCGGCATTCCGGCGCCTTCCTGAAGAACAATTCCGGTCACTTCATGCCCAATAATTCTTGGGTAAGTAACCAGTGGGTTCGTTCCACGAAAAGCCCCGATATCCGATCCGCAAATGCCTGCAGCATCCACCTTAATTAATACTTCATTTTCTTTCTTATGGGGATAATCCACCCAGCGGGTTTCAACTTCACCAGGCTTATTAATGAACACAGCTTTGACTTTCATTGGCTTTGAATCCTTTACTTTTTACAAACACGAAGACCAACAGGCTTGAAACGATAGCGATAGCACCAGCCAGATAGAACGCATAGTCATATTTACCGCTAAATTGAACGATAAAACCGGTGACAAGCGGACCGATAATACCGGATATATTAGCCAGGCCATGCATGGCTCCGCCGACGCTCCCTACCTTATCTTTATGAACAACATCCTGAATAACCGCCCAATAAATTGGGCCCGTTAAATAGAGCAGGAAGAGTGAAACTGACATGAGCGTAATTGCGCTACCAATAGTGCTAACAGTACCGGAAACGGCAACACATACCGCTGCGCCTGCCAGACATACGCCCAGAATAAGTCGACGTGAGAGCAGAGCATTACCGGTAATCCGATAAATTACATCAGAACAGACGCCGCCGAGCACCATACCAATGGCACCGATGACCCAGGGAATTACCGTGGCGATACTAATTTCTTTAATATCGAGATGTAACGAATGGTTCAGGTAACTTGGGAACCAGGTCAGGAAGAAAAAAAGAATATAGTTGTAGCTGAAAAAAGCCAGAGTTGTCGCCCATACCATTGGTTGTTTCATGTAATAGCCGAGTGAAGGCGTAGCCCGGCCATCATCAGATAAAATAACGTCCTCATGATTTTCAAAATCAATGCGTTCTTCCGGCGCCAGGCGTTTACTCATTGTTGGTTTATCGCTAACGATAAAGTACCACAGCAGTACCCAGACCAGGCCAAATAAGAAAATAATGCCAAATGCGGGGCGCCAGCCTAAGGATAACGCCAGCAGGCCCACTATCGGCCCGGACACCGCGCCGCCGAGCGGGGAACCGGCGCTAAAAATTCCGATCGCCGTGGCAGACTCCTTTCGGGAAATCCAGTTATTGATGATTTTATTTCCGGCAGCGCTGACCGGTCCTTCAGCCATACCGAAAAGAACGCGCACGATAAGCATTGTCCACAATCCGGTGACTAAACCAGTTAAGCCACAAAATACAGACCATAGTAACGCTGCGATGAGAAAAACCGTTTTTGGCCCAACTTTATCGCTGGCCCAGCCACCAATAAAATTAAACAGGGCGTATCCGATAAAAAATGCGCTGAAGATCATTCCCATCTCCGCGGCGTTAAATCCTAACTCCTTTTCGATCAAGGGGGCAGTTATCGACAATGCTGAACGATCCATATAGTTGAGCATGTAAACTATAAATAGAAGAAAAACGATAAGCCATCCCATTGTTTTTCTTTTCATGATTAATCCTCTTATTGTGGTCTAGCGGCCTGACCACAATATTTTAAGGTTATTTTCAAATCACCTCTCTTGTGGTTAGAACGTGATCAATATAACAAAAATTTATCGCAGAGGATTTTTATCCATCGCAAGCGTGATGGATAAAATTCTTTA
The DNA here is from genome assembly GCF_051700745.1 of Salmonella sp. NW884. Classification (NCBI taxonomy): domain Bacteria; kingdom Pseudomonadati; phylum Pseudomonadota; class Gammaproteobacteria; order Enterobacterales; family Enterobacteriaceae; genus Salmonella; species Salmonella sp. NW884. The sequence goes on along the minus strand of NZ_JAMMDE010000001.1, from coordinate 237,492 downwards.
AAATCAGGCAATTACTTGAAAATTCAATCGGGACTATCGTTTTCCCCTAATCCACGCCCCGGTAACGTTTGACATGCAGCGTTAACAGAAGGTGGCGCTGTCTGTGGGTATTTTTCATCGGGCGTAATATAAACCTGACTCGTGGCGACATAGCCATCATTAAAAGTGGCTTCGATATAGGTAGCTTCCCAACCTGTCTTCGGTTCATTTAACGTAATACTGATCTTATTGTTGGCGGGAATATCTATTGTAAGCGGCTGATAGCGGATGCCACAGGCATAACGAAAATCACGCGCATTTGGATTGTTGGCTGTCCAGCGAACGACTTTTACCGGCGCTTCTGAGAAATAGACCGTAAGAAGATGGTGGTGAATAAGGCCGATCAACTGCGGTAATGTTTTTTTACTTTGAAACCGGTTAATAAATGGAACGAGGCTTCCTTCAGCGAACTGGTTAATTGAGTAGTGGTTCATATTAGGCACTATACGTAATGATTTTACGCCAGGAAGTTTGCTATAATAAAAGCGAGTGTTGTCTGGTACGAAAAAATCATCGCCACTTGCATTAATAATATATTTCGGTATTGCAAGGCGGGGTTGATAAATAGTGTTGAGATATCTTAACGGATCTATTATTTGCCTTAGTTGGGTAAATGTGGGGGATTTTATTTTCTCATCTATGCCTTGCTGGTAGTAGGGGTAGAATGTAATGGGCCAATTTCCACCGTATGATTGATAAATATGCTCAAGTGAAGCATCAATATCAAGTAGATCAATGGCGAAGGGAACAATTGCTTCAACATCAGGATCGGCAATAGCTGACAACCAGGTGGTCCACCCACGCTTTGAAATACCTGTAATGATAAAGGAATTTATATTCCATTGCGTTAACTCCTTTTTTGCTAATCTCATCGCTTGCGATATGGCAGTGACCATAGGAATATTTAAAGGCATTAACTTACGTTGCTCCGGCGCTTCCATAAATAATGCCCAGCTTCGGGAAACGCTTTCGTCCTCTTTCAGTGGTTTTTTATCATCCTGAAAGGTTAAATATTGGTTAGGTATATCACTCACTGATATTACGATGGTATTCGTATCACGGGAGATGCTTGCCAGTGTTTCCTGGGGGAAATCACCGGGTTTACCAGTGATTTGTACGCCTTTATCATAATTAATTCCGTTGTTTACAACCACCAAAGCATGGTGCTCTTTTGTCGTTTCAGGGATATAAATATCAACGTTATGTCGCCATTGCGCAGGGGTTACCATGTCATCTGGCGACCAGTGTTGCGATAATAATTCATAGTGTCTGACTACCACCTGTGCTAATGGAGCTGTATTAATCAAGGTATATTTTAGCGGTGTGCCTGAAATCTGCTCCCGGTAGTCGGGGAGAACATGAGACAAATCACACTCCGGGCTGTTTCGACAAAAGAAGATGTTGTTATGAAGTAGTGTATAAACTTTTGTAGAAATGAAAAACAGTACGATAACAACGAGATATATTTTTTTCATGCTTTCCCCGCGCTTTACAAGGGCAAATGCCAGCCAGCATAATTTCCATAAATACCTCTTAAACATTCAATATAAGTACAATACTTTTGATAAATAACGGAAGAAGGGAACAATAATATTTGTGACGTTGTCACATTATTCTGTTTCTGGTTTCGCTATTAGCGGTGAACTTTTTGAAAGGTAAATCATTGCCGTCACCAGACCAATAATGGCGACAGAGATAGCCATACCGATCCAGACGCCATACAGGGCATAACCCAGGACAAATCCGCCCAATACGGGGGATATAAAATCAGCGATTGCGATTAATGCCTGCGCCGTTCCGATGACGATACCTTGTCGGGCAGGCGATACATGGACGGACAAGGCGGCAAGATAAGTGGGTTTGGCTAGCGCATCAGCGATACTAATACAAACGATAGCAAAAATAAGCACTGGTATGGTCGTGGCGATACCCGCAGTGAGAAATCCAGTACAAAGAAGGGCGAAGATTAGGATAATTAGCTTTCGCTCCGAAAAATATTGGCTCACCCAACCTAACAGAAATAGCTGAACGAAAATATTAATAACCCCGTCCGCCATTAACAGGTAGCTTAACGCTTTTGGCCCAAAGGGAAGCCCATTCCAGATGAAGGTGTCAGAAAGAAAAACAGGTAATTGTGAAGAGTACATGCCATAGGCGAAGAAATGACAAAGCATTACGATGATTAAGACGCGAAGGATTGGCATCTTTAAAATAGCGCGGGCAGAGAACGACGCTATTTTATCTGTGGTACGTGATGTTGTGGAAGGGTCTTTTAACCCCCAAATCGCGACCAGGGCAGCCCCAAGGACAAGTATAAAGGCGGCGTAGATCGGCGCGCTCAGACTGATACGCGATAGCCATCCTGAAACGCCTGCCCCGACAATACCGCCTAAGCCAATGCAGCCTGTGAGGATACCGATTGCCTGACGCCGATTTCTGACGTGCGTACAATCGGCAATATAGGCTGCGGCGGCTGACAAATTCCCGGCGCTAATGCCAAAAAGCGTGCGGGCGAGCAGGATAAACAGGATACATTGCGCGTTGGCGAGTAATAGTAGACTTATCGCCGCAATAGCCAGAGTGACAATCAGTATTCGCTTGCGGCCAACGCGATCGGAAAGGTGGCCAATCAGGGGCGCCGCACAAAATTGGCTAAAAGCCTCAGTGGCGATGATGATTCCAATGATAAGCGGCGAACCGCCCATCTCGCGGATATAAAAAGGCAGTACCGACATTACAGCCGCTGTACTGGCTGCGTAAAGGCCGACAAGCAGGAAAACAGGCAAAATACGCCGCTTGTTGAGCGGGGTGATAGTTTCGCTGTCGGTGTTCTCATAGACATTAGTATTCATCTTTAATCCCTATGGCAAAACGAGAGAGATAATTTTCAATATCGTTGCTCTGTTTGCCGTGAAAGAATGCGCCGACATAGCCATCGGGTCGGAGCAGCACGCATTGACCCGGCGCCAGATGATAGGACTCCCGGAAGTGCCCCAGGGTATCGATGAGCTCGTCCTGCTCGCCAATGTGATGAATACGCAGACCTCGCCGCGCATCGATGACCTTACCGTGGGTTTCGTAGGCCAACAGATTCCAGTCCGGACCCTGGAGTAACTGAAATAATCGTAATGATTGGCCGCCGGCGCCCAAAAGAGGAGCATCCGGAGCTCTTTCTCCCGCTTGTAACCCATGCTGACGTTCGGGCAACGTGTGGGCTAAGGGGGAGTTGGTATACTGGATGTCAAGTTGTTGAACGTCGCGTTCTCGTTTGATGCCACCCTGTTTTTGAGAGTCAAGTAATCGGGTAGAAAGGTGGAGCAGTGATTCGGCTACCGGGCGGCGTTCCTGTTCATAGCTATCGAGAAGCTCTTCTCCTGCGCCCCGCAGCGAGGCTGCCATTTTCCATCCCAGGTTATAGGCATCCTGGATGCTGGTATTTAACCCTTGCCCACCCGTCGGCGGATGCACATGAGCGGCATCACCAGCTAAAAATACCTTACCCACACGGTAATGTTCTGCTATGCGCGCATTCATCTGGTACTTCGATACCCAGGGAATCGAATGGATGCGAACATCCGTCCGCCCGATTCGCTCAGTAAGAAAAGCCGTGAGCACGTCGGCTGAGAAATTCTGCGAGTCGTCCGGGGCCAACAACGCCTGGATTTGAAAGAGCTGCGTGCCGGCGAGAGGGCAAATCGTTATCATCCGCGTCATATCGCCATCGTTAAAATGGTGCCATACATCCCGGTTTAGACCGGAAAGCGAAGCGTCAGCCACAAGCGCATGGATTCCCAACGTACGACCGGGGAAGCTAACGCCTAATTTCTTTCTGACAAAACTTCCGCCGCCATCCGCACCTATCAAATAATGAGCGATGATGACCTCTTCTCCAGCCGGCCCGGCAACATACGCGGTGACTGTGCGTGGGGTTTGCGCAAAATGTCGTAACTCGCAGCCGAACTCCACCCGATGTCCCCATGCTTTTAATTGCTCTCGCATAATCGTTTCTGTCACGTTCTGTGGAACCATCAATGGCAGATGGTAGGGTTCGGCGTGGGTCGGTTTTGTATGATGCGCAATATCTGAATCTACATAGCTTCCGTCGTGACGGTAGGTTCGTAGTCGGGGATAGAGCCCGCCGGCGGCGACCACTTTATTGAGTATTCCAAGATCCTCGAAGATTTCTTGCGTTCGCGGCTGAATACCTTTACCGCGGGAGCCGATAAAAGGCGTCGTTCTTTTCTCAATCAGGCGAAATGAGACCCCGTGACGCGCTAGTTCGATGGCTAAAGTAAGCCCGGTAGCGCCAGCGCCGCAGATCAGTACATCTGTAGTGGTGTATCTTGTCATCGTCTCTCCGATATGTGTATTATGCACATAAGAGGAGACATGCTATGTCAGAAAATAAAAATGTGCAAGATACACATATTTCCGAGCAAATGAAGGCGCTTCACGGTGCGTTGATTCGCGTGTTGAGCGCGCTTAATCGGCCTCGTAATGATGAGAAATTAATTGCAGAGGCGGGGATTCAACTCGATCGTGCGCTATTTTCGATCCTTATTAGTATCGAACGTTTAGGGCCGATTGGCGTTGTTGAGTTAGCCGAACGTGCCGGTCGTGATTATACGACGGTAAGCCGACAGGTCGCCAAACTGGAGAAGCTGGGGTTGATAATACGGCAGCATAATGCCATCGATCGTCGTATACGCGAGGCCGTTATCTCCCGTACAGGAAAGGCGATGACGGAGCGTATAGACGATGCGCGAGAGCAAATGGGCAAAGTTGTTTTTAAAGACTGGCCTCAGGATGAAATTGATATCTTTGTTCGGTTAATGCAAAAGTTTGCCGATGCAATGGATAGCGATGCTTCAATGCCGGAATAAGCAAAAGAAAAGGGCGGTCAAATCCGATCGTCCAGCTTAATATCGGTATCTGACATTGATTAAATAGCCAGCAAAGTAAATATAACAACAACATTTATCGAGTTAATTTTCACCCTTTGAAAGGCCAACATATACTGCAGAATACGGCTATATAACAATCGCCGTATCAATGGTTTTTCAAAGGGTAAATATATGCTTACCGAAAAATATGATTTTCGCATTACCGATCAGATGACTATCCCACTCAGACCTCATTGGATAGCCAATGATTCATACAGGGAAAAGTGTAAAATGCTTGTCCTCAACCGAAGTAAAGGGGAAATTCATAAGGTAGACTTTAGTAAAGTAACAGATTATATCAAAGAAGGTGATGTAATCTGTTTTAACGACAGTACTATAATAAACCATATGTTTATCTGTAAAACAAGACGAAATAGATTAATTAAAATTGTTTTAGAGGGGTTCTTACCAAATAATAGAGTAATTATTTCCGGACTTTTAAAAGAAAGGCTTAACGCGAATGATGTTTTCTATTTGGTTGATAACCCTGAAATTTCCATTAAGATAGAGCAAAAGTTTAGCGAAGAGAGCCAGTACCGGGCCGTCGTGGAAAATCATGAGGCCTTAATTTGCTATTTAGCCAGTCATGGTGAGCGTCTTGATGAGTATGTGGACTCCAGCTTATTTTATAAATATCCAGATGCTTACCGTTCCGTGTTTTCTAAAAAGTATGGTTCTTTGGAAATACCTTCTGCCGGCATTCATTTTACCTGGGATCTTATCCAAAGAATCAAAGATAAAGGTGGGTTAATAGCCTTCATCACTTTACATGTTGCATCAACAGAAATGCTGTCCAACAGAAAAATACAAACAAAATGTGTAGAGGATGTGACTATCAACGAAGAATACTACGAGGTTCCACAAGCAACAGCGGATATCATTAATACAGCGAAGCAAAATGGCGGACGCATTTTTGCCGTAGGAACTACCGTTACACGATGCCTGGAATCCGCGTATTCGAGGGAGCACAATTGCCTCAAAGCAAGTTCTGGCTGGACTGCGCTTTATATACATCCAGGCTATCAACTGAAAGTGGTTGACTGCCTGCTAACGAACTTACATCAGCCAAAAACGACGCATATGGTATTAACCGGTCAATTTGCTGGGGTTGATCTACTCATGAAGGCCTATACCTCAGAACATATCCAGTCATGTCAGTTCGATATGTTTGGTGATTGCATGTTAATCATACAGGGTGAAGGGCAGGGATGAATAAAATAAAACCGGTACATATAATGCTACCGGTTTTACCGAGAATAAGCATCAGGGGATTCGGGCAATAACCTTTATTTCGAAATCAAAGCCGGCCAGCCAGGTAACGCCAACAGCGGTCCAGTTAGGATAAGGGGGATAGGCAAATATCTCCTGTTTCACCGCCATCACGTCGTTAAGTTGTTGCTCTGGATCGGTATAGAATGTGGTGACATCCACTATGTCATCGAATGTGCACATAAAAGAACTGAGCCTGTTTGTCGTATCGCTTGACGGGAAAGAGAGCATTTCCTGAGTGATTAGCTTCTGTGCCGTGTCATTTTGTAGACGGCATCATTTTCACGCTTTCCAACACCAATGACAGTTACCGTGATAATTTCATCTTCGACGCTGTACACCAGTCTGTATCCTGCACCACGCAGCTTAATTTTGTACTGATCCTTTCTTCCATGTAATTGCGAAGCAGGAACCCGAGGGTTTTCGAGTCGTTCCCGTAGCTTTTTTTTAAACTGTTCCTGTATGGTATGACCCAGTTTTTTCCACTCTTTTAGTGCAGATTCGTTAAATGCCAGCTTATAAGTCATCAATGTTGACCTCAATGACGCGTTCATTCGCACGCTCATCGATAATACGACCGAGTTCTTCATCCTCAAGAATATCCATAAGATGAGCATAAAGTGCCGGAGGCACACAGTAGAAAGCCGGTTCATTACGGTTAAGAATGGCAACTGGAGCGCCATCTCCGGCATTAAAAGTTCCCATTGGGTCACGTTTCAGTTCTGTAATGCTTGCTGCAGTAGTCGTTAAAATTTGAAATGCCATAATTTACCTCCTGGTTGATGACTGAATATAGCACCTTTAATAGTACTAATAAAAGCACCCTTCCCGAAAGAGATTCAGCGCCAGCCCAGTCAGGGATGCGGGCTGCTGACGGTTTTTTCAAGGCTAAGTTCAGATGTCCAGAACCTAACTGCTTGTATCGATTACCAGGAACGTTAACAGCGTGCGCACCAGCTTGCCATTGTCTAATTCAAGCACACGACGAACAAATGTGTTATAACAATCCTATAAAGTGGTTGCATTGCCAATACATAAAGTTAATTTAATCAGTAAATTAGAGTATGGATACAGTTGAAGAGCTTAATTTCCTTGGGGAATACAGTTGCCATCTGTGATAGGTGGATACCCGCCATCAACGTTAAAAATAAAAATGGTTGCGAAAATTAGCGCGTTTACCGGTCGTGCTATACCTGTTGTCGGATGGATTATTCTGGCCTCTGACGTGTCGCAGATTGCATATCGTACAGTCAGGGATTACAACCGTATTGCCAGAGGAAGCGATAAAATATGGTAAGTGATACTCTTGAACAGCGGATTTATGAACTGGTAAGAAGCCATGATGGAATTTACCTCTTTAAGAAAAAAGAACTGACACCGTCAACAGATTTGGATTCAGATCTACGGCTGGAAGATGATGAAGCACTGGCATTGATGGATGATTTTTTTACGACATTTAATGTAGATAGAGGGAATTTCTCGATCACAACATACTATCCGCCAGAACCACCGCTAAAGCATTTGCTTAATCCGTTTCGCAAAAAGGATATTCCTCAGGTGCCGGATTTCACGATAGGTATGCTCATTGCGTCTGCCAGGGCTGGTCGCTGGTTGTATGACTGATTCACGCTTGGGGGCTGCTTTTCGCCTTTCGCTATTATAGTGCGCATAATGTATATTATGTTAAATGCACCAGGACATTTAAAAGACATGTTAAGGCGGCTAGATTCGTGCATGCCAAAAAACTTCTGGCCCATAAGTTTGATCCCTTCCCTGCCGTGACGCTGCGCGAATTCTGTTGATTTGCACCCGCTTATCCTGCACACGATTTCACGCAGCACACGCCACGCAGGCATAAAAAAACCGGCCACTGTGACCGGTTCGTCGCGCAGGTTTTTGGCTCAGTGGGTTTTACCCTGGTCCGCTGCTTTTTCTGACTGATGTTCTGCAGCTCTGACAACGGCTATAAACGCTTTGATACCCGGATCCACATCCGGCGACAACATGCGCATTGTTGATTTGGCATTCCTGCCGAACCTCGTCAAAAATCGCAGGATAACCGAACGTGACTTTAATCAGCGTGCGCAGCATCCCTTTGGCCACTTCCATTTCACCCGCCATAATTCGCCGGCGTCCAGGTCGTTATGATACTGACAATACACTGGAAAATATGACGGTCAAAGCAGCAACCGGGGAAAAACAGTGGCCAGTTAGCACAGCGTTTGCATGAACTGGTGGATAGTTCGGGGAATCAGCGGAAGACCCCCTATTCTCAACCATCTCCTCACAGGCTTTTCTGAACAATGTGATTGTTTGAGTAACTTTACGACAATTGCTTCAAAAACTATCAAATGCCAGACTTCCGCTACCAGACGGTATACACAGTATTACTATTTCTTTTTATATGCCCCATACAAAAGCGATACGGGTGTTTTTTCTAATATCTGGATTTCATTTTTATGTGCTTTATGTTCACTAAAAATATCTGCCAGACTTTTACCTCCAAAGGCCAGGCCAATTCCCGTTGCTGCTGCTGAAAGTAATGTCAATTGCGGCATGGCAAGTGAAGCTATACCTAACGTGGCTGTTCCTGCAAAAATTAATCCAGATGAGATCTTTTTTTTCTTTGAATTCTTAATGGCTGATTCATGCGACTTTCCATACTCTTCGACCACATTGATTAAATGTTTTGAAAAATTATTTGCCGCATCTTGCATTTGATCTGGTGTTTTTCCTTGCAAGTCATTCCTTGAGATTCTTAGTTCATGCCTTAAGGTTTCCAGTTGACCTCTTTCTCTAATCTTTTTTAATTCCAGATCGGAAAGCGCAGTAAGGAATTTTACTTCCGCGGCTGATAGTCCCATTGTAATCGCTTGCTCTTCAGAAGAAAGAGGATTTAATTTACCATAATCCTTGACCAACTGCTCCGTAGTCCATTCATGTAAAAACATATGGTTACTATAAATAACCGGATCAATACCTAATAGTGTTGCCGATAATTGAGTTGATCGCTGTGCATAAATTGCACCTTCAACCTTACCCAGTAAGGTTCCTATAGCTGACGGCAGATCGTAATCCAGAAGATCTACCTCTCTTGTTGTAAAACTCTTTAAATCTGTATCGTAAACCCAGACTTCTTTTTCGATGTTATTGAAATTATTAAGCAATGTTTTTAATAATTCTTTATTTATTAGGATTTTCTGGAAAGTTTCTTCATTTCTCCCAAAGTGCTCAAGAAACGCTAAATAAGTAGCGTAATCCATTTTTCTATCTTTAAAAAAGAGCTGACTTAGAAAAGCGGCAGATTGTTCATGATTGCGTTCTTTATCAAAATCCAGTAATTCAGGAACGATTAGAAAAATTGGATAATCATCATCAATAGTCATAAATGGGATGGCGCGAAATAGATTGGAAACATGTTCAAGTAATACCAACCTGCGCATGCGGACATAACTATTATCTGGTGGCAATGACAAAAATGAATGCAGAGAGCTAAGAGAAGGAAAATGTAATGGATCAACCATTATGATGCTATCAAAATAAATCCCCAGGGATCTAAGGTGATTAGATATGTTATAACCAAAGCGTTGAATCGGAAGTAATAATCGATAACTTTTAGACGCCCGCACTTCTGTTATAAGCGCCGCGGCGTGAGTATCCCAAAATTTATTTAGCAACACCATTAGGTTTGTAAGTTGATTATCTAACTCGGGAGAGCTAATTAGCTCTTTCAGGATGAATCTACGTAATTCTTTCAGTTCTAAATTTCTAAATGCATATTTATATTTTTCAGAAAAAGCGTTTTCCATCAATAAAACATATTCATTCTGTATGCTTTTTGTAATACTACTCATCATCTATCTCCGAACCACCACGCAACGATTTCCCAGTGTAGTGGTTCTTATCATGTGTATATTGTTAGTCATGTTATCGTAGAAAATTCAGTGGTCAATAACTCATTGAGGTAGCTACTAAAATTTGCAGTTACCAGGATTTAGGATGATTTTAAAAATGTTTATAAATTCAGGCTGCGCCGCAGTGATTGCACAGATTTCCACGTAACATGATAATCAATGGCTTTGATACCCTTTAAACGAACAAATATGAGCTTAACATGGCGACAATAAAGGATGTTGCATCTTTGGCCGGTGTATCAACCGCGACTGTATCACGTGTCATTAACCAGACCGCGTGGGTTGAACCCGTCACGCGCGAACGTGTAGAGAAAGCCATGCGCGATCTCAATTATCGCCGGAATGCCGCCGCTATCGCGCTGGCGAAACGTAGCGGCGATATGCTCGGATTGTTAACCGGCAATCTGGCTGATCCTTTTTTTGCCCGCCTTGCTCGCGGCGTAGAAGATGTTTCTCGTAAGCAGCAGTATCGCTTGATGGTATGTAGCGGCGGCCACGATGAAGAAATGGAAAAAGCGGGACTGGATTTTCTGGTTAATCAAGGCTGTGAGGCTATTGTTGTACACGCCAGCCGATTACCGGATAAAGAGCTGCTGCGCTACGCAGCCCACTTTCCAGCGCTGGTTGTTGTTAATCGTTATATCGCCGGTATGGCCAACCGGTGTATCTGGCTGGAAAATCGCAGCGCCGCCAGGGAAGCGACCCGATATCTCCTGGCGAACGGGCATCGGCGCATCGCCTGTGTGACATCTGACTTGCCAATTATCGATCGTCAGGAACGCCTTGATGGTTACCGTCAGGCGCTGGAAGAATATGGTATTTCTCCAGACCCTCGCTGGGTGATTAGCGTTCCGTTTAACGAAGAAGGCGGCGAGCGGGCCGCGCATCAACTTATTAATAGCGGGCTTCCCCTTACGGCAGCGGTCACGTTTAACGATGTGATGGCCGCTGGCATTATGCGTATTCTTCATCAACGCGGCGTTCAGCTTCCGCAACAGCTCTCTATTGTCGGCTTTGATGATGTAGTGCTGGCCCGGTATCTTTATCCGGCGTTAACAACAATGCATTATCCGGTCGAACAAATGGCGCGTTGTGCCGCGCAACTGGCGATACAGTTATACCAGGGCATTACGCCGCCGCCCAGTAGTAATCATTTCAATGCCGAACTGGTGATCCGCGATTCTGTCGCGCCCTATTTTTCACGGTGAATGCGTCGTCAACAGTAAAAACTGTGATGGCTGTCAAATTAACCCTTCTCATGTAATCGGTTACATGGACGAAAGTAATGGATCACAGTAGTGGGAAGCGTATCCCCCTACCCTTGAGCTACCTTACTGACCGGAGCTCCATTATGAGTGCATCACAAAACAAGAAGAAAACGCTGTCATTGGGTTTAGCGCTAATCCCAGTCATCTCCATGTTGTTATTGTTGATTATCGGTTACGGCATCATGGGGCTACGTATCGAACCGCTCCTTCTGTGCTCTGCGGCGGTAGCGGCAGGCATTGCATGGTGGCAAGGATACTGTTGGGAAGACATCATCAACTCAGTGGTGGATAAACTGGCTAAAGCAATGCCGGTTATCATGATCCTGATCTGCGTGGGCGGTTTGATTGGCACCTGGATGTTTAGTGGCACCATTCCCTACATGGTGTACTGGGGGCTAAAACTGATAAGCCCGGAATATATTTTGATTGCAGCCTTCTTTTTAACCAGCGTGGTCTCCGTCTGTACCGGTACATCGTGGGGGTCCGCCGGGACGGTTGGCGTTGCGTTAATGGGGGTTGCCGCCGGGCTGGACGTGTCGCTTGCAGCAGCAGCTGGCGCCGTCGTTTCTGGCGCTTATTTCGGCGACAAAATCTCACCGTTGTCCGACTCGACTAACTTTGCCGCGATTGTCGCAGACACTACTCTGTTTGAGCATATTCAGCATTTACTTTGGACGACCCTGCCAAGTTTCCTGCTTGCCGCCGTGGTTTATCTTATCGCCGGACACAGTAATATGCTGGGCGAGGTGGCCACGCCGCAGCGCGTTACGGACATCATCCACTCGCTGGAGTCGCTATACCATTTTAATATTGTTCTTATTTTGCCGCCGGTGATCGTACTGTGGGGCGCAATTCGCAAGAAGCCTGTCATCCCATTAATGTTAAGCGCCTGCGTACTTGCCTTGTTCCTCGGCGTCATCATGCAGGGACTGAGCATCAAACAGGGACTGGACGCTTTCATTGATGGATTTGATATCGCCATGTTCCCACAAGGCGCAGAAGGTGTCGTGGCCGATGTTCCGCGACTGCTAAACCGGGGCGGAATGTTCTCGATGATGGGAACAATACTGTTAGTTTTCTGCGCTTTTTCATTTGCCGGAGCGCTAACGTTAACCGGCGCGTTAACGATCATCATTAACCGACTGCTGACCATTATTCATAGCGTTGGTCAACTCATTGCCGCCACTATCGGCACCACAATTTTGGTCACAGGAGCGACCAGCGACGGTAAACTGGCATTGTTAGTTCCCGCCGAACTGTTTAAAGATGCCTATCGTCGTATGGGGCTGGATACTAAAAACCTTTCACGGACGATAGAAGATGCCGGTACCGTTATCGAACCTCTCCTGCCGTGGACCTCGGCTGGCGTCTACATGGCAACCACGCTGGGCGTTAGCACGCTTGATCTTCTGCCCTGGGCTATCCAATGCTATGCGGCAATCTTCTTCGCATTAATTTATGGTTTTAGCGGAATTGGTATTGCCAGAACTGCCTCCGCCTCAGAAAAGTCGCCGCAATCGTCAGTGACGGAATAATAAGGAAACAAGATGGATTTTAACCAGATTATCAATCGCAACAATACTGGTTCGGTAAAGTGGGATTTTATTGAGCGTCACTTTGGCGATGGCGCAGGGAAACTGCTGCCGATGTGGGTTTCTGATTTCGATTTTGCCTGCCCGCCTGAGGTTCAGGCGGCATTGCATCAGCGAATCGAGCACGGCGTATTTGGCTATAGTGAACGTGATGAGGCCTATTTTAACGCCCTGCTTCACTGGTTTTCGTCACGCCACCAGCTCACGTTAAAACAGGAATGGGTATGCAGCGTGGAAGGCGTCGTACCAGGGTTGGCGCTCTTAGTGCAAATGTTGACGCATCCAGGCGACGGCGTAGTGGTACAGGGACCATACTATGGCTCCTTCGCCAAAATAATCACGCTTAATGGTAGAAAACTGCTGGAGAATCCCCTTAGTGAGTCGCCGGACGATGGCTACCAGATGGATTTTTGCCAACTGGAAAGGCTGTTTCGCCATGAGCGCCCTCCGCTGATGATTTTGTGTAATCCACATAATCCAACCGGGCGTTGCTGGTCGGCCAACGAGCTGGAGCAACTGCTTTTATTATGTGAAGCTTATGATGTCACTCTCATCTCGGATGAAATATGGGCCGATCTATTGCTGCCCGGCGAAACCTTTACCTCGGTACTGCATTTAGGGGAGCGCTGGCATAAACGGGTCATCTCCGCCACTGCGGCCAGCAAAACGTTTGGCTTATCGTCGTTGCGAATTTCTAATTTTCTCATTCCCGATCCTACGCTTCGCCAGCGTTTCCTGTCTCGTCTGGACGCTCATGGGCTGGATGTCTTTAACGCCCTCTCCGTTCAGGCGGCGACTACCGCATGGAATGAAAGCAGACAGTGGCTGGATTCGCTACTGGATTACCTGGCGGAAAACCGCCGCTGGTTTGTTGAACAGGCGACAGAGCACCTTCCCTGGGCAAGAATTGTCCCGGCGCAGGGAACCTATTTATTATGGATGGATTGTAAAAAACTGGGACTGGATGACGAACAGCTAAAATGGGTAATGGCGGATGTCGCGGGTATTGCTCCTTCAATGGGCAGCGGCTTTGGCCCGGCGGGCAGCGGATTTATCCGTTTAAATCTGGGATGTCCACGTACCTACCTTAAAATGGCAATAGACGGCCTGAAGCGAATATCGGTGAAGACAATCAAAGGAATACCAACAGGCGGATGAATTTTTCGGGCGGTAAACTGACACCGGTGTTATTTCTGCGGCATGATATCGCCTGAGCGCCAGTAAAAAACCGGCCATCAAGGCCGGTTGGGTCCGGAGCGCGGTTTTACTATCAGGGGCGTCTGAATAACACGATACTGCGCCCGGCCAGATCGAAATCCATTTCTTCGGTAATCCGTATTCCCTGCTGCGCGTTATCGGCAGTCGTCAGTTCAAGTACCCAGCCGCCTTCTCCCCACATCGGAATACGGAACGGTACGCTGCCTTCAAACGGATTGAAAAGCAGTAAGGCGTCATGCCAGATCCCCGCTTCCGGCTGAAGATCGGGACGACTAATGCATACGCCTATCGTCGATCCCTCATCCCATTGTTCGGATTGCTGCGCTCCTCCGCCGGCGTTAAACCAGCGGATCTCCAGACCGTCACGCCAGCTTTCCCGGCGCAGCAGCGGTTGCGTGGCGCGCAGTTGAATCAGATGACGGGTAAACTCCCGTAGCGCATTGGCGGTTTCCGGCAAATTATCCCAGTGGACCCACGATATTTCACTGTCCTGACAGTAGCCATTGTTATTGCCCATCTGACTGCGGCCAAACTCATCGCCCGCTAATAACATTGGCGTACCGTGCGAGAAAAGCAAGGTAGTCAGGAAATTACGTTTCTGTTGCTCGCGTATCGCATTGATGCCTTCGTCGTCGGTTGGCCCTTCTGCGCCATAGTTACAGGAGCGGTTATCATTATGCCCGTCATTATTATCTTCGCCATTGGCTTCATTATGTTTGTCGTTATAAGACACCAGATCGTTCAGCGTGAAGCCGTCATGGGCTGTAATAAAGTTAACGCTTGACCAGGGGCGACGGCCGCGCAAATCATAGAGATCGCCGGAACCCAGCAGGCGTGCGGCGAAATCATTTGTGACGTTGTCACCTTTCCAGTATTCGCGTACCGTATCGCGGTATTTATCATTCCATTCGCCCCACCCTGGTGGAAAGCCGCCAACCTGATAGCCGCCCGGTCCGATATCCCAGGGTTCGCCAATCAGTTTCAGTTTTGCCAGCACCGGGTCTTGCGTTACCGCATCAAAAAAGCCGCCTCTCTGATCAAAGCCTTCCGGCTCACGACCAAGAATGGTGCCCAAATCAAAACGAAAGCCGTCGACATGCATTGACTCCGCCCAATAGCGAAGGGAATCCATCACCATTTGCAGTACCCGTGGATGAGAGGTATTGACGGTATTACCTGTCCCTGTATCGTTAATGTAATAGCGATGCTGATCGGGCATGGTGCGATAGTAAGAGAAGTTATCGATACCTTTAAATGACAGCGTGGGGCCAAGCTCATTCCCTTCTGCCGTATGGTTATAGACCACGTCCAGTATCACTTCGACGCCGGCATCATGGAAAGCGCGCACCATATCGCGGAATCCCTGAATACCTTTTGGACCATAGTAGCGCGTCGCCGGCGCAAAAAAGCCCAGCGAGTTGTATCCCCAGAAATTTTTCAGTCCTTTATCGAGCAGATGCTGATCGTCCGGGAACCAGTGAACGGGTAAAAGCTCGACGGAGGTAATACCCAGACTTTTAATGTAATCCACGCTGGCTTTATGTCCCATGCCCTCAAACGTACCGCGTAGAGGCTCAGGGATCGCGGAATTAAGCTGGGTAAAGCCTTTTACATGCGTTTCATAAATAATGGCGTTCGACCACGGTATGGAAGGCCGTTGTCTATCCTCCCAGTTAGCCTCAGCCGGATCAATCACCCGGCATTTAGGCGTAAATGGCGCGCTATCCTGGTCATCAAAGGTCAAATCTTTATCGTCATGAAGTAATTGATACGCGAAATGCGCATCGTTCCACTGAATATCGCCCACCAGCTCACGGGCATAAGGGTCAATAAGCAGCTTATTGGGGTTAAAACGATGACCATTTTCCGGGTCATAAGGACCGTAAACGCGGTACCCATACAGCGCGCCGGGCTGCAACTTCGGGACATAGCCGTGCCATATTTCGTCGGTATATTCCGGTAACTCCAGACGAGCGACTTCATGCTCCCCGCTCGGATCGTAAAGGCAAAGCTCGACGCGTTCCGCATGGGCGGAAAAAATAGCGAAATTCACGCCTTCGCCATCATAATTCGCGCCAAGCGTATGGCTGTATCCTGATCTGATTTCAAAAGCCCTGTTTGTTGTCATTCTCTTTCTCCACCCACGGTAAACGTTGTCCTGTCACGGCACATCAACACATAAACTCAGTCGCTCATTAAAACCAGTACGCCGCCCTGATGTGAGGCCAACGACAGGCGTTCACCAGGCATTAACCTCTCTTGGGTAAGCACATTGCGATAACGATGCTGATTAAGCTGTCCGGGTATAATAATGTCGGTTCCTGCCCAGAAACCGCTATGCGATTGTGACAATAAGCCGTCACATTCGGCGAACACCAGTCGGGGCGCAACAACGATCAGCGCATCATCATGATTGACTCTGGCGTAAGCGATGACCTTGTCAGCACGCTGACCAACAGCCCGCAGCGGTATATAGTCGCCAAAACGGAAGAGCTCATGATTCTGCTGACGCAAACGCAGTAAGGCGGCGGTGGCATACTGATTCACCTGCCCGTTCAGCCAACTCTCTTCGCGCGAGAAAACTCCCGGCGTCAGTTGGTCTAACTGCTGCGCCAGCGTGGCGAAATCCGGTTCGCGGCGGTTGTCGGGATCGACAAGACTAAAATTCAACGCCTCGCTTCCCTGATAGATATCAGGTACTCCCGGCGCGGTTAATTTGATAACGGTCTGCGTCAGGCTGTTAACCAGCCCTGCGCGGATGAAGGGTTGCAAGGAACGATAAAAATCCTGCAAAAATGTCTGATTATCCGGCGCCAGTAAATAACGGGCGTAATCAAGCATTGCCGTTTCGTAAGCCTCATTACTGTCCACCCAATCGGTACGCAGCTTCGCTTCGCGTAGCGCTTTCTCCACAAAGGCTTCAAAGCGTGTTTTCAGCGCGTTTAAACCTGTTTCGTCCTGTGGTTGTAGCGTCGGGGGCCAGACGCCGGTCAGCGCCTGATATAACATCCACGTATCCGCCGATTTTGGCGCAGTGCCATCATTCAAAAATTTGACATGGGTCTGGTTCATCTGCCGCCAGCGGGCAAGGCATTCGCTCCACTGCTCCGGCGCTTCGGTAAGCGTATACAGCCGTGCTCGCGCATCCTCGCCTCGCTTGGTATCGTGGGTCGACGTACCGGATAACGCATCAGGCTGTCGCGCCTGTCGGGTTTTCATCTCATGGTGAAAGCGTTCGATGGAGAAGTGATGCGTGACGGGCTCGGCGCCGACTTCATTTAACGCCAGTCCCATGTTTTGACGAAAGAAAAGCGTATCCTCTACCGATTTCGCCATCAGCGGACCGGTGAGTTGCTGGAACCGAACGCGAAACTGTGTCGCCTCCTCCTGGCTGGAGGCGGGAACATCGCCGGTAAGAAGACGGCTCAGAAATGTAAGCGCTTCTGGCTGCGGAGGGTTTTCAAGCGTCTTTACCCGTTCCACAATACGGTGTAACAGGCAAATATCGGTCGGCGGTAGCCCTTCTGCCGTGCCGTAAGTGCGATATACAGGAAAGGCAATTAATAACTCGCGTAACGCCTGCCGAACGACGCTCTCTTCCTGTGCGATCTGTAGCTCGCTGGCAATCGACAGCGCAAGCGCGAGCAGCCGGGTAAATTCCCCCTCGAAATTGCGATCGACCATCAGCAATTTAGCCGCCCGTAATTCCGCCCGCATATCCACTGGCGCGCCTTTAACGGTCTCGTAAGCCTGGCGCAAATTGTCTATCTGCTCATCGTCAACCAGCACCTCCGCCAGCGAGGCGATAAATTCATAGCCTGTGGTGCCGGAAACCGGCCAGTCATCAGGAAGTTGCTCGCCTTTAGCGAGAATTTTTTCCACGGTGATATAGCACGCCGGCCCCACTTCCTGACGTAAACGCGCAAGATAGGCTTTCGGATCGGCAAGGCCGTCGATATGATCGATACGTAAACCGTCAACCGCCCCCGTTCTGACCAGCTCCAGAATCAGCCGATGTGTATCGTCGAAGACGGTTTTATCTTCCACCCGCATTCCTACCAGCCCTGTGACCTCAAAGAAACGCCGATATGAAAGCGAGCGAGCGGCCTCGCGCCAGGACATTAATTTCCACGGCTGGCGCTCATGCAAATCAGCAATAGCGGCTTTATCGGTAAGCGCCAGTATTTCGGCCTCGCGCCCCTGCCATGTCGCCGGCGCAAGCGGATAATAGTTATCATAATAGGCGAACGCGGGTTTACCCGTAGCGGGATCGGGCTTGATCGCAATTTCTCCGTTTTCCAGCACGGCGTCAAACGTGTCGCCTAAAAAAGGCAGCGTCAGTCGGCGCGACCAGTCAATATCGAAATGACGCGCGTAACGGCTCTCCTTGCCATATTCAAGCACGTCGCGCCACCAGGCGTTTTCCAGCGAGCTGGCCATGTGATTAGGCACAATATCGATGATCAATCCCAGACCTTGTGCTTTAAGTTCAGCCACCAGTCTTTCAAATCCTTCGCGCCCGCCAATAGAAGGCTCAATCTCATTAGCATCGGTGACATCATAACCATGCGTTGACGCTTTGGTGGCGGTAAAGATGGGTGAGGCATAAAGATGGCTGATACCCAGATTTTTAAGGTAAGGCACCAGCGCCGCAGCGCGATCGAAGGTCATGCCATTGCGAAACTGAAGGCGATACGTTGCAGTTGGGATCATGATGCAGACTCTCCCTGGGCTAAGCGGACAATAAGAGAATGTTGGGAAAGCGACCCGGTGGATTCATTCGGCCAGGCGAAGAGGGTCTTACCCGGTAAATCGGGCAGTAATACCGTCGTGGCGCTAATATTCAGCGCCAGTGACAGTGTTCCTCCCGGAAAACGCCAGCTAACGGCAATAAACCCGGGCGCGGTTTGCAATACCGTTCCTGAGCTCTCACGGGCAGCGGACAACAGCGGCACAATATGCTTCTGGCGCAAAAGCAGTAGTTCGCGGGTAAATGCCAGCCACGCTTTACCCTCTTCACTGTGCTGTTGCTTCCAGTTAAGTTTTGAGCGTTGAAAGGTCTCTGGCGCATTCGGGTCCGGAACATTTTCCCCTGCATGATCGGCAAACTCTTTTGCGCGACCTTCACGAACGGCGCGGGCTAAATCCCCATGGAAATCGGTAAAAAAAAGAAAAGGACGGCTTTCGCCATACTCTTCGCCCATAAAAAGCAGCGGAATATGCGGTGAAAGCAGCAACGTGGCGAGCAATACTTTTGTTCGTTCAGCGCCCGCCAGGGTTATCAGTCTGTCGCCCTGGGCGCGGTTACCGACCTGATCGTGATTCTGAATAAAATCCACAAAGGCGACCGGAGGTTGTCCGGTACTTTTTACGCCGCGAGGTTCGCCGGTTTGGGGGGAAATTTCTCCCTGATAAGCGAATCCTTCGGCCAGCGCTCTTGCGAGGTGTTTTTCCGGGGCATCAGCAAAATCATTGTAGTAGGCCTGGGTCTCTCCGGTCGCAAAAACGTGGACGGCATTATGAAAATCGTCATTCCATTCGGCGGTAAACAGCGGCGCATTGCCATCCTGATCACGGGGATGCAGAGAAATAATATTGCGGCTATCTTCGGTAGTCAGATGAATGGGTCTGTCGGTAATGTCTTCCCGAATACGTTGTGCGATTTCAACCAGCACATGCCTGGCGCTACTGTCCTCAATCTGATCGATAGCGTCAAAGCGTAAGCCGTCGAGATGGTATTCTGTCAGCCAGTATAACGGCGCCTCGATGATATAGCGCCGCACGGCGTCGACATCATAGGCGATACCATTTCCCCACGGCGTCATGCGCTCTTTGTGGAAAAACGCCGGCGCCAATAGCGGTAAATAATTTCCCTCCGGGCCGAAATGGTTCAGCACAATATCCAGGACGACGGAAAGACCATACCCATGCGCGGCGTCAATAAACGCTTTGAAATCATCCGGCGTCCCATAGGCAGAATGCGGCGCGTAAAGCAGTACGCCGTCATAGCCCCAGCCGCGCTCGCCGCCAAATTGCGCAACGGGCATCACTTCAATAACGGTAACGCCGAGTTCAGCGAGATAAGGCAGCTTTGCTATTGCGGCGCGGAAAGTGCCTTCCGGAGTGAACGTGCCTGTATGCATCTCATACACCACGGCCTGCTCCCAACGGCTACCTTTCCACCCGGTGTTGCGCCACGTGTAGCTGCCTGGATCAACCACATATGACGGACCGTTGACGTCAGTTTTTTGGGCGCGGGAAGCCGGATCGGGGACCACCATGCCATCGTTGAGTACAAAGTTATACTCCGTACCTGGCGTCACCCCGGAGACGTCCAGCGTAAACCAGCCGTCACCGCTCGCCTGCATTTCCTGGTCTTTACCCGCAAGCCTGAGCATAACCTTTTGCTGACCGGTGGCCCAAAGACGAAAGCGGACAACATCAGCGGCGATATATTCAGCCCCCCAGCTTTTGCAAAAAATTTTTGAACTCATTTGTCGCTCCGTTTAACCCATAACCTCTACAGCATCCGAAAAACAAGCATAGACTATGGGGCTAATTTTTACGTGACACTGTCACTTAACAGGCATTCTTTTTCCTATCTGCGTGTAAAACCGTGGAATTATTGTCGGGATTGCTCAGATGTACCGAAGTGCGCGGTATCGCCTCGCCCGTGTTCGCCAGAGCCCTGAACACGCTGTAGCTGGATAACCTCCCCCTGCTCCCAGGCGTTAGCCCCCTTAACAACGGGATGTTCAGGCAGATCCTGCCGCTCGCGTTTAATGGCCTGGGTATCAATTCCCAGACGGCGATCCCGATCGGCCAGCAGCGCGGGGTCAAGCTGCCCGTCGCCAGTAAAGCCCATCATCAGCGCAGGGATACCCATTGGCAGGGTTTTATCCCGGTCGGTATGCCAGGTGTGCCAGGTCTTGCCATAAGTATTAACAATCTTACTCATCAACGCTTTATCAGCGACCTGCGGTAAGCCAGGCGCCACCAGGCTACCGGATTTCACCTCGTACTGGTGGCTGTGCCACAGTTTTTTCTCCTCGGGAGGAAGCGTTTTAAATAAACGTTCGCTGATAATGTACTCCACCCCCATCAGGCGCGCGTTTTTCGTATTGCCGTCGTAAATCACCGCCTGCATGACATCTTCGTTCAGGACGGTAACGTAATGGTGCGCTTCCATCTGTCCGTTTTTATCACCGCTATAAAAATGGAACCCGTCAAGGTAGGTACTGATGGCATCGACAGGTGGTCTGGATTGAATAGCCGCCGCGCCTGTTTCCAGGGTACGTAATTTGGCAGAGGTTTTTTCCCCGGGAATAGGTGTTTGCGGCGGCGTATTATTGGCGCCGCATCCGGCCAGAAAAGGAATGATAAAGAGTGCCAGCGGTAAAATTTTCATTAGGTCTCCATATAGTGAAAGGGCTCTAATGAAAATAGTGCAATACCACGTGATTGGTAGAAGAAATGGAAGATGTTATTTGTGACGGTGTCACAAATAGTAAAACCCGACACACAGGCCGGGTTTTGATATCAGTTTACTCTTATTTTGAGAGTTCTTTCTTGATTTCGTCTTTTATTTTGCTTAATTCACTCTGCGGGTTTTTCTTACAAAGCTCAACGGCTAGCGGCACTGCTGTCGTCTCAGTTTCCTGGAAATCTACGTAGTCCCCGCCTTTAAAATCTTCATCTTCATTCAGCACCCAGAAAGCGACTGGCGCCATCGTCTGCGGATTGAGGTCAACAAACTCCTGGCAGCTCATACCTTTAGGCGTAACGTTTGTTTTAGTAGTATCTGTTGCCGCATTCACGCTAACACTGGTTACCAGCGCTGCCACGATAATACCTGCTGTAGCAAGGGAGAATTTATTCATTGTTGTTGCTCCAATAATTATATAAATAACCTCTACATCTGCGCGTTAACCCGTTAATGTAGAACACAGAAAATAATACCCCTCCTCTCTCAGGAATAAAGATCACCCTCCGTGATATGGCTATTATTGATATTTACGTTGACTGATTTTGATGTTTGATGAATAAAGCAACATGGCGAGCAGATTTTAAGGCGAAAAAGTAGGCCACGACAATAGCCGCAGACGTGGTCTACGGCGCGTTGAGGTGATAGAAATACGGCAGGATCTCAGATAGACCGGGAGCGAGCCCTCCGTCTGAAAGTATATTCATCAGCCCGATCAACCCATCGTTACCGGGCTGGCGAGGTTATCAGGCGTTAAGCTGGTAGTCGAGGGTGATTTCCGCATTCAGAACCTGCGAAACCGGACACCCGGCTTTTGCTTTCTGGATGATTTGATCGAAAGTTGAAGCATCAATATCTGCTACCGCGACTTTGCTTTGTAGCGCAATTTTGGTAATGGCGAAGCCCGCCTCCACCTTATCAAGCGATACGTCAGCGGTGGTGTCAATGGATGTCGGCGTAAATCCAGCCTCTCCCAGCATGAGTGATAGCGCCATGGAGAAACAGGCCGCATGTGCGGCGCCAATTAACTCTTCCGGGTTGGTTCCCTGCGCGCCTTCGAACCGGGTATTGAATCCATACGGTTGTTGATTAAGCACGCCGCTTTCTGTTGATACAGTACCTTTACCCCGTTTGATGTCGCCTTCCCAGTGTGCCTGACCTTTCTTATGGATTGTCATTTTTGCTCTCCTGTTGGCTCAAAAAATAAAGTATAGACCATGCTGCTAATCTGCGTTGTCCATGCCGATGGAGGTAGCATGTTGTCGATTACCCGCACTTCAGATATAGAAAATAGTTGTATGCTTTTTCAGTGATGAATATTAAACCAACAGGGCTCCCTTTCTTTAAAGAATATATCCCTCCTTTTGTCCTTACTTTTTCTTCTGGAGGCGTATTCCATTATGTATATTTTATATGTATATTGAGATTTATCCTATCCCATTGTAATAAAGGATAAAAATCACAATAAGTAGCCTTTTAAATGTATATTAATTGACCACTATTTGTATGAGGATATGTAATTGGCAAACGTAATATATTTTCTTCAGGGGTAAACAATTAGAGTTCCGCCTTGCGTTAAAATAACTCCAGGACTAATCTTAACCACAGCCGCAAAAATATTTGCCATGCTGAATACGAATTAATTTTCTGCGAGCCGTACTAAATAAATACATGTTCACGGAGGCATTATATGTTTACTTATCACTCAGCAAATACCTCAGCAGCACAACCGGCCCTGGTCAACGCGATTGAACAAGGATTACGCGCGGAGTTAGGCGTTGTCACTGAAGATGATATTTTAATGGAGCTGACCAAATGGGTTGAGGCTTCCGACAATGACATCCTCAGTGACATCTACCAGCAGACCATCAACTATGTGGTAAGCGGGCAGCACCCGACTCTGTAAAACCTGCTATGCTGTATCGGCAACCTTAGGGGTTACGTTTCTTTCGCGTAAGCGAATTTGTCCTTAAAACTAGCAACAGGATTGAGGAGTTAACATGAAATCGAACCGTCAGGCTCGTCATATACTTGGACTGGATTACAGAATTTCCAACCAGCGTAAGGTTGTTACTGAAGGCGACACCAGCAGCGTGGTGAATAACCCAACCGGCAGAAAGCGCCGCGCCGATAGCCAAAAGTAATCGTACAGTCCTGAAATGACGTTAAACACCATTGCATCTGCAATGGTGTTTTTGTTTATAGGAATGACCTTAACGTCTCACAATGCTTTATACTCAGGGTCGGTTCCCTGGTGGAAGGCAATATATGATGATAAACGACGGTGCCAGGGACAGTTATTCGAAAAAGAGTGAGTAACATGGAAACTACAACCAAGAAAGCACGTTCCCTTTATATCCCTTACGCTGGCCCTGTATTGCTGGAATTCCCCCTGTTAAACAAAGGCAGCGCTTTTAGCGTAGAAGAGCGCCGCAACTTCAATTTGTCAGGACTGCTGCCGGAGGTCGTCGAGTCGATTGAAGAACAGGCCGAACGCGCCTGGCTCCAGTATCAGGGGTTTAAAACAGAAATCGATAAGCATATTTACCTGCGTAACATCCAGGATACCAACGAAACGCTCTTTTATCGACTGGTGCAAAACCATCTTGAAGAGATGATGCCGGTTATCTATACCCCGACCGTGGGCGCGGCCTGTGAGCGCTTCTCTGAGATTTATCGCCGGGCGCGCGGCGTATTTATCTCTTATCCGAACCGTCACAATATGGACGACATTTTGCAGAATGTGCCTAACCACAACATTAAAGTTATTGTGGTGACGGATGGCGAGCGGATTCTGGGGCTTGGCGATCAGGGCATCGGCGGAATGGGGATACCTATCGGTAAGCTGTCATTATACACCGCCTGCGGCGGCATTAGTCCGGCCTATACCCTTCCCGTTGTGCTGGATGTCGGCACCAACAATCAACAGTTACTCAACGATCCGCTCTACATGGGCTGGCGTCATCCGCGCATTACCGACGATGAGTATTATGCGTTTGTCGATGAGTTTATTCAGGCCGTTAAGCAGCGCTGGCCAGATATCCTGCTACAGTTCGAAGATTTCGCGCAGAAAAACGCAATGCCGCTGTTGACGCGCTATCGTGATGAGATTTGCTCCTTTAACGATGATATTCAGGGCACCGCAGCCGTGACCGTCGGTACGTTGATCGCCGCCAGCCGCGCTGCCGGCAGTCAGCTTAGCGAGCAGAAAATCGTTTTCCTCGGCGCGGGTTCCGCCGGATGTGGGATTGCTGAACAGATCATCGCGCAGACTCAGCGTGAAGGTTTAAGCGAAGATGCCGCTCGACAGAACGTTTTTATGGTCGATCGCTTCGGCCTGTTGACGGACCGGATGCCTAATTTATTGCCGTTCCAGGCAAAACTGGTGCAGAAATGCGACAATCTCCAGCACTGGGATACCGAAAATGACGTGCTGTCGCTGCTGGATGTGGTGCGTAACGTGAAGCCGGATATTCTGATCGGGGTTTCCGGCCAGACTGGGCTCTTTACTGAAGAGATCATCCGCGAGATGCATAAGCATTGCCCTCGCCCGATCGTCATGCCACTCTCTAATCCCACCTCTCGCGTGGAGGCCACGCCACAGGACATTATCGCCTGGACGGAAGGCAACGCGCTGGTGGCAACTGGCAGTCCATTCTCGCCGGTCATCTGGAAAGATAAGGTTTATCCGATCGCACAATGTAATAACGCCTATATTTTCCCCGGCATCGGTCTGGGGGTTATCGCTTCCGGCGCATCGCGCATTACTGATGAAATGCTGATGTCAGCCAGTGAGACGCTGGCGAAACATTCTCCGCTGGTGAATAACGGCGAAGGATTAGTGTTGCCAGCGCTTAAAGACATCCAGGTCGTGTCGCGCGCTATCGCTTTTGCCGTAGGCAAAATGGCGCAGCAACAAGGCGTAGCGGTGAAAACCTCTGCGGAAGCGCTGCAACAGGCGATTGACGATAACTTCTGGAAACCGGAATACCGCGACTACCGTCGGACTTCCATTTAATACGTACCCGGCGGTGAATGCCGCCGGATATCACTTTCTTCTTTAGTTTTGGCGAGTCTGTCGACACACCTGAATTCCTTTTCCTGCTTATTTGTCAAGCTACTAATATTAGCCACCTTTATGTATTGAACGGGGATTTATCAGGATAATCCTGGCTAAACTATTACATTGTATTTCTGCCGCCTTGCATAACTCATCAGAAATATTAATCCTAAAGAGGTAATAGCGCCTTACCTGCTATTACTTACCTGCTATTACTTACCTGCTATTACTTACCTGCTATTACTTACCTGCTATTACTTACCTGCTATGCAGTTCACTATTAATAAAAGGAGAAGGTTATGAAAGCTGCTGTTGTCACACAAGATCATCAGGTTGATGTTACTGAGAAAACGCTGCGTCCCCTTCGCCACGGTGAAGCTTTGCTAAAAATGGAGTGCTGCGGCGTATGCCATACCGATCTACACGTGAAAAACGGCGATTTCGGTGACAAAACCGGCGTCATTCTGGGACACGAAGGCATTGGCGTCGTGGCGGAAGTCGGTCCCGGTGTCACCTCGCTGAAACCCGGCGATCGCGCGAGTGTCGCGTGGTTTTATGAAGGATGCGGACACTGTGAGTATTGCAATACGGGCAATGAAACCTTATGCCGCAACGTGAAAAATGCCGGTTACACGGTAGATGGCGGCATGGCCGAAGAGTGTATTGTCGTCGCGGATTATGCGGTGAAAGTACCGGAAGGTCTGGACTCTGCGGCGGCAAGTAGTATTACCTGCGCGGGCGTTACCACCTATAAAGCGGTGAAGATTTCTCATATTAAACCTGGCCAGTGGATTGCCATCTACGGTCTGGGCGGTCTGGGTAATCTGGCCTTGCAGTACGCGAAAAACGTTTTCAATGCGAAAGTGATCGCCATTGATGTCAATGATGGACAACTGAAACTGGCCGAGGAAATGGGCGCAGATCTGACCATTAATTCACGCACGGAAGATGCGGCTAAAATTGTGCAGGATAAAACCGGTGGCGCGCACGCAGCGGTGGTTACCGCGGTCGCTAAGGCGGCGTTTAATTCCGCAGTAGATGCCGTTCGCGCCGGAGGCCGCGTGGTGGCAGTCGGGCTGCCGCCAGAAGCCATGAACCTTGATATCCCTCGCCTGGTGCTGGATGGCATTCAGGTTGTCGGTTCGTTGGTGGGAACACGCCAGGATCTGACCGAAGCCTTCCAGTTCGCGGCGGAAGGAAAAGTCGTGCCAAAAGTCGCTTTACGTCCGCTTGAAGATATCAACGTTATTTTTAAAGAGATGGAACAAGGGCAAATTCGTGGCCGTATGGTCATCGATTTCCGTCGTTAAACGATTTGCTGTGGTCGTCTGAGTATACAGACAGCAGATGAAAACAAGGCGCTACGAGGATAGCGCCTTGTTTATCAGATCGCGAAAGAATTACTGAATACCTTTTTCGCTCTCTTTTTTTGCTTCCGCCTTCTCGATTTCACGATACCAGCGTGGATGATGTTTCTTCGCCCAGCGACGGCTGACCTTCCCTTCGATCATGCCTTTAATCGAGCCTTTCACCCAAAACGCCATATACATATGGATGAGGATCGCGTGCATTAAAATAATGCCCGCCGCCGCATGAATTAACAGGCTATAACGCACCACCTGCATGGGGAAATACTGCGCGAAATACGGACGCCAGATAATCACGCCAGTCACCAGCAGCACAAAAATCATGCTCATAATGGACCAGAACATCATCTTCTGTCCGGCATTGTATTTGCCGACATCCGCCACCTTATGCTCATTGCCTTTCAATACTTCGACAATATTTTTCAGCCACGGAATGTCTTTTTTATCCGGGATGTTGTGGTGGACGAAACGCACGAACATAAACATCAGCGCGATGAAGATGGCAATACCGAAGAACGGGTGCAAAATACGTCCCATCTGCGGCGTGCCGAAGGTTTGCGTCAGCCATTGTAGCGTCGGGAAGAAAAACGAAATCCCCGACAGCGCTACCAGGAAGAAGCAGATCACCACCGTCCAGTGACAGGCGCGGTCGACAAATTTCGTGCGCACAATCATTTTCGACTTACTCATGATGATCCTCCTCATCGTCGTCCGTTTCTTTATTCGGGCCAATACCGATGTAGTGGTAAATCAGACCGGCGAAAGTGGCGATAAAGCCCGCTGCGGCCAGCGGTTTTAGCGCCCCTTTCCACAGATTGATTGAGGTATCGATCTGCGGATCTTTCGGCAAGCCGTGGTACAACTCCGGCTGATTGGCATGGTGCAGCACATACATGACGTGCGTACCGCCAACGCCCTGCGGGTTGTAGATACCGGCATGTTCAAAGCCGCGCGCTTTTAACTTCTCCACGCGTTGCTCACCCAGTTCCAGCATCTCTTTTTTGGTGCCGAAATGAATAGCCCAGGTCGGACAAGTTTTGACGCAGGCCGGTTCCTGGCCCACGCTGACGCGATCGACGCAAAGCGTACATTTATAAACGCGGTTGTCCTCTTTGTTGAGGCGCGGAATATTAAACGGACACCCGGCGATACAGTAACCACAGCCGATACAGTGTTCAGATTGAAAATCAACAATCCCGTTCGCGTACTGGATGATAGCCCCGGCAGACGGACAGGCTTTAAGACAGCCTGGATCTTCACAGTGCATACAACCATCTTTACGAATCAGCCACTCCAGCTTGCCGTTCTGCTCGGTTTCGGTAAAGCGCATCACCGTCCAGGACTTGGCGCTGAGATCGGCAGGGTTATCGTACACCCCGACACAATGGCCAACGTTATCGCGAATATCGTTCCATTCAGAACAGGCTACCTGGCAGGCTTTACAGCCGACACAGGAGGAGACGTCGATCAGTTTCGCGACTTCGGCTTTGTAATCACGCGCCTGCGGAGGCGGCGTGATGGCGTTTGTTGCGGACCGTTTAATAATGTCCTGCGTTTCCATAGACATATGTTCGCCTCCCTTACGCCTTCTCGATGTTAACTAAAAACGCTTTGTATTCCGGCGTTTGCGAGTTGGCATCACCGACATTTGGCGTCAGAGTATTGGCGATATAGCCTTTGCGCGCGACACCCTCAAAGCCCCAGTGAATCGGGATCCCCACTGTTTCAACCTGCTGATCGTTGACATGCAGGGTGCGAAGACGACGAGTTACCACCGCGACCGCGCGAATAAACCCGCGTTTACTGCTCACCTTCACATAGTCGCCGTTAGCAATACCTTTCGCTGCCGCCAGCGTCTCACTGATCTCCACAAACTGTTCCGGCTGAGCGATAGCGTTAAGTAGCGCATGTTTGGTCCAGGTATGGAAATGCTCTGTGAGGCGGTAAGTCGTGCCCACGTACGGAAACTGCTCCTTCTTACCCATGCGCAGCGCATCTTCTTCATACAGACGCGCCGCCGGGTTCGAGACCACATTCGGGTGCAGCGGGTTAGTGCCCAGCGGCGTTTCCATCGGCTCGTAGTGTTCAGGGAACGGCCCTTCCGCCATTTTATCAATAGCAAACAGACGTCCCAGCCCTTCCGGCTGCATGATAAACGGATTGGTCCCGCTCCCCGGCGCCGCGTTGTTAAAGTCCGGAATATCGTTCCCTGTCCACTTCGCGCCGTTCCACTGGATCAGCATCCGTTTTGGATCCCACGGTTTACCCTGCGGGTCCGCCGAAGCGCGGTTATACAATACGCGACGGTTTAGCGGCCACGCCCACGCCCAACCCAGTGTATTGCCAAGCCCTGACGGGTCGGCGTTATCACGTCTGGACATCTGGTTGCCCTGCTCCGTCCAGCTACCGGTATAAATCCAGCAGGAGGAGGATGTCGTACCGTCATCGCGCAGTAATGCAAAACTGCTCAACAACTGGCCTTTCCTGGCAAGCAGTGTACCGTTGGCGTCATAGAGATCTTCCAGCGCATAGCCGTTGTTCTCTTTCGCCACTTCTTCCGAATGCGGTTCATCCGGCTGCTTGTAGTTCCAGCTCATCTTCAATAGTGGTTCGGCGCCTTTACCGCCTTCTGCGCGATACATTTCACGCAGACGATGGTAAATACCGGCCAGAATCTCGCCGTCGTTACGCGCTTCGCCCGGCGCGTCCTGACCTTTCCAGTGCCACTGTAACCAGCGACCGGAGTTAGCGATAGAGCCATCCTCTTCCGCAAAACAGGTAGACGGCAGACGGAAGACTTCGGTCTGAATCGTTGTCGGATCAACATCATTAGATTCGCCGTGGTTCTGCCAGAACGTTGACGTTTCAGTCACCAGCGGATCGATAACGACCAGATACTTCAGTTTGCTTAAGCTTTGCACCACTTTGTTTTTGTCCGGGAAGGACGCCACCGGGTTAAAGCCCTGACAGAAATAGCCGGTGACTTTCCCGCTATCCATCATGTTGAAATATTTGATCACGTCATAGGACTGATCCCACTTAGGCAGCCAGGCAAAGCCCCAGTCATTCTCTTTCTGCGCCGCATCGCCATAGAAAGATTTCATCAGGCTGACGAAGAACTTAGGATAATTACCCCAGTAGTTGACCTGATCGGCCAGCGTCGCTTTGGGGGTATTCGCTGCCAGATAAGTTTGCAGATCGGCCTGTTTTTCTGACGGTAGCGTCAGGTAACCCGGCAGGCTGGTGGAGAGCAGTCCTAAATCCGTTAAACCCTGAATATTAGAGTGGCCGCGCAAAGCGTTCACACCGCCGCCAGCCATCCCCATATTGCCGAGCAACAACTGGATCATCGCCATGGTACGGATGTTCTGCGCCCCGACGGTATGTTGCGTCCAGCCCAGCGCATACAGGAAGGTCGTAGTGCGATCCGGAACGCTGGTAGAGGCCAACACCTCACACACCTTCAGGAAGTCTGCTTTCGGCGTACCGCAGATGTTTTCCACGACGTCCGGCGTATAGCGCGAAACGTGCTGCTTCAGCAGATTCCACACACAGCGTGGGTGCGTCAACGTTTCATCACGTTTGGCATAGCCGTTTTCATCAAACTGGTAGTTCCAGGAGGATTTATCGTACTGACGCTTTTGGGCGTCATAGCCGCTGAAAAGACCGTCATCAAAGGCAAAATCATCCCGCACCAGCAGGCTGGCGTTGGTGTAATGCTTAACGTATTCAGCGTTGATTTTGTTATTTTCGATCAGGTACAGCAAAACGCCGGACAGAAAGGTAATGTCTGTGCCGGAACGTATTGGCGCATAGATATCCGCCACCGACGCCGTACGCGTAAAGCGTGGATCAACGACAATCAGCGTCGCATCGTTATTGTTTTTCGCTTCCATCGCCCAGCGGAAACCCACCGGATGCGCTTCTGCGGCATTGCCGCCCATCACCATCACGACGTTGGCGTTTTTAATATCCACCCAGTGGTTGGTCATCGCACCGCGACCAAATGTTGGAGCAAGACTTGCTACCGTTGGTCCGTGTCAAACGCGCGCCTGGTTATCTACCGCCAGCATACCGAGAGAACGCGCAAACTTCTGCGTCAGCATACCCGTTTCATTGCTGGCCGCCGAGGCGCACAGCATTCCGGTAGAGAGCCAGCGGTTAACCGTGACGCCCTGCTCATTCTTTTCAATAAAGTTGGCGTCGCGGTCGGCTTTCATTAATTTAGCAATACGAGTGAAAGCGTCATCCCAGCTAATGCGCTGCCACTTGTCGGAACCCGGCGCGCGGTATTCCGGATAGCGTAGGCGATCTTCACTGTGAACATAGTCCAGCAAACCGGCCCCTTTCGGGCACAGCGCGCCACGGCTTACCGGATGATCCGGGTCGCCTTCAATATGGTAAATCGCTTCTTTCGCGTTTTTTGCCCCATCTCCCAGGCTATACATTAATAGCCCGCAACCTACGGAACAGTATGTGCAGGAGTTACGGATCTCTTTTGCGCGCAACAGCTTATAGTTTCGCGCCTGAGCCAGGGCCATTTTAGGGGTAAAACCCAGTGCGGCCACCGTTGTTCCCGCCATACCGCCCGCGCAGATTTTAAAAAATTGTCTGCGGCTGACGTCCATTGCTTTCCTCTTTTTTCCACGGATGCACGCCTCCTTCGAACTGCAGCAAAACCTCAGCCCAGGATGCGTGTATAACTTCGCGAGGAAACTAACAGCAAAATCGATAACTTTTTTGCGTCAAATCAATATTGAAACGGTTCCGCTACTAAATAGCCCTATTTTTAAACTGCAATAACTCCAGGGAGGTACTAAAAAATGACACTGCATGGCATCGCCCCCGGAAAAAGTGCTATAAGTGGCAGTTTATTTTGCGCGGTATTCAGGACAGTCACAAAGCATGACATCACAAAAAGCAACGCTAATAGGGCTTGTTGCCATCGTTCTGTGGAGCACGATGGTTGGGTTAATTCGCGGCGTCAGCGAAGGTCTCGGACCGGTAGGCGGCGCAGCCATGATCTATTCATTAAGCGGCCTGCTGCTGATTTTTACCGTCGGATTACCTGATATCCGCCGTTTCCCGGGGCGATACCTCATCGCAGGCAGCGTACTGTTTGTCAGTTATGAAATATGCCTGGCGCTTTCTCTCGGTTATGCCGCCACTCGCCATCAGGCTATCGAAGTCGGCATGGTTAACTATTTATGGCCCAGCCTGACTATTCTGTTTGCCATTCTTTTTAATGGGCAAAAAACTAACTGGCTTATTGTTCCTGGATTGCTTATTGCACTTACTGGCGTTTGCTGGGTTCTGGGGGGCGAGAATGGTCTTAATCCAGGAAAAATTATCAGCAATGTCGCCACCAGTCCGCTAAGTTATTTACTGGCATTTCTTGGGGCGTTTATATGGGCGACGTACTGCACGGTCACCAATAAATATGCGCGTGGTTTTAACGGTATCACCGTCTTTGTGCTACTCACCGCCGTGGCGCTGTGGTTTCACTATTTTCTTACGCCGCAACCTGCCATGATATTTAGCCTACCGGTGATTGCTAAACTTTTTACCGCGGCATTAACGTTGGGGTTTGCCTACGCAGCATGGAATGTGGGCATACTTCATGGCAATGTGACTATCATGGCCGTAGGGTCTTATTTTACCCCCGTCATGTCCTCTGCTCTGGCAGCGCTGTTACTCAGCTCACCACTGTCATTCTCCTTCTGGCAAGGCGCAGTCATGGTTTGCGTAGGTTCGCTACTTTGTTGGCTGGCAACGCGGCGGCGCTAATAGCGACGGGCGGGCCGATGTTGATATTAAATCGACCCGCTGCACCTTGACACTCTTCATAACACAACTACGCTTTTATCTATCGCCTGTGCGTATTTGACGATTTTCCATTTTCACGTGCTCCTCCTGCGCCATACCAGGATTGCGCTGGTAAAAATGAATTTTATAAAATCGTTAAATATGTTAATATAATGATATAATTATATTAACAAATATATAATTAACGTTAGCTCGCAACTGTTATTAGTGCATATAATAATCAGTCGTTACTACCAAAAATAAAACCATAAACAGCCCAATAGTCCCCTCCGAAAATATATCTTATTAGACAGTCCCTATTTGAATTAATACTCTCAAATGTATTAAGGAGATCTCGATCACACAAATTAAAATAATTTGTAATCTTATGAAACTTATTATTGAACTTATGCCACTCCGTCATTTAAAAATAGTCTGCCATTGACAAACGCCTCGTTTAACAATGGTTGAGGAAACACGCTAAGAAAATTATAAGGATTATTAAAATGAAACTTAAGTTAGTGGCAGTGGCAGTGACTTCCCTGTTGGCAGCAGGCGTTGTAAATGCAGCCGAGGTATATAACAAAGACGGCAATAAACTGGATCTGTACGGTAAAGTTCACGCTCAGCATTATTTCTCTGATGATAACGGAAGTGATGGTGACAAAACTTACGCGCGTCTGGGCTTTAAAGGCGAAACTCAGATCAACGATCAGTTAACCGGTTTTGGCCAGTGGGAATATGAATTCAAAGGCAACCGTACTGAATCTGAAGGTTCCGACAAAGACAAAACCCGTCTGGCATTCGCTGGTCTGAAATTCGCTGAATACGGTTCTTTCGACTACGGTCGTAACTACGGCGTTGCTTACGACATCGGCGCATGGACCGACGTTCTGCCAGAGTTCGGTGGCGATACCTGGACCCAGACTGACGTATTCATGACCCAGCGTGCTACCGGCGTTGCAACCTACCGTAACACCGATTTCTTCGGTCTGGTTGAAGGTCTGAACTTTGCCGCGCAGTATCAGGGCAAAAACGATCGTGACAATGAAGTAGAAGCAAACGGCGACGGTTTCGGTCTGTCCGCAACGTATGAGTACGAAGGTTTTGGCGTGGGTGCGGCCTATGCGAAGTCTGACCGTACTGACCGTCAGGTGCGCAACGGCACCAATGGCCTGTATGCTTCTGGCCAGAATGCGGAAGTGTGGGCTGCTGGTCTGAAATATGATGCGAACAATATCTATCTGGCGACCACCTACTCCGAAACGCTGAATATGACCACATTCGGTAAAATCGACGGTATTGCTAACAAAACTCAGAACTTTGAAGCTGTTGCTCAGTACCAGTTCGACTTCGGTCTGCGTCCGTCCATTGCTTACCTGAAATCCAAAGGTAAAGATCTGGGTGCTTACGGCGACCAGGATCTGGTTGAGTACATCGATGTCGGTGCTACCTACTACTTCAACAAAAACATGTCCACCTTCGTTGATTACAAAATCAACCTGCTGGATGACACCAACTTCACTAAAAATGTTGCGCAGATCAGCACTGACAACATCGTTGCTGTTGGTCTGAACTACCAGTTCTAATTTTGTTGTAGTCTGAATACAAAGCCAGTCCTTTCAGGGCTGGCTTTTTCTCTTGATGTAGACTCGGTCATAAGGAGTATGCCGTGCAGACGTTCACTGGTCGTTGTCTTTGCGGACAGAGCCATTTTACCGTTGACGTCGAAATGCTGGATGTCTATGCCTGCCATTGTACGCTGTGTCAAAAATGGTCGGGTGGAATAGCCATGTATCTGGAAGCCTGCGGGCAACCACAGCTAGCCCCCTTTTCCCCGGAACCGCCATACTTTTCATCCTCTTCGCGCGGCGAACGCTACTTCTGTTCCGGCTGCGGGTGTCCGCTGTGGTTTCGGCTTACCGATACCGATCGTTATTTTATTCCCTGGACCTTACTGGAACTGAACGAAGTTGATCGCCGTCGGCTGATTCTGGCTGCGGAAATTTATACCGAAACCCAGCCTGCCTTCTGGCGACTGACGGGGCAATACGCACGCCTCAGCGGTAAAGAGGTTGAGGAAATGGACTCCCCCTGCCAGCTAGCGCATTAAGCGCTTATCTCATCAGGCGTTATGTTATCGGCGTTGGGCTTTTGCCAGGCTGAACCACATCCCTACCGCCAGCAAAAGAAGCATACTCCCGGCGCTGCTTAACGCCACGCTATGCGACCAGATAAAGGCGTGTCTGGCGGCGTCCAGTATTGCCTGCCCCTGCGTGGGCGGCAGGCTATTCGCCAACTGCACGGCTTCTCCCATTGAAGATGACGCTCTGGCAATCTCTTGCGCCTCAAGCCCGGCAGGCAGACGGATAGACGCGGAGAAGCTACGGCTTAACAACAGGCCGAAAATGGCGATGCCCAGTCCCGCGCCCAGTTCATAAGCCATCGTTTCTATCGCGCCGGCCGCCGCCGCTTTTTCTGCCGGCGCAGCGGCCATAATTGCCGACGTGGAAGCCAGCAATGCGCTGGCGGCGCTAAATCCCAGCAGCGCCATCAGCCCCCAGGCCTGCCATTGTTGGGTGCTGAAATCCGTCATCGCCAGGCCATAAAAACTCAGCGCGCTTAACGCCATGCCGCCCGTCGCGACCAGCCGTAACCCCAGACGCGAGACCAGCGCGCCCGCAATCGGCCCGCTGAATCCACTGGCGACCATCACCGGCAGCATAAATACCCCGGCCTCATAAGGCGATAGCCCGTGAACAAATTGTAGCTCTTGCGCCATCAGCAGCTCAAAACCCACCAGCGTGATCATCGCGGTCATCGCCATCACGACGCCGCTCAGGATAATGCGATGGGTAAATAGTCGCATATCAATCATCGGACGCGATGTCGCAAGCTGTGTGCGGATAAAGAGTCCCAGGAGCAGCGCGCCGGTAAGCAGGGTAAGCGAGATGGCCCACAGCGACAAATTCCCTTTCAGCGCGGTTTTAGCGCTATAGACCAACAGCAAAATGGCAATAATCAGCATCACCGCATGGCCAAGATTGAGCGGTTGATCGCGACGGCCCGCCTGGCGAGGAACATAGCGGGCGGTTAAGCCCATGACGACCAGCACAATCGGCACGTTGATCAGGAAAACCGATCCCCAGTAAAAATGCTCTAATAATATGCCGCCGATGAGCGGCCCAAACGCCGCTCCGCCCGAACCTACCGCTGCCCAGACGCCCAGCGCCATGTTGCGATGCTTCTCTTCACAAAAGGTGGCGCGTATCCCGGCCAGCGTCGCCGGTACAATCATCGCCGCGCCAATAGCCAGTAATACCCTGGTGGCGATAAGCCAACTGGCGGTATGCGAAAACGCCGCCGCCAGTGACGCCAGGCCAAAGAGCGTCCCGCCCAGCATCAGCAGGCGTTTAAAACCGATACGATCGCCAAGTGCGCCCATCGGCAACACCATGCCAGCCATGACCAAAGAATAAATATCAATGATCCACAGCAGCTCGTTGCCGCTGGCCCCCAGGGTCATACTCAGTGTCGGGGCGGCGACATGCAAGACCGTGGCATCAATGGCGACAGGAATATAGACCAGCACAATAATGACTAACGTTAACCACTGACGAAACATAACTCTCCCTTCAAGAACTCAAATTTGGACGCCTGTCCAGTTTCAGGATCCTACGGTAAGTTGAACGAATGTCCAGCTTTTTGTTACACTGCGCGCATTGGCTAATGTGGGGAAAATATGAGTTACCTTAACCGGGATGAACGCCGCGAAGTGATCCTGCAAGCGGCGATGCGCGTGGCGCTGGCAGACGGGTTTGCCGCCATGACGGTGCGACGAATCGCATCAGAAGCCGATGTCGCCGCCGGCCAGGTGCATCACCACTTCAGCTCGGCGGGCGAGCTCAAAGCGCTGGCCTTTGTCCATTTGATCCGCACCCTGCTCGATGCCGGGCAAGTTCCGCCGCCCGCCACCTGGCGTGCACGGCTTCACGCTATGTTGGGTAGCGAAGACGGCGGCTTTGAGCCTTACATAAAATTGTGGCGAGAGGCGCAAATTCTGGCCGATCGGGATCCGCACATCAGAGATGCTTATCTCCTCACGATGCAGATGTGGCATGAGGAAACGGTCACAATTATCGAGCAGGGCAAACAGGCAGGAGAATTTACGTTTACTGCTAACGCCACGGATATCGCCTGGCGGCTTATCGCACTGGTGTGCGGGCTGGACGGTATGTATGTGCTGGGTATTCCGGAAATGGCCGATCCCGCGTTTAAATACCATCTGGATCGGATGATTACGCTTGAACTCTTTGCGTAAAGTTACAAATAATTTAATAAAAATCACTTTTAATTTACAAATAGTAACAATTAAGAAACATCATATCTCCTCTTCGCGCCGCGCTGGCCTGGTTTTTTATCTATTCTTTCACTCAATATTCTAAAAAAACTTCAATAAGTTCTCAAAAGAGCGCGTGACGCTCTGTCTCTTTTTTGTGTTTTTTTCAAATGATATGCGCATGTGAGGGGTAAAATGACACGACAAAACGAGAATTATAACCGTTATCTCTTGAGTGACTGGCGACCCGAAAATCCAGCCTTCTGGGAGAATAAAGGGAAAGGCATCGCCAGAAGAAACTTATGGATTTCAGTAAGTTGTTTGCTCCTGGCATTTTGCGTCTGGATGTTGTTTAGCGCTGTTGCCGTCAACCTCAATAAAATTGGATTTAATTTTACCACCGACCAACTCTTTTTATTAACCGCATTACCTTCTCTTTCCGGCGCAATATTACGCGTCCCCTACTCCTTTATGGTACCACTGTTTGGTGGGCGTAAATGGACCGTATTAAGCACCGTAATATTGATTATTCCCTGCGCCTGGCTGGGATTCGCCGTGCAAAATCCCGCCACCCCTTTCGGGGTATTTATGCTCATCGCTCTGTTGTGCGGTTTTGCGGGGGCAAACTTCGCGTCCAGTATGGGCAACATCAGTTTTTTCTTTCCAAAAGCCAGACAAGGTAGCGCGTTGGGTATTAACGGCGGCCTGGGAAATCTTGGCGTCAGTGTGATGCAGTTGATTGCGCCGCTGGTTATTTTTCTGCCGATATTTACTTTTTTAGGCGTCCGGGGCGTGTCGCAACCTGATGGCTCCCTGCTCGCCCTCACTAACGCCGCCTGGATCTGGGTGCCGTTACTGGCTGTCGCGACGCTTGCCGCCTGGTTTGGTATGAACGATATCGGCAGTTCAAAAGCGTCTGTCGCCTCGCAATTGCCGGTGCTAAAACGTCTGCACCTGTGGCTGCTTAGCCTGCTGTACCTGGCGACATTCGGGTCATTCATCGGCTTTTCCGCAGGTTTCGCCATGCTCGCCAAAACGCAATTTCCCGACGTAAACATTCTGCAACTGGCGTTCTTTGGCCCCTTTATCGGCGCGCTGGCGCGTTCGGCAGGCGGCGTGATCTCCGATAAATTCGGCGGCGTTCGCGTAACGCTCATTAATTTTATCTTTATGGCGCTGTTTACCGCCCTGCTATTTCTCACGCTGCCAGGCTCCGGCGCAGGCAGCTTTAGCGCGTTCTATCTTGTTTTTATGGGCCTGTTTTTGACAGCGGGTCTCGGCAGCGGTTCTACCTTCCAGATGATTGCGGTGATCTTCCGTCAGATCACGCTCTACAACGTCAAACTGCGCGGCGGGAGCGATGAGCAGGCGCAGCGCGAAGCGGTGACGGATACCGCCGCCGCGCTCGGTTTTATCTCCGCTATTGGCGCTGTGGGCGGCTTCTTTATTCCAAAAGCGTTTGGCACCTCTTTGGCCTTGACCGGCTCGCCGGTGGGCGCCATGAAAATCTTTTTGCTGTTTTACATCGCTTGCGTCCTGCTGACCTGGCTGGTCTACGGGCGTCGTAAGCCTAAACAACAATAACAACATACGCACCTGTAGGACGGCCATCCGGCAATGGTTTAACGCCAAATCGACAGGATGGCGGAAAATTTATCGAAGCAGGAGAAATGTCATGAGTAAACTGTTGGATCGCTTTCGTTACTTTAAACAAAAAGGCGATACCTTTGCCGACGGCCATGGTCAGGTGATGCATACCAACCGCGACTGGGAAGACAGTTATCGCCAGCGCTGGCAGTTTGATAAGATCGTACGCTCAACCCACGGCGTCAACTGCACGGGCTCCTGTAGCTGGAAAATTTATGTCAAAAACGGTCTGGTGACGTGGGAAACCCAGCAAACCGACTACCCGCGCACGCGTCCCGATTTACCGAACCATGAACCGCGCGGCTGCCCGCGCGGCGCCAGCTACTCCTGGTATCTCTATAGCGCCAACCGTCTGAAATACCCTCTGGTGCGTAAGCGGCTGATAGAACTGTGGCGCGAGGCCCTTTCCCGGCACAGCGATCCGGTACTGGCATGGGAATCTATAATGAACGACCCGCAAAAATGCCAAAGTTACAAACAGGTGCGCGGACATGGCGGCTTTATTCGTTCGAGCTGGAAAGAGCTGAATCAGCTCATTGCCGCCGCTAACGTCTGGACAATCAAAACCTATGGTCCGGATCGTGTGGCGGGGTTTTCACCTATTCCGGCAATGTCGATGGTTTCTTACGCCGCCGGAACACGCTATCTGTCATTGCTTGGCGGTACTTGCCTGAGCTTCTATGACTGGTATTGCGATCTTCCGCCCGCGTCGCCAATGACCTGGGGCGAGCAGACTGACGTGCCGGAGTCCGCCGACTGGTATAACTCAGCCTACATTATTGCCTGGGGCTCTAACGTGCCGCAAACGCGTACCCCGGACGCCCACTTCTTTACCGAAGTGCGCTACAAAGGCACTAAGACGATCGCCATCACCCCGGACTATTCCGAAGTCGCTAAACTGTGCGATCAGTGGCTGGCGCCAAAGCAAGGTACCGACAGCGCGCTGGCGATGGCTATGGGTCACGTTATTTTAAAAGAGTTTCATCTCGATAATCCCAGCGACTATTTTCTTAACTATTGCCGCCGTTATACCGACATGCCAATGCTGGTCCTGTTGGATGAGCGCGCAGACGGTAGTTATGTACCGGGGCGTATGATGCGCGCGTCGGATCTGGTGGATGGACTGGGAGAAGCCAATAATCCGGAATGGAAAACCGTCGCGTTTAACAGTACGGGCGAACTGGTCGCGCCCAACGGTTCTATCGGTTTTCGCTGGGGAGAAAAGGGAAAATGGAACCTGGAACCGGTGGCGGCAGGCGTCGAAACTGAACTGTCGCTCTCTTTACTTGGTCAGCATGATGACGTGGCGGGTGTCGCCTTCCCCTATTTTGGCGGTAACGAAAACCCACATTTCCGCAGCGTGCGGCAGGAACCGGTGCTGGTACGTCAGTTACCGGTGAAACGCCTGGCTCTGGCGGACGGTAGCGAGCGGATGGTCGTCAGCGTTTACGATCTGGTGCTGGCGAATTATGGGCTGGATCGTGGTCTGGATGACTGCCATAGCGCCAATAATTATAACGACGTAAAAGCCTACACGCCGGCCTGGGGCGAACAGATTACCGGCGTGCCGCGTCGACATATCGAAACTATTGCGCGTGAATTTGCCGAGACCGCCCATAAAACTCACGGTCGCTCAATGATCATCCTCGGCGCGGGAGTGAATCACTGGTATCACATGGATATGAATTACCGTGGGATGATTAACATGCTGGTGTTCTGCGGCTGTGTTGGACAAACCGGCGGCGGCTGGGCGCACTATGTCGGCCAGGAAAAGCTGCGGCCGCAAACCGGCTGGCTGCCGCTGGCCTTCGCGCTGGACTGGAATCGCCCGCCGCGTCAGATGAACAGTACCTCGTTTTTCTACAACCATGCCAGCCAGTGGCGCTATGAAAAACTGACTGCGCAAGAGTTGCTGTCGCCGCTGGCCGATCCGGCTAAATTTTCCGGACACCTGATCGATTTCAACGTGCGCGCGGAACGTATGGGCTGGCTACCCTCGGCGCCGCAGCTTAATCTTAACCCGCTCAGCGTGAAAGCGAGCGCCGATAAAGCCGGGCTGTCTGCGGCGGATTATACCGTGCAAGCGTTGAAATCAGGCGCTATCCGTTTTGCCTGCGAACAGCCTGACAGTGGTCATAATCACCCGCGAAATTTATTTGTCTGGCGCTCTAACCTGCTCGGCTCCTCCGGGAAAGGTCATGAGTACATGCTCAAATATCTGCTGGGCACAGACAGCGGTATCCAGGGCGAAGCGCTGGGCTCCAGCGAAGGAATTAAGCCTGAAGAGGTGGAATGGCAGTCCGCCGCGATTGAGGGCAAGCTCGATC
Source organism: Salmonella sp. NW884 (assembly GCF_051700745.1). Lineage (NCBI taxonomy): Bacteria > Pseudomonadati > Pseudomonadota > Gammaproteobacteria > Enterobacterales > Enterobacteriaceae > Salmonella > Salmonella sp. NW884. Next base: position 196,221 of record NZ_JAMMDE010000001.1, on the reverse strand, counting down.
TGTTGGTCACGCTTGATTTCCGTATGTCCAGTACCTGTCTGTTTTCCGATATCGTTTTGCCGACCGCCACCTGGTATGAAAAAGACGATATGAATACCTCGGATATGCATCCGTTTATCCACCCCCTTTCCGCCGCGGTCGATCCTGCCTGGGAATCCAAAAGCGACTGGGAGATCTACAAAGGTATCGCCAGCGTCTTTTCTGAAGTGTGTGTCGGACATCTCGGACAGGAAACCGATGTGGTGTTACACCCGCTCCAGCATGATTCCCCGGCGGAACTGGCGCAGCCATTTGATATTCTCGACTGGCGTAAAGGCGAGTGCGAACTTATTCCGGGCAAAACCGCCCCCAATATCGTCGTGGTTGAACGCGATTATCCGGCCACCTATGAACGTTTTACCTCGCTGGGTCCCCTGCTGGATAAATTAGGCAACGGCGGTAAGGGTATTGCCTGGAATACGCAAGATGAAGTCAATTTCCTCGGTAAGCTCAATTACACCAAACACGATGGTCCGGCGAAAGGACGTCCGCGCATCGACACCGCGCTGGATGCCTCGGAAGTGATTCTTGCCTTAGCGCCGGAAACTAACGGCCAGGTGGCGGTGAAAGCCTGGCAGGCGTTGGGCGAGATGACCGGGCGCGAGCACACCCATCTGGCCATCAATAAAGAAGATGAGAAAATTCGCTTTCGTGATATCCAGGCGCAACCGCGCAAAATTATCTCCAGCCCGACCTGGTCAGGACTGGAAAGCGAGCATGTCTCTTATAACGCCGGATATACCAACGTACATGAACTGATCCCGTGGCGCACGTTGTCGGGGCGGCAACAACTCTATCAGGATCATGCGTGGATGCGCGCTTTTGGCGAAAGCCTGGTGGCATATCGCCCGCCGATTGATACCCGCAGCGTCAGCGAAATGCGAGAAATTCCGCCCAACGGTTTCCCGGAAAAAGCGCTTAACTTCCTGACGCCGCACCAGAAATGGGGAATTCACTCCACCTACAGCGAAAACCTGCTGATGCTGACCTTGTCGCGCGGCGGGCCGATTGTCTGGATCAGCGAAGCCGATGCCCGTGAACTGGGTATTGAAGATAACGACTGGATTGAAGCCTTCAACGCTAATGGCGCCCTTACCGCTCGTGCGGTGGTCAGCCAGCGCGTCCCGCCGGGTATGACCATGATGTACCACGCCCAGGAGCGGATTATGAACATTCCGGGTTCGGAAGTGACCGGGATGCGCGGCGGGATCCATAACTCCGTGACCAGGGTCTGTCCAAAACCGACGCATATGATCGGCGGCTATGCGCAACTGGCTTACGGCTTCAACTATTACGGAACCGTGGGTTCGAATCGCGATGAATTCATCATGATCAGGAAGATGAAAAACATTAACTGGCTGGATGATGAGGGCCGGGATCAGGTACAGGAGGCGAAAAAATGAAAATACGCTCACAGGTTGGGATGGTACTGAATCTCGATAAATGTATTGGCTGTCACACCTGCTCCGTCACCTGTAAAAACGTCTGGACCGGACGTGAAGGGATGGAATACGCATGGTTCAATAACGTCGAAACTAAACCAGGCATCGGCTATCCCAAAAACTGGGAGGACCAGCAGGAGTGGCAAGGCGGTTGGGTTCGTGATGTTAATGGCAAGATAAGGCCCCGTCTGGGCGGCAAAATGGGGGTAATTAGCAAAATTTTCGCCAACCCGGTGATTCCGCAAATCGATGATTACTATGAACCCTTTACCTTCGATTATCAGCATTTACATACAGCGCCGGAGAGTAAGCATCAGCCCACTGCCCGTCCGCGTTCACTGATCGACGGAAAACGGATGGACAAGGTGATCTGGGGGCCAAACTGGGAAGAGCTGCTCGGCGGCGAATTTGAAAAACGCGCCCGCGACCGTAACTTCGACAACATACAAAAGGAGATGTACGGTCAGTTCGAAAACACCTTCATGATGTACCTGCCGCGCCTGTGCGAACACTGCCTGAACCCCAGTTGTGTCGCCACCTGCCCAAGTGGCGCTATTTATAAGCGTGAAGAAGACGGCATCGTGCTAATCGACCAGGATAAATGCCGGGGCTGGCGTTTGTGTATCAGCGGCTGCCCGTACAAAAAAATCTACTTTAACTGGAAGAGCGGCAAGTCTGAGAAATGCATATTTTGCTATCCGCGTATTGAATCCGGCCAGCCGACCGTTTGCTCGGAAACCTGCGTCGGGCGCATCCGTTATCTTGGCGTTCTGCTCTACGACGCCGACAGGATTGAAGAAGCGGCCAGTACCGAACACGAGACAGATTTGTATGAACGTCAGTGCGATGTGTTTCTCAATCCGCACGATCCGGCGGTCATCGAAGAGGCGCTTAAACAGGGCATCCCGCAAAACGTTATCGACGCAGCCCAACGGTCGCCGGTGTACAAAATGGCGATGGACTGGAAGCTGGCGCTTCCGCTGCACCCGGAATACCGTACCCTGCCGATGGTCTGGTACGTACCGCCGCTATCGCCCATCCAGTCATACGCCGACGCGGGCGGGTTGCCGCACAATGGCAATATTCTGCCGGCGGTGGAGACGCTGCGTATTCCGGTCCAGTACCTGGCCAATATGCTCAGCGCGGGCGATACCGGCCCCGTCATTCGGGCGCTAAAGCGGATGATGGCGATGCGCCACTACATGCGCTCGCAGACGGTTGAAGGCGTGACGGATACCCGCGCCATTGACGAAGTCGGTCTGAGCGTACAACAGGTTGAAGAGATGTATCGCTACCTGGCGATTGCCAATTATGAAGATCGTTTTGTCATTCCCACCAGCCACCGGGAAATGGCGCGCGATGCCTTTCCGGAGCGCAACGGCTGCGGCTTTACTTTTGGCGACGGTTGTCACGGCTCGGATACCAAATTCAACCTGTTCAACAGTAGCCGTATTGATGCCATCAATATCACCGAAGTACGTGATAAAGCGGAGGGGGAATAATGCAAATCCTCAAAGCGATTGGCCTGTTGATGGAGTATCCGGACGACGAGTTGTGGGAATGTCGGGATGAAGCGCTTGCCCTTATCCAACACGATGCGCCAATGCTGGCCGACTTCACTCGCGAGCTGCTTTATGCGCCGTTACTGGATAAACAAGCAGAATGGTGTGAAGTGTTTGACCGCGGGCGCGCCACTTCATTGCTGTTATTCGAGCATGTTCATGCGGAGTCCCGCGATCGCGGCCAGGCGATGGTCGATTTGTTAAGCCAGTATGAAACCGTGGGTCTGCAGCTCAACTGCCGCGAACTGCCGGATCACCTGCCGCTCTATCTGGAGTACTTAAGCGTGTTGCCGGAAGCGGAAGCTCGCGAGGGATTACAGAATATTGCCCCTATTCTGGCGCTGCTGGGCGGTCGTCTGAAACAGCGAGGAGCGCCGTGGTATCAACTGTTTGACGCCCTGCTGACGCTGGCGGGCAGTACGCTTACAAGTGACAGTGTCACCAAGCAGATTGTTCAGGAATCGCGGGATGATACCCGTCAGGCACTGGACGCCGTCTGGGAAGAAGAACAGGTGAAGTTTATCGAAGATAACGCCACGACCTGTGACAGTTCACCGTTACACCATTATCAACGACGCTTTAGCCAGGACGCGGCGCCGCAGTACGTCGACGTCAGCGCGGGAGGCCCGAAATGATACAGTACCTGAACGTCTTTTTTTACGACATCTACCCCTATATTTGCGCCACGGTATTCTTCCTCGGCAGTTGGCTGCGCTATGACTACGGACAATATACCTGGCGCGCGTCGTCCAGCCAGATGCTGGATAAGCGTGGGATGGTGATATGGTCGAATCTGTTCCATATTGGCATTCTGGGGATCTTTTTTGGCCATCTGTTCGGGATGCTGACGCCACACTGGATGTATGCCTGGTTCCTGCCGATTGCGGTAAAACAGCAGATGGCGATGATCCTCGGCGGCGTGTGCGGCGTATTAACGTTGATCGGCGGCGCGGGATTACTGTGGCGTCGTCTGACCAATCAGCGTGTGCGGGCGACATCCACTACACCTGATATTATCATCATGAGCATTTTGCTGATTCAGTGCCTGCTTGGCCTGAGCACCATTCCGTTTTCGGCGCAATATCCGGATGGCAGCGAAATGATGAAGTTGGTGGGCTGGGCGCAAAGTATAGTCACCTTCCGCGGCGGGTCTTCGGAAATGCTGAGCGGTGTGGCGTTTGTTTTCCGCGTTCATCTGGTGCTGGGAATGACTATTTTCCTGCTCTTCCCGTTCACCCGTCTGGTTCATGTCTGGAGCGCGCCGTTTGAGTATTTCACCCGTCGCTACCAGATTGTTCGTACCCGCCGCTAATTCTCTTTGCCCGGGGATACGCTTACCGGGCAAAGAAAAACGCCTGGGCGTCGTCATTCGGCAACGCACAGGCTATGATGATTCTTCAGTCAAAGGAGAACATCAATGAAACCGCAGATTTACCATGTTGACGCCTTCACCGGCGAACCCTTTCGCGGCAACTCTGCTGGCGTTGTCTTACATGCGGATACGCTAAGCGACGCGCAGATGCAGCTGATTGCCCGTGAACTTCGTCACTCGGAAACCGCCTTTTTGCTAAAAAGCGAAGAGAGTGATGTGCGCATACGCTACTTTACACCGACAGTAGAAGTCCCCATCTGTGGTCATGCCACCGTGGCCGCGCATTATGTTCGGGCAACGGTACTGGGGTTGGGAAACACCACCGTCTGGCAAACCTCGTTAGCGGGCCGTCATCTCGTTGAAATTCATGCCGAACACAACGACTATCGCATCACGCTGGAACAAGGTCAGCCCTCTTTTGAACCACCGTTAGTCGGAGAGATTCGGGCTGCCATCATCACCGCACTGAACCTGACTGAAGATGATATCGTGCCGGGAGCGCCAATTCAGGTGGCTTCAACAGGACATGCAAAAGTGATGATCCTGCTCAAACCAGACGTTGATATTGATGCCCTTTCTCCGAATCTGGCAGCCCTGACGGCAATCAGCCAGCAAATTGGCTGTAACGGCTTTTTTCCTTTCCAGATTCGTCCGGGAAAAAACGAAACCGATGGGCGAATGTTTTCCCCGGCGATAGGAATTGTGGAAGATCCGGTAACGGGAAACGCCAATGGCCCGATGGGGGCATGGCTCGTCCATCATGGCCTGATGGCGCATGACGGTAAAACGCTGCAGATTCAAGGCCATCAGGGGCGCGCTTTAGGCAAAGAGGGTACTGTTGATGTTACCGTCACCATTCGCGATAACCAGCCGGAAAACGTCACCATCTCCGGCCAGGCGGTCATTCTGTTTCATGCCGAATGGGCCATTACTTTTTAATCTTTGTCAGGCCCGCAAATCCTCGCGGCAAAAAATTATTTTCCCGCCTCCGGATGGGTATCAAATGCAGCCATTACCGCGGCCAGCTCCGCCTCGGTAAAACCGTGCTTTACATCATTTACGCCGAGACCAAACTGCTGCTGAAGTAACTGATACAACGACGGTACATCCGGTATATTGACCTGTTCAACGGCATGTCCCTGGTGGTAACGCGTGAAGTGGAAATTCGTTAATGTCAGCTTGCCGCCATCAGGCAAATGGCGGCACATCAACAAATGATGACGAAAATGGGATTGCGGCCAGTGAGCCGACCAGAAATTGCCCATCACATGATCGCTCTGCTGCTGCACCCCCAGATCAAAACAGTACATCGACTGCCAGTGCTCATGGTGGCGGAATTGTAAAATCCATGTGCTCCCCTCCTGCATCAGACGGTATTCGCCATGCGGCGTTTGCTGAGCAATTTCAGCCTGCAGACGAAGCGGCGCGGTTAGCGTTTGGCCGCCAAACCCCACGTCAGCGATCCACTGCTCGTCCTCAACATCAACCAGCAGCAAACGGTGCGTGCGCGGCGGTAAACTGGCGGGATGAGACAGAATGACCCGCCCTAATAAGCTTCGGACATTAAAACCGATGTCGCGTAACGCGCGTTCAAACAGGCCATTCAGTTCAAAACAGTATCCACCGCGTCGGGCATAAAGCAGTTTCTCCTCTAATGCCGTCTCATCGAGCTGTATTTCACGAGGCAGTAGCACATCCAGATTTTCAAAAGGAATCGCGCAGTTGTGCGCTAAGTGAAGCGTTCTGAGCGCTTCAACCGTAGGAACCCCCAACGGCTGACAATGTAATCGCGTAAAATAAGCATGTAAAAAAGAGGTCATCTGAGGCTTCCATTAACATTAATGCTTGCGTTCGGCACACAGGCTGAGGCGGATATCGCTGCGCAACAGGATACCCTATCCGTGGAATAGCGTTGGATACTTTTGAAAAAAATAAGACAGGCCGGCTGTCGCGCCGGAGGTACGTGGAATTTTGGCGTACAAACGGAAATCGGGTTCTGAGAATCTCTTTGCGACACGCCGCCAAAATAGCGGCGTGTTAAAATTTTTAACGCCGGCTCAGCGAGTCTGATTTCTAACAAAACTGGCTAAACATAAACGCTTTTTAATAATTGTCCAAATAGTTATGGTAGCAAGCTTTTATGTCGGCCGCCCATTGCGCTTTCGCCTCCTGCATGTTGCTGGCCCGAGCGATATAATATTCTAAACACGGAATGGCGCCTAATGCCTGAGGTAAGGCATTATATGCTGCCATTCGCTCTCTGACGGTTTTATATTTTTCATCAATATCATAATCATAGTACGCTGGCGCTTCAAAAAAGCCCTCTTCCAGTCTCATACAAATCTCTTCAAAGGTCCCCTCAACCTCAACGGTATGCTTGCCATCCGATATCCTGACGATTGGCTTACCTTCAGCTATCAGCGAGAGTTGTTCGAATGTTAACATCCGACCATCAGAAAGCTCGACATCTATAGTAAACAGTCCATCACGTACAGCATCAGCAAGGTGATTATGGATATTCCCTGCATTGGCACAGAACTCCGCAACTTTAGGCGTAACATTACAATAATGTTCAATTACTCTTGTAAATCCGTAGGCTAATCCTGCTGTAAGCACATACAAGATGCCTTTCAGGATTTTTGTTGATAATTTATTTTCATAATCTCCTGCAGCAACATGAGGTAGCTTATTTCCTGATAAAGCTCTGGCATAGGTAGAAACTGATGTATGTGGCATATCCTACTCCTTCAAATTTTGCTCAATAGCTTTATATGTCCTACTCCTCTCTCATTATGACGATATGTCAATCAACAAAATTGCTCAAAGGCATACATTCTCAGGAGGAAATGAGAATAACAGGCGCAACGGCCTGATCTTATGCTGCTTCAATATCGTCAGGTGGTTTATCGTTCGAGGTCATATCTATGACCATAAATCCCTGCAGGGATTAACCCTGATTAATTATTGCGCAACGCAATCACTGCGGATTTGTGCTGAAAGCTTATCTGGCTGAATCGTGACCACACCGCACCACATCTGACCGCACAAATAAACACGACATCCTCATTTTCTTCTTTCCGTATGTTTTGCGTCATTTAACAATTGCAGGTAGGATGCTCCGCCGGCGGTTTTATCCCTGTCACAGAATCAGGGAAAAGCGGCATTCGCCATTGCAGGCAATCGATTGGTGAGCGCCCGTCGCGGCATAAGGAATTTTTCTGTCAGGACAGGCTATAACAGGTAACGTAATGAAAACACAGACTACGCACGCCGCAGAACAACATGCGGCGAAACGACGCTGGCTGAACGCCCATGAAGAGGGGTATCACAAAGCGATGGGGAATCGTCAGGTTCAGATGATTGCTATCGGCGGCGCGATTGGCACCGGTTTATTTTTAGGTGCAGGCGCCCGATTGCAAATGGCCGGACCGGCACTGGCGCTGGTCTATCTGATATGCGGCATTTTTTCTTTTTTCATTTTACGCGCGCTGGGCGAACTGGTATTGCATCGCCCTTCCAGCGGGAGCTTCGTCTCCTACGCCCGTGAATTTTTGGGTGAAAAAGCGGCCTACGTCGCAGGCTGGATGTACTTTATTAACTGGGCGATGACCGGGATCGTCGATATCACCGCAGTGGCGTTATATATGCACTACTGGGGCGCATTTGGCGACGTTCCGCAATGGGTGTTCGCGCTCGGCGCGTTAACCATTGTCGGTACCATGAACATGATCGGCGTAAAATGGTTTGCCGAAATGGAGTTCTGGTTCGCGCTGATAAAAGTACTCGCCATTGTTATCTTCATGGTGGTAGGCACGATTTTTCTCGGTACCGGTCAACCGCTTGAGGGTAATGCCACCGGTTTTCACCTGATTACAGATAATGGCGGCTTTTTCCCGCACGGCCTGTTGCCCGCGCTGGTACTGATTCAGGGCGTAGTGTTCGCCTTTGCTTCGATTGAACTGGTCGGTACCGCCGCTGGGGAGTGCAAAGATCCACAGACGATGGTGCCAAAAGCCATCAATAGCGTTATCTGGCGTATTGGTCTTTTCTATGTAGGATCGGTCGTATTGCTGGTTTTGCTGCTGCCGTGGAACGCCTACCAGGCGGGGCAAAGTCCGTTTGTCACCTTCTTTTCTAAACTTGGCGTGCCTTATATCGGCAGTATTATGAATATCGTGGTGTTAACCGCCGCGCTTTCCAGCCTGAACTCCGGGCTTTACTGTACGGGGAGAATTTTACGTTCAATGTCGATGGGGGGTTCCGCGCCGAAATTCATGGCGAAAATGAGCCGTCAGCATGTGCCCTATGCGGGTATTCTGGCGACTCTGGTGGTTTACGTGGTTGGCGTGTTCCTGAATTACCTGGTCCCCTCCCGCGTGTTTGAGATCGTTCTTAATTTTGCCTCGCTTGGCATTATCGCGTCGTGGGCGTTTATCATGGTGTGCCAGATGCGTTTACGCCAGGCGATAAAAGAAGGCAAAGCCGCAGACGTCAGTTTTAAACTGCCCGGCGCGCCTTTCACCTCCTGGCTAACGCTGCTGTTTTTATTAAGCGTGCTGGTACTCATGGCGTTTGACTACCCGAATGGAACTTACACTATCGCCTCGTTGCCGCTGATCGCTATTCTGCTGGTCGCCGGCTGGTTTGGCGTGCGACGTCGCGTGGCGGAGATCCATCGCACTGCGCCAGTGACGGCGGATTCGACAGAGAGTGTCATATTGAAAGAAGAAGCAGCGACATAACATTACCCTTCCCCGGCAGCCCCAGGCCTGCCGGGTTTAATGCGCGTTGCCGCCAACACCGCATCGCGCCCAATGCTTAGTCAGCCTTAATCAACTGCGCCACATCATTGCTGTTAATTTCCCGCTGGTTGCCTTCCTGATCGGTATAACTGGTCATTCCCGTCTCTTTATCTAACTGCGGCTTACCCTGAGTTACGATCGTTTGCCCATTCTTCGTCGTCATCACATAGTTGGTTGTGCAACCCGCAAGCATAAAAAACATCATGCCCAAACCTGAGCATATAAATAACTTTTTCATATTTTCCTCGTGAATATAATGAGTTAACTACAGCAAAAAGGCAGTGTAATTCTCACAGAATCATCAGGCTATCGGCGGGGTGTAACGAGGCGTATCGGTGCGTTTAAAGAGATGACTGGAGGGGTTTCCCCCTCCATACCCTATTTACAGAGCAATGCGAATAACATCATCCGGCTGCGTCGCTTCCTGTTCACGTGTCGATTTCTGCTTCACGCTGACGTAGAGCGTTTTACCGTCTGCCGATAGCGCCAGACTATTAGGGTACGTCGGCGTATCGAACGTTTTAACAACGTTATAGGTCTTCGCATCGATCACGCTGACCTGCCCTGCCTGACGGTGCGTCACATACGCCTCGTTACGTGTCGGGTTATACAGGACGGCCAAAGAGGCAGGCGCCGCGATTTTGGCAAGAATATTGCCATTACGGGTATCGACAACCAAGACTTCAGTCGCCTTCGAGTCGGTGATAAACGCGCGATGACCTGCGGTATCGAGACTCAGGTTAATAAAGAAGTGTTCTTTACCGTCATCCAGCAACTTCTTACGACTGAGAATTTTATTGCTGGCGGTATCGATGGTGATAAATTCGCCATCCGCATTGGTGGTGTACAGGCGTTGCGCTTTACTGTCGAGCGCCAGACCCGTACTCATTTTGCCGGTATTTTCGATCGTCGTTTTCAGTTTGATGGTTTCGCCATCCACTACCCAAATAGCACTCTCTTTACCAACACCGCTAATGTAGATCGTGTTGGTAGACGCATCGGCAACCAGCTCACGGGGCTGTAACGGACGAACCTCTTCAGTACGTTTGCGCGCATCAAGTACCAGACGACCTTTTACATCACCCGTTTTGGCATCAATCGCGGTAACAGCGCTGTTAATGGTATTGCCAAACCACAGCGTTTGGGTCGCGGCATTGATGGTGGCGCCGAACGGCTTGAGATCGTTATGAATCGCTTGCGTGATTTCCAGCGTCACCGGGTCGAGACGATAAACTACGCCGCCTTTATCCAGTTTACGGCTTTGCGATGTAGCCAGCCAGAGCGCGTTTTCTTGCTGACTCCAGGCCATCTCATAAGCGCCTTTGCCTACCGCTTTACGCAGCATGTCTTCCGCCGCCAGCGTGCTAAATGAGGATGCGACGAGGAGCGAACCTAACAATAAAGAACCACGCAGGCGCGGCGAAAAAAGATGACGTAAGTGCATGACGACTCCCTTTGATAAAAACGTGTATAGCTGCTTCACACTACTTCACTGCGCGGGATCTTCGTTCCGCACTTATTATAAGTTGAGAATAATAATCATTATTTATCAGAAAGTGGAGCTTTTCCTCGCCTGCGAATGTCATGGCTCTTAAATAACGCACATTTTCTTAACTTAATGTGCGATTAAAATTTCAAAACTTTACATATTGACTACCCTTAATGTCACGTTTTCCGTTGATACGCTTACAATTATCCGGCATTTTCATGAAAATTATTTCCGTTAGACTGCGACTTTATCCCGCCCTCTTATTGCCTCTGACCTTCTCCCCGGTCCTTCAGGCCGCCAGCGCGTCCAATGAACAAACCATGATAGTCACCGCAACGCCGCAAACCGTATCCGAACTGGATACACCTGCCGCCGTTAGCGTCATTGAGGGAGAAGACATGCGTCTGGCGACGCCGCGCGTTAATTTATCTGAGACTTTAACCAGCGTCCCGGGATTGCAGGTGCAGAACCGGCAGAACTACGCGCAGGATCTGCAAATCTCTATCCGCGGATTTGGCTCGCGTTCCGCCTTTGGCGTGCGCGGCATTCGTCTGTATGTTGATGGCATTCCCGCCACCATGCCGGATGGACAAGGCCAGATTTCGAATATTGATATTAACAGCATACAAGACGTTGAAGTGTTACGCGGCCCCTTCTCAGCGCTATACGGCAATGCTTCCGGCGGCGTAATAAATGTCACCACCGAAACCGGGAGACAGCCGCCCACCCTTGAGGCCAGCAGCTACTACGGCAGTTATGGAAGCTGGCGCTATGGGCTAAAAGCCACGGGCGCGATGGGTGACGGCACACAGCCTGGCGACGTGGATTACACGGTATCAACTACCCGTTTCACTACCCACGGCTACCGCGATCACAGCGGCGCGCGAAAAAATCTGGCTAATGCCAAACTGGGCGTGCGCCTTGACGAGGCCAGTAAACTCTCGCTGATTTTTAATAGTGTGGACATTAAGGCGGACGATCCCGGCGGACTTACCGAATCTGAATGGAAAGCCGATCCGCAACAGGCGCCGCGCGCTGAACAGTACAATACGCGTAAAACCATCAAACAAACTCAGGCAGGATTGCGTTATGAACGTCAGCTCAGCGCGCAGGATGATATCAGCGTGATGGCCTACGCCGGAGAGCGGGAAACCACGCAATACCAGTCTATTCCCCTGGTAGCACAGCTAAAACCGGCTCAGGCTGGCGGCGTAATTACACTGCAACGCCACTATCAGGGCATTGATTCCCGCTGGACTCACCGGGGAGAATTAGGTGTGCCGGTCACCTTCACTGGCGGAGTAAACTATGAAAACATGAGCGAAAACCGCAAGGGTTACAATAATTTCCGTCTCAACAACGGCACCCCTGAGTTTGGGCATAAAGGCGATTTACGCCGGGATGAGCGTAACCTGATGTGGAATGTCGATCCTTATCTGCAAACCCAGTGGCAGCTTACGCAAAAACTCTCGCTGGATGCTGGCGTGCGCTACAGTTCCGTGTGGTTCGATTCTAACGATCACTATATCGCGCCCGGCAATGGCGATGACAGCGGCGACGCCAGCTATCACCACTGGCTACCCGCCGGATCGCTAAAATATGCGTTAACTGACGCCTGGAATCTCTATCTTGCTGCCGGTCGTGGATTTGAAACTCCCACTATCAATGAACTTTCTTATCGCGCTGACGGCCAAAGCGGGTTCAACTTTGACCTCAAACCGTCGACCAATGATACGGTGGAAGTCGGCAGTAAAACGCGGATTGGCAATGGCTTGTTGACCGCCGCGTTATTTCAAACCGATACCGATGATGAAATTGTTGTCGCCAGCAGTATGGGAGGACGCACTACCTACAAAAACGCGGGCAAAACGCGCCGCCAGGGCGCAGAACTTGCGTTGGACCAGCGCTTCGCCGGCGACTGGCGGGTGAAAGCATCATGGACCTGGCTGGATGCGACCTATCGCAGTAACGTTTGTCAGGGGCAAAACTGTGATGGAAACCGAATGCCCGGCATCGCCCGTAATATGGGATTCGCCTCATTAGGTTTTATCCCGGATGAGGGGTGGTACGCCGGAACAGACGTTCGGTATATGGGCGATATCATGGCCAATGATGAAAATACCGCCAAAGCGCCTTCGTATACCGTTGTTGGACTAAATACAGGGTATAAATTTAATTACAGTCAGCTTACCGTCGATATTTTTGGGCGGGTAGATAATCTATTTGATAAAGAATATATCGGTTCGGTGATCGTTAATGAATCTAATGGCCGATATTATGAGCCAGCGCCAGGACGTAACTATGGCGTGGGGATTAATCTGGCATGGCAATTTGAATAAATATCCGGCAAATATCCGGCAATAGCGGGGAATCCCCGCTATTGATAAGTCATAGTTTCATAAAGGTTACATGAAGTACTGATTTTTAATCGTCGCTACGTTTTGTTGCAAAACGTTCTGTAGGCAGTGGCGACTGGCTTCTTTATCACCTGTCACTAACGCATTAAGCAATTTTCTGTACAGATTAACGCCGTTTTGATAATCATCAAGTTTAAAATTATCATATAAAAAATGCAGGCTTGGCCCCAGGCGTACCCATAATTGCTCGATCATGGCATACAGCGTTGGCATATCCGCGTAGTGGTAGATCTCAAAGCGGAATGCGCGGTTGGCCAAAAGAATTTTCTCCATAACGCCACTTTCCAGCGCCTGTTGAAATTCATCTAATAGCGCATTCAGCGTCTGCTCGCGATCCGGGGTAATCTTACCCGCAGCGGCGACCACCGCCATCTCCTCCAGGGCAGTACGAATCGTATTAATTTCCAGCAAACTTTCCAGCGAGATCTCCGGCACCATAAACGCCTGTGCTGGCGCCACCGCCAAAGCACTGGAAGAGACCAGCCTTAACAGGGCCTCACGCACTGGCGTAATACTGACGCCTAACTCTTGAGCGATATTTTTAGTGATAAGCCTTGCGCCTGGTTTTAATGCGCCAATAGACAATTGATGCTTTAACCGATTTTCAACCTGTGTGGTCAGGCTTATATGTTGTGTTTTTTCCGTACCCGGCATTTTCCTTCCTTCACCTCTTGGCAGAACAACATCGCAATCGAGTCCCGAAGAAGTTTCGGAACTTAATTGTAAAAAAGATAATCCAGGCCTGAACGGCCAAATAAATAAAAGTGATAATTTACTTGCGTGATATTCTCATCTTTTACAACAATACAGGTTTCTTTATGGCAACCGTTTTATCTCCGTCACTCCTTCATGTATCGAGATTTTTGACCGGTTCAGGCCGCTGAGGAAGATAAGCTGCCCCACCGCGATCTGAATGATGAATATAAGTAAAGCCGCAATTTTAAAATTTGCACATTTTTATGGCGACATAATGCCGCCATTTTTTCTTTACGCATCGTCCGCTAAACGTATCACGACTTTGCCAAAGTTCTTCCCCGCCAGCAGCCCCATAAACGCTTCTGGCGCATTTTCCAGCCCATCAGTAATCTGCTCCCGGTAATGTATTCTCCCTTCTTTGATCCAACGCCCCATTTCTTGCTGAAACTCATGTATCCGGTGACCATAGTCCTGGTTGATGATAAAACCTTGCAGGCGAATACGCTTTTTAAGTAATGTCGCCATCAGCAGCGGCAGTCTGTCTGGACCGTCCGGCAACGCTGTCGCATTGTAGCCGCTGACCAGACCGCAGAGCGGAATCCGCGCCGACGTATTCAGTAGCGGTAAGACGGCGTCAAAGACTTTACCACCGACATTCTCATAATAGATATCGATACCCTGCGGGCAGGCCTGCGCAAGCTGTTGTGGGAAATTATCAGTGTGATGATCAAGGCACAGATCAAATCCCAAAACGTCTGTCGCATGACGGCATTTTTCCGCGCCGCCAGCAATACCCACGACCCGGCAGCCCTTCAGCTTGCCAATTTGCCCAACCGTTGCGCCTACGGGGCCGGTGGCGGCGGCGACAACCAGCGTTTCGCCCTCTTTCGGCTGACCGATATCCAGTAACCCCATATAGGCGGTAAACCCCGGCATTCCTAAAATACCCAATGACCAGGAAGGATGTTGCGGATTATCACCCAGCTTTACCAACCCTTCACCATCTGAAATGTCATAATCCTGCCAACCATTGTAACTCAACACCCATTCGTCTGGTCGGTAATCAGGATGGTTTGACGCGACAACGCGACTGACCGTACCGCCAACCATAACGCAGCCAGGTTCAACAGGCGGCGCATAAGAGGGTTCATCGCTCATGCGGCCACGCATATAAGGGTCGAGTGATAAAAAAACGGTACGCAATAGCACCTGCCCTTCACCGGGCGTCGCGACGTCATCTTCTTCGAGGCGGAAGTTATCCATCTGCGGCGCGCCGTGGGGACGCGAGGCCAAAACCCAACGACGATTTCGGTTGGTCTGTTGCTTCATTCTATTCTCCTCATGCCTGGCATAATCCATCAATAATAGTCGAACATTAGCTTTCTGAGGGAGTTAAACACTCTCAGATATCAGGCTGTGCGCTTTTATGAACGACTTTCTTTCCCCTCTCGCTAAATATGAATTCTTGCGCTAATTCGTTGATTTATGCCGCCTTCAATAGTATTTCTAACACTATCGTAAACATTCCCTGGGGTTCCCTATGACGATTCGCTTTGCCGATAAAGCAGACTGCGCCGCGATTACCGAAATCTATAACCATGCGGTATTACATACTGCGGCCATCTGGAACGATCGGACGGTCGATACGGATAATCGCCTTGCCTGGTATGAGGCCCGTCAATTACTGGGCTATCCGGTGCTGGTAAGCGAAGAAAATGGCGTGGTGACTGGCTATGCATCATTTGGCGACTGGCGCAGTTTCGACGGTTTTCGCTATACCGTCGAGCACTCGGTTTATGTTCATCCGGCGCACCAGGGGAAAGGACTGGGGCGAAAACTGCTCAGCAGACTGATCGACGAAGCCCGACGCTGCGGCAAGCATGTGATGGTGGCCGGTATTGAGTCACAGAATGCCGCCTCGATACGCCTGCATCATTCGCTGGGATTTACCGTTACCGCGCAAATGCCGCAGGTCGGCGTAAAATTTGGCCGTTGGTTAGATCTTACGTTTATGCAGCTCCAGCTTGATGAACACGCCGCGCCGGACGCCTGCTGATGAACCAGTCTTTGACGCTTATCTTTTTGATCGCCGCCGGCGTCGGGCTGGTGGTACAAAACAGTATTATGGTGCGTATTACGCAGACATCATCGACGATTCTGATCGCTATGCTGTTGAACTCGCTGGTAGGGATCGTTTTATTTGTGACGATATTGTGGTTTAAGCAAGGCGCTGCGGGTTTCGGCGAGCTGGTCGCCAGCGTTCGCTGGTGGACATTGATCCCCGGTCTGCTGGGGTCATTTTTTGTATTTGCCAGCATTAGCGGGTATCAGAACGTTGGCGCCGCGACGACTATCGCGGTACTGGTCGCCAGCCAGTTAATCGGCGGACTGGCGCTGGATATCGCGCGTAGCCACGGCGTCACGTTACGCGCAATGGTCGGGCCGGCGTTTGGCGCGCTGTTGCTGGTCATTGGCGCATGGCTGATTGCGAAGCGCCAGTTTTAATGGGTTACAGGATCGTGCCGCCTTTGGTGAGCTGCTCGCGGCGCGCGTCCCGATCTTCTTGATATTGTCTGCCGTGATGCGCGATAGCCGTGCGCAAACGCTGCTGCTGCACATAACGATCTTCACGACGTAATTCAGCGTCATCGCTCAAGGCAATCAGCAATTCATTCATATGGGCAATTACGCTCTCCGCGATGGCGGCATCCACGCGGGCGCTCACTTCCTCCAGGTGCGACATAAGCTCTCCTACTCTTTATTCTGTAATAGCATGATTCGCCTATTATACGCGTTATTGTCGCCCGATGCGGTCATTCGCCGCCGCCATCCTGATTTAACTTACGTCAAGTGAAAACACGGGGCTTAATAGACCGAGAATTCGCGCCTTTTTGCCTTTCTTCCGCCGTTTGCTTGCGTATAGACCCCGTAAAGTAGACGCGTGAAGAAGTCTAAGGGATAACAACGTGGCAAAATCTCTCTTGCGCAGCGGCAATCTGGATGATTATCAGGCCGTGGGCGGCGGCGGTCAGGCCGTATTTGAATCAGCATTGCAAATTCGCGAAACGCTTCGTCTGCGTAAACAGCAGGCGATGGTTGACTGTCTGGCGATTCCGCAACTTAACGATAATGGCGATCGGGTTGACTGGTATTCGCCGATTGAAGGTCAGGCGATAGCGTGGAAAGCGGCTGACGAAGAGACACGTTCTCGGGCTTTACGTTATTTAGCCAGCACTTTTGAAAGCGCGGCTGCACTCAGTCGCAAAAGTCTGCAATCCGGTAAAACAGCGCTCCAGCTATTTGGTTCGCTACTTGAGAAGGCGACGCAATTTCCCGGCGAAAATCATGTTTTCCTGGTTAACGGCAAACCGGTTATCACCTTCTGGGGATTCGTTAATCTCAACGAAAATACACGCGATGATGTGCTGGACTGCCTGCGGATAACCGAGGCAATCCCTGACATCCCGCTGGTCGAGCCGGAGCCGGAACCCGAAGCAAAGCCGCTGGTAGAGGCGGCATTTAGTCAGGCGGATGAACCCTTGTTAACGTCTGTCATTGAGCCGCCGAAAATGCCGGAGGAACCTGCTGCGCCGCCCGTTATCGTTAGCGAGCCGAAGCCTGCCGCACCTATCCCGGTTGCTGAGGCGAAAAGAGCTCGCCGTCTACCGCTGTGGAGCTTACCTGTCGCTGCCGTGGTTATCGCCGCCGTCGCCACGCCTTTTTTCTGGCCATCTTCATCCGTTGACGGGGCCTCTCCTGTTCGCGCCGCGCCTGTCGCTACCGCGAAAACTGATGTTACCCCAATGCCTGAACTCACCGCGCATTTGCCGCTGCATCGCGCTGAGGTGACGCCCGCCCCCAAAGCGGCGCCGCTGCCGGAAACGCCTGTTATCATTGCTGCTATCCCCAAAGACGCGCTGGTGATGGACAATACGCAGATGAAGCTTGGAACCACGCGCTTTTTAAACGGTAGCTGGCGGGTCAGCGTGGATGTCAAAGATCCGATTACCGGCAAGCCGCCCTCTCTGCGTTATCAGATCCAAAATAACAAAGGCATCGCGCGCGTAGTACATGGCGATAACGTGGTTTGTCGGGCGGAAATTTTCTCTGGTCTGCATCAAACGGGCGAGCTGATGATTAAAAGTCGCGGCAATGCGCGCTGCACCGACGGTTCACGTTATCCGATGCCGGAAATTACCTGTAAAGCAGGCGTCAATGACGTCGCAACCTGTACCGCCCGTTATGGCGACCACGCGGCAATTCCGTTGACGTTTAAAAAGATAGGTGCCTGATTTTATGTTGGTCAATCTGTGTGATTACAAACAGAGCGTCACGCTCATTGCAAACAGCGGCGTCCAGTTTCTTGATTTTGGCTTAACGCCGCAAGAGTCGGCCCACTACGGACGTTTTGTGCGCAAAACGGCAAACGGCCCGCTACTGCGCCTCGATTTTGATCTGACCAGCGGGCGCTACACGTTGCCAGGACGTGCTGGCGGCCAACCCGAAGTCGTGAAACCGGAAAGCACTCAGACGCTGCACTATTCTCTGGATGTACTCGACGGGATCTGGCTTCCCCTGCCGTTCCTGCGTTTTAATCCGCCGCGTACCTTTATTGACGGGCCGGATAACTGGGCGCGCATTCAGGTACGTAAACTCAGCGAGCCAGATAGCGCCGGAAACACACACCGCATCACCCTCGCCTTCGACAGTCAACTGGCAAAAAATATGCCTGCGGCGTTGGCGCCTTGCGAAAACGATCTGCTCAATGGCACACGTTTTGCGCTCGCCTGGCGCGATGAAGAAGTTGCCGATTTTCTTGACCAGACATGGATTGACGGCTGGCTGCGCGAGTCGTTTCTTCAGTATGCCTCACAGGTGGAAAACCGTTCGGAACAGGCCATACAACAAGCGCTGCGTAGCTTTGAGTATCAGGCGCACTGGTTGAATTTACTGACGCTGTTAGGCGAACAGCTTACGGTGCCGGAAGTAAAGTTTGTGACACATACGTTAAGCACGCCCGCAATCCCGGTCGATCTGATTCTGGATGTCGGCAATACGCATACCTGCGGCGTCTTGATCGAGGATCATGGCGATGCGAATGACGGGTTACGCCAGACGGCAGAGCTTCAGGTGCGTTCTTTAAGCGAGCCGCAGTATCTGAACGATCCTTTATTTACCAGCCGGGTGGAATTCTCAGAAGCGCGCTTTGGCAAGCAACACTTTTCTGTCGAAAGCGGACGAGACGACGCCTTTGTCTGGCCTTCCATTGTGCGTGTGGGCGACGAGGCTCGCGCCCTTGCTATGCAGCGTGTGGGCACCGAAGGCAGCAGCGGTATCTCCAGCCCGCGCCGCTACCTGTGGGATGAAACCCCCGCCTTGCAGGACTGGCGCTTTAGCCAGATCCACGGTAAAACGCAGCGCGAACCGCTTGCCACCGCGTTTCCGCTGATGAATCTGATGAACGACGATGGACAGCCGTTATTCCGCCTGCCGCATGAAGAAAGGCTACCGGTTTTTTCGCCGCAATACAGCCGTAGCACCTTGATGACGCATATGTTGTGCGAAATTCTGGCTCAGGCGCTGGGGCAAATTAACAGCGTCGCCACCCGGCTGCGGCTCGGCTTTCCCGCCTCGCCGCGCCAGCTACGCACCCTGATTTTAACGCTGCCTTCCGCCATGCCGAAACAGGAGCGAGAAATTTTCCGCCAGCGAATGTTTGAAGCGCTGGCGCTGGTCTGGAAAGCCATGGGCTGGCATCCGCAGGATGAGGATTTCACCACGCCTAAGCAGCGTGAAAAAAGCGTAGTGCCGGTACCAGAAATACAGATGGAATGGGACGAAGCAAGTTGCGGCCAACTGGTATGGCTTTATAACGAAGCCATTTCGCATTACGCCGGGCGTACCGAATCCTTTTTTAATGCGCTGGCCAGACCGGATCGCCAGCCTGAACCCGGCGTCGTCCCCGGACGCGCGTTGCGCGTGGCATCGATTGATATCGGTGGCGGCACGACGGATATGGCGATCGTTCACTATCAGTTAGATGACGGCGTGGGGGCCAATGTAAAAATTACGCCTCATCTCCTGTTTCGCGAAGGTTTTAAAGTCGCCGGGGACGATCTGCTATTGGATATCATTCAGCGTTGCGTACTCCCTTCCCTGCAAACGGCGTTGCAACGGGCAGGCGTTACGGATGCCGCCGCCCTGCTGGCGACCTTATTTGGCGATTCGGGACGAATTGATACTCAGGCCATTTTGCGCCAGCAAACGGCGCTGCAATTATTTATGCCGCTGGGCCACGCGGTACTTTCCGCCTGGGAGCAAAGCGACATTAACGATCCGTTTGCCGGTTTACACGCGACATTTGGCGATCTGCTGATCCGCCGCCCAACGAGCAACGTGATGAACTATATCCAGCAGGCGATCGATCATGCCTTACCGTCTGGTTCGCCGACATTTGATATATTCAATGTGCCGTTGCAAATCCAGTTTAGCCAGCTTCAGGAGGCTCTGCTGGCCGGTCAGTTTACGCTGACAACGCCGCTTCATGCGGTCTGCGAAGCGATCTCCCACTATCACTGCGATATCTTGCTGGTGACGGGGAGACCGGCCTGTTTACCCGGCGTACAGGCGCTCATCCGGCACTTACAACCGGTGCCGGTTAATCGCATTGTGTGGATGGATAAATATCAGGTACATGAATGGTATCCCTTCAGTCAGCAAGGGCGTATCGGCAATCCAAAATCCACTGCCGCGGTGGGCGCGATGTTATGCAGCCTGGCGCTGGACTTACGTCTGCCGCGATTCAATTTTAAAGCGGCTGATATCGGCGCGTATTCGACTGTGCGTTATCTCGGCGTACTGGATAATACCGTTAATACCCTTCGCGATGAGAATATCTGGTATCACGAGATCGATTTGGATAAACCCGGCGCAACGCTGGACGCACGCCTGCATTTTCCGCTACGCGGCAACGTGACGTTGGGCTTTCGTCAACTGGCGAACAGTCGCTGGCCGGCAACCCCACTCTATTGCCTGAGTATTAATTCCGCCGAACTGGCGAAAACCATCGCTGGCGACGGCGTACTGAATGTCCGACTGAAATTACGCGACAGTAGCAAAGATAGCGCCCCGGAATCGTTCATATTAAGTGATGCCTGGCTTCAGGACGGGACGCCGGTCGCCGCCGATGCGCTGACATTAAAATTGAATACGCTGGCTGACCGTCGCCACAGCGGCAGCCACTACTGGATAGATAGTGGGAGTGTATACCTGAAATGACAAAACCGTTAAACACCACCCAGGCTGTTATCGAGTGGGTTAACAACACGCGCCGTTACGCAACGCGACTGGATGACGAAGCCGACGCTCTGCTGGCGCAACTTACGCTTGCCGCGGCGGATGAGTCAGCGCTCAACGCCGCCTGCGCGTCACATGGCTGCGTTGGTCTGTACGGGTATGCGCAATCCGCAAAAGCGCATCTGTTAACGACGCTATGCGGTAACGAGAATGGCAAGCTGGAAATTATCACGCCGGACCGTGACTATGATTATTTCAGCCACATCAATCCGGGTCATGCGCCAGCGAATATGGCTATTCGCTTTACGCGCGACATTTTTTCAAACGAGAACGGCTGGCCATTGCGCCTGCGCTTGATCAGTGAAGCCGAACTGGTGCAGATCTTTATTGCCTGGACCAGCGCGTCCCCCGTTTGTCGCCAGGTCGAAAAATCCATTATCACATCACGCCTGGAGAAATGGCAATCGCTTCGCCAACCGCAGCCCGTCCCCGGCGTTACCGCTGAAGAGGTAGCGACCATCGCGAGTTTCTGGCGCTCTTGCCTGCCGTCCGCCAGACAACATATTGATGATGCGACATGGCAACACTTTGCCTCGCTCTTGCCTACGCTGGATCTCACTACACGGGCGCACGCCTGGGCATTACTGTGGGGAGAGCAACCAGAGATCACCCAGCAATGGCTGGCGCTGGCGCATATGTTGCAACAAACCGGCCATGCCGGGGAACTGGCGGCGCCGCTCAGCCTGCTGGTCGATCATTTTGGCTTACCGGCGGAAAACTTCCTGACGCAAATGGCGCTAACCGCCAGCGATACGCAAAGCGATGTGGTGGTGCATCCGGTTAAGGAAGGCCGACTGCTCAATGCGGTCAGCCTTTCGCTTGATTCTCTGGCGCTGCTTACCCGCGAACTGGTGCTAACCGTTGAAAATAGCGTACTGGATAACGTTGATTTACTGGATATTCCGGTCGCGCCAGACAGTCATCCTCATCCGTTATGGCGGGCGAAATTAGGCTGGATGCTGGCCCATTACCGTCAGCAGATACAGCCCGATGTTCTGGTGATTTGCAATGCTCTGGCATCTCGCTCGCAAACGTCCACTGCCGCCCGTCACTTACTGGAGTGGGTTAACGCCACGCAGCCGCAGCATGAATCAGCGTTACCCGGCGTCGTCTGGGCTATTACTCCACAGGATGCCCGTTTTGCCACCCAGCAAAATCTGGATGAGGCCGTCCAGCAGTTGATGGGTAAACCTGGCGTGCATTGGGGAACGTTGCAGGCACTGGATAAACACAGTATGCAGCGTTTGGTGGAGTGGTTATCGCAGGCGACATCGGCACCACAGCGACAGGCGCGCTTACAGGCGTTACGCGAACAACTACGAGGCCGCGTGCGCGATCTGTTACCGATGTTTGATGACGCGCGGCTACCGGTTGAAACCGTGATCCGGCGTCTTCAGGCCCAGGCCGCCAGACATGGCGACCTGCTGGCCGGGCTGTTACCGCCAGTACAGAATTTCGAAGCGTTGCTGCGCACCCGACAGTCGCGAGAAGAACAGGTCAGCGGTTTATTTAATGACGCGATCGATCTCTTTGCCGACGAACCAACGCGCGCTTCAGCGTCAGAAGGTCACGAAACAGGCTACCAGGCGCACAAAATGTGGATCAATCATCTGCGCCAATGGGCCCACTGCCGGGATAATGCGCAGCGTCTGGGACTGGAACCGCAGATGCTCAACGCCGTGGCGGAGATTTTAATTACCGCCAGCTATCGCCTCGGTTTACCTCAGCAGTTACAGAAAACCATGCAGCGCGAGGAGGTGAGCGGCGCGCAGCTTCATGCCATCATTGGTAACTTCATCGCCTGGCTCGGCTACGCAAATATCGAGGAGGCCCAACGCCCGGCCAGCCGCGTTCAGAAAGGCGCAGCCATTTTCGCCGCAACACCGCGTTCGACAATGTTGCGTCTAACAAAGCTTGACGAACAGCCCGTTCACGCCGCCAGCCGCTATGTCTATGACTGGCTTGTTGCGCTGTATACCCTGGCCAATGAGAACGCAGGATATCGGCATCCGCAGGACGTTACCAACGTAGACAGAGCGCAATTAATTGCCCTGATAGCCTGACCTGGCGGAAAAACCATGCCCGGTAACCTGTATCGGGCTTGAGGTCAGAAAAGCGAAAACAGCAATGCGACGGGGAAACTTATCGGCCATGTCGCGCCAACCAAAAAGGCGCTCAGGAAACGAATTCGTTTTTTGTCATGAGTCAAAAACCAGGTGATCAGGGATGATATCACCGCCATAACGGCGTAAAAAATTAATATCTTTTGAAAGAGGGTCATATCAGGCATCCGCGCCAACCAGAGGAAAAAACGCGCGCAATATGCTCTTTTTATTTGACACACATCAAGGTTTATCAGCCTTAACAGCAAAACGTTCTCAATGCACGGCTCCGCTCACAGAATATCCTGTTTACGTATTATTGCGGATCTCGCCAACCCGTACTATACCCATAGGGGTTATGATGAAAGGTGGCGAAAATGAATGTTTCCAGTAAAACCGTCGTGCTGATTAATGTCTTTGCTGCTGCAGGACTTTTGGGTCTGATCTCGTTGAGATTCGGCTGGTTTGCTTGAGGTGTTCAACCTTTGAGTACTTGCTGCGCATGTTGGCGGGGAGGTCCCCCTCTCCGCCGACACCCGCCTATTTTTTCACGATTTTTCTGAACAGTAAATGATCCTTAATGCTTAACCATGATGTGGCGGACAAGGGTGTAGTCTTCCAGACCATACAATGACATATCTTTGCCGTATCCCGACTGTTTTTGCCCTCCATGCGGCATTTCGCTAACCAACATGAAATGGGTATTAATCCAGGTACAGCCATACTGCAATCTGGCGCTAAGCCGGTGCGCCCGCCCGACGTCCTGAGTCCAGACGGAGGATGCCAGACCATAGCGAGAATCGTTGGCCCACCTCAGAACCTGATCTTCATCATCAAAGACGGTTATACTGACCACCGGGCCGAAGACTTCGCGTTGCACGATGGCATCTTCCTGTTTTGCGTCTGCCAGCAACGTTGGAGCGAAATAGTAACCTTTACCTTCCGTTTGACTTCCGCCAGTAATCACACGGATATGGCTGAGGGCCTTCGCCTCCTCTACTGCCGCTGTGACGCGCTTCAGGTGCGCCAGCGAACTTAACGGCCCCAGCTCTGTCGACTCATCCTCCGGCGCGCCCATTTTCAGGCTGCTCACCGCGTTCCCTAGCTTTTCGACCAGCGCATCATAGATACCGCGCTGCGCGTATATACGGCACGCAGCAGTACAATCCTGTCCGGCATTATAGAAACCAAAAGTCCGGACGCCCTGCGCCACCGCATCCAGATCGGCGTCATCAAAAACAACCACCGGGGCTTTACCACCGAGTTCCATATGCGTACGTTTTATCGCTGGCGCAGTATGGCGCAGAATATGTTCCCCGGTCGCGATAGAACCGGTTAAAGAGACCATGCGTACTTTTTCATGACCGGTCAATACATCGCCAACAGTCTGCCCTCGTCCGAACAGGACATTGAGCACCCCCGGCGGAAAGATATCCTTCGCCAGCGCGGCAAGTTTAAGCGCCGTCAGCGGCGTGATTTCAGAAGGCTTAATCACCACGCAGTTACCTGCCGCCAGCGCTGGCGCCAGCTTCCAGGCCGCCATCATGAGCGGATAATTCCACGGCGCGATAGAGGCAACCACGCCAATCGGATCCCGGCGGATCATCGACGTATGTCCTTCCAGATATTCGCCCGCCGCCAGCCCACTCAAACAACGGGCCGCGCCGGCAAAAAAGCGAAAGACATCCACGATTGCCGGAATTTCATCATTAATTACGCAGTGCAAAGGCTTACCGCAGTTTTGCGATTCAAGCCGGGCGAACTCAAGGGCGTTTTGCTCGATGCTGTCCGCCAGTTTTAACAGACATTCCGCCCGTGCTTTGGGTGTTGTCTGCCCCCATTCGGCAAACGCGCTATCGGCGGCCAGCACTGCGGCGTCAACCTGCGCGGGCGACGCTTCCGCAATCTCAAGTATGACCTCGCCTGTCGCCGGGTTATAAACAGACTGCCTTTCTCCCTCGCCGTCCACCAGCACGCCATTAATCAGTAATTGATATTGCATAGCATTTTCCCATATCGTCATTAATCGATTTCCGGCGAACGAGCCGCCGCTTTCCTAAAAATAGACGGCGCGCCAGATGCTCACTCGGCACACTCGGGAAATTTAGTCAGGTTGTGAGCTGACACGCATTCCACCTCACACAAGGCTTTTAGCGCGCAGCATCTCGCGAATCAGGCTGCCAAGCTGTTTTACGGCCTGTTCTTCCCGTTCTCCCCAATGCCATGCAGTGTTAAAACGAAAGAAACGCGTCCAGGCGCCGGACGTTGAAAACATTTTCCCCGGCGCGATACTGATAAGGTGTTCAAGCGCTTTGGCGCTAAGTTCACCGGCATCAAGCTGCTCAGGTAGCTCCAGCCAAAGAAAATAACCGCTATCGTTATGGTGAATTTTTACTTCCGCCGGGAGATGGCGCAAAAGGGTTTGCCAGGCTTGCTGTTTACGTTCGGCAAGCTGCCTTCGCAATCGGCGCAGATGCGCGTCATATCGACGTGTCGAGAGATAATCCACTAACGCCAATTGCATGGGGGAACTGGTGGATAATGTGCTCATTAACTGCAAACGCTGAATTTGTCTGGCATGGCTTCCTCCCGCAACCCAGCCAATGCGAAAACCGGGAACCAGACATTTGGAAAAAGACGAACAATGCAACACGGTATCGTCGCGATCCCATGCTTTGGCGGGCAGAGGTTTCTCGCGGCCAAAGTAGAGTTCGCTATAAACATCGTCTTCAATTAGCGTCACGTTATGATGCGTGAGTAACGCAACCAGCCGCGCTTTTTTCTCAGCACTCAGCGTGAACCCTAACGGATTCTGGCTGTTGGTCATTAACCAGCACGCTTTCACCGGATATTCCTGTAACGCCTGTTCCAGCGCCATAAGATCGATGCCTTCTTTAACATCGGTGGGTATCGACAACGCTTTCAGGCGCAATCGCTCCAGGGCCTGTAGCGCACCGTAGAAACAGGGGTTCTCCACCACCACCCAGTCTCCCGGCGCCGTCACCGCCTGTAAACTAAGATTCAACGCTTCCAGCGCGCCGGCGGTAATGACAATCTCGTCAGGAGAAACGGTAATCCCCTGCTGCGCGTAACGGCGTGCTATCGCATAGCGCAATTCTGCATTACCTGGCGGCAAGTTTTCGATGACGCTCATTGCCGTCGCGGTTTTACTGACCTGCGCCAGCGAGCGGTTCAATTGCGGCAAGGGAAACAGACGCGGATCGGGAAACGCTGAAGCAAAAGGCACCACTGAGGTATCACGGCTGGCCTGCAGCATCTCAAAAATATAGGTATTGATATCTACGGCTTCATCCCGAATAACGTGCGCTGCCGTCGCGACTGACCGACAAACCGGATGCGGCGCGACATAATAACCAGATTGCGGACGGGCGATAATCCGTCCCTGACTTTCCAGCAACTGGTACGCATGACCGACAGTCATAAAACTCATGCCGCTACTGGCGACCTGCTCCCTCAGCGAGGGTAATCGATCGCCGGGTTGCCAAACGCCAGAGGCGATTTGTTCTCTAATTTGCTCCGCCAGACGTTGATATTTTTTCATTATTCGATCTCATTGAGCGCTGCTTGCAGGTGGCAACCGCAGTGTATATCAGTTGTTAAAATTAACAATGATTTGCTAACTGTTATGGTGCTTTCCAACAGGCGTAATGATTAGATTTCGCAACAAAACGCCGTTTCAGGGTCTCTGCTTAACGGGAAAGTCAAACCAGGTGTTCGGGTATGGTTCATGAGTAAGGGAGAAGTGCCACCATTCAGTATCCAGTGGCGTAAAGCCCGCATCACGCATCAATGTTTGTAATAACAACCTATTTGCGCGTTGCTGAGCGGTAAGCATGACATTATCGGGATGGGATAACGGACTAAAACAGTCAAAGCCGGTACCAAAATCCAGACTATTATCTGGCGAGCGTTGCGCCGCGGGCGCAGTACAATTCACCAGTGGTCGTCCGGGATGGTATATCGGTATTTTACTGTCAAGTGGAACAATCGTTAGATCAAGCGTACTTCCCCGACTGTGGCCGGATCTGGCGGCAAGATAACCTTCCTCAAACAGACGCTTTTTCTCTACCTGCGGATAAAATTCGTTTTTCATTTGGTTTTGAGAAGGATCTTTGGCCCACGCGATAAAGTCGTTCACTGCGCTTTGCGGACGGTAGCAATCATATATTTTTAAGGTAAGTCCGAAGGGGCGTAAACGATCGGCGACCTGCTTCACTGCGTTTGCGGCTGGTCGTGTTAACAGGCAAACAGGCGCGTTATAGCCTTTAATGGGGCGACCAATAAAGTTATGGGAACTGAAGTATCGCATGTCTACCTGTACGTCGGGGGCGACCGTAGTAATATCGACAAAGTCTTTTGGCTGGTGGAGATCAATATGGTTTTCAGCTGACATTGCCTGAACGGACAACAGGCTGAACAGGAGGAAAGAAGATACGCATTTTACCATATGTTACACCTCGCGAGAGTCACAGGGGTGATTATGTATTTGAGCAGGTAAAGATTAGCGGACACCGCTTAAACAGATGGTTAAAATAAACATCATTCCCCCTGTAATCTGTGCCTTATCACAAACGGAGAGTTTATATTTTGCTTATACGACCACTGCGCCTCCTGTTCTATACCCAAAATAATTCGAGTTGCTTAAAGGCGGCAAGGGAGTGAGTCCCAGGAGCACAGATAACGATGTGTTTTCACAAAGGCGAGTCTACCTGACCAGAAAGGTCATTTGATAATCAGTAGTACAGTTGTTGTCGCCTTCCATAACTAAATAAGATTGTTTCGCCAAAGATAAGACCACTATATAGTCAGGAAGGCAATTAGAACGCTTCGATTGTCGGCGATAATGCCTCTGAAATTACGATTCACCGCAGTTGTTCAAACACATAGAATCCCCCTCGAACCGAGATAACTCGGTCTGCTGGTCATAGCCATTATTCAGTAAGAACGCAGGTTGCAACGGCGGATCACGGGCGTGAAGAAAAATCCTGTGCCCCAAACTTTTTGGACAAGCGCTGAACCTGCCGTATACTTTTACTTACCGTACACTCCGCCATAAAAATAAACCCTGCGATGATACCGTAATGCCATAGGCATAACTTAAGGATATGCCATAAATCAAGCGAAGCATGATTTAACTTTTCGGTGATTACGATAGTCTGTACAAATATTATGGGATGAAATAATAAGACGCCTAACAAAAATATCCCTGCCACAATCATGGCAAGTAACTGAAAAAAAGCCCATCCGATAACGAAACGGTAAAGTAACAGCAATAATAGCCGTCCACATTTTCTTAGCCATTCTGACTGCATAATGCCCCAGGATGCTGTCTTTCCGTGAATTTCACCATCTGATTTCTTCATTTTGAGCCTCCTCGCAGGTTTTTATAATTTTATCGCCCAACAGGAAATAAAGCCGTCAGCTAATCGTTACAACAAATATAATTAAGACAAAAACTAAAGAGTAAGGTATTTATATCATAAGCACTATCAGTATTGGCCTTCTGCCCTACCGCTAAACATCTCATTGTTGTTAGCCTAATAATACTTTTAGTTTAACTTCTTATAAGACAATTTCTACACGGTTGAGCAACTATTTACTTTCTCTAAAAATAATAGAGCGCGTAATTAATCATTACTCATAGTACATGATGATGTGAGAATTAAGAAAATCGTTTTACTTTCATTCGTTTTACCTGACATATTTCATGGTCAGGAGGCGTGGGCATGACTAAAGCTACGGGTCGATTTGAACAATTGGACAATTGAACAATAATGTTGACGGTTCAGGACAAAACAAAAATCAGGTGTTTCACCGATAGGCAAACCGATGGGCAACATGGGATAATATTTCGAATACCACCTATTCCAGTAATGAAGTATTATATAATCACTTGTGGTCTACATTATGCCAATTACTATCGGAAGAGGATTTTTAAAGAGTGAGATGTTTTCTCAAAGCGCCATCTCTCAACGCTCCTTCTTTACGTTACTATGGGAAAAGATTAAAGATTTTTTTTGTGACACGCAAAGATCCGCTGCCGATCAATATATAAAGGAATTATGTGATGTTGCCTCTCCGCCTGACGCGCAACGTTTATTTGATTTATTTTGCGCGTTATATGAATTATCATCACCGTCATGCAGAGGAAATTTCCATTTTCAGCACTATAAAGATGCTGAGTGTCAATATACAAATCTATTTATTAAAGATGGCGAAGATATTCCGTTATGCATTGTGATACGTCAGGATCACTACTATTATAATATAATGAATAGAACAGTGCTCTGTGTTGATACTCAGCCTGCCCACCTGAAAAGATATTCTGATATTAATATAAAAGCTAGCACTTATGTTTGTGAACCGCTATGTTGCTTGTTCCCTGAACGGTTACTACTCTCGCTATCCGGCGGTATAACATTTCCCGTTGACCTAAAAAATATAGAAGAGACGCTTATCGCCATGGCAGAAAAGGGTAATTTATGTGACTGGAAGGAACAGGAAAGAAAAGCCGCCATCTCCTCCAGGATTAATCTGGGCATCGCCCAGGCAGGTGTAACAGCTATTGACGACGCTATCAAAAATAAAATAGCCGCAAAGGTTATTGAGAATACTAACTTAACGAATGCAATATTTGAGCCAAATCATACACAAAGTTCAGTTACTCAACTAGTTTATTCATGTTTGTTTAAGAATGAGATATTAATGAATATGCTTGAGGAAAATTCCTCTCATGACCTGCTATGTTTAAACGATCTTGCTGAATATGTAGCGCTACAAGTTCATAACAGCCTTTTTTCCGAAGATTTATCTTCACTCGTTGAAACAACAAAAAATGAGGCTCATCACCAGAGTTGACCACACCATAAATTATTATGGCTTACAATCCCCTGGCAATACCAAAACCATCTAATACAATACCTTTAAAATTTACTTCTAGGAAATAATGAATTTCGCATGGAACGAATTGGCTCGTTATTTTTATAATTGAGATACTGAGTATAAGTATATTTTCTCATACAACTTATCGCACTTATTGACAAACCGTTTTCGCTAATTTGAAGTGTTGAATAATAACTCAAAGAAATTATTGGCATCATAGCCTCACGACGTAACTGGAAGGTGGCATGATGTTTACAAAAACGTTATCAGTAGTTTTACTGACCTGTGCGCTGTTTTCAGGCCAGTTACTGGCGAAACAGCAAGACCACGCATTCGTATGGTTTGCGACGGGAGGGCACCAGCTCAGACACGAAGCCGACAGCGATGAATTACGGGCGGCAGCGGAAGAATCAGCGGAAGGCTTGCGCGAGCACCACAACTGGCAGAAATCGCGCAAACCAGAGAGCTATTTTCGTTAATTAAACGCCCCTGCGCTTCGGCAGCGTTTTCATCAGCGCTTCAGGGCTCACTGAAGCGACAACGCTGCCGGGCTGGGGCATTTTTAAGATGTGGTTTTTAATTTTGCCAATGACATGCATTTCGCAAGGGCGGCAGTCGAATTTTAGCGTCAGTACCTCATCGCCATGCACCAACTGCATCGGCGTGGCTTTCCAACTCTTAATATTTCCTTTCGCCTGCTTTGGACAAAGGTTGAACGCAAAACGCAGGCAGTGTTTGGTGATCATGACCGGTACCTCGCCCTTCTCCTGATGCGCCTCATAGGCCGCATCAATCAATTGTACGCCGTAACGGTGATAAAATTCCCGCGCTTTGTGGTTGTAGACATTAGCGAGAAAGCTGAGATGCGTTTGCGGATAGACGGGCGCAGGCTGCGCCACGGGTTTCCGACGACCTCGTTGATAATGGGCCAGCCGCGCCGCGTCAAGCATATCAATCGCCTCCCGACGGAACTGATTGAGCAGGCTATTTGGCACGAACAACGCCGCCGGTAATGTCACCTGCATATCACGCGCGTAGTAAGGCGTCTGTCCCAGCTTCGCCAGTCCGGCTGTTAGGTTATTCAACGCTTTTTCAGAGTTGTTGGCTTCCTCAAATACCCCGTCAAGCGTATGCGTGATGCAGACACCGTCTTCACTGGTCAGTGTCAGAATAAGCTGTTCCTGCCAGCCGCCCAGCATGATATCAACCGCCACACGGCGCTCACTGGAGGTTTTTGTCAGCGCTTGCTGCCAGTTATGATCCAGATTACGATTCAACGGATGATGCGGACGGACTTTATGCAGGTCGGCAGGCATATCATTTGGCCAAACGCGGTAGCGGTTATGACCGGTTTTCTCCACCGTATTGGCGCGAAAACCCACCACTTCACGCTTAATCAACACGTTCAGACCATCGCCATTCGCCAACGGCTCCGTAGCTTCTACGTCGAGATAATCCTTCGCCACATTCAGCACCTCGCCTACCGGCAAGCCAATAAATTTTGGTGAATCAAATGCGCCAATATCGCCTTTCCGCGCGTTAACAAAATAGTCGGTGCTGCCGCGATGGAAGGTTTTCTCCGTGGAGGGAACAAAAAAATGCTCGGTCCGACCAACCGATGCACGCGCCAGATCGCCACGTTGCTCGATAATCGCGTCCAGCATCTGACGATAATGCGCGGTGATGTTTTTGACATAGCTCATGTCTTTGTAGCGCCCTTCAATCTTGAAGGAACGTACGCCTGCATCGATCAACGCGCCGAGGTTAGCCGTTTGATCGTTATCTTTCATCGATAGCAAATGTTTTTCGTAAGAGACCACCCGCCCCTGATCGTCTTTTAACGTATACGGTAAACGACAGGCCTGCGAACAGTCGCCCCGATTGGCGCTGCGCCCGGTTTGCGCATGAGAGATATAACACTGCCCAGAATAAGCGACACACAGCGCGCCATGAATGAAGAACTCAATCGTGGCGTCAGTAGCCTGATGAATAGCCGCTATCTGACTCAAATTAAGCTCGCACGCCAGTACAATCTGTGAAAAACCGACATCGGCAAGAAATTTCGCTTTTTCCACGCTGCGAATATCACACTGTGTACTGGCGTGAAGCTCAATCGGCGGGATATCCAGTTCCAGAATGCCCATATCCTGCACAATCAGCGCATCCACCCCGGTGTTGTACAAATCGGTGATTAACCGCTGCGCGGGCTCCAGCTCATCATCATGCAGGATAGTATTCAGCGTGACAAAAATCCTGGCGCCATAACGGTGAGCAAACGGAACCAGATCGGCGATATCGCGCAGACTGTTACTGGCGTTATGACGCGCGCCAAAACCGGGTCCGCCGATGTAGACGGCATCTGCGCCATGCAAAATCGCTTCGCGAGCAATTGCGGCGTCACGGGCCGGACTTAACAATTCGAGATAGTGAGGTTGCTGGCGCATACAGTCTTTCTTATCCAATAGCAGCGAAATGGCGGCTATTGTAGTCAGAAGCGCAAACTAACGAAATAGTTTTCCCGCTTAATCACGTGGGTAATGGATCAGCGAGTGAAAATGAACCGTCTGGTCACTGCTGTTGCGATAGGTATGCGCCGTATCACCGGCAAAACGCAAACCTTTACCAGCGTCTATTGTTTGCCATACCCCACCAGTACACATGTCCAGCCGACCCTGAATCACCACCACATGTTCGATAACGCCGGCTTTATGCGGCGTTGATTCACTGACCGCGCCAGGCGCCAGCAATAGAGAAAAATAGTCAAAACAGAGTTCAGGATCCCACGGAAACAGCGGTGTAATTACCATCGCTTGCTGCTGGGGATCGAAGGTTGGAGGAAATTCGGCCTGCGGAGGCGAAATAAACATTGAGAATGGAACGTTCAGGCCCGTCGCAATTTTCCACAGCGTTGCGACTGTCGGACTGGATTCATTACGCTCTATCTGCCCCAACATGGCTTTTGAGACGCCGGAGATCTCCGCCAGACGCGATAAACTCCAGCCTCGCTGATGGCGTAACGTTCTTAACGTGGTCGCCAGATAGTGTGTCAGGTTATCCATTTTTCCCCCCAGTAAGACCATAGCGTATCACTTGTACGCTATAACGCACAATGCTACATTGACTGACCGTTATAACGCACAAGAGGCGATCATGCGTCTGTTATCACTGCCGTTACCTACTGTATTATCTGGTCTGGTCGCCGTTCTGGTCGGCTATGCGAGTTCCGCCGCCATTATCTGGCAGGCGGCGCTTGCCGCTGGCGCAACACCCACAGAGATCGCCGGCTGGATGACCGCCCTCGGTATAGCCATGGGCATAAGCACACTAACGTTAACCTTGTGGTATCGTGCGCCGGTTTTAACCGCCTGGTCAACGCCTGGCGCCGCTCTGTTGGTGACAGGGCTTCAGGGATTATCGTTGCCAGACGCCGTGGGCATATTCATTGTCGCCAATGCCCTGATTGTGCTGTGCGGCGTCACGGGATTGTTTGCTCGTTTGATGCGGATAATCCCCCATTCTCTTGCCGCTGCAATGCTGGCGGGAATACTGCTACGCTTCGGCCTGCAGGCGTTCGGGACGCTCAACGGAGAGTTTGTCATGTGCGGCGGTATGCTATTGGCGTGGCTACTCTTTAAAGTATTCGCGCCCCGCTATGCCGTTATTGCTGCCATGGTGATGGGAATAACGGTGGCGCTCATCTAGGGTAAGGTGGCGATGAGCGGTATTCATTTCGCGCCGGTGTGGCCCACCTTCGTTCCCCCCCACTTTTCATTCGCTCAAAGCCTGAGCGTCGCGGTACCGCTCTTCCTGGTGACGATGGCATCGCAAAACGCCCCCGGCGTCGCCACAATGAAGGCATCTGGCTATCAGCTTCCTGTCTCTCCGTTAATGATTTTTACCGGCTTGCTGGCGCTGCTGCTTTCGCCATTTGGCGTTTATTCTATCTGTATTGCCGCCATTACAGCCGCCATTTGTCAAAGCCCGGACGCGCACCCCGATCCAACGCGTCGCTGGTTAGCGGCCGCCGCCGCAGGCGTTTTTTATTTACTTGCCGGGTGGTTTGGCGGTTCGATAACCGAGCTGATGGTCGCCCTGCCGGTTAGCTGGGTGCAAATGCTGGCTGGTCTGGCACTGTTAAGTACGATTAGCGGTAGCCTGTATCAGGCGCTTACTCACGAAAGTGAGCGTGACGCGGCAGTTATCGCATTTCTCGTCACCGCCAGCGGGCTAACGCTGATGGGCATCGGATCGGCATTCTGGGGGTTGATCGCTGGCGGAATAGGCTACGCAGTATTAACGAGAACGCGCCGCCCATCGTTGTCTGGCTGATGGTGGCCGCTAATCTGCCGGGGTTTGCGCCATCTTGCGATGGCGCCGCAGAATTATTTTTTATTAACGTCAAACATAGAGGTATCCGTCGCCATGTCATCCACGACCTGTTTCAACGTCTCAAACGCCATTGGCGTACTGGAATTGCTCAGGTCTTTACCTTCACCCTGGCGTACTACCTTGACGACCGGCTTGTTGGTCGCGGCATCTATCAGCTCACCTTCAAAATAGAGGTGGGTATCCATGGTCCGGTGGCCCGTCGCCATTTGCGTGCCCGCCACAATCAGCGCTACAGGGATTACCTCATAGAATTGCAGCCCTTCTTTGCTGGTATCCACGCCCGTAATCGCCCCGCGGAAAATCAAACTGCGCGGCCCTGGCGTCGTGACCAGCGGTTTGCGCTGTTCAATTGCTGATTTTACTTTAGTGTTCGTATAAGCCAGCAGTTTATCAAGAACTTGCTGCCCGACCTGGGTCGTTGGTTTGGGGACGGGATAATATGTTATCGGATTGTAAACAATACTATCATAGTTAGAGTCATTGAAATGTGGATCTACCCAGCGCAACACCGGTTTCCCCGTGGCGGAGGTAGTTTCCTGCAGGTCCGAATAATTTTTTAAGAATCCAGAATACTTATCCGGCTGTGTGACTTTAGACGCACAGCCGGATAACGCCAGCAAGCCAGTAAGCACTGCAACTTTAAATAAAGTATGAGTACGCATGAAACGATCCCTTTAGTCTTCGCAATGATGCAAAGGAAATAATAGCAAAACGAAATCATTCTGGATGCACTAAAAATGGTAACGACAGCACAATTTGAACGCGGCACCCGACAAAAAAATGCCGAACGCAGCGAGACTTACAGAACTTGCATCGCTCAGGCCGTTTTTCTCGCCAGCATCGTAGCAAAGCGCAGTTTGATACGGT
The DNA here is from genome assembly GCF_051700745.1 of Salmonella sp. NW884. Taxonomy (NCBI): domain Bacteria; kingdom Pseudomonadati; phylum Pseudomonadota; class Gammaproteobacteria; order Enterobacterales; family Enterobacteriaceae; genus Salmonella; species Salmonella sp. NW884. The sequence continues at coordinate 160,785 of NZ_JAMMDE010000001.1, read as the reverse complement.
TGCCGTTTTCGTCCGTGCGGTGAAGCTCGCCGACATCTTCGTTGTATTTCAGCATGTCCCATCCTTCATAATAGCGGCGTAATTCGCCTTCTTTAAAAGCAAACGGGAATCCCACCGTACAGGGAAAGTCCGGCGTATCCATTGCCGCAACAATCAAATTATACCCGCCGGGTTTTGTGCAGCGTTGCATATTGGCAATTAAACCGGGAATGGTTTGCGCCTCAAGAAACATCATAACCACTGTCGAGAGAATAAAATCGTACTCGCCGTCAAAGGTCAGTGTATTCAGATCGACAATGTCGGTTTGCAGATTATCCAGCCCCTCTGCCGCTTTAATACGCTCAAGGTTAGCCATACTGGCCGGATTTTTATCCCACGCGGTAACGTCATAACCGTTCGCGGCCAGATACAGACTATTACGGCCATTGCCACATCCCAAATCCAGCGTTCGGCCTGGCGCGACAACCTTTGCCGCCGCCAGCACATCCGAATGCGTGCGGGTTAATCCGTATTTCTCAGTAAAATAATTTTCGTCACGAACGGTCATTTTTTTCCTCCGTTTTCAACAGTGCAGCGCGCTCAGTGCGAATAAGCAACGTCCCCTGCACCAGCAATAGAAATGTACGAACCAGCAATAAGGCGATAATAGCGTTAGTGAAAATAAACAGCGGGACGGCCAGAATATGGAAAAGCCCTGATTCACTACCGTGACCAAGATGTAACCCCGTGGTCGCCAGCGCGGAAACGCCGAACGAAAAACTCCAGAAGGAAGCATTAAACGGTTGTGATAAATACCAGGGCATTAATCGCAGCATAAATAAAAGCTGTAACAGACCGTAGCCGAATAACATTTTCGCCAGCGTGTCGCCCTCCCCGCCATTGACGCTCAGCCAGGCGCTACAGGCGACCAGCGCGGGCGCCAGTTGGATACCCAGCGACGTACGCAGCACCGCCGGTAATTCGCCGCAGCTACGCAGTCGCTGCAAAATAACCGGCTCCAGACTTAACCACGAAAAGACGCCTGCGCCTAAAAACACCAGTCCGGCATCATTGTAACCGAGCGCTCCACAGGCCATAGCGCTGATAAAATTATTCGCTACCGTGGGCAGATAAAGTCCTGGGGTTGTCGCTTCTTCCGGATGCGCTCCGCGCCAAAGTCCCGCCGTCTGCCAGGCGGCATACGCCAGTTGTATGACGACCCCCACGCTGAATAGCGCAACGGCCAACGGGCGATACCAGGGAACGAAACCGATCGCGACCAGCATCGTGGTGGCGGGAAACAGGCTGACAAAACTGCTCATTACCGGATGTCGCACTTCAGCCATCACGCTATGGGGAAAGCGCGCCAGACGGCTAAGGAACGCCAGGGTCAAGAGTGCCCAAATAATCATCGCCAGGATCACCATGATGTCGCCGGGCCAGTGGCTTATTGCCCATATCTGGCTGGCATAACGCCAGGCGAATCCCATACCGATAGTGCCAAGGACGATGCCAAAATAGCCCGCAGGCAGATTGAGCACGCGATCGCTCTGCTTGTGATTACGCATTTTGTTTAATTTATAAAGTATATTTGAAATGCATTTTATGGAATTTCTGGTTGTTTCGCCAGTACCTTTGCTACGGTTATCTTAGTCGTTCACACGGAATTTCCCTATGACCAAATATCGACTGAGTGAAGAACCTCGTGCTTTTACTTATCAGGTAGACGGTGAGAAGAAAAGCGTCTTATTACGACAAGTTATTGCCGTAACGGATTTTAACGATGTTAAAGCCGGAACCTCCGGCGGCTGGGTTGATGCCGATAATGTGCTGTCACAACAGGGGGATTGCTGGATTTATGATGAAAACGCGATGGCCTTTGCGGGCACGGAAATTACGGGGAACGCGCGTATCACGCAGCCGTGCACGCTCTACAATAACGTGCGAATAGGCGATAACGTCTGGATTGATCGCGCTGATATCAGCGATGGCGCGCGGATAAGTGACAACGTCACCATTCAGTCCTCTTCCGTGCGCGGAGAGTGTGCGATTTATGGCGATGCCCGCGTGTTAAACCAGTCAGAAATTCTCGCCGTTCAGGGACTAACGCATGAACATGCGCAGATTTTACAAATTTACGATCGCGCCACCGTGAACCATTCGCGGATTGTCCATCAGGTACAGCTTTATGGCGACGCCACTATCACTCACGCTTTTATTGAGCACCGGGCGGAGGTCTTTGATTTCGCGCTCATTGAAGGCAACAAAGACAATAATGTCTGGATCTGTGACTGCGCCAAAGTCTATGGCCATGCGCGGGTTATCGCTGGCACAGAGGAAGATGCGATCCCTACCCTTCGCTACAGCTCACAGGTAGCGGAACATGCGTTAATCGAAGGCAACTGTGTGTTAAAACATCATGTGCTGGTAGGCGGACATGCTGAGATACGCGGAGGCCCGATTTTACTGGACGACCGCGTGCTGATTGAAGGCCAGGCCTGTATACAGGGCGAAATTCTGATTGAGCGCCAGGTCGAGATTAGCGGACGGGCGACGGTTATAGCCTTTGACGGCAATACTATTCACCTGCGCGGCCCAAAAGTGATCAATGGCGAGGATCGTATTACGCGTACCCCCTTAGTCGGTTCCCTTTAATCCGCATCAATAATGCGGGCATACATATTAACGTCGTGATAGTCGCCGTTAAGATACTCCGCCTGCTTCATACAGCCCTCCAGCGTAAAATGGTTGCGCCGTGCGACTGCGTTACTGGCCTGATTATCAACGCGGCATTTAATGACGAAGCGCCGAATATCGCCGCGCCGGGCATAATGTGTCATCAGCGCCTGTAATGATTGCGACATTATCCCTTGTCCCTGGAGGGACTCATCCAGCCAGTAACCGATATAGGCGGCTTTGTTTACCGGTTCGATGGCATTAAATGAGAGTACGCCCGCCATCTCATCCTGGCAGAAAATCAGGTACATTTTGGCGTAACCACGCTGGTGTAACAGCATATTACCCTGCACATGCTTACGCGTTTCCTCCTGCGACGTGACATATTGCGGCCAGTCGAGCGACTGTTGTAGCCACGCTTTGTTTTTGAGTACCAGTTGGTGCAGCGCCGGAACATGACTTTCATCTGCCGCTTGCAGTTCCAGCGTCGTGCTAACAGGAATAATTTCCACCATCGCGTTGCCCTTCTTCGTTGTTGGTCGTAATCACATAAATAGCCTGGTTTACCGATAACCCGCAGGTGATATGAGCGTTTTTATTGTATCGCCATCACATTATTTTTTATTGGCCATATTTAGCGTATTTCCGCGTGACACATTTCACACTTATCCAACCATTCTCCGCCTATAAAACGCTCAACGACTGATTGTTTTATCACCACGGAGACGCCAATGACCTTTTCTGTGCAGGAAACGCTTTTTTCTTTACTGCGGCTAAACGGGATTTCAGGACATGAAAGCAGTATTGCAAACGTTATGCAGCACGCGTTTGAACAGCAGGCCAAAGACGTCTGGCGGGATCGCTTAGGCAATGTCGTCGCCCGTTATGGCAGCGATAAACCCGACGCGCTTCGCCTGATGATTTTTGCGCATATGGATGAAGTGGGTTTTATGGTACGCAAGATCGAACCCTCCGGTTTTTTACGTTTTGAACGCGTGGGCGGCCCGGCGCAAATTACTATGCCCGGTTCGATTGTGACGCTTGCCGGACGTTCAGGCGATATCATGGGCTGTATCGGTATTAAAGCATATCACTTCGCGAAGGGTGACGAGCGCACCCAGCCACCCGCTCTCGATAAACTCTGGATTGATATCGGCGCAAAAGATAAAGCGGATGCCGAACGAATGGGTATTCAGGTGGGGACGCCAGTAACCCTTTACAACCCGCCGCACTGTCTGGGCAACGACCTGGTATGCAGTAAGGCGCTGGATGACAGACTGGGGTGTACGGCGCTACTGGGCGTCGCCGAGGCTCTCGCCTCCACACCGCTCGATATCGCGGTGTTCCTGGTCGCGTCGGTGCAGGAAGAGTTCAATATTCGCGGGATTGTTCCCGTTTTACGACGCGTGCGCCCCGACCTGGCGATTGGTATTGATATCACCCCATCCTGCGACACGCCTGACCTGCAGGATTACTCGGATGTGCGGGTCAACCACGGCGTCGGCATCACCTGTCTGAACTATCACGGACGCGGTACGTTGGCGGGACTGATTACGCCGCCGCGTTTGCTGCGGATGCTGGAGACCACCGCGCACGAAAATAATATTCCCGTACAGCGAGAAGTCGCGCCAGGCGTCATCACCGAAACCGGCTACATTCAGGTTGAACTGGACGGTATTCCCTGCGCCAGTCTTTCTATTCCCTGCCGCTATACCCACTCGCCAGCCGAAGTCGCCAGCCTGCGCGACCTGGCTGATTGTATCCGTTTACTGACTGCGCTGGCCAATATGTCGCCAGAACAGTTTCCCATTGAGCCTGAAACAGGCGCTACACAAGAGGCACGACCATGATGAAGAAGATCCTTGTGGCATGTGGTACCGGCATGTCGACATCAACCATGATTGCACAAAAACTGCAGGACTTTCTTGCGGAGCAAGGCATTGCGGCAACCACGGCGCAATGTTGTCTGAATGAGATCCCGTTGAACTGTAACGGTATGGATCTCATCGTAACGTCCATGCGTACGCACAGTGACTATGGCATCCCGACGCTCAACGGCGCCGCCCTGCTGACAGGCATCAACGACGACGCATTAAAACAAGAAATCAAGGCGCTGTTAACACAATAAAGGGGGCATTATGTTTGATTACATCCTGTCTCTCGGCGGCACCGTTTTTGTGCCCATCATTATGATTATCATCGGCTTAATCTTTCGTATTCCCTGGCTGCAGGCGGTGAAAGCCGGGGTGACGGTCGGCATCGGTTTTGTCGGCATGGGGTTGGTGATCGTCATGGCGATCGACAGTCTCAGTCCGCCGATTAAAGTGATGATTGAGCGTTTTGGCCTGACGCTGCATGTGTTTGACGTCGGCGCCGGACCCGCATCCGGCGTCGGCTATGCGACGGCCATCGGCGCGATGATCATTCCCGTTATCTTTCTGCTCAACGTCGGTATGCTGGTGACTCGTCTGACCAAAACCATGAACGTTGATATTTATAACTACTGGCACTACGCCATTACCGGAACGGTCGTCCAGTTGATGACCGGCAGTCTGATTTATGGCGTACTGGGCGCGATTTGCCATGCCGCCTTGTCGTTGAAAATGGCCGACTGGACGGCGAAACGAGTACAGAACATTGTGGGTCTGGAAGGGATTTCTATTCCGCAAGGGTATGGCTCCAGCTCCGTGCCGTTGTTCGTATTGCTGGATGCGATATACGAAAAAATACCGTTTATGAAAGGACGCAATATTGACGCTCAGGAGATCCAAAAACGGTATGGGATGGTCGGCGACCCGGTGATCATTGGCGTTGTTCTCGGGCTGATCTTCGGACTTGCCGCAGGCGAAGGCTTTAAAGGATGCGCAACCTTAATGATTACCGTGGCGGCGATTATGGTGCTGTTTCCGCGCATGATTCGCCTTATCGTTGAGGGATTAATGCCCATTTCCGACGGCGCGCGTAAGTTCTTCCAGAAACACTTTAAAGGGCGCGAAGTCTTTATCGGTCTGGATACCGCAGTGACGTTAGGCCACCCGACCACCATCGCGGTTGGACTGCTGTTAATTCCCATCATGTTAATTCTGGCGAGCATACTGCCGGGCAATAAAGTCCTGCCGCTGGCTGATTTACCGGTCGCGCCATTTTTTATCTGCATGGCCACGGTTATTCATCGCGGCGATCTGATTCGTACTCTGCTCAGCGGCATCATTGTCATGATTACCGTTTTGCTGATCGCCACCCAGTTCGCGCCGTACTTTACCGATATGGCGCTCAAAGGCGGCTTTAGCTTCGCCGCTGAAAACGCGCAAATTACCGCGCTGTCGGTGGGAAATATGTTTGGCTGGTCAATATCTGAATTGATGTCGCTGGGCATGATTGGCGTGGTTATTGTGGTCGGCATTGTCGCCAGCATCATACTTGTCTTACGTAAACGTGAACTACCGGAATAAGGAGCAACCCAGAATGAGTTGGCTAAAAGAGGTAATAGGAACAGAAAAAGCCGTTATCGCCATGTGCCATTTACGGGCGCTGCCGGGCGATCCCGGGTTCGATACAAAGAAAGGCATGAACTGGGTAATTGACCGCGCCCATGACGATTTAATGGCGCTACAAAATGGCGGCGTGGATGCGGTGATGTTCTCCAATGAATTTAGTCTGCCTTATTTAACGAAAGTCAGACCGGAAACGACTGCCGCGATGGCACGAATCATCGGTCAGTTAATGAGTGAAATTCGCGTACCGTTTGGGGTAAACGTGTTGTGGGACCCTGTGGCCTCGTTTGATTTGGCGATGGCGACCGACGCAAAATTTATCCGCGAAATTTTCACCGGCGCTTACGCCAGCGATTTTGGCGTCTGGGATACGAATGTCGGCGAAACCATTCGCCATCAGCATCGCATCGGCGCAGGCCACGTGAAAACGTTGTTTAACATCGTGCCGGAAGCGGCGGTGTATCTGGGAAACCGCGATGTCTGTTCAATTGCGAAATCGACCGTATTTAACAATAACCCCGATGCCCTGTGCGTCTCGGGGCTGACGGCGGGCGCTCGCACGGATAGCGCCATACTGAAGCGAGTAAAAGAGACCGTCCCCGGCACGGTCGTGCTGGCGAATACCGGGGTGTGTCTGGAAAACGTCGAGGAGCAGCTCTGCATTGCCGACGGATGCGTAACGGCAACCACGTTTAAAAAAGACGGCGTCTTCGCCAACTTTGTCGACCAGGCGCGCGTGGCGAAGTTTATGGAGAAAGTACGCCATATCCGACAATAAAATGGGGATAAGCAAAACGCTTATCCCCTGCAGAGAGCGATAACTCTTCTGCCGATCTCCGTCGCCTTCGCCAAAAGACACGCCGGGGATCGGTTCCAGAGTAACCCGAACCGGCAAGGAGTCAACGATCGATGATTAATGATGTTAAGTGGGTTCAGGCGCAACGCCATGCCAGCGACTGGCGACACGCGCTGGATATCGCCGTTCGTCCGCTGATTACCTTCGGCGCGGCGGCCCCCTGCTACCTGGACGGTATTATTGAGAACACCCTTAAATGGGGGCCATATTATCTTATCGCGCCGGGGATTGCGCTGCCCCATGCCAGACCAGAGCAAGGCGCTAACCATAATCAAATCAGCGTCACTACGTTAGCAACGCCGGTCGCTTTCGGCAATGCGGATTGCGATCCCATCTGGCTGTTGCTTTGCGCCAGCGCCACGGATGCCGAAGCACATATTCGCACCATTCAACGCATCAGCCAGTGGCTCGACTCGCCGGAAAGCGTCGCAATGCTGCAAGATGCGCCAAATGACGCCGCGCTTTTCGCGCAATTAACCGCATTGCGCTGATGGAGGTTTCGATGATCCTGCACCCTTCACTGGCCTCCGCCGATCCGCTGCGCTATGCCGAGGCGTTGACCGCTTTACACGATGCGCCCCTCGGCTCGCTGCATCTGGATATCGAAGATACCAGTTTCATCAACAATATTACCTTCGGTATGAAAACCATTCAGGCAGTCGCACAATACACTCGCCATCCGCTCTCATTTCACCTGATGGTCTCATCGCCGCAACGCTGGTTACCCTGGCTTGCAGCTATCCGCCCCGGCTGGATTTTCATTCATGCCGAAAGCGTGCAAAACCCCTCGGAGATTCTGGCGGATATTCGCGCTATCGGGGCGAAAGCAGGACTGGCGCTTAACCCGGCAACGCCGCTATTGCCTTATCGTTATCTGGCATTACAACTGGATGCGCTGATGATCATGACCAGCGAACCCGACGGGCGCGGGCAGCAATTTATCGCCGCGATGTGTGAAAAAGTGAGTCAGAGCAGAGAGCATTTCCCTGCTGCGGAATGCTGGGCGGACGGCGGTATTACACTTCGCGCCGCACGGCTGCTTGCCGCCGCAGGCGCACAGCATCTGGTGATTGGCCGGGCGTTGTTCACGACGGCGAACTATGATGTGACGTTGTCACAATTCACCGCGCTATAAAGGAGTCATATGCTGATGAGTCAACAGCGCCCCGACCGTATCAAACAGATGTTGCATTACCTTTGGCAACACAGGCACCTCTCAACACAGCAAGCCATTGAGCTTTTTGGCTATGCTGAGGCAACCGTGCGCCGGGATTTTCACTATATCGCCAGCCGTTATCCCGGTATGGTTCGCGGCCATGGTTGTATTGACTTCGACGACAGTACGGAAGATAAAGAATATGTTTTCGACGTTAAGCGAACGTTACAAAGCGAGGCGAAACGCGAAATCGCCGCCCTCGCCCGCACGTTCATCAAGGATGGAGACTGCTTTTTTCTCGACTCCGGCTCCACCTGTCTGGAACTGGCAAAATGTCTGGTCGACGCCAAAGTAAAAGTCATTTGCAATGACATCAAAATCGCTAACGAACTGGGTGGCTTCCCACACGTAGAGAGTTACATTATCGGCGGACTGATTCGCCCCGGTTACTTTTCGGTGGGCGAGAGTCTGGCGCTGGAGATGATTAACGCCTTTGCCGTTGAACGCGCCTTTATCTCCTGCGATGCGCTGTCGATTGAAACGGGCATCACCAACGCTACCATGTTTGAAGTAGGCGTCAAAACGCGCATTATTCAGCGCTCACGCGAGGTCATATTGATGGCCGATCATTCAAAGTTTGATACTGTAGAACCCCATGCGGTGGCGACGCTGTCCTGTATTACTACCATCCTTAGCGACAGCGCGCTCCCGTCTGCTATCGCCCGACGTTATCAGCAGGCGGGCTGCCGTCTCATCATGCCAGACCCCTCATCAGGAGCGCGTTAATGGACATCAGGCAAATGAACAAAACCCATCTGGAGCTCTGGCGCGGATTGCGAAAACAGCTCTGGCCTGGTCACCCGGATGACGCCCATCTGGCGGACGGCGAAGAAATTCTGCAAGCCGATCATCTGGCATCATTTATTGCGATGGCAGACGGGGTGGCGATTGGCTTTGCGGATGCCTCAATCCGCCACGATTATGTCAATGGCTGTGACAGTTCGCCCGTGGCTTTCCTTGAAGGTATTTTTGTTCTCCCCTCGTTCCGTCAACGCGGCGTAGCGAAACAATTGATTGCAGCAGTGCAACGATGGGGAACGAATAAAGGGTGTCGGGAAATGGCTTCCGATACCTCGCCGGAAAATACAATTTCACAGAAAGTTCACCTGGCGTTAGGATTTGAGGAAACAGAGCGCGTCATTTTCTACCGAAAGCGTTGTTGAGGAAAATCATACAGGAAAAGGTCGGGTATAGTACCCGACCTTTATATTACTGGGGCAGATCTTTTTCAGTTAACAAGCGTGTCGTTTTCACTTGTTCAATATTTCTGGCGCCACCCAACATCATGTTAATTGTCAGCTCTTTGTTTAGCTGTTCAATCACTGATGCCACACCCTGAGCGCCGCCAAGATTAAGACCGTATAATACAGGCCGGCCAACCGCCACAATATCCGCCCCGCTGGCTAACGCTTTGAATATGTGCGAACCACGGCGTACTCCACTGTCAAAAATAACAGGCACTCGCTTGTTGACAACTTTTGCAATCGCAGGAAGCATGTCGAATGAGGACGGCCCGCTGTCTAATTGACGGCCACCATGATTAGAAACCCATATTCCTGCGGCTCCGGCCTGGATAGCAATTTCAGCATCCTCCGGCGACTGAATGCCTTTTACGATAACCGGCAGACCGGAAATACGATGTACATAGGCAATATCCTCCGGCGTAAAGGCTTGTTTAGCCTGCGCGTAAATTTCACTTATCCCTGCCCCTTTTCCGGTTTTTGAACCATCGTCATTTTTTCTGGCGAACATTTCCAGGTTTGCAAAGCCCAACGGGAACTGGAAGTTATTTTTAATATCTTCTTCCCGATAGCCACCTACAGGCGAATCTACGGTCAGAATAATCGCTTTAGCGCCATGTTTTACCGCTTGTGCAAGAATAAATTCGTTAAATTGATTATTCTTACTCATATAAAGCTGGAAGAAGAACGGATTTTTCCCGGAAACGTTAGCCACCTCTTCGATGGTCTTGTTGCCATAAGTGCTCAACGAGAAAATCGAACCGACCTGCGCCATGCCTTTCGCCGTCGCCAACTCTCCGGAGGCGTGGGCCAGGCCCTGCGCCGCCATCGGTGCCTGGATTATAGGCGTTTTAAGCGGAATACCCAGTAGCTGCGTTGATAAATCGATCTCTTTTAACTCAATGCCCTGTAATACGCGCGGCATAATATATTTTTTGTCAAAGCTTTCGGTATTGCTGCGAAGGTTATTCTCATCTTCGGCTCCGCCGCGAATATAACCAAATGCCCCTTTCTCCATTCTGGCCTGAACGCGCGCTTCCAGGGAGGCTACGTTCGTCATTTTTATTGCTTTTTCGTCCGTGCTGGCTTTGTACTCTTCAGCATAAGCCAGGCCTGATGTTGCCAACATTGCCAGCGAGGCCACTACCCGAATGAGGTGATGAGTTTTCATCATTATTCCTTTTATTGCTTAACCGCTTCTGCCTGGATTTTTATATCGACAACTTTCGTCATCCCCATATCGACCAGATAATCTATCCCCCACTGGGTGCGATCTATTTGCGTGACAAAATCACCACCGCAAACCTGCGCCTTGAATATCGGGCTCATATAACAGCCAAACTTGGTGGTGGTTAAGGTGACGGGCTTAGTTACTCCCTTCATTGTTAACAAACCGTCAATAGAAACTGGTTTATTATCGTCAAAATGCCATTTTGTCGATTTAAATACTATTTCTGGATATTTTTCCGCATCCAGAATATCGCTACTGCGAATATGGTTATCAAACGCATCCACCCCGGTATTTAAGGCGCTCACGGGAATCGTCACACGCATCTCTGCGACTTGCTTTTCCGGCTGATATTTCAGTTCGCCGCTAATAGCATAAAACCCGCCATGATTGGTTGAGGTCTGGAAATGATCGATATTAAATACCGCATTGGTATGCGTATTATCAAATTTATATACATCTGCATGAGCAGCACTTAATAAACCCAGAGACAGGGCAGCACCAAGAAAACTCTTTTTCATTATATTCACTTTATATCTTAAATAAGGTGAAGTTATCTTAATGTTCCCTGTCCGCAGGATCGAGAGGGATAAACAGGAAGGACTGTTGCAAAAATAGAACGATGGAAAGGTTGTGTCACAAAAACAGCGGCTCACGAATGGGTTTATGTCAGGGCAATTTCCGCAACCTGTACCGCCTTTGTGGCGGTACAGAAGGCAAACTGACTAACGCATGATACGATCGTCGACATAACGGCGCTTATCCGGCGCGGGCGGGAAATACTGATACAGCCAGGTTTCGCTGATAGCCTCCCCCTGGCAGCGCAGGAACATACGCATATCCACCGGTGCCGTAGAATCCGAGGTCGGATACCAGTCAAACTGGATACGATAACCGTCGAAAGGCTCTACGTAGAGGATCTCAACCTGCTTCGCCTCACCGCTGGAGAGCGTAATTACCGGCTCAATGCCTTTTGGCGCGGCCGCTTTCAGATCGCCGCCGACAAAATCAATAGCAAAACGGCGCGCCCATTTATCCGGGTAATGCTCGCCCGGCGCCCAGCCTTCGGGAAAGCCGCCCATCCCTGTACGGGTCGCCATGACCCGCGCAAGCGGAGATTGTACCGGCGGCTGCGCGCTCCAGTACAAACGATAATTAAACGCCAGCGTATCCCCGGCTTTGATCGCTTTTTCCGGCTGCCAGAAACAGACCACATTATCCAGAGTTTCGCCAGTGGTTGGGATCTCCATCAGGCTAACTGCACCTTTCCCCCACTTACTGCGCGGCTCCACCCACAGGCTCGGACGTTTGTTGTACCAGCCCATCACATCCTGATAATGCGAGAAATCGCGATCGAGTTGCAGCAGGCCGAACCCTTTTGGGTTATCGTCCATATATGCATTGAACTGCAATTTCTGCGGATTATTCAGCGGGCGGCAAATCCACTCGCCGTTACCCCGCCACATCGCCAGCCGATCGGAATCGTGAATTTGCGGGTGAATGGTGTCGCATACCCGACGTTCATTATTCCCACAGCTAAACATACTGGTCATCGGCGCAATGCCAAGTTGCTTTATATCTTTACGGGCGTAGAGATGGTTTTCTACATCCATGATCACCTGCGTTTTTTCGCAATGGATCACAAACTTATACGCGCCCGTCACGCTAGCGCTGTCCAGCAGAGCGTAAACGGTAAACGTAGTATCGCCCGGCTTCGCGGTGTCAAACCAGAATGCGGTGAAGTCAGGGAACTCTTCCTGACCGTCAGTATAGGTATCTATCGCCAGCCCGCGAGCCGATAGGCCATACTGATAAGTATCATCTACCGCCCGGAAATAACTGGCGCCCAGGAAGGAGACGACATCGCGCCGCGCCAGTTCCGGCGCTTTAAAGACACGGAAACCGGCGAAACCGAGATCGCTCTGCCCTTCCAGTTGCGTCGTATCAACGCCGGCATCGTTGTATTTAAACAGTTCCGGGCGAAAATGAATCTCGCGAGCAAGATGCGTCGTCGTATCAACGGAAAACATGCGTACGCGACGACGGAAGCCCATCCCTACGTGGAAAAACTGAATATCGAGCTGCCGGTTGGCAACACCGTTCCAGAGTGAATGCGCCGCGTCATACTGAATGCTGTTATAGGCCTGCGGCGTCAGATTGGCGAGCGTATCCGGCAAGGGTCCCGGCGCGCCACCCCAGGGCTTTTTCGCTAACGCCTGGGCCATTGATTGCAGACCAGCAAAATCAAAACGGACAATTTTACCATCCGCAATATCGGATTCCGCGGCAAACGCCGCCTGAGAAAAGAGGGAAGCAATACCGCTGGAACCGCACACGGCGGCCATTGCCATTGAACCTTTAATAAATCGTCTACGATTCATACCTGAAAATGAGTCCTTCTGGTCTTGTGAATGGTCCCGCGCTGGTTTTTTCAGCAGCAAGAATGTGCCCGTTTCTGACCGCTCACTCTAGACAAAATTCATTAATAATCCAATTGTTGGTCGCCTGGAAACTGTGCAAAAGCGTAAATATTTTATGTCGATAAGAACCGACCTAATCGGATGTAAACCTCACGCAGCATTCTTCAGGTTATGAAAAGTTTATTCCAGACTAACGTGATGCTTCATGACTCGTTTAAACAGCGCCAGACGCGCACGCATAAAGCGGTTTTCCACTTTAAAACCGGCAAGTTTGTTCAGCCCAATCCGCAACAGACGATCTCGCCCCCGAATGCTGGCGGGCCAGCGAACCGGCCCGTGCAGCACGTCGCGCGTGCGGCTGGCATGACGAGCGAAATTCACCCAGTAATCCGCCACCTGCGAGGCAAAGGCCAGGTCATTCTCATTCACATAATGGCATGTGGGCTCAGCCCGCGTTAACGTATCGAATACATACGGTATTTCATTGCCATGACAGGCGCCATTCGCGTAGGTGTTATGCTCCGCTTCGGCGACATAATCAAACCAGTAACGCCAGCACGGTTCGCCGATCCGCTGCTGCGCTTGCATGACGACATAACCCAACGTGGTAAATACCATATCCCGACAGACCTGCCGCCCTAGCGCTTCGTCGCCTTTCACTCCAGGATAAAGCAGCCGAATTAACCCCAGACCAACACGCCGCTCACGGCGCATTTTTTGAATTTGACCGGCAATATCGACGCCAAAAACGGCCAATACGCTGGCTTCATCGCTATTCGAGCCGATCATCACCGGTATCGGATGCTGTTTCGCCGCAAAGAAGGTTTCCAGCATCGGATGCGGCAGCACGACGTCACCGGAAATCGGCGTCGGCGCAATTTTAAAAGGCGCGTCCAGCGGCCAAAACGTCTCTGCCGGTAAAGCGCGTAGCTGTTCGGCAGTGGCATGGGCTAAACCAAGATGTTCCGCCAGCGCAACGCCTTTTTTTAGCGCCACCTCGCGGGGCGTATCCGGCAGCGTATAACCACTCTGAATAATCGCTTTATGAAAAAGCCCCTTCGCCAACGGCGAAGCCATCAACGACAGCACGCTGCGGGCGCCGGCGGATTCGCCAAATAACGTCACATTCTGCGTATCGCCGCCAAACGCGGCAATATTGTCCTGCACCCAACGCAGCGCAGCGATTTGATCGAGTAAAGCGAAATTATGGATACACTCCCCCCCTTCGCCTTCCAGCGCCGGATGCGCGAAAAATCCCAGATGGCCAAGCCGATAATTGACCGTCACCACGATCGCGCCGCGCTTCGCCAGCGCTTGACCGTCATAGGGCGGCAAACTCCCCGCGCCAATGGTGTAACCGCCGCCGTGTAGCCAGACCATGACCGGCAACGGTTCATGACGTACGGCGGGAGCCCAGACGTTCAGATAGAGACAGTCTTCGGAAAAATTTCCCGGATCGCCGCCGCCGAGTTCGCGACACCAGGTAATATCCTGCCAACTGGCGCAGGAGAAACAATCCGCCTGGCGCACGTCGTGCCAGGGCGTAACAGGCTGCGGCGCACGCCAGCGTAGCTCCCCTATTGGCGGCGCGGCATAAGGTATACCGCGCCAGATATGGATTTCTTCCTGTACGACGCCCACGATTTTACCGTGACGCGTCTCCACCAACGGGATGGAGGGATTCAACATAACGCCTTCCTTTTACAGTATCCTCACAGCCTGTGAAGCTTACCGCTTTTAAAGCAGACCGCAACGGCGTTTACTGCGTTCTTCCGCTTCCTGATATAACGAAAACTCATCCCGTACTGCACATCCCAGCGCCTGTTCAAAGGCGTCGCGGCTGGCATTGCCGTGGCTTCTGGCCAGCGTTTCATTTCCCAAATTCGACTGAAAAATGCCGGCTGCGCTGACCGGAAGAAAATCTTCATAGGTAATCGGCTGCGCGATCACCCAACCGCGCTCAATAAGCGGCTGCGGATCGTCGCCAGGATGGATCGCCTGACGATGCGCCTCGCCGGAAGGCGTTAAGCGATAACGGAACCAGGCAAGCCCCTGCTGGCGAAGCAGAAATTCGCTATCCGGAAAGGCGTTAAAGACCTCCCGCAAATGGAGTTGATGCGTGAAGTTATCCTTACCCGTTCCCGCCTTGTGCAACAGTTCGTCATATAATCGACGACCTTTTGGCGTCAGCGCGACGCCACGTTGCTCAATTTCGCCGAAGCGCGCCGTGTGCGTACCCTGCTTTTCATCAACGAAGAGCACCTGCTCTTCCAGAGCTTTGAAACTGGTTTGCCGCAACAGAATAGGCACTTCGCGGCGAGGCGGACCTTCGATAAGAATTTTAGGCGTAATGCCGCACTCCGGCATCATGGCCTGTACCCGGTCGATATCCAGAGTACGCGGCGTCAGATGGTTAATGTGACATCCCGGAAAACAGACCACGTCGGCAATTAAACGATGCTCACGATGCAGGCTGCGGTACGTTTCTTCATCAACGGTAGCCTGACGATGCCAGCGAAAAGTCTCCAGCGTTTCACGGACGAACTCTTCGGCCTGAGCAGCACTAAAACCGCCCTGCTCGTCGTACTCATCCAGCAATTGTCGGCAGCGCGATGTAAAAATATCCCGCTGCGATAAGATTTCCGCCGCCCGCTGGCGTAATGCCGCGTTTTCAATGAGCTCCAGGCGTAATAGCGAAGTGAACATGCGAAAGGGATTACGCGAGAGCGAAGCCTCGTCAATGGGACGAAATGCCGTGGAGTGCACAGGCACGCCCGCCTGAGAGAGATCGTAATAACTTACTGGGTACATCCCCATGATGGCGAATATCCGACGCAAGGTAGAAAGTTCTTCTGCGGTGCCAACACGAATGGCGCCATGCCGTTCCACGTTCAATCGCGCCAGTTCATCGGCATTAGCCAACTGCTCATGCAGTTTGGGATTATTTTCCAGCACCGCCAGATTCACGTCAGCCACAAGTTCCAGTAACGTACCGTACTGCGGAACTTCCTGCTGGTACATTGCCGACATTGCCTGCGAAAAGTGTTCCCGAATCTCATCTGCCGTGATGGTGTTCGCCATAATGTCATGCCTCCAGTGAATGTTACCTGGAGTGTAGAAAACCTCATCCATTCCGGGGAGAAGAATTTATAAAGTGTGATCCGGTCTGAATTCATTATGCAGAACGGATTGACATGAGCTGGCATATCCCCGACCAGATCGCGGCTTAACACGCTTAACGGCAGTTGAATCATCAGTAAAATAAAACAGTTGTAACTTGAAATGGTAAAATGTTAATAATATTTTGCTATCAGGTTATCAAAAACAAACAACTTTACTTGTCACCCGCACGGCTCTGTTTTTAACATCGCTTATGGAAAAAAATGGTCTGTTTAGTCAGCGCATTCGGTTGCGCCACCTTCATACATTTGTCGCCGTTGCGCAACAGGGAACTCTGGGGCGCGCGGCTGAAACTCTTAACCTGAGCCAGCCAGCGCTTTCTAAAACGCTGAACGAACTGGAACAACTCACCGGAACCCGTCTGTTTGAACGCGGGCGACTGGGCGCGCAATTAACGGTTCCTGGCGAACAATTTTTGACTCATGCGGTAAAAGTATTAGATGCATTGAATACCGCCGGGCAGGCGCTGAATCGCAAAGAGGACGCCAGCGCCGATGTGGTGCGTGTTGGCGCGCTCCCCACCGCTGCGCTGGGTATACTCCCGGCGGCTATTGGGCGGTTCCATCAACAGCAAAAATCGACCTCGTTACAGGTCGCGACCATGAACAATACGATGTTGCTTGCGGGTCTGAAATCAGGCGAGATCGATCTGGGTATTGGCCGCATGTCAGACCCGGAATTAATGGGCGGTTTAAATTACGAACTGCTGTTTTTAGAATCGCTTAAATTAGTGGTACGCCCCGGCCATCCCCTGTTACAGGAGACGATCACGCTCAGTCGGGTTATGGAATGGCCGGTAGTCGTCTCACCAAAAGGCACGGTACCGCGCCAGAATGCGGAAGCCCTGTTGCAAAGCCAGGGGTGTAAAATGCCTGCCGGATGTATCGAAACGCTATCCGCATCGTTATCACGACAACTGACCGTAGATTACGATTACGTCTGGTTCGTCCCCTCTGGCGCGGTTAAAGAAGATCTTCGCCAGGCGACGCTGGTCTCATTACCCGTGCCGACCCAGAGCGCAAGCGAGCCGATAGGTATTCTTACGCGAGTTGATATCCCGCTCTCAACCGGGGCGCAAATGCTGATTGCGGCGATCCGTAAATCGATGCCGCTGTGATAGCGGCTGTCGGAACAATAAACGCGCCGGCGGCTAAAATAGCCCGAAGGCGCGACGCTTATTAAAGGAAGGATGATCGCATCGTCGCGCCAGTATCCTGTAAACGAAACGCATCAACGGCTTGCGTCAAGCGGGCGGCCTGTTCTTCAAGCGAAGCCGCCGCCGCGGACGCCTCTTCGACCAGCGACGCGTTTTGTTGCGTAACCCTGTCCATCTCAGAAATCGCCTGACTGACCTGAACAATACCGCGACTTTGCTCATCAGAGGCTGCCGCGATGTCGAGCATAATATCGGTGACGCGTTTTACAGCATCCACAATCTCATTCATGGTGCTCCCCGCAGCGATAACCTCTTCAGAGCCTTGTTCAATCAGGCTGACCGATGCGCCGATCAAGCCTTCAATCTCTTTTGCCGCCTGCGCGCTGCGACTGGCGAGGGTACGAACCTCACTGGCGACCACCGCAAAACCGCGTCCTTGTTCCCCGGCGCGTGCCGCCTCGACCGCCGCGTTCAGCGCCAGAATGTTGGTCTGGAAAGCGATACTGTTAATGACGGCGGTAATTTCCGAGATTTTTTTCGAGCTGGTAGAGATATTCCCCATCGTTTGTACGACCCCGGAAACCATCTGGCCTCCGCGACTGGCTTTACCGGAAGCATCTTCCGCCAGTTTGCTGGCGTGATGCGCATTATCCGCATTCTGCTTAACGGTTGCCGTCAACTGTTCCATACTGGCCGCGGTCTGTTCAATGGCGGCAGCCTGCTGTTCAGTACGAGAAGATAAATCCGTATTGCCGGCGGTAATTTCGCTGGTGCCTCGATAAATTTCCTCCGCCCCCTGACGCACCGCCCCTACCGTTTGTTGCAACGCATGCTGCATCTGCTGAAGATGATGACTCAGGCGACCTATTTCACTGCGTCCTGTCGGCTCGTCAGCCATGGTCAGATCGCCCGCCGCAATGCGTTCGATACGTGACGCAGACTGCTGCAAGGGTTGTATCACCGTGCGACGCAGCGCCATGAAGGTCATTAACGTTAATACCAGCGCCAGCGTAAATGCGCCAATCATAAACATCATACCGAGCCGGGTTCGTTGGTAAGCCTGCTCGCTAAGTAGTCTCGCCCGCTCGGTACGCAGTTCAATCGCTTTCAACAGGATATGGTTATATGCGGCATCCAGTTGTTTTGCCTGCTCGTTTTCATGATTAATGATCGCTTCGAACATGCCATTTTTGGCATATTTCAGCATCGGTTGCAGACCGTTGATATAGGCGGTGTAGCGGGCGTTTAACTCGTTATCCAATGCGTCATCGGCGGGTGTTTTCACCGCTCTGGACATATAAGCGTTAAAGCCGTCCTGAGACTGCTTGATCCGCGTTTCCGCAGCGGCAATATTGGCTTTCATTTCATCCATTTCGGCAATCCGGCTCGCCGCGCCAGCGTGGATCATATTGATACGTGCGGTACGTAAGTGGTTAGCGCTGTTGGATAATCCCATCCGTACCTGAATCTCGTCCGTGACATCACGCTGATCGCGATCGGCCTGTAACAGAAAATAGCCTGCCAGCCCGGCGCTCAAAGCAAAAAGAAGAAGGATGCCACCGAGAATGGAGGAAAACAGCGGAACCAGCCGAATATGATGCAGGAAGCCCAGTTTATGCGAGGCTTGCATCGAGAATGTGTTGCCCATGACCGTCGACTCTCTTGTAGGTTTTATGCGTAAAACACGCCCGTTAGATAGTCATCGGCACTTCGTGACGTTTGCTTACCGCGAAAAGCATCGCCTTCGTCACATTTTCACAACATTCATTCCAGAAAATTCAGAAAAGCGCCAGCGGAAAATCCGCTGGCGGATGAATCAGTTATCGCCAAAGTGGATAACAGTACGGATGGATTTACCCTGATGCATCAGTTCAAAGGCATCGTTAATCTGCTCCAGCGGCAGGCGGTGAGTAATAAAAGGATCTAAACGGATTTTACCGTTCATCGCATCTTCGACCATCCCTGGCAACTGCGTGCGCCCTTTTACGCCGCCAAAGGCGGAGCCACGCCAGACGCGACCGGTCACTAGCTGGAAGGGACGGGTTTTGATTTCCTGCCCTGCCCCCGCTACGCCAATAATAATGCTTTCGCCCCAGCCTTTATGACAACATTCCAGCGCTGCTCGCATCACGTTAACGTTGCCGATACATTCAAAACTGAAATCTACGCCGCCATCAGTAAGCTCAACAATAACGTCCTGGATCGGTTTGTCGTAATCATTCGGATTAATAAAGTCCGTAGCCCCCATTTCGCCCGCCAGCGTAAATTTTTCCGGATTCGTGTCGACAGCTAAAATACGCCCGGCTTTAGCCTGAACCGCGCCCTGAATAACCGCCAGCCCAATACCGCCTAAACCAAAAACGGCAACGGTGTCGCCCGCTTTCACTTTAGCGGTGTTATGGACGGCGCCAATACCCGTCGTCACGCCGCAGCCCAACAGACACACTTTATCCAGCGGCGCCTGCGGGTTCACTTTCGCCAGAGAAATTTCCGCGCAAACGGTATATTCGCTGAACGTGCTGGTTCCCATATAGTGATAAACGGGTTCGCCGTTATAAGAAAAGCGGGTAGTGCCATCCGGCATCAACCCTTTTCCCTGAGTGGCGCGTACGGCCTGGCAAAGGTTAGTTTTACCGGACTTACAGAACTTACACTCGCCGCATTCCGCCGTATACAGTGGAATAACATGGTCGCCGGGTTTCAGGCTGGTTACCCCCTCGCCAACCTCAACTACCACGCCGCCGCCTTCGTGACCCAGGACTGCCGGAAATACGCCTTCCGGATCATCGCCGGAAAGGGTAAATGCATCGGTATGGCAAACGCCGGTATGGGTGATTTTGATCAGAACTTCGCCTTTTTTCGGCGGCGCAACGTCAATCTCGACAATTTTTAGCGGCTGACCGGGACCAAAAGCAACTGCTGCACGTGATTTCATATATCTCTTCCTGTTACGGTGAGGGAAATTGTTATTTTAGATAAGCGCGAAGAAGATGGCCGATTTCCGCCATCCGAACCGCGCGCTGATCTGGCGTAGTTTCCCCGCTGACCAGCTCATCTTTCAGATGGATCTCAACCATTTCACTCATCAGGCCATTAGACGCGCCGCGCACGGCGGCAATCTGTTGCAGAATCGCCAGACAAGGTTCGCCAGACTCAAGCGCCCGCTCCAGCGCTTCAACCTGCCCGCGTATGCGACGAACACGGGTAAGAATACGTTTTTTATCTTCAGGTGAATGCGGCATTCGACCTCCATATACTATAGGGGGGTATACTATCATAATTTTATGTTTATGTAATTGTAAAATTAAAAACATTATAAAAATCAATCACTTATAACTTGTCGGCATAGGTCATCAAGAATCAGTTCACATTCAGCTCACGGGGAACTTTTTCAGGCCACAGACAATAAACGCCAAAGCTTCCTTTCTAAGCTGCAATGTTCTGCCCGACTGAGGCATAGAGGTAATGCCGGTGAATCCAGCCCCATTACCCAGAAGTAAATATTTGCTCAATAGTTTTTATATAATCATCAGGTGGGTAATGAATAAAGGTTATGATATGCAGATGTCAGTCTTGTAAGAACGTAACATCACAACTGCGATACACCGCCGACGGGTAGCGAAAATATCTCAACCCTGTATCTTTCCAGATTTAGTCAATGTGGACAAAAAATCAAATGAGCGTTATTTGAAAGTTTTTTAATACCCAAAAGCGTCATCATTATTGTTAATTTGAAATCAATCTCAGGTAATAATCCATGCCTATTTCGATTTGTAAACATGGTGCCCCTTTTGTTGTTCAACATGAAAATCGGTACAGTTCCGGGGCAAGTCAGTCATCATCACTTTCAAAATCAATCCGCCATATTAGCAACTCTCATGAGGCAATAAAATTTATAAGTTGCTATAGTGCAAATGGAGCCTGTTTTTCCAATGCACAGATGCTAGCCAATGCCTCAGGGAGGCCTGTTATAGGCTACTTTGGGAAAATAAATAAGTTAACAGCCAGTCTGGATAATAGCGGTCGTATATTTCGCCCACAGCATAAGCTTGCGGCCAATATTTGTTATGTAGGTAATCGGCTTCTGAGCGCTCCAGTTCAACTTGGGTTTGGCCTGAAACATCTGCTAACCTGTCACTCAAATGGTAATGTCAGATAAAGTGTCATGCCATGCCCTTCCCGGCATTGCTATTCCACAGCCTACAGATATGGGCGCTCAGTTCTTTCTCTAATCTCTGCTATGGGAAGCTCTGGCGTCATTTCACGCTCTTGCCAACCAGTATTTTATTAAAGTCTGACTTTTACCAAGGTAATTTCATAAGAGTGTCCATCTTCTGGTCTAAAAATAATAAATCTATTGTTATTTTTAGTAAAGGATTTCGACAAAATAAAACTATCATGATATCTGGCCAGGACGTAGTACCAGCCTCCATCATACAATATCATTTCGTATTCTTTCTTTAATTGTGGCTTATAGATCCCAACAAAAAAAGAAAATATAAAAAAATATATAATAAAACCAATCATAACTATAGTGAAACAATGTCTTCGCACCCAACTGAGTTGCGTAAAACAAATCACTGGCATCAATTTACTATAAAAACGCATCCCCACCGATAAGCATAAAGCCACCAGTAAAATGATAAAAAAAAGCTCCCACAAAAACGATTCTGTTAAGAGAGAAAACTCGATAACAATTGGAATAAAGAACAAAACCGCTGCCAAAAAAAGACGTAAAAAGCTAAGGTCGTGGATACGTGCTTTTTGCTTTACTAAAAAAAATAATAGAATACCCACTCCCCACGCTATTATGAATATAGCCATCAGGCTAATCGCATGGAATAGACTTCGGGCAATGTTGTCAGGGCCGACGCCTACATACCACCACGGGAAACCATAGTACGCGGAGACGCCCCAGCCATAAAAATAGGCGCTTCCCCATCCCAAACCACCTAAATAGGCCAAAAGCATCGAAGAGTTTTTAATAATTGAATCATCATTCATTATAGTTAACTCACTTAAGAAATATTTAATATGAAAATAGAAATCAAAATGTCACATAAAACACTAGCACTTTAGCAATAATAGTCGGATGATAAGTTTGTCTGTTTTTCCTGAGTATCAAGCCAGCTCATACTCACGCCAGCACACTAAAATCAGGAGTGGCTTCTTTTTTAGATCTTTGCCTTAGCCAAGCGCATACTCAATAATGATAGCAGTCAGATAATATGTACCCGGTATTAACCTCACGTTGTTGATGATGTATTTACTTCGCTGAAAAATAATAAACACTGCATACATTTTATTGACGGCGACAAACTGTGAAAAAGGCGCAATTCCATATACACCATTTACCTGATTACTTTTCTTGCTAATATTTGCTAATTAATGCTTTGCTAAAGCGTGTTTAATAAAGTAAGGAGGACACTATGCCATTGAGTGTTGGACAGGGTTATTTCACATCATCTATCAGTTCTGAAAAATTTAATGCGATAAAAGAAAGCGCACGCCTTCCGGAATTAAGTTTATGGGAGAAAATCAAAGCATATTTCTTTACCACCCACCATGCAGAGGCGCTCGAATGTATCTTTAATCTTTACCACCATCAGGAACTGAATCTAACACCGGTACAGGTTCGCGGAGCCTACATCAAACTTCGAGCCTTAGCGTCTCAGGGATGTAAAGAACAGTTTATTATAGAATCACAGGAACACGCCGATAAGTTGATTATTAAAGATGATAATGGTGAAAATATTTTATCTATTGAGGTTGAATGTCATCCGGAAGCTTTTGGTCTTGCCAAAGAAATCAATAAATCACATCCCAAGCCCAAAAATATTTCTTTGGGTGATATTACCAGACTGGTATTTTTTGGCGACAGCTTGTCTGACTCCTTAGGGCGTATGTTTGAAAAAACACATCATATCTTACCCTCCTATGGTCAATACTTTGGCGGAAGGTTTACTAATGGATTTACCTGGACTGAGTTTTTATCATCTCCACACTTCTTAGGTAAAGAGATGCTTAATTTTGCTGAAGGGGGAAGTACATCGGCAAGCTATTCCTGCTTTAACTGCATCGGCGACTTTGTATCAAATACGGACAGACAAGTCGCATCTTACACCCCTTCTCACCAGGACCTGGCGATATTTTTATTGGGGGCTAATGACTATATGACACTACACAAAGATAATGTAATAATGGTCGTTGAGCAACAAATTGATGATATTGAAAAAATAATTTCCGGTGGAGTTAATAATGTTCTGGTCATGGGGATTCCCGATTTGTCTTTAACACCTTATGGCAAACATTCTGATGAAAAAAGAAAGCTTAAGGATGAAAGCATCGCTCACAACGCCCTGTTAAAAACTAATGTTGAAGAATTAAAAGAAAAATACCCCCAGCATAAAATATGCTATTACGAGACTGCCGATGCATTTAAGGTGATAATGGAGGCGGCCAGTAATATTGGTTATGATACGGAAAACCCTTATACTCACCACGGCTATGTACATGTTCCCGGGGCTAAAGACCCTCAGCTAGATATATGTCCGCAATACGTCTTCAACGACCTTGTCCATCCAACCCAGGAAGTCCATCATTGTTTTGCCATAATGTTAGAAAGTTTTATAGCTCATCATTATTCCACTGAATAAAGTTCCATCGACTGCGGTACGTCTTGAGCAAAACACAGCTCAATATCATAGTGCCGGTGGCATGAAAATATGAGGTTGTCTTTGCTGCCGATTGGTCAATAAGTGATACATAGTCTATGTTCAGTAAGACAAAAATGGATAGAGTCGATAAATCGCCACCGTAACTAAAATACTCACTATCACACTGACGATAAAGTATGTTTTGAATGGCTGCTTTTGCGTTTTATGACGGAAGAGTTGTTGACCAACAATCGCCCCAGGCCACCCACCGACAACCCCAAACACCAACAAAGTGGATTCCGGCACTCTGCGCCAGGTTTTACGTGCCGCCGTTTTGTCTATACCGTAGATCGCCAGCGTTAGCACATTGGCGAGCAGGAACCACATCACGACGGGATGCGATGTAAAAATGCTTCCGACCGCAGCGGAGATCAGGAGTAAATAACAAAAGCGGTTAAGATACATATTATTATGTCATAGCAATGATTAGGGTCATCGGAGCCCATTATACGCGATACATGCGCCTATGTGATGCAGAATTTTCTTTTCACTCAGCCAACGAGTCATCTAGGATTCATTTTTAATTACCATGGTAATCATAAGGTAATTAACGTGTTGTGAACACGATTAAAATGTGTAAAGCCACCGAAAATGTTACCACCTTAACCATTGCCAGGATAACTTAATGGAGAATCCTCTTTATTGCTGTTTGTTATCCGGTTGGCAGTCCCAGTTTTGGATTTATTTATCGTATTTATATTTATTACATAAGATGTACGATATTAATTTGAGAGTTTTATCTCGACAACCGCATACATTCAGATATTTCTGAATTAAGATTATTATCTATTAAAACAAGTTAACGTTTTGATAAACATAACAACATCGTCAGAACTCCTGATTTGTTGTCGTTTGTTCATAGGATAAATAATTTATATGCTTGCAAATATAGATAGCACGCAAATCAACTTAGCTCAGAAAATGTATTTGACAAGCAAAGATAAGTCTTTATATTGGCCCTGGATAGAGTGGTAAGATGATACTTAGAGACATTAAATACACCGTCACTGAAGCATTTATCTGCTTATCATGTAAATATGTATGCGTAAATGGAGCATAAACTATGTCCAGTATACTAATGTCTATGGTATCTTTACATTTTCACCTTTCATGGGGTCGCTGCACTCATATCCAGTTGATATCTCATGGTATATTCAATTCATTCCCTTTGATGATTCCTGTCAAACCTCCTGATTAAATTAGTTAACAGCGATGGAATACATAACGTTAAGTACTTTACGCCTGCAAATGTCAGGTTCACGCCCTAATGCTTAATTTATAATACGCATTACCTTACCACAGGAAATAGATAGCATGTTATCCAAAAAAATTGGCTTATCGATGATAGTGTTGGGAATAATGTCGTCTTCAGCTTTTGCTGATAGCATCGTTGAAGGGAGAACACTCAATGTCGCAGTATCACCGGCCTCTCCACCTATGTTATTTAAAAGTGCTGATGGCAAATTACAGGGGATAGATCTGGAGCTTTTTTCGTCTTACTGTCAGTCACGGCATTGTAAGCTAAACATCACCGAATATGCCTGGGATGGAATGCTTGGCGCAGTGGCGAGTGGTCAGGCAGATGTAGCATTTTCGGGAATTTCAATCACAGATAAACGTAAGAAAGTTATTGATTTTTCTGAACCTTATTACATCAACTCTTTTTATCTGGTCAGTATGGCCAATCATAAAATAACGCTCAATAACCTCAATGAATTAAATCAATATTCTATTGGATACCCTCGAGGAATGGCTTACTCCGACCTTATCAAAAACGATCTGGAGCCCAAAGGATACTACTCGTTAAGTAAAGTAAAATTGTATCCAACCTATAATGAGACGATGGCTGATCTAAAAAATGGCAATCTTGATCTGGCTTTTATAGAAGAGCCGGTTTATTTTACCTTCAAAAATAAGAAAAAGATGCCGATAGAAAGCCGTTATGTTTTCAAGAATGTTGATCAGCTTGGCATTGCCTTTAAGAAAGGCTCTCCCGTGCGCGATGATTTCAACTTATGGCTTAAAGAGCAAGGGCCACAAAAAATATCTGGCATTGTCGATAGCTGGATGAAATAGTAAGCTATGTCATCAGGTAATATGCTGGCTATCTTTTATTTCCTATTGGAAGGGATTGGTAATACGCTGCTTGTAACATTTACCTGTTTTCTCTCAGCGTTTTTGTTCGGGCTTACAGTCGCCGTATTACGGCGACTATCCCCCCTTCCACTACAGAAGATACTCGACGTACTGGTCTTTATTCTTCGGGGAATTCCAATACTTATTGCTGTTTTTCTTGTTTATTTTGGATTGCCATCGATTGGCATATATGTTTCACCTCTGGTGGCCATGAACCTCAGCGTCGGCTTAATCAGTGGGAGCTATCTTGCCGAGGTGTTCAGAGGGGCGCTTAAATTAGTTGAGCCATACGAAATTACGGTAGCGAAAGTAGCAGGAATGCGTCAATTACAGGTTATAATAAATATTGAACTGCCACAGATGTTGCGATTTTCTGTGCCCGGTATTATCAATGAGTTTTCTTCTGTATTAAAAGCGACGCCCTTTGCTTATACTGTAGGTATCGCTGAAATAACGAAGCAGGCAATGTCACTGACAGCCATCACGCTGAACGGGTTACAGATCTATACTCTTGCCGGGGTATTATATTTCATTATTTATAAAGTTTTTACTCTTCTGGCCGGAGTGTTTGAGAAAAAATATCGAATCAGTTGAAGCATAAAAATAGAGGTGATACTCATGGCTTTACTGAAACTAAAAGAGATAAGTAAGGAATATTCAGGAAAAAAGGTTCTTGATACGGTTAGTCTAAAAATTCAATCGGGAGACATGAAAGTAGTCATGGGGCCATCAGGTTGTGGAAAAACGACGCTTTTACGCTGTCTGCTTCGATTAGAAGAGCCTGATTATGGTGATATTTATTTTCACGGGAGAAATATTTATGACAAGGAATTTACTATTCTTGAGTTCAGAAAAAAAGTCGGTTGTGTCTTCCAGAATTACGCTTTGTATCGCCATCTTAACGTCATGGATAACATTACCCTTGCCCTATGTAAAGTGTTTGGCATGCCGGGACAACTAGCTCGGGAAAAAGCCTTACATGAGCTACAAAAACTTGATATGGTCTCGCATAGCGCAAAATACCCTTCGCAATTATCGGGCGGGCAGCAACAGCGCGTCGCCCTGGCCCGTACAATGGTCACCGACCCAGAACTCATTATTTTTGATGAGCCGACGTCTGCGCTTGATCCGCTCATGACTCGTGAAGTCGGAATGTTGATCAAGCAACTTCACGACAATGGCGTCACTATATTATGCGTCACTCATGATATTCGCCTCGCCAGATTACTAAGCGATAACGTAACGTTTCTTAATCATGGCAAGATTCGTGCAGAAGGCGCTTTTACCGATCTTGCCTTACGAGAAACGGATCCAGATATCCACTGTTTTTTTAGCGAGGCACAACGATGATCGCTGGCTGGTCTCTCTTCTTTAATGATCTGACTGAACAACTACCACTTGTTGTGGACGGTATTAAAGAAACCTGTAAACTTGCGCTGATTGTTTCCATCACCGGTTTTTTGTGGGGAATTATCATTTTTTTTCTGAGCCTGAGCCATCGCCCCATGGTAAAAGCCATAACTCGGCTGTACATGGATTTCTTTATCGGTACGCCACTCATTCTTATTCTGTTTGTTATCTATTATGGTTTACCTCAATCTGGCATTCACCTGTCCTCTTTTACCGTGGCGGTTACAGGGTTTACCTTGAATGTCGGCGCATATAATGCCGCGTACATGACAACGGCCTATAACGCATTGAATAAGTATGAAACGGAGGCAGCAGTCGTTCAGGGGTTGAACAAACGGCAGGTCTTTTTGTGGATTATACTGCCTCAGGTATTGCTGTCTTCCATTCCAGCCTTAACGAATCAGGTGATTAATAACCTTAAAGACAGCACCATCGTTTTTCTTATCCAATATACTGAGTTTTTCGCGCGAATTCAGGAGGTTGCTGCAACTAGCTTTAAATTCTTCCATGCTTACCTTTTTGCCGCCATAGTGTATCTTATTGGCGTTACCTTTATCGTCGGTTTGACCCGGTTTTTAGAGCATAGACTGCTTCGCCATTACGGTCAGGATTACTGAGTTGCACTGCACTATTCTGATTAATTCATCGCTGACATTATCAAAGTTATTTTTATTTAGTGTTGGTTAAGATTTTAACCTTCATTATTGCGTTAGGTGTCCATTCTGGTCTAAGTCTTACTCCATTGAGGATATTATGGCGCTACCACAACTATCAATATGGCAGCCCGGCGATGGGTTAAGAAAAATAAAGTATAAATATCATGTTTGTCTCATTGTCATATTCTCCGTCCTTATACGGTTGCTGTTTTTAACTGACCGCTACCTTTGGTGTGACGAAGCATCCAGCGTGCTGATTAGTCGACATAGCGTAGATAATCTGCTATTCCATGCCGCTTTTGACGTGCATCCCCCGCTTTATTATCTGTTACTGCATGACTGGATGATATTATGGGGTGATAGCATTGCAGCGGTACGCTCTCTCAGTCTACTCTTTGGGATCCTGACAGTTGTGCTGGTTATCGCGCTTACGCGATGGTTGGCAAATGAACGTACAGCCTTATTGGCGGGATGGTTCGCCGCCTTGATGCCGATGGCAGTTCATTACAGTCAAGAAACGCGCATGTACGCGTTAATGGGAATGCTAACGCTCGCTGCCGCGTTAGCATTGATGATGTGGATAAAAACACCCACCCATAATCGCTACCTTGTCGCGTATGCTTTACTTATGACGTTCAGCTTTTACACCCATTATTTCACCCTATTTGCACTTATTGCCCACTGGATCGCAGTAACAATATTATCCTGCCAAAGCCATAAAACGGCCTGCTACCTTAAACTTCCTGGCTGGTGGTTTGCTAACCTGGCGATTGCTGTCGCTTATCTCCCCTGGTTGCCCGTATTGTTTAATTTACTGACTCATCTGGCGCAGTTGAGAGCCGGTAATGATATCGGTTGGATTCCCCCCGTAACATGGCGTGACCTGCCTGCGATGTACTGGCATTTTTTTACCGGAAACAACGGACAGGGTTTTCCGTCGTTCATTCTGTGGCTGGCTGTGGGAGGTTTTATCGGTACTGTGGGGCGAATATCTTTATGCAACGGAGAATATGAAAGATATCAGCTGATATTATTTTGTAATCTGGTCATCCCTGTAATGCTGGTCTTCATCATTTCCTGGTGGATGCCGTTATTTATCGATCGTTATTTCTTCTTCTCATCGCTGAGCATTCCTCCCCTGCTCGCGGTATTACTTACCCGCGCAAAAAAAGCGGTTTGTGGCTTCTGGTTTATCTTATTCACCTTATTATTCGGCTATGGTTTCTATCATAATAACCCTGAGCACATAGACGAGTTTAAACCACTGGTAAACTATATTAATACCCGCCACCAGCCTAATGATGCCGTGGTAGTCAGTAAAATGTTCGATTATTTAAGTTATGTGTATTATAATAAGCGAGATTATCGTACGTTTCTTTATACACCGCCTAACGCACACGGAACATCAGGCAGACCGAATGCCTATGGCTTTGGTTCACTGTTTTATGCGCAAGCCGATCAGACATATATTGATACTCTGACAACGCTTTCAAAAAGTTACCATCGTGTCTGGTTGATAAGCGGCGGTAACTTCAGTCAGGATTACCCCTTGCCGTCAGAATGGCAAAATATCGCAAACTTCAAAAGTGGTAGATTTCAGGTACAATTATTTGTAATACCAACTCAACAGGCGCGTCAAATGCAATGATTACCGTTTTCTATCCAGTGCAGTGATAAACAGTACTGCCACTGCCAGACCGCCTAAAAGTAAGGTCCAGCCAAACGCTTCAAAAACCTCAATCATATCGCCTCCAGGTAGGTGATATTAAATAAAGATGGCTATCTCAGCGTAACATTTAAAATATCAATTAATGTGCAATAATCGCTTTATGTGTATGAATAAATATTGTTCCTCATGCATTTAATTGCATTGCTATTATCATAAGGCTTAATATATTTATATTAACGATTATTAATCGTCAGCTTATAATAATATGACTGTCCAATTCATTTATCAGCTATTATTATCCTCTATATTCTTTAAGATAGCTGCTTAATTCATAATATCGCCTTTATTCATCGTATTAAATTACTCACTTACCTGATTAATGCTTGCCTAACGATTGCTTCGTTGTTTTAATTCCAGCGCGAA
Organism: Salmonella sp. NW884; assembly: GCF_051700745.1. Classification (NCBI taxonomy): domain Bacteria; kingdom Pseudomonadati; phylum Pseudomonadota; class Gammaproteobacteria; order Enterobacterales; family Enterobacteriaceae; genus Salmonella; species Salmonella sp. NW884. The sequence continues at coordinate 130,329 of NZ_JAMMDE010000001.1, read as the reverse complement.
ATTATTTAGTGAGAGAACAATGAAGCATACACAACAATCAGGCGCAAAAGTCTATAACCCATTCACGCTTAGCTTATATGACTGGTGGGTACTCAATATCTCAAACAAATATGCATGGAAGTGTCCTACTGATACGCGACTACTTCCTTTCTTCCTGCATCACATGGGCGAGACTCACCTGGATATTGGCGTAGGTACAGGTTATTACCTGAAACATGCACCTGCGACTCATGCCATTTCGCTGATGGATTTAAATCCGGATAGCCTGAAAATAGCCGCCAGCCGAGTGGGTAATACGAAAATCCGCGCCACACTACAACACGATGTTTTCGACACGTTCCCGGCGGACTGGCACGGGCGCTTCGATTCCGTTTCGATGTACTATCTTCTGCACTGCTTACCCGGTGAGATGACAACAAAAGCGAAGGCAATTAAAAATGCCGGTATGGCGCTTAAACCCGGCGGCACACTTTTTGGCGCCACGATTCTGGGCAAAGAGGTTCCTCACAATGCTTTTGGTAAGAAATTAATGGCTGTTTATAACAAGAAAGGAATATTCAGTAATACCAATGATTCAGCCGATACGTTACGCAGCGTGTTGGACGAACATTTCGCTAAGGTGACTTTGGAGCAACATGGCGCCGTTGCGCTATTTTCCGCCACTATGCCACGTTCATTGTAAGTGTAGGCACTTCCGGGCGGTCGGCAGCGCGATCATGTGGGTTTAACCCGTTGATTAAACATTGGATTACGGAATAGTAATTGTTTATTTTATTTGTCATACAAATAAGTATAATACCCGCTTCCGATGTAGACCCGTCCTCCTTCGCCTGCGTCACGGGTCCTGGTTAGACGCAGGCGTTTTCTGTATGGAATACGCCATCCCCTCTGATAGATGCCTTGTTTGCCTAAAGCAGTTAACCCCGCCTGTAGCAAACGTCATACAGGACGGTCAGTTACGCTTACGCGGCATCATCCGTAACAGCGTATTGTCTTTCCAGAAATAGTGATGCATCAAAGCAGCGATGGCATGAAGTCCAATAACAAAATAGCCCAGATTCGCCAGCGTGACGTGCCAGGATTTCAGCATATCTACGCGTTCAAAGTTAGCTTCGGCGGCATGCGGCATAGTAATGCCAAATGCGACCCAGGGATTGCCGCGGTTATACATCATGACCAGACCAATAACAGGCAGCACGATAAATAACAGGTAAATCACCAGATGTCCTAAATGCGCCATTCCGGTCATCATCGGTTTTGGACGAGGAACAATGGGCGGCGTGGGATATTTCAGCCGAATAATCAAGCGCGCCACCATTAAAAGCAAAATAGTGATACCACATGAAACATGCGTCATATTAAACCAGGGCCGATAACTACGCGGCGCAAAACCGCGTAGCTCCATCGCGGCGTAAGTCACAATAACCAGAAAAAAGACTAACCAGTGAATACCAATTTGCAGGCCGGAATACTTATTGCCCATAGCGCGTCCTGAATGAAAACCGTAAAGCGACAACATAACCAGCTTTTATAAATAATTCATCAAATTTATGAAATGGTGGTCGCACTTGCCCGTTCACCCTCGCAAACGGGCGATTTTTAGCGTAAAGCTCTCTGTTCTAACGCACTGCGCAACGTAGTATCTGCCTGCAATACCTGCCATGCCTTTTCAATATCGCGTGGGATATCAACGTGAATGATAAAATCTTTACCACGCGGTCCATACCCTGTTTCATCGTCACGCAAACGTGGCAGCTCGCCGGCAATCAGAGACAGATAACGCTCCACCGTCCAGATGCCCTCTTCAACGTTGGCAAAACGTGTACCGCCGTTAAGGTGGCGCAGTACCGGAACAAAACCAGGAAAACTCAGCCAGCGCGGCGCATCGGTGTCGTCGTTTGTCACGCGCCGAAACGCCGCGATAGTGCGCCGCTGCATGGTGGGGTCTTGCACAACGATAGCCGTGTTAATGTTTTCTTTCGCCTGACGGATCAGTGCGCAGGAGAAACGGGCATTTTCGCCGCAATTAGTTGACCGATCTTCCAGCCAAATTTTCTCAGCCGGAATATGCCAGAACTGGTTCGCGATATCCGCGAGGATAGCGGCTTCAGCGCGTCCGGTTGTGCGAATAGTATGGTAGCGCGGATGCCGGGCAATCACGGCGTACAAAAACGGCGTCGAATGACCTATACCACCGCTAATCAGTAAAGGAACGCCTTGCGCTTTGGCGATGCGACAGGCCGCGTCGATAGTGGGGATCACCGCATTGCCCGCCAGGACGACGCAATCCGACGAATAAGGTTGTTCGCCGGAAAAATCATTTTGCGCCAGCCACTGTCCGACGGTATTCACCGCCAGCAATGTTTCCGCAGAGAGCGCCGGAAATGGCGTTGTATTCATAATTCCTCCTTTTTGTTCCGAACTTGTACCGGATCTCTTTGAAAGACATCGTCGCCTGGCTTTTTAGGCCGTAATCTGATCCATGGCCTGTAAAATACGCTTATCGGAAATAGGATAAGGCGTACCGAGCTGTTGGGCGAAATAACTGACACGCAGTTCTTCAATCATCCAACGGATCTCTTTAACATCATCATCTTCGCGACGCGCTGGAGGCAATTTATTTATCCATTGTTGCCACGCCTGCTGGACGCTTTCGACTTTCAGCATTTGCGCCCGATCGCGGTGCGGATCGACAGCCAGTTTCTCCAGCCGCTTTTCAATTGCCTGCAGATAACGCAGCGTATCGCCGAGACGTTTAAAGCCGTTGCCAGTCACAAAACCACGGTATACCAGACCGCTCATCTGCGCCTTGATATCGGAAAGCCCCAACGCCATGCTCATATCCACCCGCCCTTTCAGACGCTTATTGATATTGAATACGGTCGTCAGGATGCGCTCAACCTGCTTCGCGATATCCACCACAGTATCATTCAGCTCGGCGCGTACCTTTTCGTGCAGCGCGGTGAAACCTGCTTCGCTCCACACCGGCCCGCCGTTGGCATCTATCAGTTTATCTACCCCGCAGGCAATACAGTCATCAATCAATTCCAGTACTTTGCCGTACGGGTTAAAGTACAGCCCCAGCTTGGCTTTATTCGGCAATTTCTCATGCAGATACTTAATCGGTGAAGGAATATTGAGCAACAGCAGACGGCGTAAACCGCACCACATCGCCTGTTGTTGTTCCAGCGGATTATCAAACAATTTGATAGCGACGCTGTCACGCTCATCCACTAACGCCGGCCACGCCTTCACTTTATAATTACCGCGTTTCTGTTCGTAGCTTTCCGGCAGCTCGCCGAAACTCCAGATATGCAGCCCGCTCTGCTCAATGCCGTCATCCGCTACCGCCGAGAGCGTCTCCTGCACTTTGCCTTTCAGCGCATTTTTAAGCTCGGCGAGCGAACGCCCTTCCTGCAGTTTCTTGTTTTTGTCATTCACCACGCGAAACGTGATTTTCAGATGCTCGGGCACCTGATCCCAATGCCAGTCTTCCCGATCGACCGTGACGCCGGTCATCCGGCGCAGTTCACGCTCCAGAGCGTCCAGCAGCGGCAGCTCCAGCGGCGTTACGCGACCTAAAAACGCTTCAGCATAGTTTGGCGCCGGAACAAAGTTGCGACGTACCGGTTTTGGCAACGATTTAATCAGCGCAATAACTAATTCACGGCGCAGCCCTGGGATCTGCCATTCAAAACCGCTCTCGTCAACCTGGTTAAGTAGCGGCAACGGAATATGGACGGTCACGCCGTCAGCATCCGCGCCCGGTTCAAACTGATAGCTCAAACGCAGCTTGAGATTGCCCTGGTGCCAGAAATTCGGGTAATCCAGTTTGCTGATTTTTTCCGCGCCTTCTTTAATCAGCATACTTTTTTCAAAGTTGAGCAGATCCGGCGTCTCGCGGCTGATTTTTTTCCACCAACTATCAAAGTGGCGGGCGGAAATAACGTCATGGCTAATACGCTGGTCATAAAACTCAAACAGGGTATCGTCATCCACCAGGATATCGCGGCGGCGAGATTTGTGCTCAAGTTCCTCGACTTCCGCACGCAATTTTAGATTCTCACGGAAGAAGGCGTGACGGGTTTGCCAGTCCCCCTCCACCAGCGCATGGCGGATAAACAACTCGCGACACAACGCCGGGTCAATCTGGCTATAATTCACCTTGCGCGCGGCGACAATCGGCAGACCGTAGACAGTAACCTTTTCCGTCGCCATCACCGCGCCTTGCGCCCGCTCCCAGTGCGGTTCGCTATATGAACGTTTAATCAGGTGCTGGGCTACCGGTTCCACCCATTCTGGCTCAATGCGGGCAGCGATGCGCCCCCACAAACGGCTGGTTTCCACCAGCTCGGCGACCATTGTCCATTTCGGCGGTTTTTTGAATAAACCGGATCCGGGGAAAATAGAGAATCGGGCGTTACGCGCGCCGGTGTACTCTTGTTTATCGGCATCTTTCATCCCGATATGCGACAACAGCCCCGTTAACAACGCAACGTGAATTTCCCGGTACGCTGCGGGTTCGCTGTTTACCGGAATCCCCAGTTCCTTTACCACCTGACGCAGTTGGGTATAGATATCCTGCCACTCACGCACGCGTAAATAGTTCAGATAGTCGGTGCGACACAGACGGCGGAATTGATTCGACGACAGGGCCTTTTGTTGCTCGCCGAGGTAATTCCACAGGTTAACAAACGCCAGAAAATCGGACTCCTTATCATGGAAACGCCGGTGTTTCTCATCGGAAGCCTGCTGCTTATCCACTGGGCGCTCGCGCGGATCCTGAATAGAGAGTGCGGAAGTAATGATCATCGCTTCGCGCACACAGCCATGCTTTTGCGCTTCCAGAACCATACGCGCCAGGCGCGGGTCGACCGGCAACTGGGATAATTGTCGGCCCAGCGGCGTCAGCTTATATGCCGTTTGCTGTTCGTCGGCGGTAATCGCCCCCAGCTCTTCCAACAAACGCACGCCATCCTGAATATTGCGCTTATCCGGCGCTTCGACAAACGGGAAGGCGGCGATGTCACCCAGCCCCAGGGCGGTCATCTGCAAAATAACCGACGCCAGGTTAGTACGTAGAATTTCCGGGTCGGTAAATTCCGGACGTGACAAAAAGTCATCTTCCGAATACAGACGAATGCAAATCCCTTCCGATACGCGTCCGCAACGCCCTTTACGCTGGTTGGCGGAAGCCTGTGAGATCGGTTCAATCGGCAGGCGCTGCACTTTAGTGCGGTAGCTGTAGCGGCTGATGCGCGCAGTGCCAGGATCGATCACATACTTGATACCCGGCACCGTCAGCGAGGTTTCCGCCACGTTAGTCGCCAGCACGATACGGCGTCCGCTGTGCGACTGGAAAACGCGGTTCTGTTCGCTGTTCGACAAGCGTGCATACAGCGGCAACACTTCGGTATGCCGTAAGTTCAGCTTGTTCAGGGCGTCGGCGGTATCGCGGATTTCCCGCTCTCCGCTCATAAAAATCAGAATATCGCCGGGACTTTCACGCCCCAGTTCATCGACAGCGTCGAAAATTGCCTGTAGCTGATCGCGTTCAGTGTCGTCAGCCTCTTCCACGATGGGGCGATAACGAACTTCTACGGGATACGTTCGGCCAGAGACTTCGATAATCGGCGCGTTATTAAAGTGGCGCGAGAAGCGTTCCGGGTCGATGGTCGCAGAGGTAATAATCACTTTCAGATCGGGACGACGCGGCAGAAGCTCTTTCAGATAGCCGAGCAAGAAGTCAATATTCAGGCTGCGTTCATGCGCTTCATCAATAATGATGGTGTCATACTGCATCAATAGCCTGTCCTGCTGGATTTCCGCCAGCAGGATACCGTCCGTCATCAGTTTGACCATGGTGTTGCTACTGACATGATCGCTGAAACGAACTTTATAGCCGATGCAGCCGCCTGGCTCCGTTTGCAACTCTTCGGCAATGCGGTTAGCGACGGTGCGCGCCGCCAGGCGACGCGGTTGAGTATGTCCAATAAGTCCTTTAATTCCGCGTCCCAGCTCCATACAAATTTTCGGCAACTGGGTAGTTTTACCGGAACCGGTTTCCCCTGCCACGATCACCACCTGATGATCGCGGACCGCTTCCAGAATGTCCTGTTTCTTCTGGCTAACAGGCAGATTTTGCGGATAAGTGATTGAGGGGCGCGCCGCTTCGCGGAGAGCGACCTGCGTCGCAGCCTGTTCAATTTCTTTCGCCATCGTCTGGAAAATGGCCTGTTGCGCATCAGGATTTTTTACTTTCTTTACGCCATGCAGGCGGCGCGAAAAGCGCTGTTTGTCGCGCAGCATCAGTGCATCCAGCCGCTGCTGTAACACCTGAAGCGTCAACGTAGATTGTTCAGTCATAAAGCTCTTGGGCAGCATTCTGCCTGTTTAAAATCGTTTTAAATGATAGGTATAGAGTACCACATTGGGGCTTTTTTTGTGTTGTTCAATAATTTCGAACAAAGGGTTCGATATATTGCGCTATCCCTGCGACATATTTGTGAATAAAGTGTCAACAAGCAACGGGGCACGCCCCTTCAAACACATAAAAGGAAACACCCATGAGCAAGGTATTAGTTCTTAAATCCAGTATTCTGGCAGGGTACTCTCAGTCTGGTCAGTTGACTGACTATTTTATTGAACAATGGCGCGAAAAACACGTCGCAGATGAAATTACTGTCCGCGATCTGGCGGCCAACCCTGTTCCGGTGCTGGATGGCGAGCTGGTGGGCGCGATGCGTCCGGGCGATGCGCCTTTAACGCCACGTCAACAGGACGCTCTGGCGCTGTCTGATGAACTCATTGCTGAACTGAAAGCCCACGACGTCATCGTTATTGCGGCGCCGATGTACAATTTCAATATCCCGACGCAGCTGAAAAACTACTTTGATCTGATTGCCCGCGCCGGTATCACTTTCCGCTATACCGAAAAAGGCCCGGAAGGTCTGGTAACCGGCAAACGCGCGGTGGTTCTCTCCAGCCGCGGCGGTATCCATAAAGACACCCCGACGGATTTGATTGCGCCTTACCTGAAAGTGTTCCTTGGTTTTATCGGTATCACCGACGTGAATTTTGTCTTTGCCGAAGGCATCGCCTACGGGCCGGAAGTGGCGGCTAAAGCTCAGGCCGATGCAAAAGCCGCGATTGACAGCGTAGTGGCCGCTTAAATATTTTTGCCTCCCGTTTCGACGGGAGGTGACTTCTTAGGTTCGTAGCGCAAATATCCTACCACGCCGCTACTGCCGCCATCGCTGGGATGCGTTACCCCATCATTGACTTCAACGCAGGCGAAATCAAAAGGCGACACATTTTCGATGCACGCCACATTGACCCCATATTGATCGGGATTGGATCGGCGCTGATGAAAAGTATATATCCCGCATACCGAACAGAAAAAATGCACCGCCTTGCCCGTATTGAAGCGATATTCGGTAAGCTTATCCTGCCCTTTTAGCACTTTAATACCCGATAGCGGCGCAGACACTGCCACCGCTCCGCGCATCCGGCAAAAGGAACAGTTGCAGCGCCTGGCGGTATGAAACCCATCGCTAAGTTGAACGGTAAACACGACGCTGCCACAATGGCAGGCAGCAGATAACTTTTCAGACGTCATACCTGGTTACTCTCGCGAATAGTGATACCAGCCAACAGTATAGAAATAGCCTTCCGGTTCGCCTAATGTAAACGACCTTCGTATTCAAAAATTACCCATATAAAAATGCATTTTGCGGTAAAAAAATTGTCGGGAAGCGGTTATTTACGCATCCATTTGCCATTAATTCCCTGGACATATTCTCCCGGCCTGGCGCGCTCAACCAGTTTTTGCCCTGCCATCTTCGCCACCTCGTCTACGGGGAGATGATTGCTATCCGCTAACTGCTGATAACTGGCGCGACGGGCGTGATTAATATCAAGCACCAGTTTCTGGGTTTCGGCATCATTCTTTAAGGCCACCAGATAGCCATTCAGCGTTTCCCCAACCCGGCCCTGCGTGCGCGCTTCATCCAGGGTTAAGGCCCACACAGAAGGTGTGAGCAAGCTCAGCGTCAGCACCCATAGTATTAAATACTTTTTCATTATGGCCTCAGAATAGATCGCTGCGTGATTTCAGGAGTTCTTCAACGTCTTTATCGACTTTGATATGTATTTCATGCTCGATCTTTACATTCATGTTGATGGTAATCGGCTGTTCCGGCGCGGCGACTTCAATACGTGGCGTGCACCCCACCACGATAAATGACGCAAGCGCTGACAGCATGGCAATACTCATTTTCATTATTTATCCTCACAGTCCTTGTCTTTCCGGCAAGGAGGTTGCGGCAACGCTGTATTTTGTTCAAGCCATGCCTGTAAATTGTCGCCAAAACGCAAACTGCGCCACAGCGTAAACACATTTTCTTCATGGGTATAGTTCAAGTTAACGATCGCGGTTTTACCATCTACCCGGCTTTTGCCGGTAATGGCCGCCTGCATCGTTAGTACGCCCAGGTTATCAACGTTAATTTTCGTCCACGAATGCGTAATCTCCATATAACGTAGCCAGTTAATCGCCGAGCCTGCCGTAACATTATCCTTCACCACCGCATCCGCAGTATCTTTATCGATACGCAACGTCATTGGCCCGGGATTCGTAAGCCAGCCATCTTTGATTATCCATTTTTCATTGTTCAGCCACAGCGGCAGCGCACCGCTAACCGGACCAGACATGGCGAATTGCTTTGGATTTATGGCGCTAATCAATTCGCTGGATGAAATATTTTGCACCCGCAAAAGCGCCGGGTCGTGCTGCGGCATTCGCAACTGTTTCATAATGATTTGACCGCCCAGCACGTCTACGCTGACATCGCTTAGCAGTAATGGATTCGACTCGCTCCAGGGATAACCGCCCTGTAAATCAGCAGTGATATTTTTCGCCGTGACCTGGTTAACTATCCCGGCAATACGCAGCGAGACGGGCCCGCGCGTCCCCAATTGCCACGCGCCGTTGTGGAAGCGAAATGGCAGAATGAAATCGACGCCGTTGATTTTGTTATCCGGCATCCAGGCACTGCCGCCTTTTAACACGCCGTGTCCACCCGCTTCAAACCCCTGCCCCTGTGCGGCGGAAAAAGCCACCTGCGCATACAGTGAGCCTTCGCGCAGCGTCATTTTCCAGTCTGGTGGAAGCAACGGCTGGAAAACGATAAGCGACTGCTTCGGCCACCAGGCCTGTCCGCGAAGGCGTTCGCCATCCCAGCGCCCATTCAGCCGTACCGGCCCTATCGCCCCCACCCGAAGGTCGCCTTTAAACTGGAACAGGGTTGGCTCGCGCCCTTCAACGCTAAAATTAAGGGTAGAAGGCGGCAGCACGCTCCCGCTGGTAAATACGGTTTTTCCCGCCTCCAGAGACAGCGCGCCCTGTAGCGACGGCGTTGTGGCGTCGCGAACCCAGACAATAGGTTTATTCAGCGCCAGTCTTGGCGATGTGACGGTCATTGCGCCATAGTGCAACTGATCAAAACCGGTGGACAAACTGGTCAACCTGATGGTGTTATCATGCCATTCGCCCTGTCCGGCAATATCCCAGTGGGCGCGCATTGGCGTAAAGCTTCCTTGCCCCCAATAGCGCCACCGCCAGCGACCAGCATCAGGGAGAAAATCATTCGCCAGGCCATCAAGATGAAGAACGAAATCGCCCATCTCATTTTCGTGCGCCCGTAAAATAGCCTGTAATCGGCCATCAACGCCGCGCGGCGTCACCTTAACGCCCGCCAGCGGCCAACGAATTTCATCAATATCTAACGCATCAATCACCCGTCCGCGCGAGCGTAGCAATGCGCCAGGTGCAAAGGTGAGCTGCGGATCGGCCAGACTGCCGCGGAACATAGCGGGCAATATGGCATAAAAGATTAAATCCTTCTGTTTAGCCTCGCCGGTAAGCTGTAGAGGCATCTCACTGCTATCCATGCTGAGTTTTCCCGGGCCGATAGTCAGTACAGCGTTCGCTTTACCGGCATCGCCCTGGGTCAGAATATTCAGGCGTCCGCTGACTCGCGCATTATCCGGCCCGGCTTGCCAGTTATCGATATTAAAAGCCAGACGTCCGCTCAAGGGGAATCCCTGATATGGCCAGTTCCAGCGGCCATCGCTGATGGTAAGCCGCTGACGCGTTACCGCCCAGGGGAGATCGAGAATCGGGTCAGGATTACCTCGCGCCATCACGATGAGCTGTCCGGCGTTATCACGCCACTCCAGTTCCGCATCCACCAGCGACGGTTCCTGCGGCAGACGCAAGGTCGCTGCCGCATGACCGCTGACCGGCAGGCCATCCGGTACCAGCGGCAACATAAACTCCCCCGCCAGGCTAACGGGAGGCTGGTTGGCCAGCGCGGCGATCTCCAGTTGGCTCACCGTCAATGCCTGACCGCGTAGCTGCCCTTGAAATTTTACTTTTTCGCCCTGATAACGTATCTGCTGAATGACCGGCGTCATGGAGATAGCCAGCTTGCCCTGCCATTCCGGCCAGGGCGCGAGAATGACATTATCGATGTTAATCCAGGTATTGGGCAGCATTGACTGCCACTGCGCCAGCGTACGCGGCGCGGCGGGAGAAGCTTCCGTAGCGGGCAGTTTCGCCAGGCACGCGGCATCCAGTTTGAGGCTTTTAATATTCAGCAACCAACGGCTGGGATGCGTCAGTTCCGCCTGGGTAATATGCGCTAACGAACAATCATTGACCAGATAGCGAAGATCGGGAATCACTAACCCATGACGTGTCAGGCGTGGACTTTGTTCCAGAGCGATACGGGTACCGACGGGTAGCCAAATTCCCGCCAGAGTGGGAACCCACAGCCCGAGGGTCATCAGTAGCGTCAGAGGGACAAGAATCAGCAGTAACAGTAGCGCAAGGGCGGCTTTATATTTACCCTTCATGGGCCATTAATTTCCTGATTTAACGAAAAATTCAGTCGGCTATCTCTTTATTTTGGCATGATTGCCCGTACATAGCCTAATAGTTCATGTTGCAGGGGCGCCCTCCGGCTATTTGAGGCGTTGTGGAGAATGATAACCTAAAATTATTCATTATATGTATGACTATCAATTATTTTTGATTTTTTGTAAGATAATTTTAAGCATATTTGTGTGATTCTAACATCACTGGAGAAGGTCATATGAAACTCGCCGTCTATAGTACCAAACAGTATGACAAGAAATATCTACAGCAAGTGAACGAAGCGTTCGGTTTTGAACTGGAGTTTTTTGATTTTCTGCTAACCGAGAAAACGGCGAAAACCGCCAATGGATGTGAAGCAGTTTGTATCTTCGTGAATGACGACGGGAGCCGACCGGTACTGGAAGAGCTGAAAAAACACGGCGTGAAATACATCGCGCTGCGTTGCGCCGGATTTAATAATGTCGACCTGGATGCCGCTAAAGAGCTCGGTTTGCAGGTGGTCCGCGTGCCGGCTTATTCTCCGGAAGCCGTCGCTGAACATGCGATTGGCATGATGATGACATTGAACCGCCGTATTCACCGCGCTTATCAACGCACCCGCGACGCTAACTTTTCCCTTGAGGGACTGACCGGCTTTACTATGCACGGAAAAACCGCTGGCGTCATTGGTACCGGTAAAATCGGCGTCGCCGCGCTGCGTATCCTGAAAGGCTTTGGAATGCGTTTACTGGCGTTTGATCCCTATCCCAGCACCGCCGCGCTTGACCTCGGCGTAGAGTATGTGGATCTGCAAACGTTGTTTGCCGAATCGGATGTCATTTCCCTGCACTGCCCGCTCACGCCGGAAAACTACCATTTACTGAACCATGCGGCATTCGACCAAATGAAAAATGGCGTTATGGTCATTAATACCAGTCGTGGCGCGCTGATTGATTCCCAGGCGGCTATCGAAGCTCTGAAGAATCAGAAAATCGGCTCGCTGGGGATGGATGTGTATGAAAACGAACGCGACCTGTTCTTTGAAGATAAGTCAAACGATGTTATCCAGGATGATGTTTTCCGCCGTCTGTCGGCCTGCCATAACGTACTGTTTACGGGGCACCAGGCATTCCTGACCGCAGAAGCGCTGATCAGCATCTCTGAAACCACGTTACAAAACTTAAGCCAGCTTGAGAAGGGCGAAGCCTGCCCGAACGCGCTGTTCTAATCCTGTCGCTCCCCTGCGCTCAGGGGAGCATTTTCGGATAACCCCTGAAGATCTATCCGGTCATATCATTACTATAGTCAGTGTTAACTATCAGATTACAGAGAATATCAATGAAGAAAATCGTCACGCTGGTCGCCCTGAGCATCATAATGACAGGGTGTGTGAGCAGTGGAAAAGTGTCCGTCAAACGCGAGCAACTGGAGCACCACCGCTTTGTTCTGGAAAGCGTAAACGGTAAAACGGTCACCGGCCCGGAGCTCAGCTTTGGCGAGGACATGACGGTATCCGGCAAAATGTGCAATCAATTCACCGGCGAAGGAAAACTGTCGGACGGCGAATTAAAAGTGAAAAATTTAGCGATGACCCGAATGATGTGCGCCGATCCGCAGCTTAATGCGCTGGACGGCACCCTCAGCGAGCTCTTCAGCAAAGGCGCGCAGGTCGATTTAACCGCGAACCAATTAACGCTGGCGACGGCAGAAACAACGCTAATGTATAAACTGGCGGATTTAGCGCACTAAGCCATTAAGTGAAAAGTTATACGCGTCAGGCGAAACGCCGCGCTTAATAACTCCCGCAGTTTCCGGCGGCAAGCGACTGTTCGCTACAACGTTTGCCGTTGGGTAGCGCGCACATACCAATTACTGAACCATCAAGCTGCCGGGCCGCTGAAAGCGAACCGCCAATCATAGCGCAATTCGCTTCGCCGGCGCTGGACATCGCCGCTTTCATCCCTGGCGAAACATGCGCCGCGGTTGCCTGCTGAACAGGTTCGCTACTGCAAGCCGATAATAATAACGCGGCACATCCCACCCAAAACGCTGCGCGCATTTCTCTCCCCTCTGTTTATTCATCCAAACGACACCGCCCTAAATAATAGGCAGCAGAAACTGACGCGTCGAGAGGCAAAGCGCGCATTTATGCGCTTCATTAACATTTATTGGCAATTTTTTACGTCTTTTCGGCAAGAAATCGCCATTCTCCTCCCGCCAGGGACACAAAAGCGAAAATGGGGCTTGAAGGGCTTTGCTAAAATAAAAGGATAACTACAGGATACGCTCACGATTATGCGTGTCCCTCTTTTTTGCGCAATGTAAGGGTGTCATATGCAAACGATTGACGGTAATGGCGCAGTAGCGTCGGTGGCGTTCCGTACCAGCGAGGTTATCGCCATTTACCCGATTACGCCCAGTTCAACAATGGCTGAACAAGCGGATGTCTGGGCCGGCAATGGGCTTAAAAATGTCTGGGGCGATACGCCGCGTGTGGTAGAGATGCAGTCGGAAGGCGGCGCGATCGCCGCCGTTCACGGTGCGTTACAAACCGGTTCGCTTTCTACGTCATTTACATCATCGCAGGGGCTGCTGCTGATGATTCCAACGCTGTATAAACTGGCGGGGCAGCTCACGCCGTTTGTACTGCACGTTGCCGCGCGCACCGTCGCCACACACGCGCTTTCTATTTTTGGCGACCATTCCGATGTGATGGCGGTCCGCCAGACAGGCTGCGCGATGTTATGCGCCGCCAGCGTTCAGGAAGCGCAGGATTTTGCGCTGATCGCACACAGGGCTACGCTGAAAAGCCGCGTTCCGTTTATTCATTTTTTTGATGGCTTCCGTACATCGCATGAAATCAACAAAATTATACCGCTAACGGATGAAACCATTCTGAACCTGATGCCGCAGGCGGAGATCGACGCTCACCGCGCCCGCGCGCTGAATCCGGAACATCCGGTGATTCGTGGAACTTCAGCGAATCCGGACACCTACTTCCAGTCTCGCGAAGCGACCAACCCGTGGTACAACGCCGTTTATGATCATGTTGAAGAGGCGATGAAGGCATTTGGCGACGCTACGGGCCGTCAGTACCAGCCATTTGAATATTATGGCCATCCCCAGGCTGAACGCGTCATCATTATGATGGGCTCCGCCCTCGGCACCTGCGAAGAGGTCGTGGACGAGCTACTGATACGCGGAGAAAAGGTCGGCGTTCTGAAAGTCCGTCTGTTCCGCCCCTTCTCCGCCAAACATTTGTTACAGGCATTACCGGAAACCGTTCGCGCTATCGCCGTGCTGGATCGCACCAAAGAGCCTGGCGCGCAGGCCGAGCCGCTTTATCTGGACGTGATGACCGCACTGGCGGAGGCCTTTAATAATGGCGAGCGCGAAACATTGCCGCGCACCATTGGCGGCCGTTATGGGCTATCATCCAAAGAGTTCGGCCCGGCGTGCGTACTGGCGGTCTTTAATGAACTCAGCCGCGCGAAACCCAAACCACGGTTTACGGTGGGCATTTATGATGACGTCACTAATCTCTCGCTGCCATTACCGGAAAATACCCTGCCCGGCAGCGCTAAACTGGAAGCGTTATTTTACGGTCTGGGAAGCGACGGTAGCGTATCCGCCACGAAAAATAATATTAAAATCATCGGTAATTCTACGCCGTGGTATGCGCAAGGTTATTTCGTTTATGACTCTAAAAAAGCTGGCGGACTCACGGTATCGCACCTGCGCGTCAGCGAAAAACCCATTCGTTCCGCTTACTTAATTGCTCAGGCGGATTTTGTCGGCTGCCATCAATTACAGTTTATCGATAAATATCAGATGGCGGAGCGTCTGAAGCCAGGCGGTATCTTTCTGCTTAATACGCCGTACAGCGCCGACGAGGTCTGGTCGCGTCTGCCGCAAGAAGTTCAGGCGGTGTTGAATCAGAAAAAGGCGCGTTTTTACGTGGTTAACGCGGCGAAAATCGCCCGCGAATGTGGACTTGGCGCCCGCATCAATACCGTCATGCAAATGGCTTTCTTCCACCTGACGCATATTCTTCCGGGCGATAGCGCCCTGGTTGAGCTGCAGGGCGCGATTGTCAAAAGCTATAGCAGCAAAGGTCAGGATCTGGTTGAGCGTAACTGGCAGGCATTGGCTCTGGCGCAGGAATCGCTGGCGGAAGTGCCGTTGCAGGCGGTTAATCCGCACAGCGCGCATCGCCCGCCGGTCGTCTCCGACGCCGCGCCGGATTTCGTGAAAACCGTTACCGCCGCCATGTTGGCGGGCCTTGGCGACGCACTGCCTGTTTCCGCCCTGCCGCCGGACGGAACATGGCCAATGGGCACCACCCGCTGGGAAAAACGCAATATCGCCGAAGAGATTCCTGTCTGGAAAGAGGAACTGTGTACACAATGTAATCACTGCGTCGCCGCCTGCCCTCACTCGGCGATTCGTGCGAAAGTCGTTTCCCCGCAGGCGATGGAGAACGCGCCAGCCAGTCTGCATTCGCTGGACGTGAAGTCCCGCGATATGCGCGGCCAGAAATATGTGCTGCAGGTCGCGCCGGAAGACTGTACTGGCTGTAATTTATGCGTAGAGGTCTGCCCGGCTAAAGATCGGCAAAATCCACAGATCAAGGCGATTAACATGATGTCGCGCCTTGAGCATGTGGAAGAAGAGAAAGTGAATTATGACTTCTTCCTCGACTTGCCGGAAATCGATCGCAGCAAACTGGAACGAATTGATATCCGCACATCGCAGCTTATTACGCCGCTGTTTGAATATTCCGGCGCCTGTTCCGGCTGCGGTGAAACGCCGTATATTAAACTGCTGACTCAGTTATATGGCGACAGAATGTTAATCGCTAACGCCACGGGGTGTTCCTCTATTTACGGCGGTAACTTACCCTCAACGCCTTATACCACCGATGCCAACGGACGCGGCCCGGCATGGGCGAATTCGTTATTTGAAGATAACGCGGAATTTGGTCTCGGTTTCCGTCTGAGTGTGGATCAGCACCGGGCGCGCGTCATGCGTTTACTGGCGCAATTCGCCGATCGCATTCCGGCGGAATTAAACGATGCGCTGCATGCCGAAGCAACGCCTGACGTTCGGCGTGAGCAGGTCGCCACATTACGCCAACATCTGAAATCGGTTGCGGGCGCAGAGGAACTGTTAAAGGATGCTGATGCGCTGGTAGAAAAATCAATCTGGCTGATTGGCGGCGATGGTTGGGCATACGACATCGGCTTTGGCGGTTTAGACCATGTGTTAAGCCTGACGGAGAATGTCAATATTCTGGTTCTGGATACGCAGTGTTATTCCAATACTGGCGGCCAGGCGTCGAAGGCGACGCCGCTTGGCGCCGTCACTAAATTTGGCGAACATGGCAAGCGTAAAGCCCGTAAAGATCTTGGCGTCAGCATGATGATGTATGGTCATGTTTACGTCGCACAAATTTCGCTGGGCGCGCAGTTAAACCAGACGGTGAAAGCCATCCAGGAGGCCGAAGCCTGGCCAGGGCCGTCGCTGATCATTGCCTATAGCCCCTGTGAGGAACATGGTTACGATCTGGCGCTAAGCCATGACCAGATGCGCCAGTTAACGGCGACCGGTTTCTGGCCGTTATACCGCTTTGATCCCCGCCGTGCGGATGAAGGCAAGCCGCCGCTGGCGCTGGACTCTCGGCCACCGTCTGATGCCCTGGCGGAAACGTTGCTTAATGAACAGCGTTTCCGTCGCCTGAATGCGCAACAGCCTGAAGTAGCTGAACAATTA
Organism: Salmonella sp. NW884; assembly: GCF_051700745.1. Lineage (NCBI taxonomy): Bacteria > Pseudomonadati > Pseudomonadota > Gammaproteobacteria > Enterobacterales > Enterobacteriaceae > Salmonella > Salmonella sp. NW884. The sequence goes on along the minus strand of NZ_JAMMDE010000001.1, from coordinate 113,639 downwards.
TGGCGAGATGCCGCATTGGATTTGCAAAAACGCTATGACTTTCTTGCCTTGCTGGCAGGAAAAGCGGAAAAACCCGGCGCAGATTAAAAAATATTCTAAGGATTAACCTGGAAACAAAAAAAGCCCGAACATTCGTTCGGGCTTGTCAATTTATACGCTGGAAAGCAAAGGTTAACGCAATGGCCCAGCGACAAAATGAATATGTGACAATAAAGGCATATAACAGGCGTAGAATATCGTAACCGAATGATATTGTATAATTTTTATTTCGTATAATACCCCCAAAAGCATTCGTATAAATTATATCTATTTCACTGCGAATTATTTCATTAATTATTGAATTAAACGGTAACATCTCTTTTTAGGTCTTTCCTGACAAGGCATAAATAACGTTTTAACGTCAACTCGCTGATTATTTACGGGGAATGCGCTTAATATTACGCCGTCCTCCCCTGTTGGTAGTCCCCGCAGAGTATCGTGGAGCAGCACCTAAAATGTGACGTATGTCATTGTACATAAAGTGCCTTTAGGGAGTAGAATTTCAGTGGATACTTAAACAGGAGGTTTTATGAACAGAACGATTCTTGTACCCATCGATATTTCAGATTCAGAATTAACTCAACGCGTGATTTCACATGTTGAAGCCGAAGCAAAGATTGACGACGCTAAAGTGCACTTTTTGACTGTAATCCCGTCTTTGCCCTATTACGCTTCACTGGGACTGGCTTATTCAGCAGAGCTCCCCGCAATGGACGATTTGAAAGCCGAAGCCAAATCACAACTGGAAGCGATTATCAAGAAATTCAACCTTCCCGCGGACCGCGTGCAGGCGCACGTGGCAGAAGGCTCTCCTAAAGATAAGATTCTGGAAATGGCAAAAAAATTACCGGCCGATATGGTGATTATCGCCTCGCATCGTCCGGATATTACTACCTATCTGTTGGGTTCCAACGCCGCAGCCGTTGTGCGTCATGCGGAATGCTCCGTACTGGTGGTACGCTAAATACCCGAGCCCGCATAAGAGAGTGCGGGCTCAAATCAACCATCATCATCGCCTAGTGACTGACGCTTTTTGAAAACAGATTGATTACGATTACGCCGCAGATAATAAGCAACATGCCAATAATAGCCGGCACATCCAGTTTTTGGCCAAGAAACAACCATCCTATCAATCCAATAAGAACAATCCCTACCCCAGACCAAATGGCATAAATGATACCCGCAGGGATGGTTCGCATTGGGATGGTAAGGCACCAGAACGCGATACAATATCCGATGATGGTAACGAGGCTCGGTACCAGACGCGTAAAACTATCCGATAATTTTAATGAGATCGTGGCGATAACTTCTACCACGATGGCGATAAATAGAAAGATTACAGCTTCTTTAGTCATACATCTCTTCGTTCCGATATTTTTTTGGTCGTGATGACATCTTAATTAATACGGATGACAGAATAAAGACGCTTTTGACCCGTTGCGTATCTCGCCATAACCTACTTCAAGTTGCATGTGCTGCGGCTGCGTTCCCTTACCCCAGTCACTTACTTGAGTAAGCTCCTGGGGATCCGCTCGCTTGCCGCCTTCCTGCAAGTCGAATTAATTAAAGTATAAAAGCAATCTTTCATACACGAGAGATCAAAACAATAAACTTGTTCAGGATTTATGATTACTTAGAAGCGTTTGCCTGCCCCGTATTTTCTGCTTTACCATATGTCCTGTCAATTATACCAACAGGGTCCACTGGTGTGTTTTTTGGCATAACCCAGCCACTTTCACTGACACTACCTCGTGTAAGATATCTGACTTTTACCTTAACGATAATAAGAAAATGCTCCCTGCTGAACCTGTCTGCAACACTAAGTTCCGTGGTATATTCAGGTACGATTCTTCCACTTCTAACCTGCTCTTTGGCTATTTCAGCAGAGACAGGCAATACCTCTACATCGCCCCCCTCAATACCGCCTGCTGTTTTAAAACTAACAATATTTTCAGCCTGCGGACCTATTGTACCTCGGCATAATACAACTTCGGTCTCCCCTGCTGCTACATCCCCACTCCGGTATTTCTTATAAATACTTTGTACATTTTCTTCTGTTGTAGGGTATAAATCTTCTGACAGGGAGGCCAGTATATCTTCCAGTAAGGGGGAATCATCCGTTATATCCAGCAGTTCTTCATCATAACCCGCGTCTCCTTCTCTTAACTCTGAATAAGGCTTATCAATATGGCGAATAAGCCCCCCACCTTTCAGCCCTGACGCTTGATAAAATCTTCCATCAGAAGATCGGTAAAATGTCATGGCTGAATTTTTTCCGCTATCCGAATAGGTTGCCTGATACGTTTCTGAATTTGGTTCTTTAGTTAAAACGAGCTCTCTGTCGCCATATTTTATCGTATTAGGCGCTTCCGATGACAGCGGTGGATATGAGGCCTGTTTTCTGTAAAAGCCTTCTCCTGACGGTTTGTAATAACCATACGTTTCTTTATCAAAACCGGTAGCGCGATAGAGCCCATCGTTTCCCGCTGGACCTAACTCAAGAACTTTCTGATTAGTTTTTTGATAAATAAAATCTGTATTTTCTATTGACTCTATAATTTTATAATTACTCCCCTTTTGAATCGGCGCTCGTACTACACCTCTTTGTATTTTATTTTCAACAAATCGGAGGCCCGTATACTTTGCATTTGCCGCTCTTTCTGTGAACTTCGCTCCAGCAACAGGAACAGCCTCCATACCGATACGAATAATATCCTGTACGTAACCGCATACATCCGCAGAGTTTTCCACAACAGCCCGGTTAAGAATACTGCTGGTACCAGCCAGAGCGTTAAAACCAGGGATAAGCCCCATTACAATATTCCAGACCGTTCCTAAGAGGTGAAGTCCTGCTCTTGCAGCCGGGCTTAATGAGGAAATTGTGCGATGATGTATAGTATCATCAAGATCAAAACTCAGCTCAATTAAGCCTCCCAACCCCTCCTGAATAATCTTATTAAATGCATAAACGAATTCTTGCCCGCCATTCATGGAGGAAAGTTTCTCCTTGAACGATTCGAGAGCCTGAGCCTGTCTCTCATGTTGTTCTTCTAATGTCAGCCAACTGCTTTGCGCAATATCACTGATCTCGTGAATAAGCCCAACAACGGCCTCTTGCACCATTTTGTTGATGTCCATTAGTCCTAAGATATCACACTCCTGCATATGTTCCTTCATATGAGTCTCTGCTCGATAATATTTCTCCGCCCAGTTTAGCTGCTTATTGATCGCGGCTTTCATTAACAATCTTAAAGGCTCGTTACTTTTGGGAAGTGTTGATTTAACACCTTTGGTAAATTTATTATTAACCACAATTTTTCTTGCTATTGTGTCTATTTTTTTATCATTAACTGGCCCCGTTATCTTTGCACACCAAAAAATAATATTACGCATAATAATAAAATTATTTTTTATGCCTTCAGGGCTAAGCAATACTCTATCACCACCATTGCTGGATAAATGGTGTATCACTAATTGAACCAGCTTAAAAAGATGATTCATCCTTTTTTTATTAAAAGCGCTCTTTCCTCTTTCTTGTCTATTGAAAGATACTATTTCTAATGCTGTAATAATAGCATCCTTACCATAGAAAACGTCAAAGCTTGAACCAGAAATAGCAGGAAACTTTTCATACAGGACTTTCGCATAGTGGCTTTCCCTTGTCCATAAAGGCCTGTCTATCATGAGTGGTTCAGGCTCAGTACTGAAATGCATAGGATGAACCAGCATATCACGCGCCATTAGCTCATATATTTTATATTGATGTTGAATATTTTCTCTTACAAAAGATAGAACAGAAATGAAACTTCCCTCACCGAGAACAATGAGACGATCACTTAAATGAACTAAAAGACCTTTGAACATATATTCAGCAGCAATAGCTCTTCCATCATGCGTCCACTGCCCAGTTTGAGAAAACGCAAGTAATTCATGATAGCCTCTTTTATAACTATTTGCCTCTTGTTCTTTTACCAGTAGTTTGAGTATTGAGATAAGGCGTCCCCCTGCCATAGATGTAAAGTGTTCAAATAGGCCATCTAACACCTTACCTGCCAGGTTAGGCTCCGTAGTTGGGGCAGGATGATCCTCCGGGAGAGCCCTTTCATATCTCTGTAATTCTTTAACGGGTAAAAAATTATTCTCACCTTCTGAATTACCATTTTTTATCCTATAATCACCAGATGTTACTGCTAATCTTGATGATAATAACAAACCAGTTACTGCAATGTTTTTAATACTCCTGTCCATTTTATGAATGGTTACTGGCTGAAGATGATTGCGGCTATGAGAAGATAAGAAAATTTGCTTTTGAATTTCCTTTCCCTCAAATATAATTTGCTCAGTGCTTTTAGGTGGAACAGTTACGCTATCTACATTAAATAGCTCATGTTCCCCACTCATCGTTACCTGAGAAAAACACGACGATGTATGTGCAATTGCAGCGGGATCAATCTCTTTATAAATAACATTGGCGTAAACGTTTGCAACTTCACCACTTGCATTTAAATGATCGTGCAAAATATGTTTTAGAAATAGATCTAACAACAATTTTTTTGATGTAATTCCATTTGCACAGTTGTGAAAGTCAGGAGGAATTGGATAGCCGCTTTGATCAAATGGAAGCGATAAATATCCTCGTCGCCCATCAATATTTTCGTAACTGTAATTTAGAGATATCTTTACCTCGCATTTATTGGTATCTACATCGTCATTGATACTGCGCTCTACTTTATAATTAACCAGCCTACGGAAGGTTGCGCTATTTGAATAATAAAAATCCAATGTTGATTGGATTTCTTCACATATAATTTCATGTGTTGGCTCAAAGAAGAATTCATAAATATTTAAGCTGTTCTTTTCTTCATCTTTGGCTATCTCATCCAGCTTAATATATTCTTCTGGTAAATTAGATATTTGCTCATGAAAGATATTGTCCTGATAAAGTCCATCCAACATTGAAAGGTACGGTATGGTATCCCAACTTCTGATAGCTTGTATCTGTACCGTCTGCTGTGATTCTCTGGTTGATATATCACTTACTGTTATACGCATTACGTTCTCCAGCCAGAATTATGGTATACATCATAAGATGTAGATATCAGGTAGCAATTCTCATCGCAAATAATTTGTCTGAACTGTACATATGATACAGGCTATTTTTAATTCAATACGACCACCAGAATAAACAAGAAAATTTTAAATAGTATACGGTAAAATGATCTTACCCAACGATAATTAAACACTCTGCACTATCTTATTAGATAATAAAATACTGATACGTTATTTTATATCACCAATAAAAGAGCAAAAAGGGTGTGCCGAATATCATTTTACACCTGTCCCGGTTCACCCCACGGAACCACTTGAAACGTACCATCATCAGGACGCAGCAGCGCCTGAATTTCAGTTGAGCCCGTCACTTCTTAACGGGCCTGGCTACATGATGTATACAGTTGACAATATCCGAAGGTACTATCTCTATTAAAACGTGCTGGCATTCGTCGCCGTAATCCGTACCATACGCGACATACTTTTGCCTGCTGGCTGTTGACGGCAGGAGCGAACCCGGCATTTATCGCCAGCCAAATGGGGCATGAAACTGCGCAGATGGTGTATGAAATTTACGGTATGTAGATTGATGACATGAACGACGAACAAGTAGCGATGTTGAATGCGCGGTTATCGTAGTTGCAAAGTTTGCCCCCAATTTGCCCCATTTAGTACCAGAGAACTGAAATAATGCAAGAAATTCAAAAGAATACAAAGAAAGAGCAATACAACCTCAACAAGTTGCAAAAGCGCCTGCGCCGTAACGTTGGCGAAGCGATTGCCGATTTTAATATGATTGAAGAAGGCGATCGCATTATGGTTTGCCTTTCTGGCGGCAAAGATAGCTATACGATGCTGGAAATTTTACGTAATTTGCAGCAAAGCGCCCCGATCAATTTTTCACTGGTCGCCGTCAACCTCGATCAAAAGCAGCCAGGTTTCCCGGAGCATATCCTGCCAGCCTACCTTGAGCAGCTAGGCGTGGAATATAAAATCGTCGAAGAAAACACCTACGGCATTGTGAAAGAGAAGATTCCGGAAGGAAAAACCACCTGCTCGCTGTGCTCGCGTTTGCGTCGGGGTATCCTGTATCGTACGGCGACTGAACTGGGCGCGACCAAAATCGCCCTGGGCCACCACCGCGACGATATTCTGCAAACCCTGTTTCTGAATATGTTCTATGGCGGAAAAATAAAAGGGATGCCGCCGAAGCTGATGAGCGATGACGGCAAACATATCGTGATTCGCCCGCTGGCTTACTGCCGCGAGAAAGATATTGTCCGTTTTGCTGAGGCCAAAGCCTTCCCTATCATTCCTTGTAATCTGTGCGGTTCGCAACCCAACCTGCAACGCCAGGTGATTGCCGACATGCTACGCGACTGGGATAAGCGCTATCCTGGACGGATAGAGACGATGTTTAGCGCCATGCAGAATGTCGTGCCGTCTCACCTTTGTGACACTAACCTGTTCGATTTCAAAGGAATCACTCACGGTTCCGAGGTCGTCGACGGCGGCGATTTAGCGTTCGATCGTGAAGAGATTCCCTTGCAGCCCGCTGGCTGGCAGCCGGAAGAAGATGACACTTCCGTAGAGGCGTTGCGGCTTGATGTTATCGAAGTGAAATAATCTGCAGGCGTCTCAGCACTCCGCTGAGACGCCATACTATCGATCATTTTAATAGCCGTACCCGGCATGACTTGCCTTTGATCTTCCCGTTTTGCAACTGCTTCCAGGCTTTTTGCGCTACTGCTTGACGTACGGCGACGTAAACGTGCATTGGATGCACATTAATTTTGCCGATATCCGCCCCGTCTAATCCAATATCGCCGGTCAGCGCGCCTAAAATATCTCCCGGACGCATTTTCGCTTTTTTGCCGCCGTCAATACATAGGGTAGCCATCTCTGCGGCCAGAGGGAGCAACGACTGCCGGGCGGGCGCATTCAGCCAGTTCAGCTTGAGTTGCAGCATTTCTGAAAGAATATTCGCCCGCTGCGCCTCTTCCGGCGCGCAGAAACTGATCGCCAGGCCGCTGCTTCCCGCGCGCGCCGTACGGCCAATACGATGGACATGCACCTCCGGGTCCCAGGCCAGTTCATAGTTAACCACCAGTTCGAGCGATTTAATGTCTAACCCTCGCGCGGCAACGTCGGTGGCAACCAGAATGCGCGCGCTGCCATTTGCAAAACGCACCAACGTCTGGTCGCGGTCGCGTTGTTCCAGATCGCCGTGGAGCGCCAACGCGCTTTGTCCTACCGCATTAAGCGCATCACAAACGGCCTGACAATCTTTTTTGGTATTGCAAAACACCACGCAGGACGCTGGCTGATGCTGGCTAAGCAACGTTTGTAGCAGCGAAATTTTTTCATGCGCAGACGTTTCGAAGAACTGTTGTTCGATAGCCGGTAGCGCATCTACCGTATCGATTTCAATACGTATTGGCTGCTGCTGTACACGACCGCTAATCGCCGCAATGGCCTCAGGCCAGGTTGCTGAAAACAATAACGTCTGGCGCGTCGCAGGCGCAAAGTGGATCACCTCATCAATGGCGTCACTGAATCCCATGTCCAGCATTCGGTCTGCTTCATCCATTACCAGAATATGCAGCGCATCCAGCGATACGGTTTCTTTTTGTAAATGATCCAGCAGGCGCCCCGGCGTCGCGACAATGATATGCGGAGCGTGCTGAAGCGAGTCGCGCTGTGCGCCAAAGGGTTGCCTGCCACACAAGGTCAGAATTTTGGTATTTGGCAGAAAACGGGCCAGGCGACGTAACTCCCCGGCTACCTGATCCGCCAGCTCCCGCGTCGGACACAGCACTAACGCCTGTGTCTGGAACAGAGTGACGTCAATTCGATGCAAGAGCCCAAGACCAAACGCCGCCGTTTTGCCGCTACCGGTCCTGGCCTGCACACGCACATCATTTCCCGCCAGAATGACGGGTAATGCTGCGGCCTGAACAGGCGTCATCTCAAGATAGCCCAGCTCAGTAAGGTTATTGAGCTGGGCGGCGGGCAAAACATTCAGGGTTGAAAAAGCGGTCACAATTTACTCTCGCGGTAACGACTCATAGTCAGCAGGCGCGTATCCTCGCAGATCCGGGCGTTTGATGCGACATTTTAATCGGTTCTTCGTCCGGCGGCGGGTCGGGCATCGGCTGAGGACGGGGAAGCGGCTCAGGAATGGGAACAGGGTCAGTGGGAATCGGGTCCGACAAGGACGAGTGTAGATATAATAAGGTCAAAAGACAGCTCATATTACCCTCCAGAATGTCATTCAGACTCTTAAAGGGTAGACGCAGATAGTCTACAGGCAAAAAAAAGCCGACTAATCTAAGCCGGCGTCGTACGAATCAATTGTGCTATGCAGTAATTCAAAAAAGGAAGTAAGACAATATGGAGCGCAACGCCCATCGCTTGACGTTGCATTCACCTGCGAGAGAGATATTGCCCCGAATAGGTAGATGGTTTATTGACTTCGCTCAAATTTCTCGGCGTTTTTTCACCCGAAATGGTCTGAAAAGCGCTTTTGTTACAACCATTTACTGCGATGCAACCATAAAGTAACACCACCGATCAGGACAACTAACAGAATACAAAACAGAGAAAAGCCGAATCGCCATCCGCCGCCAGGAATGCCGCCCAGGTTAACGCCAAATAACCCTGTTAAAAAGGTGCTGGGCAGAAAAACCATCGCCATAAGCGACATGGTATAAGTTCTGCGCGCCAGAGACTCCTGCATCACCTGGGCAATTTCATCCGCCATGATGCCAGTACGCGCGATACAAGCGTCAATTTCATCCAACCCCCTTCCCAGCCTGTCGGCGATATCCTGCATTCTGCGCCGGTGATCGTCGCTCATCCACGGCAGCCGTTCACTCGCAAGCCGGGCATAGACGTCGCGCTGCGGCGCCATATAGCGACGCATAACAATTAGCTGTTTACGTAGCAATGCGAGGAAACCGCGCGGTGGGATTTGCTGGTCGAGAAGATTATCTTCCAGATCGATAATTTTATCGTGTAGCTCTTCAATAAATTCACTGGCGTGATCGGTTAACGCATCGCACACATCTACTAACCAGCCGCCGCAATCTACGGGCCCGGTGCCCTCCTGCAAATCACTGACCACATCGTCCAGCGCCAGAACCTTTCGCTGACGGGTAGACACAATGAATCGCTCGTCCATATATAAACGCATTGCTACTAATTGATCCGGGCGTTCGTCAGTACTGCCATTAATACAGCGCAGCGTAATGAGCGTCCCTTCCCCCATACGACTTACGCGCGGGCGCGAGCTTTCACCAGCCAGCGCATCACGCACGTTATTGGGGAGTAAAGGCGTTGAAGCCAACCAGCGGGCGCTGTCCGGGTGGGTATAATTAAGATGTAGCCAACAAGGATGCTGACTATCGATCACATCATTATCTTCGAGCGGTTTTACTCCACCACGACCATCCAGTAGCCATGCGAAAACGGCATCCGGCACGTTCACATCCGATCCCTTAATGGCTTCCACAGCGCCTCCTCGTTACAACTCTTATGCCGTTAGTCTAGCTTTCGGGAAAGGTTAAGCAATCTCTCATTTTCTCATTGCGCAAAAAGAATGACGGGAGCGTGCGAAAAAAGCGCCTTAGCAACAGGCGCTTACCAAACATGTATTATCAGGCCTGGCCGCGCCTGGCGATGGTCGAAAGAGGTGATACATGAGAGCGCGACAGCGCATGTTCACTGTAACCCGGCTGGCTTAAACGAAATTTGTCGGTTTTAGTCTGTAACTCGATCACCTGCGCCTTTAAAACATCCGAAGAAGCAGATAACGCTTCAACCATTAAGACATTGCTATGGGTTGCGCTTTCCAGATCGCTCAACGCCAGGGTTATCTGGTTAATGCCTTTTTCCTGCTCCCGCGTGGTGGTGGAAATTTCACTCATCAGCACGTTTAATTGCCCGGAGCCGCCAACAATCTCCTGCATATTTTTTTCAGCCTCCTGCACTATGGCGGCCCCCTGCCGCACATTGTCATGCGTAACGTCGATCAGCGCCTTGATACTTTTTGCCGCCTCGGCGCTACGATGCGCCAGATTACGCACTTCCCCGGCCACCACGGAGAAACCTTTTCCATGATCGCCCGCCCGCGCAGCCTCTACCGCCGCGTTAAGCGCCAGAATATTAGTCTGGAATGCGATACCGTCAATCAATGAAATAATCTCCGTCATCTGCGAGGCACAGTCGGTAATAGAACGCATATTTTCTGTAACCCGCACCATTAATTCACCGCCTTTACGGGCGCATTGGGTTGCACAATCCGCCTGTATGCTCGCCATTCGGGTATTATCCGCATTGTTTTTGGTACTCGCCGCCATTTCATCCATACTGGCGGCAGTTTGAATTAACGAGGCCGACTGCTGTTCCGTCTTTACGGATAGCGACATACTGCGCGCCGCCAGTTGTTCGGAAAGGGTCATTGCCGTTTGCGAAGAGGATCTGATTTCGCGTACCAGCGCGGAAATATTCTCCGACAGGCTATTAATTCCGGGGATGAGTCGCCCGGCGCAATTATTGCCAAATTCGGAGATATGAATAGACAAGTTTCCTGCTGCGACCTCTTCAATACTTTTCTTCACGGTATTAATCGGCACTACCAGATAGCAGGTCATATACCACCAAAGCAGTAATGTCGAGATCAGATAAATGATATTACACGTAATTAAAATAGGGAGATCGTGCAGAAAAGCTATTTGTAAAGTATCCACCAAAAGAAACGTACATACCATGAATAGAATAATGCATGTTCTGACGCTGATATTTCTCAACATTTTTGACGGCCTACAACCAGGATAGGAGACAGGTTTTATTTTTATAGCATTTCAGATATCTATTGCCATTCGTTTCTTTGACATTCTCCATATTCAATACCAGACCATCGCCATTTCCCTTAATGCAACAGATAAAATCATCTATATTCGCTATGCCAGGATATTCATCCAGCCATATTGACAAGTGATGTACTTATCACCATTTTCTGCTTAATAGTTAAGTCGAAAGCCAGTATATTTTAATAGACGCTTAAATAAGCGAATGACTGTTTCTCCGTGTTATTACCGTGGACAGCGTTATCGCCCGTTCTCTTGCAGAATCCTGAGCATCAGGCATAAAATCGGGTTCGTGCGAGCTTGCGCTGGCGGTCCTGTCCGCCAGCAGCAACGATTTACCGACTACGCTTCGCATGGCGCTCCCAGTTATCCTGTTTAGCCTGCACCGTTTTACGTAACGCGACATAACATGCCCCGCCGCCGCCATGGTGCGGCAGCGCCGAACAATAAGCCTGTACATCTTCAAACTCTGTCAACCAGCGGGCCACATAGCTTCGGACGATATTGGCATGTGACTTCGCCTCTCGCCCTTTACCATGAATGATCAGGACATTACGCAACCCCTCTTTCTGCGCCTCCAGGATAAAACGAAACAGCATTTTTCGGCACGTTTCGACCGGCTGGCGTAACAAATTGAGGCTGGCCTGCTGCGGATATTTCCCACTGCGTAACTTGTCGATGACACCCTGCTGCAATCCTTCCCGACGAAATTCCAGCGGTTCATTCAGCGGCAGAATATCCAGAAAGCCCGTCGTCAGGAAATTATCAAGCTGAAGCGTGTCGATACGCTGGGGCGTTTTAAGATTACGCGTTGGCTGCCAGTGTACATCAGTATGGCGTTTCAGCGGCTGGACATCTTCCATGGCGTCAAGAAACAGCGCTTTATCGTCAAGGTTCATGGTTCATCCTCCAGCGTTTTTGCGACTGTCGTTATCATAACCGCGCCCTGTTATACCGACAACGGTTTACAGTTATTTCCAATAACAGCGACAATGTAAGGCAATTAACCGCCTCGCCAGGCTCCCTTTTTCTCCGCCAACGATATTACTGTCGCTAAATGTGTTATCCCTGACTATCTTTTAAGGAGTATGGTTGCGGGTATTCCTGGCATGATATCTTGTCTCTTACGTTAGATTAAGACGATGTGAGAGAACGGATGCTGAGATTACTTGAAGAGAAGATAGCCACGCCATTAGGTCCGTTATGGGTGGTTTGCGATGAGCAGTTTCGACTGCGGGCCATTGAGTGGGAACAGTACCGCGATCGTATGGAGCAACTGCTAAATATCCACTACCGTCACGAAGGCTATGAACGCGTTTCTGCGACTAACCCCGGTGGACTCAGCGATAAGCTTGCAGATTATTTTGCAGGCAATCTCGCCGTAATTGATACCCTGGAAACCGCCACGGGGGGCACACCTTTTCAACGGGAAGTATGGCAGGCTTTGCGCACTATCCCCTGCGGGCAGGTGATGCACTATGGTCAACTGGCGGCGCAACTGGGACGACCGGGCGCCGCACGCGCAGTCGGTGCTGCGAATGGCGCTAACCCCATCAGTATTGTTGTTCCCTGCCATCGCGTCATCGGGCGTAACGGCACTCTGACCGGATACGCTGGCGGCGTGCAGCGAAAAGAGTGGCTATTACGCCATGAAGGCTATCTTTTATTATGAATATACAGGCAAAAAGTGCCTTATCGGTCACACTTTTATGTAAAGCAACAACAAATAAATTACGTGTTTTCAAATAGATAAAAGTATTCATCAAACTTATACTTGAATTATTCCTTCTCCGGGATAGCTCAGACTTACGCGCTCACCAAAAAGATGTTAAAATTGACAAATATCAATTACGGCTTGAGCAGACCTATGATCCCGGAAAAGCGAATTATACGGCGCATTCAGTCTGGCGGTTGTGCTATCCATTGCCAGGATTGCAGTATCAGCCAGCTTTGCATCCCGTTCACACTTAACGAGCATGAGCTTGATCAGCTTGATAATATCATCGAGCGCAAAAAGCCCATTCAGAAAGGGCAAACTCTGTTTAAAGCAGGTGATGAACTGAAATCGCTCTATGCTATCCGCTCCGGAACGATTAAGAGCTACACCATTACCGAGCAAGGCGATGAGCAGATTACTGGATTCCATTTAGCAGGCGACCTGGTGGGTTTTGACGCCATTGGCAGCGGTCATCATCCGAGCTTTGCACAGGCGCTGGAAACCTCAATGGTATGTGAAATTCCCTTTGAGACGCTGGATGACCTGTCCGGCAAAATGCCTAACCTGCGTCAGCAAATGATGCGTCTGATGAGCGGTGAAATTAAAGGCGATCAGGATATGATCCTGTTATTGTCGAAGAAAAACGCCGAAGAACGTCTGGCCGCGTTTATTTACAACCTGTCCCGCCGCTTTGCGCAGCGTGGTTTTTCACCGCGTGAATTCCGCCTGACGATGACCCGTGGCGATATCGGCAACTATCTTGGCTTAACGGTCGAAACCATTAGCCGTCTGCTGGGGCGTTTCCAGAAAAGCGGCATGCTGGCGGTGAAAGGTAAGTATATTACTATTGAAAACAGCGATGCGCTGGCGGCCCTCGCTGGTCATACCCGCAACGTCGCTTAAACGTCAGCTAAACCATTGATGTTATCTTCTGCCATATCGTTAAATTTTTCTCATTTATTGATCTGGCAGAAGCGCTTCCTCTGTTTCATTCACCATATTTGAGTTACTCTTTAGTTACAAACTGCGATGACAGTTGTAAGGAGACCCTGTATGGCTATGTATCAAAATATGCTGGTGGTCATCGATCCCAATCAGGACGACCAACCCGCATTACGGCGAGCAGTTTATTTGCATCAACGGATTGGCGGCAAAATTAAAGCTTTCCTGCCTATTTACGATTTCTCGTATGAGATGACCACCCTGCTTTCTCCTGACGAACGCACCGCAATGCGTCAGGGCGTAATAAGTCAACGCACAGCCTGGATACGTGAGCAGGCGAAATATTATCTTGAAGCCGGTGTCCCCATTGAAATTAAAGTGGTCTGGCACAATCGTCCCTTTGAGGCCATCATCCAGGAGGTTATCGCCGGCAGTCACGATCTGGTGTTGAAAATGGCGCATCAGCACGATCGACTGGAAGCGGTCATTTTTACCCCTACCGACTGGCATTTGCTGCGTAAATGCCCAAGCCCCGTGTGGATGGTCAAAGATCAGCCGTGGCCAGAGGGCGGCAAAGCCCTGGTCGCCGTGAACCTGGCAAGCGAAGAGCCTTATCACAATGCTCTCAACGAAAAGCTGGTAAAAGAGACCTTACAATTGGCGGAGCAGGTTAATCATACCGAAGTGCACCTGGTCGGCGCCTACCCCGTTACGCCAATCAATATCGCCATTGAGCTGCCGGAATTTGATCCCAGCGTGTATAACGACGCCATCAGAGGCCAGCATTTACTGGCGATGAAAGCGCTGCGCCAGAAATTCAGCATCGATGAAAAAGTTACGCATGTAGAAAAAGGCTTGCCGGAAGAAGTTATCCCGGATCTTGCCGAACATCTCCAGGCGGGGATCGTTGTGCTTGGCACCGTTGGACGTACCGGACTCTCGGCCGCGTTTCTGGGGAACACGGCCGAACAGGTCATTGACCATCTGCGCTGCGACCTGTTAGTCATTAAGCCTGATGAGTACCAGACACCGGTTGAACTGGACGACGAGGACGATTAATCCCTCTTGTGTCCTGCCGGATGGCGCTGCCATCCGGCCAATACCCTATTCCTGTTACTCATCTCCGCCGAGGAAATAGATCCCCAAAGGAATCGCCAGCAGAATAGTGAACACCAGACTGTAAACGAAAATCATTGCCGACTGAATGGCATACATAGAGCTTGTCCACTCGGACAGTGGAATATGATATTGCTCAATCACACCGCCGATAGTCGCGCGCGTTACCACCGATGCCGCAACGATAAACACTGCCAGCAGGCATAACAGAAATTTTTTCCCCTTCGCCGATTTCAGCTTCATCATGATCATAGTATTGTCCTTTACAGATGACTTTGTTACCTGATAGCAACAATACCATGACATTCACGCGATGTCTGCTCTATAAAACGTGACATTGTATTTACATAAAAAGTAAACCGCTGAGATTAAAGCTGATAGCACTATTTCTTCTTTTTACTTATCGATGATCTACGCGTTTATCCTGGGTAAAATACCTGTTAATCAGGTCATTCTGAGCTGTTATCGTAGGAAGGAGCGGAAAACAATAATGTTCACTGAATTTTTTCTCAAAAACGCATTTAATCTGGCGATACTTTTCAGTTGCGGTATGGCGTTGCTGGTCGTGAGATTTTGGCTCAGCCGTAACGTACAGTGGAAGAAAGGATTCACGTTCCATGCGGCACAGTTTTTTATTTATGCAATTATTATTGGGACCATCGGGAGCATCCTGAATAATGCTATTGAAGATTATAATTTGCGTTTTATCTCTTCCGGGGTCATTGATTTTATCTGCACCTCGCTCATTGCGCTTATTCTGACGATAAAACTTTTCCTGATTATTAACCAATTTGAAAAAGCACAGGTCAATAAAGGTAGAGATGTCACCAGTACCCGTATTCTGGCACGGGTCATAAAAATAACCATTATTGTCGCGATTGTCTTACTGTATGGCGAACATTTTGGCATGAGTCTGTCCGGTCTGCTGACCTTTGGCGGTATCGGCGGTATCGCTGTTGGTATGGCGGGCAAAGATGTCCTGAGCAATTTTTTCTCCGGTATTATGCTCTATTTCGATCGCCCCTTCAGTATCGGAGACTGGATTCGTTCTCCTGACAGAAATATCGAAGGTACGGTCGCCGAAATCGGCTGGCGAATTACGCGAATTAACACATTCGACCACCGCCCGTTGTACGTGCCTAATTCCGTCTTTTCATCCATTAGCGTTGAGAATCCGGGACGGATGACCAACCGTCGAATAAAAACGGTTATTGGGTTACGTTACGAAGATGCCGACAAAATTGGCCTCATTGTTGACGCTATCAGAAACATGTTGCAGGCGCACAGAGATATCGATCAGAAACAGACGCTGTTGGTCTATTTTAATGAATTCGCCGACTCTTCGCTGAATATTATGGTGTATTGCTTTACCAAAACAACAGTATGGCCGGAATGGCTTGCCGTACAGCAGGATGTTTACCTGAAAATTATTGCGATTGTCCAGGAAAACGGCGCTGACTTCGCCTTCCCAAGCCAGACGCTCTATATCGATGACCCGGAGGCCGCGCCTGCGACAAAATAAAAGATAGCCGGTGCCCGATAACGCTTATCGGGCACCGAGGCTTCCCAGTCCGGATGACGGGTTGTTAGCGCCTTACGGTGATCAACGGCTCTTTTCATTCACCGTCATGGTAAATTCAAGCACCTCATTAGTGTCGTTAACGTAGGCATGAGGCATGTCGGTTCTGGCTACAGCGGAGCAGCCCTCCCGAATAATAAAGCGTCTACCATTGACTGTTAATGTCAGTGTTCCCTGATTAACAAACAGTAATTCACAAGTGTCTGCCGGATGCCCTGCCGATTCAAACTGTTCCCCAGGATGCATTATCCATTGCCAGAGTTCCAGCATATCCGGCCCGCTGGTTCCCGCCATCAGTTTTGCGCTGCCGCCTTTCTCGCCGCGCCACAACACCGGAATAGCATCCCGGTCGATAAGATGGACCATCGGCTCGCTGGCGACGTTGACAACATCCGCCACGGACACTCCCATTGCCGCCGCGATCTTACATAACAGCGCAATGCTTGGATTGGCTTTACAGCCTTCAATTTCCACCAGCATTCCTTTACTGACGCCGGAACGCCGCGCAAGCTCATCCAGCGACATCTTTTTTTGGCTACGAAATT
Organism: Salmonella sp. NW884; assembly: GCF_051700745.1. Classification (NCBI taxonomy): domain Bacteria; kingdom Pseudomonadati; phylum Pseudomonadota; class Gammaproteobacteria; order Enterobacterales; family Enterobacteriaceae; genus Salmonella; species Salmonella sp. NW884. The sequence continues at coordinate 96,782 of NZ_JAMMDE010000001.1, read as the reverse complement.
GTTTGATACGTTGGGAAACAGCTTCATTTATTGTGCTGACGTCGGCGCCCGCCGTGGTCGATAAGTTGACTTTTTTGGTCATTGGTCGATATCATAGAAGAAAATAGTCATTACAGGATTATGCGATGTCTTCTATGTTACCGTCAATCAGCCCGGAACTGGCCCGTATCGCTCCCGGCTTTCGTGCATTAAGTATTAATGTTATTGCCGCTCCGGTTCGCGATGCGCAGGTCGGAGAAATCGCGCTAAAAGAGGCCTGTCAGGCCGTAATTAACGGACAACCGGCGTGGGCACAGGCGCATATAGACGCCTGGAATGCGGTGTTTAAAGCATTCGGCGCAAAACCAAAGCGCACCCCCTGCTCGGCTGAAGCGCTACGAAAACGCGTGTTGAAGGATGGAACAATGGCGGCGCTGGACCCGGTCGTTGATCTTTATAACGCGGTGAGCCTGCGCTATGCCGTACCGGTAGGCGGCGAAAATAGCGCGGCTTATTGTGGATCGCCGCGGCTGGTTTTCGCAGACGGAAGTGAAACATTTGATACCCTGAAAGAAGGACAACCCGTCACCGAGTCACCAGAACCGGGCGAAGTTATCTGGCGCGATGACAGAGGCGTCACCTGTCGGCGCTGGAACTGGCGTCAGGGAGTACGTACCCGACTAAGCGCTTCAGATAAAGCGATGTGGTTTATCCTTGAAAGCTTGCCGGAAATGCCGGTTGATGAATTGTACGCGGCAGGAAACATGCTGACTGACGGCCTTGAAAAAATGATGCCAGGTTTACGTTTTGAATCCACGTTGATGGGTGTTTGATTGATATTGCGTAACAGGAGAAATACCATGTCGCTGTTTCTGACAAGTTTTATTTTCGAAAAAAAAGAGTACGACGAAGAATTTTATCAACTGGATGGCTGGATTGAGCGCTATACACAGACTATTGATGGCTATATTGGGATGGAAAGCTATACCGATGCCGCCAGCGGAAGAATGGTTAATAATTATTACTGGCAGACCCGCGAATCAATGGAGCTATTGATAAATAATTTACAGCACCAGCAGGCCAAATCACAAAGTCATAAGTGGCTTTCCGGTTACCAGACGATTATTGCAGAAATTCAGGGGTGCCATAACGTTAACCTGCCCCATCCGCTGGCATCATTTTCAGTTCCTTATGCGTGATGCAATAGTATATGTGTTAAATGTGGGGGCACTACAGGAGGATGCCTGCGCCCCTGCATTGCCGGTTATTCGGTTCTCTGTGCAGGGACGGTACTGATATAAGTGATTAGTAAACAGGAAGATGAGTGATATCTCGTGGTACACTAACACGCGTAACCACATTATTTTCATCGCACTCTATCAACGCTCTGGCAAAAATACTGAGCTCATTAATTTTCAGCCCAGAATTATCCAAAAACTGGCGGCAAGCGTAGTCAGAAACAAAGGTTATGCCGGGATGAATATCATGTTCCCGAATAAAACGGGCCTGAGCAAATGGCGTATCCATACTCAGCACATATACCGCCCGGTTTGAGTGGCTACCCGCTGATTTAAGGCGGTCACTATAGTCTTTTACCTGCCATTCACAAACCGGCGTATCCAGTGACGGGACGACAATAATCCGCTTTTTTATCCCCGGGATACAGTAACCCGGTAATAAATTATGGCTCACCAGCCCCTTTGTGCAGGGTAATGGTTCGCCTTCAGCCAGTATACCGGGTTTGAGGGTCAGTTGCGTTTTGCCAAAGGTGACAGCGTGTTCCTGACCCAATGAAATATAATCTTGTGTTGTTGCTGGTGTCATAAAAACTTCTCCTTTTAACGTTTGTATTATTTTAGCCATAATAATTATTTAGCAATCCGCTAAAAAACCAAGTGAATATCCATAATAAGATGATGGTGATAAAAAGAATTATATTAGTCATAATAATTAATATAGTTTTATAGTCTTCCTCTGATGGAAATTTCTTTCGTGAAACTCATTGCATATTTAAAAGATATGTCAATACGTTCATTACTATGCCCACGATAGGTTATAACTTGTGTATATTTACCTGGAACATTTTCTTTCTTAAGAGGGCCATAATCCCATAAGCCTTTTAAATTTTCACGCGCTACAGTCTTATTAATGTGAACTTCATTTACAGGATTCCCGTCGATATCCTTAACAATAGTTGTGATGGTGGCACTTTCACCCGGCGATAATACAGACTTATCTATACTCATAACTGTTAAATCTGGGCTTGGCGTATTAGATATAGTTTCTGTTTCAATATACTGGAACTCAGATACCGATGGCACAGGCGTGTACCCTGACGCTGAAGCCATATCCGTTTCATTATAAATTTCTAGTTTAATCTTTGAACCCCGATGTTCCTTTTGGATATTAAATTTATGCTCACATGGCTTTTCACGTTTAAGTATATGCTGAGAGTTATCTTTATTGATCTGATAATACGTACATACTGTAGTAAACGTTTCCGCAGACTGATAGTTATTATCCGGATCTCTGATGCCTACATTTCTGGCATTCCTCGCAATAGTCATTCCCGGAAAAGGTGTATACTTTTCAATAGAAAAGCCAAGTCCATTAAACTGCAATTCGTAGGTATCACGAGGTGTTCCAGGCCTGTGCCCAACGCTCGGCGCCGTAGGAGGAGAAAACATCCCGACGGTTGCCGCGGACGTTGTCGACGAATCCGCCAAGACGCTTATCGGCGCAGCCGCCAGAAGCAGGCTATAGATAATAAGATTATGTTTCGACATACGCACTGTTGATCCTTTTTAAAACATTAATTCGCATCAGATGCTGCGGTAGAACTCTTGGCATTTTCTTTATCAGAAATAATTCTGACGCGGATATATTTATTCTGTAGCGATTCCCCGTTAAGGCTATAAGGGATAAGCCAGGTGGCCTTTGTCGCCCCCGGTACGGATTGCCAGGATTTCATTTCATCCGAGATATCCCACTGATAATTAAACGCATCAGTACAGTCCGTGTTATTTACACAAAGCGTTCTGGCTCGCATTTCTGTTCCGACGACTGGCGCAGTAACGCTTCCGTTGGCTTCTTCAGTACCCGGCGTAAAAAGCACCTCCACAGAAGTGACCTTCTGCGCAATACTGTCTGACTGCGCTTGTAGTAGTACGGTCCCCTTCACCGGATGTTTATCGTCTGGTCCGCTTGCTTCAATATGTAATTTGAGCGAGCGGGCATCATCGCCGATATGGGTCACCAGAACCCGTTCAACCCAATGGCCGTCACGCTCTGTACCACCGAGCGCTTTAAATGCCAGACCCGGCATATCTGATTGATACTTAATATGACGTGGTTTGAGCGACGCCCACTCCTCTTCAGAACGCTCGCGCACGTAGTGCCACTCAATAACCTTCCCCTCTTCTCCGGCAGGAAGCGGCGTACTGATAACAAAGTTGCCGTCCTCAACCTGAACATCGTCATTGATAACATTTATCCATGAACGGAAACTGGTCTCATCCTGTGTCACCCTTACCGGGATACGCTCGGAGGTCACACGAGTACCCCGGCTGTCAGTCACCGTTAAATAAAGGCTATACTCCTGACCGTCGGTCGCCGTCAGCGGAAGTTGTGGAAGGATAAGGCCGCTGCCCAGACTTCCCTGAAGCTGGAGTCCGGCGAGAAGCTCCGCATCACCCGACCACTCAACCTTCTCAATCGGGTAACGGCTATCTACCGTCGCCATTAATGTCACCAGCGTCCCGGACAGGCCTGACACCGGCATTGCCGTAATGCGGATTTTACTGGCCTGCTCCCGATACGCCATGACGATATCGTAATTACGATCGACAAAGGCACGCCGATTAGTCGTATTCGACGGCGCTCCAACGTTGCGGTAATCAAGCTGTTCATGTAACGGCGTACCGAAGGAATAGTTGACTCTCAGACCGCCCTCTGCCTGCGATCCGCCATTACCGGCGTCCCGATATCCTGCTCTGACCTCAAGCAAGGGGACAGGATTCCAGACCAGAGCCGCACCTGCGGCGCGGGGATTCCGGCTTAACGTACCGTTACCCAATAGATCAACTTTATCCCCGTAATACTGTTCATATGTCAGCTCGCCACTGAACCAGGGAAAATCGGGAAGCGTGCCTTTTGTTCGCAGATCAAAGCCATATGCCGGACGCTCATCATGTAACTCATGCGCTGCTGACGTTTTCCAGCCGGTGAGAGGGAAGTAATAGTTGCCGGAAAAGGCCAGACTGTCTTTATAGACTTCCCCGCCAATGCCGCCACGTAAGTGGGAATAACGGATGTCGGCATCCAGAAACGTATTGACGCCGAACAGCCATCCATTGACCTCCTGGCGGTAACCCATACCAACGTTAACATAGGTGCGGCCATCGAAACTGCTGTTGTCGTGGTCGCGAAAGCCAAGCTGACCAAAGAGTAAAGACGATGTTGTTTCCTGGACGGGAATAAACATATCGAACTCTGATGAGCGATATTTCGCGCCATCTTCAAGATTGACGCCACCACGGAAAATAATCTCCGGAAAAGCGCTCTTCATCCCCTCGTTCACCAGATGATTAGCGGCTTGCCCTGGTAATGCCTTTATTTTTCCTTTGGCATAATCCTCCAGCGTCCCCTCCTGCAGGTGCGGAGAAATAGACGATGCCGTCCCCGCAATCCACGACTGAATTTCATTATCGCTATCAGCGATAACCGGGAGTGAAAGCTGACTGCTAACAATGGCCCAGGTTATATATTTAGTAATAGGTTTTTTAGAAAAAACCACTTTATTGCCTCCTGCTATACCCACCTGCCTGGCAGGGGGAGTATTTAAATAAGATGTTTATTTAGCGATAAAAATCAGCGACGGATAGCGCGTTTATTCTCCGGCGTGGCTTTCGTCGTTTTAGGCGTAACGTGGACACGGAACAGTTTATTCTGCTCGGTTCCTTTAATAATATATTTATGTTTTTCAGCGTTGGTATTATTCAGATCGGTGAACTTATCTGGTGTCCCGGCATCCGCCATCTGCCAGGTAAAGTTATAATTACTGACCTCACACTCAGCCGCCGCTGTGGCGGCACATTCCAGTACCGCTTCAAGGGTGCCGCCTACCACTGGAGTGTTGGCGTCATTGGTACCGTTGAGTTCATCAGTCGGTTTACCACTTTCATTCACCACATTGATAGTGACAGAACGTAGCTTATTAGAAATCGTACCGTCTGCGGCGGCGTCGCCGCCCACCCCAGAAGATGCAGAAGTTAATAAGACAGTGGCAGGCAAGAATGCACTATCCGGCGTCCCCGCTGCCGTCTTAATTCGGTAAACGATTTTAATTTTTTTACCGCCTGCATCAGCAGGAATGGTAAAAGCCGTCCCGGTTGCCGCCGGGGTTCCAGAAGGATCGGCGGCCTCATTATCCACCAGATACCATTTAATATCGTCGGCATTATTCATTTTATCCAGCGATAAGGGATCCCCATCCTCATCCCTAATAAAAACATCCGCTATCTGGAGGGTTGAACCGGTCGTCAGTTCCCCAGACACTTCTATCTTTTTTGCATTAGTCGTTGCCACAGGACGGTGACCAACAGAAGCAGGCGTAGCAGAAGAAGCCATATCATTGGCTCTGGTATTCGCCACCGCCTCTACTGAGACCACGGATGCACAAATCGCTAACGCTAATAAAGATCTTTTGAAGTACAAAACAATTTCCTTTTATTAAATCATTAGAAATAATTACGAGATTTATAATCTCACGGGCTAAAAACTCAGGGTTATTCAATCATTTTAACCGCCTGTGAAATTATGCCCTTCGCCATGCTAATTACTTAGCTTTACTGGCAAAAGCCGATCTCCAAGTGTAAAGTTTATTCAGAAACGTCAAGCAATTTAAATCTTTCTTGTTTTGCCAGAAAAGCTAACAACCACCCACCAGTTTAATAACAGAGTATGTCAAACACCTTAAATGTTTATATTTTCGGCTTCAATAAAGAGGAATGATGATGAAAAAAGCCATAATAATCTCAGTATTAGAGCAAATAGAAAAAAATCTTGAAGAGAGGATTGATATTGAAAAGCTGGTTGTTATAACAGGTTATTCGCGAAGGAGTTTGCAGGATTTTTTTAAAGAAAAGTGTGGCGTCTCTATAGGAAAATATATCAGACAACGCAAGTTGAGCAGAAGCGCCACTCTGCTAAAGCTGACCTCTCAGTCGGTCACAGATATCGCGTTCAGAATGGGGTTTGATTCAGTGCAGTCCTATAGTCGAGAGTTCAAAAAAACATTTGGCGTCAATCCCAATAACTATCGCAAGGCTGATTTCTGGGATCTCAGAAACCTACGGCCTCCCTACTGGCTTGACTGTGATGAGCATTATCAGTTCGAAATTTGTCAGCTTACGTCAAAAGAAATTTTCGGATTTCAAACATCTCATCAGATCGCAACAAATGACCTTCCTAAAAAAGCGTCACCTATAAAATGGAAAATCATTCATGAGACGCTCAGAACGTGGGGCGAAAATGTTTATTGTCTCTCGTCTTTTAAGCCGGATAATACCAAAGACCAGGTCATCGCCGTAAGCAGTTTTTTTGGTATGGAACATAATTCCGTCGATGGAGGCAAAATACCCATGTCGAGGGTAATAAAATGTGGTAAATATGCAAAATTCCATTTCGTTGGTCATAAGGAACAATATCAACAATTTTCCAATACAATATATATGTGTATATTGCCAAAACTGAATCTTATCAGGAGAGAAGGAGAAGATATTGAATACTTCCATTTGGCATCCGTCCAAAAGCAACAGAATAATGAATCCATTGTCGATCTTTATTATTATATCCCTGTACTGTAATGACTTCGTACCATCCACGTATTTCATCTGAAAAGCCTTCTCTTTTCAGAACGGTAATAAAACTCTCAGTATTGATTCTGGTAAAGTAAGTGACTATTAATATAGTTAACGTTTTGAAAGAATTGAAAAAAATAAATTGCGTGCACGCGACACCGGGGACAGATTTCTGACAGTACTGTACGGTGTAGTGATCAGGTAATATTGGCTACAGTTTACGGTAAAAGCAAAGTCCATACTTTAACTATTAATGGGAGTATGCTGGCCGGGCGGCTTGCGGGGCCTTCATGCTCCCACATTTACAATGTTGGTATGATTACATTCTCTCTATACTTTACTGTGCTAACCTTTTATCTCGTTGAGATAACGTTTAATTAAAATGCTCTCTTTTTGATGTACATTATAAGAGGAGACATTATTCATATTTTCGAAATCAGGGCAGACGATATGTATACAACCATCAGAAACACAGCGCTAGCAATGGTAGCTTGTTTTTCGTATATCGCACATGCCAGTACCTACCCTCCTCTTATTATCACCAGGGGAGCCGGAGGAGACGCCTCCGGAGCCACAGTCATTCATGATAATTGGCGGCATGGCACTCCTGACCTGGTCAATCTTACCGATATCCCCATAGATAAAATCAGACCAGAAAAATACCGTTGCGTACTGATTATTGGGCAAGGAGCTATAAAAGAGATGCTTCTTGCGAACAATGCCTCAGCAATACTTTCCGGAAAAACGGTTGGTCTGTATAGTCATCTGATCGATCAGAACACGCTCAGATTACTTTGGCAATTGCAGAAAAAAGTGAGATTCAATCTATTTTTTACCCGCTCGCAGATAACTCTGCTAAAACTAAGGAACATTTCAGAATATAATTTTTTGAGTTCTAAAGTAAATAATGTCTGGGGACAAGACTCACTAGCAATTGAAACAGTGGCACCTGACAGGGGTAATATACCGGAAAAAGCGCTTCCCCTCAAAACAACAGATTATGTGATCTGGCTGGGTGGAAACTATACTACCTCTTCTGGTACGCAGCGTATTTTCACAAACGATCAGATTGTTGTAGCCCTGAAACCACTACATAATGTTATTTCATCAAATGCATCGATTGCTATTATGCTTTCACCACGTTTTTTTGATAATAGCATGAGTAAAGAAGCAAAAGTTAAACGACTGAAGGCAGTGCTTAACACCTTTTCGCGAAGCAGGGTCACATTTTATATGAATAAGGAGATGCTTGCTAATCTGAAAGAATTTGATTTGCCTGTTCAACTATCCCCCTCTTACGCAGAGCTGATGCGAATGCCCTGGGCCAGCGCTACCCGGCATTTTGCCTCTGTGGATCAATATAACCTGTTTGCTGATCTCATACCTAAAGTCACGCCGTTTCTTCTTGAACCGAATGATGCCGATCAAGCTCTCTATGCGACGGATTATCTTAATACCCGGCGTGTAAGTCTGACCCAAAATATTCTTAACCATGGTTGTGACTAAATAAAACGCGCAGAATCCGGGATAGTTAGCAATCCAAAACAGACCGTTAGCCATGAGTACTGTTTATCTTCACTATACAGGGAAAAACCAAATAACTGACAACACAAATCAAGCCGAGACCCGGTATTCGGCTATTCAGGTGCTCTATTCAATTCAGGCCCAGAAACAGTCCGGTACCCATACTGGACACGGCCTCCCAACTGCTTTAGCGCATTACCAGCCCAGCTTCGATGCGCCTTCTGTCGTCTGCACTATTTCACTGGTTTTAATAACGCGATGATAACCATAAACATCAGCGTATTTCGTCATTCCGGTTGCGGTGTCAACCTCCGGCTTACCCTGCGTTTCAATAATCTCTCCCGTCCGGGTCGTCATGGTATAGGTCGTTGTACATCCGGCTAGCATCAACACTGATAAGCTAAGTACCGTAATAAGACTACATTTTTGCATTTCTCGTTTCCCTGGCACCTCTATTTTTGATGTACTTTACCGAATACCGCAACGGCAAGATGGATGATTAGGGCTATTGCTCCCTGTTTGCCCGTATCTGATTGGCTCAGGTTTTTTGATGCGCTGCGTTAATCCGGCAGTAATCGCTCCAGCACATCTCCAGCCAGAAGTACGCTCTCCTGAAGACGCTCCAGGCCATACCCCGCTCGCGCCTTGGCGGAAAGCCCCGCCATTAGCGTCCCCATAAAGTCCGTCATCCGGTCAGCCTCTTGCGGATACCGCATGGCGACATAAGTGCGAATCAGGTTTTCAGCAGCGATGTAAAACTCGCAGGCGGCCTCTCGTGCCGGTTTATCGTTACAATGAGCGCCCTCCAGAACCAGACATCCGGTGGCATCAGGATCGGCAGCGTAACGTCTTGCCGCTTCCATCAGCACATCGATAAGACACTTCGCGGTCGGGCGATCGTGACGCAGAAGCGCCCCGAGCGGAATCGCGTCGGTCATCCTGTAACGTTTTAATACGCGAGTATACAGCCCCAGCTTGCTGCCAAACGCCGCATAGAAACTGGGAGGATTGATCCCGAACGCTTTTGTCAGATCCGCTACGCTCACCGCGTCGTAGCCGTGTGAATGAAATAAGTGTTGAGCGGTTTCAATGGCTTGTTCCGGATCGAACTGGCGAGGGCGACCCGGCGTTCGGCTATGTTTTGTAGTCATTACTACATAACTCCTTGACGGCATGATTTCATTACGCATATTGTAGTGGTTACTACAATATCATAAAGGACATCCTGATGACGCTATTTCGCAACAAATCTGTACTGGTTTTAGGGGGAAGTCGTGGTATCGGCGCGGCTATTGTACGACGCTTTAGCGCTGACGGCGCATCGGTCGTTTTCAGCTACGCCGGATCGCGTGAAGCCGCCGAAAAACTGGCAGCGGAAACCGGAAGCACCGCCATCCAGACGGATAGCGCCGATCGGGATGCCGTCATCAGCCTCGTGCGTGAGTACGGACCGCTGGATATTCTGGTCGTCAATGCGGGCGTCGCTCTCTTCGGCGATGCGCTGGAACAAGATAGCGATGCGATAGATCGTTTGTTCCGCATTAATATCCATGCGCCTTACCATGCGTCAGTCGAAGCAGCCCGCAACATGCCGGAAGGTGGACGCATCATTATTATCGGTTCCGTGAATGGCGATCGGATGCCCGTACCGGGAATGGCCGCGTACGCCGCCAGTAAATCAGCCCTGCAAGGGCTGGCGCGCGGCCTGGCCCGTGATTTTGGCCCCCGCGGGATTACGATAAATGTGGTGCAGCCGGGCCCGATTGATACCGACATCAATCCGGAAGATGGCCCCATGAAAGAGCTGATGCACAGTTTCATGGCGATCAAACGACACGGAAGACCTGAAGAAGTGGCTGGAATGGTGGCATGGCTTGCCGGCCCGGAAGCCTCTTTCGTCACCGGCGCGATGCACACCATCGATGGTGCCTTCGGCGCCTGACGGCCAGGCGAATATCATACGGTTGCCGTCTACGCTCCGGCAACCGTGTTAGAAGCTGTTCATGTGAGAAAACATCCGCAAGCGCCGCGATCAATCGTGGATTTTAACGCCAAGACAACCGCGAACAAATTCAGGATTAAAATGCTTCACCGCTTCGCCAACATAGCCTAAATCAAGTGTGTTGATTTGAGCCATTTCGTTATCCGTTAGTGAGAAATCCCAGATGGCAAAGTTCTCTTCAATACGTTCCTGTCGAGTGGATTTAGGAATAACCGTGACACCACGCTGCACGTTCCAACGCAGGACAACCTGCGCGATGGTTTTTTGATGGGCATCGGCAATCCTTTGAAGCATTTCATTTTCATACGGTTTATGTCTCCCGCCGCCTAACGGCGCCCACGCTTCAGGCTGAACGTTATAATGCTTCATGGTTTCCAGCGCGGCGGGTTGTGCAAAGTATGGATGCAATTCGACCTGGTTTACCATTGGCGTAATTCTGACGGTTTCACAGAAGTTGGCTAACACATGCGCATAGAAGTTGGACACGCCAATGGCTTTTAGTTTACCGGCTTCATAAGCGTCTTCCAGTGCGCGCCACGCGCTAAAATAATCGCCCATTGCCTGATGCAATAAATAGAGATCAAAATAATCTAACCCGGATTTTTTCAGCGACGCTTCAATACCTGCTTTGGCCAGATCGTAGTTAGCCATATCTTGCACCCACAGTTTAGAAGTAATAAATAACTCCTCACGGGTACACAGACCTGTCGCGATGGCTTCACGAACAGCGTCACCAACGGCATCTTCATTGCCGTATACCGCAGCGGTATCGATAAGACGATAACCGCTGCGAATAGCGCTTAACACTGACTGCTGACATTCTTCTTTGTCGGTTACCTTAAAAACGCCAAAACCCACCATAGGCATTTTAAGGTTGTTACTTAATATTGAATATTCCACGCTAAAGCACCCTTTCGTCGTAAAGACGCCATGATAAGAGCAAAATACAGGTACAATGAGTATTGTTAAATCCGATTATATTTATACAAAAAGTTCATTAATAACAGTTGTACAGATTTTTTATTGCATCCAAACGTTCAGTGCTTGCTATATCCTCGCCGTGTAGCACCCTGTTTGATAATGACTTTTCTTATGTGTCAAAACCAGTACCGTCATTTTGACCGTTTGTGAAAAAGTTTTCTGAACAGGCAATGCGATATCCGGAATAATATTTTTTAGCAAAGAGGCTCCGGCTGGCTCAGCGCCGTTTTGCACCAGTCATAAAAAGCGCGTACCGCAGGCGGCAGAAACCTGTTTTGCGGATAGACCAGCGCAAGCGGCAAATCGTAAGAATGGTTGTCCATGCAGGTCACCAGCGCCCCACTGTGCAGATACGGCGCAACCAGATAGCTGGCGACGCGAATTAACCCCAGCCCCTGTATTCCGGCCTGAATATAAGCGTCCGTATCATCGACAACCAGCGTCTCCTGCACCCGCATCGCGTAATCCTTCCCCTCACGCGTAAAAAACCAGTCAGTGGTACGCCCGGTGCGGTGGTTCAGGTAGCCGACCGCATGGTGTTTTTGCAGATCATCTAAATTTTCAGGGCTACCGTAACGCTCAATGTAAGTGGGCGATGCTGCTATCACCCAGTTAAAACTGGCGAGCGGACGGGCAACCAGCGTGGTGGAATCATCGATCCTGCCGGCCCGAATCACGCAGTCATACCCTTGCAGGATAATATCCTCCACGCTATCGCTGGAACAAAGTATCAGCTCCAGCTCCGGATACTGGCGCAAAAAGGCCGGGAGCATGGGAATAATGCAATGCCGGGCGAGAGATTGCGGCATCCCCACTTTAAAACGCCCTTTGGGTTGTGCCGCCCGGCCGGGAAATGACGACTCCATGGCCGCGATATCTGCCAGTACTCTTTTGCACTCTTCGTAGTAACGCCGCCCCTCTGCGGTCACGCTAAGTTTGCGGGTTGTACGTTGCAAAAGTTGAATCTTAAGCCAGGATTCCAGTTCTTTAACCACCCGCGATACCGTTGAGCGCGGCACGCCCAGCACTTCGGCGGCTCTGATAAAACTATGGGTATCCACCACGCAAACATAGACCTGCATCGCTTCCAGCTTGTCCATTTTCCCCCCGCCAATTATCCCATTTATCAGAACAGTCTAACCCGTCTTCGGCGTCTTATCGAACGCAGAACCCTGCCGTAATCTCTATCTACAGGTGAATCAACACAGAGAGGCGCAAATGAAACAATCCAATAATCAGGTAGGTGAAAAAGTATTGGTGCTGGGCGCGGGACAACTGGGGGCGTCAGTGCTGGCGTCGTTGGTTCCGGCGGTCACACAGCGTAATGGTTCCGTTTGCGTTATTGTGTCAGGGCGATCCAGGGATAAACAGAGCAAACGACGTTCCAGCATTCATCAACAACTGGCGGATGCCGGTGCGCGGTTTATCCCGGTCGACATCGCAGGCAGTTCGGTTGCAGCGTTAAAAGATCAATTCCACGGTTTTGATACGATCATCAATTGTATGGGGTTTGTCGCCGGTGCGGGTACCCAGATAAAAATCACCCGCGCGGTACTGGAGGCGGGCGTTAAGCGCTATTTCCCCTGGCAGTTTGGCGTGAATTACGATGTGGTCGGCAAAGGCAGCGGCCAGCCGGTGTGGGACGAACAGTATGACGTCAGGACGCTTTTGCGCGAGCAAAACGTCACAGAGTGGGTGATTGTTTCAACCGGTTTATTTACCTCTTTTCTCTTCGAACCGGCCTTTGATGTGGTCAACTTAGCCCAAAAAACCATCAATGCCCTCGGCGGATGGGAAAGGCAGGTCACCGTCACGTCGCCTGCGGATATTGGTCGCCTGACCACTGAAATTTATCTGCATCAGCCGCGTATCACTAACGAAGTCGTCTTTGTTGCGGGGGAAACGACCTCTTATGCAAAACTGGCGGAAACGGTCGAACGCGTGACGCAGCAAACCTTTACCCGAGGCGTATTGACGCTACCTGACTTACAGGAGCAGCTCCGTTTACATCCGCATGATCCAATGCTGCGCTATCGCGTCGCCTTCGCGCGTGGTGACGGTATGTGGTGGCCGATGAGTGACACCTGGAATGCACAACATCATCTGCCGACACAGGATATTGCCGCCTGGCTGAAAACACAGCAATGAGAACGGCGGCATCAGGCGGCGGGCATGGCTACCTTGCGTTAACAAGAAACCAGTACGCATCAGTGCTTCACGATATACATTGTGCGACTATAGGCCACATCTTCCGGGTTAGTAATGGGGTATCCCTTTACCCACGGTTTAATTAACCGGCCATTGGTATACTGATAAATAGGCGCTATAGGCGCTTGTTCCGTTAAAATTTTCTCCGCTGCATTGTAATCCGCGTTACGCGCTTCGGCGGTATTTTCCATCGTCGCTTGCGTCAGGATTTTGTCATAAGTCGGATTAGTAAAGCGTGAAATATTCCCCGTATGCGTGGACGTTAATAAGGATAAGAAAGTCGACGGTTCGTTGTAATCACCCACCCAGGAGGCACGAATAACATCAAAATTACCGGTATTCCGGCTGTCGATATACGTTTTCCACTCCTGGTTTTGCAATTTCACATCCACCCCCAGATTTTTCTTCCACATTGACGCCACCGCAATCGCGATTTTCTGATGGTTTTCTGAGGTATTGTAAAGCAGAGTTAATTTAAGCGGCTTCTGCGATCCGTAGCCTGCTGCACGCAGCAATGTTTTCGCCTGGGCGTTAAGTTCTTCCTGGCTCATTTGTTCAAACGGTGAAGGATCGGGCTTAAATCCTGCCGTGACATCCGGTGTAAAATGCCAGGCCGGTTTTTCACCGGTACCTAAGACTTTTTCCGCCATCAAACGGCGATCAATGGTCATACTTAGCGCCAGACGAACGCGGGAATCCGCCGTCGGCCCTTTCTGCGTATTAAACGCATAATAATAAGTCCCTAATTGCGGCGGCGTATAAACTTGCCCTGGAATATCCTTCAATAATTTCTGGTACATATTTTTAGGGAAAGATTCGGTGATATCAATATCACCGGCAAGATAACGTTTCGTCGCAGCCGACTCCTGGTTAATGGGTAAAAATGTCACTTTTTGCAGTACCGTTTTCGCGTTATCCCAGTAATGCGTATTAGGCACGACCACCAGTTTTTCATTTACCACGCGCTCTTTAAGCACATACGCGCCATTGCCAATCAGTTTTCCCGGCTTCATCCAGTCTTTGCCGCTTTCAACATTCGCTTTTTGGACCGGATAAAAGGCAAAACTGGCGGTCAGACTGGCAAACCAGGGCAACGGCTTGTCAAGCTGAACACGCAAAGTGTGCGCGTCCACGGCACTGACGCCAAGCTGATCCGGCGTGACTTTACCGTCGATAATGGCTTGCGCATTAGTGATGCCAGCCAGAGCGGCAAACCAGGCGAAGGGGGAAAGCGTTTTGGGATCAACGAGGCGTTGCCAGCTATAGACAAAATCCTGGGCGGTCACCGGCGTTCCATCGGCCCATTGCGCATCATCCCGCAACGTAAACGTCCAGATACGATTATCATTGCTCTTCCACTGGCTGGCGACGCCAGGGATAATTTCACCCTTTTCGTTCTGGTTAACCAGCCCTTCAAACAGATCGCGGATCACCTGAATTTCAGGCAGCCCAACGGCTTTCGCTGGATCTAACGAAGCGGGCTCATCTTTGATATGACGCACCAGTTCTTGTTTCTCTGCCAGTACCGTTCCGCCGGGAACATCCGCAGCATATGCCAGGGAAAAGCTGCTAACCAACAGCGCACAACAGGTTACTGAAACAGAATGCCTCATAGAAGTTCCTCAAAGATGAGTTAAATGACAACGTAATTATTTGTTTCAGCAGAAAGAAATGCAATTATCTTCCGCCAGAAAGTTGATATCGCGCCATACAAGAGGGTAAATAGAAACCATTTGATAATCGGCGGGTTTTACACAACACTACGATGATTACCCTACTGGTCTCAGCTTCGGGAAACGCGTATGACTGTCACCCGCCCCCGTGCCGAGCGCGGCGCATTTCCGCCAGGCACTGAACATTATGGACGTTCGCTACTAGGCGCGCCGCTAATCTGGTTTCCGGCGCCTGCCGCCAATCGCGAAAGCGGTCTGATACTGGCTGGCACCCACGGGGATGAAACCTCATCCGTGGTGACGCTCTCCTGTGCGTTACGCACCTTAAATCCAACCCTTCGCCGTCATCATGTCGTACTTGCCGTTAATCCTGATGGCTGTCAACTGGGGTTAAGGGCAAATGCGAATGGCATTGATCTAAACCGTAACTTTCCCGCCGCCAACTGGAAAGCGGGTGAGACAGTTTATCGCTGGAATAGCCGCGCGCAAGAGCGTGATGTCGTGCTGCTAACCGGCGACCATCCCGGCTCAGAACCGGAAACCCAGGCGCTTTGCCAGTTAATTCATCGACTCCAACCCGCCTGGGTCGTCTCTTTTCACGATCCGCTAGCCTGCATTGAAGATCCACGTCGCAGCGAGCTAGGCGAGTGGCTGGCCGATGCGTTTGCGTTGCCGCTGGTGACCAGCGTAGGTTACGAAACGCCCGGTTCGTTTGGCAGCTGGTGCGCCGACCTCAACCTGCACTGCATTACCGCCGAGTTTCCCCCTGTTTCCGCCGATGAAGCCAGCGAAAAATACTTGCTGGCGATGTCGAATCTGCTCCGCTGGCATCCTAAAGATGGAGTTGACCCGTCGTAAAGCGTAGCGCGGGCTCAACATCAACCGCCAGCCATGTTGGGCCATCAAGATCGGCGAAGCTCACCTGCGGCATAAGCGGCAGCGCGGCGCTAATCGCTCTTGATGTACAGAGCATACAGCCCAGCATCAGGCCGAATCCTTGCTCCCGCGCCTCCGTTGCCAGCGCCAGCGCCTCAGTCAGACCGCCGGTTTTATCCAGCTTAATGTTGATCATATCGTAGCGCCCCGTCAGGGCTTTCAGACTACTGCGAGTATGGCAGCTCTCATCTGCACAGATGGGCAACGGATGAATAAAATTTTCCAGGGCGGCGTCATCCTGCGCGGGCAGCGGTTGCTCCAGCATCGCGACATTCAGATCCGCCAGTAACTGGCAACGCGCCGCCAGCCCCTCCGGACGCCACGATTCATTGGCGTCCACAATGAGCGTCGCCTCCGGCACCGCCGAGCGGATCGCCACCATACGTTCGCTAATCAGACGAGCATCGAGTTTAATTTTCAGCAACGTCGCCCTTTTTTCCCATAGTGCCGCCGCACTGGCTGCCATCTGTTCCGGCGTACCTATCACTACCGTTTGCGCGGTAGTAAAAACCGGCGCCAGCGTCACGCCGAGCAGCCCGGCAAGGCTTTGCTGCCGCTGGCGGGCCTGCAAATCCCATAAGGCGCTATCCACCGCATTGCGCGCCGCGCCTGCCGGCAACAGTTTCTGCAATGCTTCGCGAGTCAGCCCGTTTTCCAACTGAGGCACAATACTCATGATTTGCGCCATGACCGAGGCATCACTTTCACCATAACGTGGATATGGCGTACATTCCCCGATGCCTTTTACGTCCTCTTCTTCCAGTTCGACAACGACAACATGCGCTTCGCTTCGGCTACCACGCGCAATAACGAAAGGCGTATGCAACGGCCAGGTTTCCTCATATACCTTAACAGATCTCATCTCTTCCCCTCTGATAGCGCCGGACGCGGCTTGCTACAAATAGTATTTGCCGTGTTAATGAATAATGACTTAAACTGGATTTCGACGTTAACTATAAGTAAATAGGAACATAATTATGTCACAGACTGTACATTTCCAGGGTAACCCGGTCACCGTTGCCAACGTTATTCCGCAGGCTGGTAGCAAAGCACAGGCTTTTACTCTTGTCGCAAAAGATTTGTCTGACGTTTCCCTCAGCCAATATGCAGGCAAACGCAAGGTGCTGAATATTTTCCCAAGCATTGATACTGGCGTATGCGCCGCATCAGTTCGTAAGTTTAATCAACTGGCCACAGAAGTGGAGAATACCGTCGTATTGTGCGTTTCTGCTGACCTGCCTTTTGCACAGTCGCGTTTTTGCGGCGCGGAAGGCCTGAGCAATGTTATTACGCTTTCCACTCTGCGTAATAACGAGTTTCTGAAAAACTACGGCGTCGAAATCGTTGACGGCCCGCTGAAAGGTTTGGCGGCGCGCGCAGTCATCGTGCTTGACGAAAACGACAACGTTATTTTCAGCCAGTTGGTGGATGAAATCACCCACGAGCCGGATTACGACGCCGCGCTTAATGTCCTGAAGGCATAAGCGCTACGTTTGTCAGTGCTACAGGCGGTGCTCTTTTGTCACAAGAAGGCCTCTATCCGGAGGCCTTCTTTTTTCTACTCTTCACCCTTCTTCTGGCTCAGACCATATTCACGCAGCTTATTGGCAATCGCGGTGTGTGATACCCCCAACCGTTTCGCCAGTTTACGCGTACTCGGATAGCTACGATAAAGCTGAGTAAGGACAGAACGTTCAAAACGACTGGTAATGTCATCCAGCGAGCCTTCCATCGCATCCTCGCCGACTGCCACCGTCGCGGCATCGTAGTCAGGCAGCAGGATATCCTGCGGACGCAGCTCATACCCTTCCAGTTGCGTCAGCGCCCGATAAATCGCATTTTTAAGCTGGCGAACGTTACCCGGCCAGCCGTAACGAGTGAGGACCGTACTCAGATCGGCAGACAGTTTCGGTCGTGGAACGCCCTGTTCGTCGGCAAAACGCGCCACGAACAGTTCGGTCAACGGCATAATATCCTGCGGACAATCGCGCAACGGCGGCAAATTAAGCGTCAGAACGTTAAGTCGATAATAGAGATCTTCGCGGAACAGTCCTTTTTGCACCAGCTCCACCAGATTTTTCTGCGTGGCGCAGATAACGCGGACATCAACATGAATTTCGTGATCTTCGCCGACGCGACGGAACGTACCATCGTTGAGAAAACGCAGCAGCTTCGCCTGCATACGCGGCGACATTTCGCCAATTTCATCCAGCAGCACCGAACCGCCATTCGCCTGTTCAAAAAAGCCTTTTTTACCTTCCGGCGCATGGCCAAATAGTTCGCTTTCTACCGCATCTTCCGGGATTGAAGCGCAGTTGAGCGCCAGATACGGTTTCGCTGAACGAGGGCTTGCCTGGTGACAGGCATAGGCGAAAAGATCTTTGCCTGTTCCCGTATCGCCGGTAATCAGCAGCGGCGCGCTGAGCATCGCCAGTTTGCGCGCCTGCTCAACGACGTGCTTCATCTTTGCGCTCACGGCAATAATCTGACTAAACGCGCTCAGATCCTGCGTGGACAAATTCTGTAGCTGCTGCCCCATACGAATCGTGGAACGCAACATCACGACCGCCCCGGTCAACACGTATTCGTCATTTTCGTTTTGTAAATGTACCGGCGTAATCTCCATCAGGAAGTTTTGCCCGTTGATCACGACATGTTCGTTATGGGAGCTTTGCGGATTACCGTCCAGCCAGCGCTGAAAATTGAAGCCGTTGATTAATTGTGCGGCGGTATGGTGCCGCATTCGCTCCTGGTTCTGGGCAAAAAGCTGACAACTCGCCGGGTTCGCCATCTCCACTTTACTCTTCATATCCAATGAGAGCACCGGCTCCGGCAACGCCTCAAGCAGCGCGCTCAGGGCCAGATGTTCACGTTCGGACGGCATCCAGGGAACGGTACGGACATCCGTTACGCCGGAAATACGGCGGATTTCGGCCATCAGGCTGCTGAAGTCGGTGAATTCCAGCTCAGCAAAATTAAGATAAATTCGCCCAATGGGATCAATCTCGATTCCGCGTAAATCAATGCTACGTAACACCAGTAAATCAAGTAATTCGCGGGTCAGACCAAGTCGGTCTTCACAAAATACTTCCAGACGCATGGGAACCTTCACCTGAATAATGAACCATTAAATAGATGATAAGCCACTATTCGGCTGGCAGGAAGGATTCTGTCAACAAATATTGACAGCATGGCGGAAAAACGGGCGCTGCGGCGTAAAGCCAGGCAATCAGCGCCCTGTGGAAGGTCATTTCTCAGGCGACGACTTACTCTTTTGCAGGGTCTCTTTTAGCTGACCGATAAGCTGACGACGAAAATCACCGAGACGTGGTTTATCGTTGTCGATCCACGGCAATGGCCGACATAGCTCCATCGCTTTTATTCCCAGTCGAGCGGTAAGAAGGCCTGCTCCAATCCCCTGCGCCGCGCGCGTAGACAGGCGTGCGGCCAGATCCTGAGACATCCAGTCCATACCGACTTCACGCACCAGCTCACTGGCCCCCGCAAACGCGATATTCAGCAACACCAGACGGAACAGACGAAGGCGGCTGTAATAACCAAGTTCAATGCCATACAGCGTTGCGATGCGGTTAATCAGGCGTAAATTACGCCAGGCAATAAACGCCATATCCACCAACGCTAACGGGCTGACGGCGATCATCAGAGTCGATTCCGCGGCGAAACGGCTAATCTCACGTCGCGCCTGCGCGTCAAGTACCGGCTGTACCAGATTCGCATACAAACCGACGATTTCCCTGTCGTTTTGCGTTTCGTGAATAGCGGCATACCAACGTTGTAATGCCGGATGTGATTGATCAATCCCCGCCTGCTGCGCCAGTTTTTCGCAAAATGCGCGACCTTTCCCGACGCTATGGCTATGTAACAGTTCACGCGCTTCATCGCGTTCATGCGCCCGCTGGCGCAAGCGCCATAATCGCCGCCACTCCGTGACCACCGATCCCACGCCAGCGCCAACGATCAGCGCGCCTGCGGCACAGCCGCCTAAAGCGACCCAGTCCTGTGTTTGCCAGGCATTCATTGTCCACTGTACGCCTTGCCCGACCACGCTCGCGCCAAACAGCGCCAGTCCTCCCATCACCATTTTACGCCACAGGCTGCGTTTGGGGCGCAGCGCGGCATCGACCGCCGCTTCTGCCACGCCTTCGTCTTCCGGGCGCTCATCGATAGCCGCAGGCGCAAATGTACGCGACTCCGCTTCGCTGAAAGTTTGCTGCGCTTTGAAGGCCGACGTAGACTCCTCCTTTAGCGGTTCTGCAAAATCAATACGCGGTTTTAACGGTTCGCTCATCGCAGCTTATCTCCTATTAAAAACTCCAGCGCAGCGTCCAGACGAATGTGTGGTAATGGTTTATCAACATCCATCACCTGAGGACGAAAGGCTTCGAACTGAAAGCCCTGCTTATCCCAAAACGCTTGTCCCGGCAAACGCGAAGGCACTTCGCCGGGGTACACGGTTAACGGCGCGCCGTCACTCAAACGGTTTCCACGTAAAGCCGGGATTTTTTCACCGTTGACCTCAATCACGCCGCTGGTGGTCGCCTGTACCGACGCCAGCCCCAGGCAATCCATACTAATGCCTTCAAACGCGGCATTTTGCCAGGCATCCTGAATAAGCTGCTGGAGCAAGGCCACCATATTGGCATGTTGGTCGAGGGTGACATGGTCGGCTTTCGTCGCGGCGAACAGCAATTTATCAATCACCGGCGAAAACAAGCGGCGAAACAGAGTCCGCTGGCCATAGTGAAAACTTTGCATCAACTGCGTTAAGGCGAGACGCATATCATTAAACGCCTGCGGCCCGCTATTAAGCGGTTGCAGACAGTCGACCAGTACAATCTGGCGATCAAAGCGTAGAAAATGATTTTTATAGAACCCTTTGACCACTTTTTCGCAATAGTAGTTAAAGCGTTCGCGCAGCATTCCAGCGTTGGTCTGTTTATCCGCCTGCGCCAGTTTTGACTCGCCGAAGGCGTCCACATCCGGCCACGGGAAAAACTGCAACGCTGGCGCGCCCGCCATATCGCCCGGCAAAACAAACCGTCCAGGCTGAATAAAGTGCAATCCCTGCGATTTACACTGATGCAAATAATCCGTCCAGGCGGCGGCAATCTCCGCCAGCCGGTTTTCATCGGCGGGCGCCAGCGGATCGAGCCCGTCGCAAAGTTGCCGCCATTTTGCGGCCCACTCAGCGCGTTGCCCTTGCAACAAGCCGTTCATCTGACGGGACCAGCTTAAATAATCCTGAGCCAGCATGGGCAGATCGAGTAACCATTCCCCTGGATAGTCCACAATCTCCAGATACAATGTCGAGGTATCTTTAAAATGGCGCAGCAGCGAGTCGTTTGAGCGATAGCGCAACGCCAGCCGAATCTCACTGACGCCGCGCGTCGGTGTGGGCCAGGCGGGAGGATTGCCATAAAGCTGAAGTATCCCCTCGTCGTAGGTAAAACGGGGAATACCAAAATCACGTTGAGGCACACGCTTTACGCCAAGCAGGCGTTCTTCACGTACCGCGCTGAGCAACGGTAAGCGCGCGCCCGCGTGGACATTAAGCAACTGGTTAACCATCGCCGTGATAAACGCCGTTTTGCCGCTGCGGCTCAACCCGGTTACGGCAAGACGCAAATGCCTGTCTACCCCACGATTGACCAGCGCGTTGAGTTCAGTTTTAAGTCGCTTCATTGACATCCTGTTGAGCCTGAAGAGAAGAAAAAATAATAACGAGCCTGCGTTATAGATATGTGCAAAAACGTTATTATCAACTACCCGGAGAGATCAACAACGGCGCATTAAGCGCCGCGGTTAGTATGAGTATTGAGCAATAGATTATCTATTTTTTTACTTTCGGCATATCAAGACGACTGATGCCGCCCATATTCATCGCGTGCGTATACCCCATATCAAGCAACATTTGTTTTGCCATGCCCGACTGTCGTCCGGAGTTGCAATATAACTTTACCGTATCGTTCCTGTCTGGAACTACCGTTTCGATATGAGATTTAATCTCCTTCAATGGGATATTAATCGCGCCCTGAATATGCTCTCGCTGATATTGTTCCGGAATGCGGACATCTATCCAGTATTCTGCGGCATAAAGCGGCATGGCTATGAATAACGCTAACGCAAATATTCCTTTTTTCAACATACTTCCGTCCTGACACGTAATGTATTTCGCACACACTATACGCCAGAGCTTAACGAAATATTATGACCAGACTCGCTATTTGTAACGCTGCGAAATTTTATTCGCCGCCTTACGAAGTACTGGCTCCAGCGCAAACGCCAGCAACATTTTTAGCGGACGACGGGCGACGGATTTTACCGCCCATCCCGCCACGCCGGCAGGCCCGTAGCGTAACGCGGTCAACAGAACCAGCTTACCTGCTATTTTGAAGCCGGGCTTCACCTTCTGCCCGACGCGTTGCCAGCGAGTATTCATCTTCACCTTCCCGATATATCAGTTACAGTTGACGGAAACGACTACGCAGTGTGAACGTATCTGACGTGACGTAGCGTTCCATTTCACGCAAACGCTTTTCGCCTGCGGCAAGCTCTCTGTCTACGGTATCCAGCAGTTCGCCGCTGGTCGGCTGCGGTTTCCCTGCGGCCAGATTATCCGGCATAGGGTCCAGTACAAAAGACAGAACGATATAGGCCACTACGGTAAAAAACGCCAGCCCAAAGAAAATCGACAGCACGACCAGAATACGCACCAGTTTTACCGGTACATCAAGGTAGTCGGCGATCCCGGCGCAAACGCCACGCACCATGCCCTTTTGCGGCATACGCCATAGTTTTTTATTCAGATTGATTCCACCCATTAGCGCTCTCTCCAGTTCGGATGCTCTGCATCAAGAATGTCTTCCAGCGCCTGAATGCGCTCGCGCATACGTTGCGCATCGTCTGTGAGTTGCAGTAAGCGTTGCTGCTCGCTTTGCGACAGTTCTCCCCGACCGGCGCGGTTGCTGTAATGCAGCCACAGCCAAATCGGTAACACAAACAACACAAAAATGGTTAACGGGATGGCCAGAAATAGCGCGCTCATGCGTTCTCCTTACACCTAAAGCTGATGAGCGACGGCGCGTACCGGCGCCGCCATTGTCATTATTGATTATCTTGCTTCATTTTGGCTTTCAACTGCGCCAGCTGCTCGCTGATTTCATCATCGGCTTTCAGGTTGGCAAACTGTTGGTCCAGCGATTGCTGCTTACCAAAACGATGGCTTTCCGCTTCCGCTTCCATTTGATCGATACGACGTTCAAAGGATTCAAACCGCGCCATGGCTTCATCCAGTTTGCCGCTGTCAAGCTGACGACGGACATCACGGGAAGAACTCGCCGCCTGATGACGCAGCATCAGCGCCTGCTGGCGAGCGCGTGTTTCGCTGAGTTTGTTTTCCAGCTCGCCAATCTCTTTCTTCATGCGCGCCAGCGTGTCATCCACCAGCGTGACTTCCTGTTCAAGCGTAGCAATTAAATCGGTCAGCTTTTGTTTTTCAATCAATGCGGCGCGCGCCAGATCGTCTTTATCTTTGCGCAGAGCCAGTTCCGCTTTTTCCTGCCACTCGGTCTGCTGAACCGTAGCCTGTTCAATACGACGGGATAACTGTTTCTTTTCCGCTAAAGCACGCGCGGAGTTCGAGCGAACCTCCACCAGCGTATCTTCCATCTCCTGAATCATCAGGCGCACCAGCTTCTGCGGATCCTCCGCTTTTTCCAACAACGCATTGATATTGGCGTTCACGATGTCGGCAAAACGAGAAAAAATACCCATAATTCAATCCTCACATAATGTTCTGATAACGGGCGATGCCCTGCTACATGATTAATACAATTTGCGTGCCAACTTTTCATATCACTGATAATAAAGAAATTGTTTCGTTTTACCTCGCCAGCAAAAAAGGATAAAGTGGTGAAAAACACTAACAAGTGGCGATTTTCATCATGGCTGAATTTAAAGATAACCTGCTCGGCGAGGCAAACCGTTTTCTTGAAGTACTGGAACAAGTCTCCCGGCTCGCGCCGCTGGATAAGCCAGTGCTGATTATTGGCGAACGCGGGACGGGTAAAGAACTTATCGCCAATCGCCTGCACTATCTCTCTTCACGCTGGCAGGGGCCGCTTATCTCGCTTAACTGCGCAGCGCTTAACGAAAATCTGCTGGACTCCGAACTGTTTGGTCATGAAGCGGGGGCTTTTACCGGGGCGCAAAAACGCCATCCCGGTCGCTTTGAACGCGCCGATGGCGGCACGCTATTTTTGGATGAACTGGCGACAGCGCCGATGCTGGTACAGGAAAAGCTGCTGCGGGTGATTGAATATGGCGAGCTAGAGCGCGTCGGCGGCAGCCAGCCGTTACAGGTTAATGTGCGATTAGTATGCGCCACTAATGCCGATTTACCCGCCATGGTGAAGGAAGGGACATTTCGTGCCGATCTGCTCGACAGGCTGGCTTTTGATGTTGTACAACTGCCGCCGCTGCGCGAACGCCAGAGCGATATCATGCTGATGGCCGAGCATTTTGCTATTCAGATGTGTCGTGAGCTACGTTTGCCCTTATTTCCCGGTTTTACCGATCGGGCAAAAGAAACGTTGTTGCATTACGCCTGGCCGGGTAATGTCCGCGAGCTGAAAAACGTAGTCGAACGTTCAGTGTATCGCCACGGCAGCAGTGAACATCCTTTGGATGAAATTGTTATCGATCCTTTTCAACGCCATTCCGCCGAACCGCCCGCGCCCGCCCTGCCAGCGGCATCCGCCACGCCTGACCTGCCGCTCAACTTGCGGGAGTTTCAACTGCAACAGGAAAAAGCGCTGCTGCAACGTAGCTTACAGCAGGCGAAATTTAACCAGAAACGAGCCGCCGATTTGCTGGCGCTCACCTACCACCAGTTTCGCGCCTTGCTTAAAAAGCATCAGCTTTAGCTATTTCTCCGGCTAATTGACGACATTTACGCCAGTTATCCACCGACATTTTTACGTGGCGGGCCGAAGTGCGATACACTTTGCAAATTGAACTTCAAAAACTTAACTATTATGCGCCTGGTTTTATCGTCTCTGATCGTGATAGCGGGTCTACTAAGTAGTCAGGCTACGGCTGCGACTGCGCCCGAACAAACTGCGAGTGCAGATATTCGCGATAGCGGCTTTGTGTATTGTGTCAGCGGGCAGGTCAACACCTTTAATCCGCAAAAAGCGAGCAGCGGCCTCATCGTCGATACCCTGGCCGCCCAGTTATATGATCGCCTGTTGGATGTCGATCCCTATACTTATCGTTTAGTCCCAGAGCTGGCAGAAAGCTGGGAAGTGCTGGATAACGGGGCAACGTACCGTTTTCACCTGCGCCGCGACGTTTCCTTTCAAAAAACCGCCTGGTTTACGCCGACCCGAAAACTCAATGCTGATGATGTCGTCTTTACCTTTCAGCGGATTTTTGATCGTCGGCATCCGTGGCATA
Source organism: Salmonella sp. NW884 (assembly GCF_051700745.1). Taxonomy (NCBI): domain Bacteria; kingdom Pseudomonadati; phylum Pseudomonadota; class Gammaproteobacteria; order Enterobacterales; family Enterobacteriaceae; genus Salmonella; species Salmonella sp. NW884. The sequence continues at coordinate 71,142 of NZ_JAMMDE010000001.1, read as the reverse complement.
ACATCAACGGCAGTAGCTTCCCCTACTTTGATAGCCTACAGTTCGCCGACAATGTAAAAAGCGTGCGTAAGCTGGACAATAACACCGTTGAGTTTCGCCTGACGCAGCCAGACGCCTCCTTTTTATGGCATCTGGCCACACACTACGCTTCCGTCATGTCCGCTGAGTACGCCGCGCAGCTTAGCCGAAAAGATCGTCAGGAACTGCTAGACCGGCAACCGGTCGGCACCGGTCCTTTCCAGCTTTCGGAGTACCGTGCCGGGCAGTTTATTCGTCTCCAGCGCCACGATGGGTTTTGGCGCGGCAAACCGCTGATGCCGCAAGTGGTGGTGGATTTAGGCTCCGGCGGTACCGGGCGTTTATCGAAATTACTGACCGGTGAATGCGATGTTCTGGCCTGGCCCGCCGCCAGCCAGCTAACTATTTTACGCGACGATCCGCGTTTACGTCTGACGTTGCGCCCGGGGATGAATATCGCCTATCTGGCCTTTAACACCGATAAGCCGCCGTTGAATAATCCCGCAGTGCGCCATGCGCTGGCCTTATCGATCAACAACCAGCGTCTGATGCAGTCGATTTATTACGGCACGGCGGAAACCGCAGCCTCCATTTTACCGAGAGCCTCATGGGCTTACGATAACGATGCCAAAATTACGGAGTACAATCCGCAAAAATCGCGCGAACAGCTAAAAGCGCTGGGCATTGAGAATCTTACGCTGCATCTCTGGGTGCCGACCAGTTCTCAGGCCTGGAACCCAAGTCCGCTAAAAACGGCGGAGCTTATTCAGGCGGATATGGCGCAGGTTGGCGTAAAAGTGGTCATTGTGCCGGTTGACGGTCGTTTTCAGGAGGCGCGCCTGATGGATATGAATCACGATCTGACCTTATCCGGCTGGGCCACGGACAGCAACGATCCGGATAGCTTTTTCAGACCGCTGTTAAGCTGTGCGGCCATCAATTCGCAAACCAATTTCGCCCACTGGTGTAACCCTGAATTTGACAGCGTGCTGCGTAAAGCACTGTCGTCGCAGCAGTTGGCTTCGCGCATAGAAGCATATGAGGAAGCGCAGAATATCCTGGAGAAAGAGCTGCCGATACTGCCGCTGGCATCATCACTACGCCTGCAGGCTTACCGCTACGATATTAAAGGGCTGGTGTTAAGCCCGTTCGGCAATGCGTCTTTTGCCGGCGTCTCCCGCGAAAAACACGAAGAGGTGAAAAAACCATGATTATCTTCACCCTGCGTCGGTTATTGCTGTTGCTGGTGACGCTATTCTTCCTGACCTTTATCGGCTTTAGCCTGAGCTATTTTACGCCGCACGCGCCGCTACAAGGCGCATCATTATGGAATGCCTGGGTTTTCTGGTTCAACGGTCTGCTGCACTGGGACTTTGGCGTGTCCAGCATTAACGGCCAACTGATCTCCGAGCAGCTTAAAGAGGTGTTTCCCGCCACGATGGAGCTGTGCATTCTCGCCTTTGGTTTTGCGCTGATGGTCGGCATCCCGGTCGGGATGCTGGCTGGCGTGACGCGTAGCAAATGGCCGGATCGTTTTATCAGCGCGCTGGCGCTATTAGGTTTCTCAATTCCGGTTTTCTGGCTGGCCCTTCTACTCACACTGTTCTTTTCGCTCACGCTGGGGTGGCTGCCGGTATCCGGGCGATTTGACTTGCTTTATGAAGTTAAACCGGTTACCGGTTTCGCCATCATTGACGCCTGGATTTCAGATTCGCCGTGGCGCGATGAAATGGTAATGAGCGCCATACGGCATATGGTTTTACCGGTGCTCACGCTTTCCGTCGCGCCGACCACAGAAGTGATCCGCCTGATGCGAATCAGCACTATTGAGGTCTACGATCAGAACTACGTTAAAGCGGCGGCCACGCGCGGCTTGTCGCGCTTTACGATTTTACGCCGTCACGTGTTGCATAATGCGCTGCCGCCGGTCATTCCCCGTCTTGGTCTGCAGTTTTCAACCATGTTAACGCTGGCGATGATTACCGAAATGGTTTTCAGCTGGCCAGGACTGGGACGATGGTTAATTCACGCCATTCGTCAGCAGGACTATGCCGCTATTTCCGCTGGCGTGATGGTCATTGGGTCGCTGGTTATTGTGGTCAATGTGATTTCCGATATTTTGGGTGCTATGGCTAACCCTCTGAAACATAAGGAATGGTATGCCTTACGATAGCGTCTACAGCGAAAAGCGCCCGCCAGGCACCCTGCGCACTGCCTGGCGTAAATTTTATAGCGACGCGCCTGCGATGGTGGGTCTGTATGGATGCGCCGGTCTGGCGTTGCTGTGTATTTTTGGCGGCTGGATCGCGCCCTATGGTATCGATCAGCAATTTCTGGGCTATCAGCTACTGCCACCCTCCTGGTCACGCTATGGCGAAGTCTCCTTTTTTCTGGGGACTGACGATCTGGGGCGCGATGTGCTGAGCCGCCTGTTAAGCGGCGCGGCGCCCACGGTCGGCGGCGCGTTTATCGTAACGCTGGCGGCTACGCTATGTGGATTAGTCCTCGGCGTAGTGGCAGGCGCGACCCACGGTTTACGCTCTGCCGTACTGAACCATATTCTGGACACGCTGCTTTCCATCCCTTCGCTCTTGCTGGCGATTATCGTCGTGGCATTTGCCGGCCCACATCTGTCACACGCGATGTTTGCCGTCTGGCTGGCTCTGTTGCCGCGAATGGTACGTTCCGTCTATAGCATGGTGCATGATGAACTGGAAAAAGAGTACGTCATTGCCGCCCGTCTGGATGGCGCGACAACGCTGAATATTCTGTGGTTCGCCATTTTACCGAATATTACCGCCGGTCTGGTCACCGAAATTACCCGGGCGCTGTCGATGGCGATTCTGGACATCGCCGCGCTGGGATTTTTAGATCTCGGCGCGCAGCTTCCCTCTCCTGAATGGGGGGCCATGTTGGGGGATGCGCTGGAGCTAATCTATGTCGCGCCGTGGACCGTTATGCTACCCGGCGCGGCGATAACGCTCAGTGTTTTACTGGTAAACCTGCTCGGAGATGGGATTCGTCGTGCGATTATTGCGGGGGTGGAATAATGCCGTTACTGGATATCCGCAATCTCACCATTGAATTTAAAACCAGCGAAGGTTGGGTAAAAGCGGTCGATCGCGTCAGTATGACATTAAGCGAAGGTGAAATTCGCGGCCTGGTAGGTGAATCGGGTTCCGGAAAGAGCTTGATTGCTAAAGCTATTTGCGGCGTCGCGAAAGACAACTGGCGAGTCACTGCCGACCGTATGCGTTTTGATGATATCGATCTGCTGCGCCTCTCCTCTCGTGAACGGCGTAAGCTGGTCGGGCATAATGTGTCGATGATCTTCCAGGAGCCGCAGTCGTGCCTTGATCCTTCCGAACGCGTCGGCCGCCAGTTAATGCAAAATATTCCCGCCTGGACCTATAAAGGCCGCTGGTGGCAGCGTTTAGGCTGGCGTAAACGGCGTGCAATTGAATTACTGCACCGGGTGGGAATTAAAGATCATAAAGACGCGATGCGCAGTTTTCCCTATGAACTGACCGATGGCGAGTGTCAGAAAGTTATGATCGCTATCGCGCTGGCGAATCAACCGCGACTCCTGATCGCTGATGAACCCACCAACTCAATGGAACCGACGACGCAGGCGCAAATTTTTCGCCTGCTGACCCGACTGAATCAAAACAGTAATACCACCATTCTGTTGATTAGCCACGACCTGCAAATGCTGAGTCAGTGGGCTGACAAAATCAACGTTTTATACTGCGGCCAGACGGTAGAAACCGCGCCAAGTAAAGATCTGGTGACGACGCCACATCATCCTTATACGCAGGCGCTTATCCGTGCGATTCCGGATTTTGGCAGCGCGATGCCGCATAAAAGCCGTCTCAATACGCTGCCGGGCGCGATCCCGCTACTGGAGCAGTTACCGATAGGCTGTCGTCTGGGGCCGCGTTGCCCTTACGCGCAACGAGAATGCATTATCACGCCACGCTTAACCGGCGCGAAAAATCATCTCTATGCCTGTCATTTTCCGCTGAATATGGAGAGAGAGTGATATGGTGGAAACTCTGCTTGAAGTGCGCAACCTGAGTAAAACCTTTCGCTACCGGACAGGATGGTTTCGCCGCCAGACCGTCGACGCCGTGAAACCATTAAGCTTTACGCTTCGTGAGCGTCAGACTCTGGCCATTATCGGCGAAAACGGTTCCGGCAAATCCACGCTGGCAAAGATGCTGGCCGGCATGATTGAACCCACCAGCGGCGAGCTTCTTATTGACGATCATCCCCTGCATTACGGCGACTATTCGTTTCGAAGCCAACGTATTCGAATGATTTTTCAGGACCCCTCAACGTCACTGAATCCACGTCAACGTATTTCACAGATTCTTGACTTCCCCCTGCGCCTTAATACCGATCTGGAGCCGGAACAGCGGCGCAAACAGATTGTCGAGACGATGCGTATGGTGGGGCTATTGCCCGATCACGTGAGCTACTACCCGCATATGCTGGCGCCGGGGCAGAAACAGCGTCTGGGCCTGGCCCGCGCGCTGATTTTACGCCCTAAAGTCATTATCGCGGACGAAGCGCTGGCTTCGCTTGATATGTCCATGCGCTCGCAGCTCATCAATCTGATGCTTGAATTGCAGGAAAAGCAAGGCATCTCCTATATCTATGTCACGCAGCATATCGGCATGATGAAACATATTAGCGATCAGGTATTAGTGATGCATCAGGGGGAAGTGGTTGAACGCGGCAGCACCGCCGATGTGCTCGCCTCTCCGCTACATGAGCTTACCCGCCGTTTAATCGCAGGCCATTTTGGCGAGGCGCTGACCGCTGACGCATGGCGAAAGGATCGCTAAGCGAAACAAATACCCTCAGTTCGATTCTCTGAGGGTGTTCATGCGACTGCCCAACAGCAATGTTTCAACCTCTTCTAACGCAACGGAAGGAAATAACGAGCCCTGGGTTGCCCAAATGCCTGCCGTTTTTAACACCGGCAAATAGCGTGTGTTTTCCTGGCCCCCCACCACGATCTTGTCACAATAACGCCGGATATGTTTGACAAGCAGCGGAAACGTCATTTTTTCAATTTGTGAGACAAAAAAGCTGCGATCAAGTTTTACGCCGCTAAAACACCCGCAAACTAATGGCGCAGCAGTTGCATTCCCTACGCCCAGGTCGCCCAGCCATAATGGATTAGGTTGTTTATGAAGCGCGTGTATTAAAGGATCGACTAAGACGTTATCTTGACATGAAAAATGTTCAGCGACCTGCAGCTCCACAAATAGCATGGCGTGTAGTAATGCGCGAATATCTTTATCCTGAAGGACAAGCTGCGCCATACCCCGATCAATATTTACGATACAGAACAGGCCGTGGCGTAGAAACCAGCCATGTTTGGCCGCGATTGTCCGCAACAGATCAAGCAGAAAACGGCGCTTCTGCGAATTGTCCCATGACGAGATAACAAACTCAGGGTGTAGCGGACGAGCGGGCGACGATGCAAAATGGGTAGTGATTTCGACACCCAGTAAATCCCCCTCCATTGCCCTTATCGGCTCTGCCATAAAAAAATAGCGCATGTGACCACTCCACTTGATCTTAACTCCCTGATAATGCGCTTTTAACGCAAATCAATCAATAAAAACGATCAATATATAAAAAATGATCGAAAAAAACAATATATGTTAACTTCATGATAACTTGCTAATTTTATGTTTTGAGAATGTTCTTCTATTGCTATAAGGAAATTTACATACTACGCCGAACAACGCTAATACGACGGCATGAGACCATCCGTAAAGCCAGGTTTTTCTTGTCAGGCAGAGGGGAAAAATCAAGGCGAGTTAATGGTGTTGCACCATCGCGTGGCATTTCACCCACTATGGCAGCGCGGCATCGCCAACCCTAATGGCGAGTTGCATCTCCGCTGCAGGCTGTCCAGATCCCCCGAACGACCTTTAAACGAATAGCAACTCTCAATAATTGATCGGTAAATCTGTAGCGAATGTGCCCCCGGCGATTCGCAGAAAAGAACGGAACTAAATGCTATTTTTTTAATTCATTCTTTAATACTTTAGCCACAAGAGTCCCCTCCTCAGGCGCGGCTAGTTTAAAACGTCTTCCTGGCGCAGGTGCCTGTTCTTCCTCTCCGATTAACTCATCAAGCTCTGTAATAAGTGACTTATAATATTCAATATCTTCAGTATTTCCTTCGGTCTCGGACTGCTTTAATTTTACCAGGTAACGGGCCTTAATTTGCTCTTCCAGTTGCCTTGTTGCAAGAGAAACGCTTCGCTGTTGCCGGGATTCTTGTGACAGCACGATTTGATCGCCATCGACAAAGAAAAGTACCCCCTCTTTAACCAGAATATTACCTACGTTATCTATATCATGCATATAAACCCCCCGGGATTCAAGAAGCGCCTCCGCCATTCGATAGTTATCTTCATCTTCAATATCGAACTCCTGACCTTGAATATATTTTGAAACTAAAACTGTAACGTCTTTACCATTAATATTCATGGAGGCCGAACGAGAAAAATTCTTGTCGTCATTGGCCATATTCAAATACTTACTGACACGCTCAGGATGACAATTACGATGTTCTGGAGAGTTAACATCCACTTTTATCCCCCGCTCATTAATTGGAATCTTAACAACAAAGTCATCATGTAACCGATAGACTGTCCCATAACTTCCGCTACCTATTTTATTTTTTTCAATATCACGCATGCGAATATTTTTCTGAAACTCCGGCGAGTTAATAAACGCCTCTATTGCCGCTGGTTGTGATGCATCCGTCTGATCAATAGCGCCGCTCTCATCACCAGACGCCGTGGCGGGCGTGGTCAGGAAGTCTATCAAACGTTGCTCAAAAGCCTCATAGATTCCATTACTACCTGCCTCGCTCGGCGTCAGATGATCATTATCCAAAGCGGCAAGCGTAATTTCCCCGTTATTATAATTAAACATCGTTTCTTTTAAAAAATCGACGCAATGTTCAGAACACTCCGTCTCGGTCACTAATACTCCATCGTAAAACATCTGTAGTAGTAACATATTTTCTTGTTGTGCTAATACCTCTACAGTGTATTTATCTCTTGTTTCAGGCCTGGAGGCATCAATAAGTTTAATATATCCAAGAAGGGGGCGCCATCGTGTACAGTCTTCATCTCGCTTCGAAAATGGTCCTGGAGAGAAAGGCCCTTTAATATCGGGATGCTCGTTTTTTTGGCACAGTAGATTATATATTTCTCTATAGTCAGAAATTAAACTTCGCCTGGTGAATATATTCCTGAAAAAATCTATGAATTTCTCATACGTTGAAAAAACATGCTCTCTTTTATTATCAATGATATCTCTTAAATACCTTTCTGATATCTGGCAACTATGATTTCCGATCTGAAATGTAAACGGCATATGTCTCATCCTCTGAAATTTATTATAATATACATGCAAACATATAAAAACCTGATTTGTAACTACTGTAATCACCTGATTTCCAAAATTTTTCATATTCAGTATTACTCTGCATCAATAAATAGAGAAAACCTTCAGCGCCTAAAAAAGAAATTATTTTTGTTAAGCATTTGCTGGTTAAAATTACATGTCCATAACATCGCTAATAGGTGAGGTAAACCATTCGGATGAATATTCTGGCTTCCTACAGAACCTTTATTTGTCTGGTGGAAGGCGCATCGCTATCGTACTTGCTATCCGTCCCGGTATCTCTGGTTGGATGAGGCGAACCTTACACCAGCTGGTATACTGCACCGTAGGGCCTGTCCCATTAGACTCTTTGATTTGCCAGTTTGGCCCTGGGGAGTGCTCAAAATCCTCAAGGACTTTGTTACCGTGTGGTTTTAGAACGTCACCTGCCGGTGATAGCGGCGGAAAAATAGCGTGACACACGGGGCCAGGAGTGGGATATAATTTCAGACTAATTTCGAATAATGTTGAAAAGTTGCTGTTAACCATTGTTCGTAAAAGCAAAAAATAAGCAATGACTATAAGGATTAAAGCTATGGGTTTTCTTTCCGGTAAGCGCATTCTGGTCACTGGCGTGGCCAGTAAACTGTCCATCGCCTACGGTATCGCACAGGCGATGCACCGCGAAGGAGCTGAACTGGCGTTCACCTACCAGAACGACAAACTGAAAGGCCGCGTAGAAGAATTTGCTGCCCAGCTGGGTTCCAGCATCGTTTTACCGTGTGATGTCGCTGAAGATGCCAGCATTGACGCTATGTTTGCGGAGCTGGGTAACGTTTGGCCGAAATTTGACGGTTTTGTACACTCGATTGGTTTCGCGCCTGGCGATCAGCTGGACGGCGATTATGTTAATGCGGTTACCCGCGAAGGCTTTAAAATCGCTCACGATATTAGCTCTTACAGCTTTGTTGCCATGGCGAAAGCCTGCCGCACCATGCTGAATCCGGGTTCTGCGCTGTTGACCTTGTCTTATCTGGGAGCGGAGCGCGCCATCCCGAACTACAATGTCATGGGTCTGGCGAAAGCCTCTCTGGAAGCCAACGTGCGTTATATGGCAAACGCTATGGGACCGGAAGGGGTTCGCGTCAACGCCATCTCTGCGGGCCCAATCCGCACGCTGGCGGCGTCCGGTATTAAAGACTTCCGTAAAATGCTGGCGCATTGTGAAGCCGTTACGCCAATTCGTCGCACCGTGACCATTGAAGATGTGGGTAACTCAGCGGCGTTTCTGTGTTCCGATCTCTCGGCAGGCATTTCTGGCGAAGTCGTCCATGTTGACGGCGGGTTCAGCATTGCGGCAATGAATGAACTGGAACTGAAGTAAGCGCATTAAGTTTATTAGCGGGCGGCACGGCTGTGCTGCCCCATTCCCCTCACTCACCGCTCATCTCGTTATATAGCGTTCTGATATTTGTTATCACCTAACAATCTTTCATCCCTTTCCCGCATACGCCAGGATAATCCAGCATAAACGATCCGACGCCGAATCATTATCGATCGCCATTTCATCCTCGGGAAACCCTATGGAACAATGCCGAAAAGCGGGTAAAAGCCACTGGTATCATGAAACACAATCCACTATGTCGTCACAAACCCCGCTTTCGCTGATGCCGGAAGCCGCGTATGTTAACGATCGTTTTTTACTGGATTTAACGGTAGCAGAAACCGCGTTGACGCCTTTTGAGTCATGGTTAAAGCCCGCTCGCCAGTTGGCGGATGTCTTATTTCCCCGCACGGTTCTCAACGACCGGCTTCATACGTTTAGCACCTATGAACGTATGAGCACCGCGCTGACCGCCGCTCAGGTATTTGGGGTTCAGCGTTTGTGCCGCCATTATGCCGCGCGTCTGGCGCCGCTACCTGGCCCTGACGCCTCAAGAGAGAGCAATCAACGGCTGGCGCAAATTACGCAATACGCTCGTCAGCTTGCCGGCTCCCCCTCCGTTATCAATACGCGGGCCCGCGAACAGCTTGCAGAGGTGGGATTAACCGCCCGGGATACCGTACTCATCAATCAGATCATTGGGTTTATCGGTTTTCAGGCGCGGGTAGCGGCGATATTTCAGGCGTTTTGCCGTCTGCCCGTGCGCGAGCTGCCCGGCCAGGAGATGCAGCGCTTTGCCAGGGCCGCGCGGTTTCAAAACCCCCAGACGACATGGCGGCCCGCCGCCAGTCTGGTAGAATATCCTCCAGCCCATACCAAAGTTCGGCGGCAATATTCGTCTTCACAATGCCAAATAATGGCGCCGGTACTCATGCGCGATCCGTCTTCATTCGCGTTACTCGAACGCATACTGACCAGCACATTACACACTGCGTCGCCCCCTTCTTTACTTCCACTTATCACGCTCCTCACATCACGTATCAACGGCAGCGCCGCCTGCTTTAACGAACAGGCAACCCAACCTGGCGCGTGGCGCCGTGCTGTCATCACGTTACGCCAGGAAGACGACGACATCGCTCGTTGTGAACTTGAGCCCGCGCTGACACAGGCGATACAATGGCTCACCAGAGCGCCCGATCGCTTTAGCGCCGCGCATTTTTTCCCGCTACTCACCAGGGGAGTTTCATCGGAGCAGGCCATTAATATGTTAGGCTGGTGTGGCGTGTGCGGATGGTTAAATCGTTTAAAAATCGCGTTGGGCGAAACCTATTAACTCATCCATTACTGAAAGAGCGCTTGCTGCGCCAGGCAGAATCGCGTAAAACTGTCAGCCGCTCTTTTGGCTACGAAAATAGACGAATATGTTTCAGGACAACCCGCTGCTAGCGCAGCTTAAACAGCAACTGCATTCCCAGACGCCGCGCGCTGAAGGGGTCGTAAAAGCCACGGAAAAAGGCTTTGGCTTCCTTGAGGTTGACGCGCAAAAAAGCTACTTCATTCCTCCGCCGCAGATGAAAAAAGTGATGCATGGCGATCGTATCGTCGCGGTCATCCACACGGAAAAAGAACGGGAGTCTGCCGAGCCGGAAGAACTGATCGAACCATTCCTGACGCGTTTTGTGGGAAAAGTTCAGGGTAAAAATGACCGCCTGTCCATCGTGCCGGATCATCCGTTGCTGAAAGACGCGATTCCCTGCCGCGCCGCGCGCGGCGTTCAGCATGAGTTCAAAGAAGGTGACTGGGCGGTTGCCGAAATGCGCCGCCATCCGCTTAAAGGCGACCGTTCGTTTTACGCTGATTTAACGCAGTACATCACCTTTGCCGACGATCACTTTGTTCCCTGGTGGGTTACGCTTGCCCGCCACAACCTGGAAAAAGAAGCGCCGAACGGCGTAGCGACGGAGATGCTGGACGAAGGGCTGGAGCGCCAGGATCTGACCGCGCTGAATTTCGTCACTATCGATAGCGCCAGCACTGAAGATATGGATGACGCGCTTTATGCTGAGGAATTAGCGGACGGCAGACTCCAGCTTACGGTGGCTATCGCCGATCCTACCGCCTGGATTGCCGAAGGCAGTAAGCTGGATAACGCCGCGAAAATTCGCGCCTTCACCAACTACCTGCCGGGCTTCAATATTCCTATGCTGCCACGTGAGCTGTCTGACGATCTGTGCTCACTGCGCGCCAACGAAGTGCGTCCGGCGCTCGCCTGTCGCATGATCATCGCCGCAGACGGCACCATTGACGATGATATCGCCTTTTTTGCGGCCACCATCGAATCGAAGGCCAAGCTGGCGTACGACAATGTCTCCGACTGGCTGGAAAATAACGGCACCTGGCAGCCGGATAGCGAAGGCATTGCCCAGCAGATTCGTCTGTTGCACCGTATTTGTCTAAGCCGCAGTGAGTGGCGTCATCATCATGCGTTAGTCTTTAAAGACCGCCCGGATTACCGCTTTGTGCTTGGCGAAAAAGGCGAAGTACTGGATATTGTGGCGGAACCGCGCCGTATCGCTAACCGTATCGTAGAAGAATCGATGATCGCCGCTAACCTTTGCGCCGCGCGCGTACTGCGCGATAAGCTCGGTTTCGGTATTTACAACGTACATACGGGCTTCGATCCCGCGAATGCCGACGCGCTGGCCGCGCTGCTGAAAACGCATGGTCTGCATGTCGATGCCGAAGAGGTGCTGACGCTGGAAGGCTTCTGTAAACTGCGTCGCGAACTGGATGCGCAGCCCTCCGGTTTCCTTGACAGCCGCATTCGTCGCTTCCAGTCTTTTGCGGAAATCAGCACCGAGCCGGGGCCGCATTTCGGTCTTGGTCTTGAGGCTTATGCCACCTGGACCTCTCCCATCCGTAAGTATGGCGATATGATTAACCATCGCCTGCTGAAAGCGGTCATCAAGGGGGAGGCTATTGCGCGTCCGCAGGAAGATATCACCCAGCAAATGGCGGAACGCCGTCGCCTGAACCGCATGGCGGAGCGCGATGTCGGCGACTGGTTATATGCACGCTTCCTTAACGATAAGGCGGGGACAAATACCCGTTTCGCGGCAGAAATTATTGACGTCAGCCGCGGTGGTATGCGTGTGCGACTGGTCGATAACGGCGCTATCGCCTTTATCCCTGCCCCGTTCCTGCACGCCGTTCGCGATGAACTGGTATGCAGCCAGGAAAACGGTACGGTACAGATTAAAGGTGAGACGGTTTATAAAGTGACGGATGTCATTGATGTCACTATTGCGGAAGTTCGCATGGAAACCCGCAGCATTATTGCCCGACCGGCAGCGTAACCACGCTTAGCTCGCTCAACGGCCTTTGCTGAGAAGGCAAAGGCCGTTTCTTTTCTTCTTCTCCCTTCCGTCATGCTCTAAGTTTAATCTTATTCAAGCGCCCCCATTTCTTGTTATTTTTAGCTGGCGACTATGCTTTTTCCAGAATCTGGATTACATATGAATACATAGATAAAACAATACGTTCAGCCATAATTACCCTTATTTATAACATGGCTAACCTTTCTTTTCGGGCACCTGGCGCTTAAATGGGATGGTACGCATGATGAAACAGATTCAGGAACAAACGGCGCTAAATCCCCTTCACTCTCACTGGCGTCTGGCTGATGACCGCAACGTGCTGTATCTCTCCCCGACAGGTGAAACGGATGCAGAAAAAACGGTTGAGCTATCGCCGGAACAAGCCGGGCGTATCCGGGAAATAACGGCGATTACGTCCAGTCTGCTGATAACGTTGTTGATAGAAAAACAGGTTACCGCTGTGCACCTGGTAGGCCGTAAGATTAATAACCGTGAATGGGCTGGCAGCCTGGCAACCTGGCCTGATACGCCTGCCGTCTCGCCAACGCAGGCGCAGGAGCTCTCTTTTGCCGAGCAAATCGTATCAGAAGCCAACTCAGTCATTGCGATACTGGATAGTCGGGGAAAAATCTGTCGATTTAATCGGTTATGCGAAGAGTACACGGGCTTAAAAGAGCGAGATGTAATTGGTCAAAGCGTCTTTAAATTATTTATGAGTCGCCGGGAGGCGGTTGCCTCCCGGCACTACATTGAGAATTTTTTTCGCAATGGCAATGCCTATGAAATCGAACGCTGGATAAAGACCCGTAAAGGCCAACGCCTGTTCTTATTTCGTAATAAATTTGTCCATAACGGTAGCGGAAAAAACGAAATTTTCCTGATCTGCGCAGGCACGGATATCACCGAAGAGAGGCGGGCTCAGGAGCGTTTACGCATACTGGCGAATACAGACACCGTCACCGGCCTGCCCAATCGCAATGCTATCCATGAATTTATTAATCATGCTATTGCCTCGGCTGGCGAGTCGCAGGTGGGTATCGTTTATCTCGATCTGGATAACTTCAAGAAAATTAATGACGCCTATGGGCATATGTTTGGCGATCAGCTCTTACAGGCCGTTTCGCTGGCGCTGTTGAGTTGTCTGGAAGAAGATCAATTGCTGGCCAGACTGGGGGGAGATGAATTCATTGTCCTCGCTGCCCATACGTCTCAGGCCGCGCTGGAAGCAGTAGCCTCACGAATCCTTACCCGTCTGCGGCAACCGTTTCGTATTGGACTTATTGAAGTTTACACGGGATGCGCCATTGGCATTTCGTTGGCCCCCCGGCACGGACAGGACAGCGAAAGTCTCATTCGCACTGCCGATACCGCAATGTATAACGCCAAAGAAGGCGGCCGCGGTCAGTTCTGCGTTTTTTCACCGGAAATGAATCAGCGCGTATTTGACTATCACTGGCTGGATACAAACCTGCGAAAAGCGCTGGAAAACGACCAGTTACTTATTCACTATCAGCCCAAAATTACCTGGCGCGGCGAAGTACGTAGCCTGGAAGCGCTGGTACGCTGGCAATCGCCGGAACGCGGATTAATTCCGCCGCTGGAGTTCATCTCATATGCCGAAGAGTCAGGACTCATCGTCCCGCTGGGCCGCTGGGTGATTCTGGATGTGGTTCGCCAGATTGCGAAATGGCGCGATAAGGGGATTAACTTGCGCGTCGCCGTTAACTTTTCGGCGCGACAACTGGCCGACCAGACGCTTTTTACTGCGCTTAAACAGGCTTTGTACGATCTGAATTTTGAGTATTGCCCGATCGATGTCGAGCTAACGGAAAGCTGCCTGATCGAAAACGACACGCTGGCGCTATCGGTTATCCAGCAATTTAGCCAGCTCGGCGCTCAGATTCATCTGGATGATTTTGGCACCGGGTATTCTTCGCTTTCTCAACTCGCCCGGTTCCCTATTGATGCCGTTAAACTGGATCAGGCTTTCGTCAGAGATATCCATAAGCAACCGCTGTCGCAATCTCTGGTTCGGGCGATTGTCGCGGTGGCTCAGGCGCTAAATTTACAAGTGATTGCCGAAGGCGTAGAAAATGCTAAAGAAGATGCCTTCCTGACAAAAAACGGCGTCAATGAACGACAGGGCTTTTTATTCGCCAAACCTATGCCCGCCGTTTCTTTTGAACGCTGGTACAAACGTTATCAGACGAAAAAAATGCGTTAATGGCGGCGATAATAGGGAGAACTGCCTGTGCAGACAGGCATAGCCCTATTTTTCCCTTCTCTTTTCAGATTAATTTCTGCATCATGAATTGAAACCTTTTCTGACATTAAGGATGACAAACATGTCTGATATCGAAGCACAACGAATTGCCGCACGCATTGATACCGTGCTGGATATCCTTGTTGCTGGCGATTACCACTCGGCCATCAATAACCTTGAAATATTGAGAGCAGAGCTGTTAGATCAGGTTAAAGACGGTATCTCGCCATCTCAGGCTCCCGGGTCGCCCTGGGAAATCTGATAGCGATTATTTGTCCGGGATGGCCGTTAGCCCTTCCCGGCTCTCTGACTGTCTGTTGACTCCTCTTAACGTATAAAATTAATGCTATGAACTCCCGACAACAATCAATTTTGCAAATGGTGGTTGATAAAGGCCAGATGAGCGTTGCTGAACTGGCGAAAATTACCGGCGTATCTGAAGTCACGATTCGTCAGGATCTGAATACCCTGGAAAAACAGAGCTATTTACGCCGTGCGCACGGTTTCGCCGTTTCGCTTGAGAGCGATGACGTAGAGACTCGCATGATGACGAACTACACGCTAAAACGCCGACTGGCGGAGTTCGCCGCCTCGCTGGTCAGTCCAGGGGAATCCGTTTTTATTGAAAATGGCAGTAGCAATGCGCTATTGGCCCGGACGCTGGCGGAACAAAAAGATGTCACGATCATCACCGTGAGCAGTTATATCGCGCACCTGCTGAAAGAAACCCCTTGCGAAGTCATTCTCCTCGGTGGAATCTATCAGAAAAAAAGTGAAAGCATGGTAGGGCCGTTGACGCGACAGTTTATCCATCAAGTGCATTTCAGCAAAGCATTTATCGGTATTGATGGCTGGCAGGCTGATACCGGCTTTACCGGACGCGATATGATGCGATCGGATGTGGTTAACGCTGTTCTGGAAAAAGGTTCAGAAGCGATTGTCCTCACCGACAGCTCCAAATTTGGCTGTGTGCATCCCTATCCCCTGGGCCCGCTTTCTCGCTTCCATCGTGTCATTACGGATTCCAGAATTTCCGCCAGCGCTCAAATGCAGTTAGAACATGCGGGGCTGCTAGTCAATGTTATTGGCTCATCCGTTTAAAATATTTCCCGATGGTTTGCCCTATGGCAAATCATCCTCTCTCTAAGACTTTTCTGACATCCCAATTAAGACTATTTACCTGTTGTAACGAGCGTAACGTCGTAAAATTAATATTAGCGAAATAACAGGAAGTGACTATCACCTGCGTGATATACCCCTGCGCAATCAGGTTTTACGGAAAATCTCTTAACAGGTTTTATTTTAACTATAGTTATAGTGAGCTTAATTCCGTGAATCGTTAATTCAGGAGAGAGTATTATGTTTATGACGAGCAAAAAAATGGCCGCTGCTGTGCTGGCAATCACCGTAGCAATGTCTCTGAGCGCCTGCTCAAACTGGTCCAAGCGCGATCGCAACACGGCTATTGGCGCAGGTGCGGGGGCGTTAGGCGGCGCAGTGTTAACGGACGGCAGTACATTAGGCACCCTGGGCGGCGCGGCGGTCGGCGGCGTGATTGGTCACCAGGTTGGAAAATAATCCAGACGTTTAAATATTGAACGGCTCAAAATAATACGTTTATTCTTTTCAGGTCTGGATTACAAAAATAGACAAAGTTGACTTTTACGCCACGGTAATTTACAACCGTGGCGTTTTCATTAGCCGCCAGCTAATTTTACTTTCATTCCTTTAGCTTCCAGCAATGATTTTATCAAGTCGCGTTTATCACCCTGAATTTCAATAATTCCTTCTTTTACTGCCCCGCCACAGCCGCATTTTTTCTTCAATTCAGCCGCCAGTTTGGTTAATTCCGCATCATTCATCTCGATACCGGTAATCAAACATACGCCTTTACCCTTACGGCCACTGGTTTGACGCTGAATGCGAACGATACCATCCCCTTTGGGACGAACCGGCGCCGTTTTAGGTTCTTCAATGCGCCCCGTCTGTGTTGAATAAACCAGACGACTATTGGAATCGCTCATTATGCCTCCCGTTTCAGTGACGCGTTAATATCCTTCAGCGTTTGCGCCGGATCTACCGATTGCGTAACCGGGCGGCCAATCACCATATAGTCGACGCCGGCGGATAATGCCTGTTCGGGCGTCATAATGCGTCGTTGGTCGCCTGCCTCGCTGCCTGCGGGCCGAATGCCCGGCGTCACCAGCTTAAATGCAGCGCCAAAGGCCTGTTTAAATCTGACCGCTTCCTGAGCGGAACAGACCACGCCATCCAGCCCGCATTGCTGCGTCAGGCGCGCCAGCCGCTCCGCATGTTCCGCCGGTGACAACGTCACGCCAATATCGTGTAGATCGCTGGTTTCCATACTGGTCAACACGGTCACGGCAATGAGCAACGGCGCATCTTTACCGAATGGCGCCAGCGCGTCGCGCGCTGCGGCCATCATTCTCGCCCCGCCAGACGCGTGAACGTTTACCATCCAGACGCCCAGGTCTGCCGCTGCGGCGACTGCCCGGGCCGTGGTGTTGGGAATATCATGAAATTTTAGATCAAGAAAGACATCAAACCCACGTTGCTGGAGATCCCGAACGAGCTGTGGACCAAACAGCGTGAACATCTCTTTGCCCACTTTTAAGCGACAATCGCGAGGATCGATTTTATCGACAAACGCCAGGGCTTTATCGCGTTCATGGTAATCCAACGCCACAACGACAGGCGATTCAGTAATAGCGCGGGAAGAAGATGAAGCAGTAAACGTCATGACCAGACCTTCTTGATGATGGGCACCGAAAGTGGCGCAAATTGGATAAACGGCGTGCATTCTACCTGCGGCGCAGGGAAATTAACAGGTTCGATTGACAACCTGATAAGCCCTGCCTGCCGATGCCAGCGTCGTTCCTAGCTTTACGCCATTAAGTATGTTGTAACTAAAGTGAAGCTTTTTTTATATACTACTGCCCATCAAGTCCGCGAATAGGTTTAATGGTCGACCATGCCCGGCAGGACGGACAGTGCCAGTACAAGGTATAGGCGGTAAAACCGCATTTCTGACAACGATACCGCGGTTTACTGCGCACCTGCTCGCCAACCATATCACGCAGTACCATCAAGCTTTCTTTCGCTCGCCCTTCTTCCGCCTCGTTGAGATGGTAATCCATCAGCTTATGGAACACCCGCATGGTAGGATGTCGCTGTAGCTGACGCGTGATATAGACTTGAGCTGCGTCACTACCTTCACGTGCTTCCAGAATATCGGCAAGCATTAACTCAGCGCCAGCACCGGTATTCTCCTCAACGGCGCGACGTAAAAACTCCGCCCACTCGGCATTTTTACCGAGCTGTTGATAACAGGTTTGCAACATCTCCAGCGTTTCGCTGACCAGCTCTTTATCCTGAACGATCACACGTTGCAGGCTTTCGACCGCTTTGGCGTAATCCCCTCTCGCCATATAAACGCGCCCCATCATGATAGACACCCGGGCGCTATTTTTATCTGCGGCGGCACCTTTTTTCAGCAACGCCATCGCGCGATCCATGTCGTCGTTGCCCATCTGCTGTAAAGCTAACTCACAGTAAAAATGGGCGATTTCGATACGCTGTTTATCTTTGCCCAGTTTCACCAGCCGTTCTGCTACTTCGATCGCCTTTTGCCAGTCGCTGGTTAGCTGATAGATTTGCAAGAGCTGCTGTAACGCGCCTACGCGAAATTCCGTTTCGTCGGTAAGTTGGTTAAACATATCTTCCGCGCGGTCATATAAACCGGCGGCCATATAGTCGCGCCCCAGTTGCTGAACAGCCAGTAAACGCTGTTCATAGGTCAATGAAGCGCTTTCCATGAGCGTTTGATGAATACGAATGGCGCGATCGACTTCGCCGCGTGAGCGAAACAGATTACCGAGAGTGAGATGAGCCTCAACGGTGCCCGTATCCTCTTTAAGCATATCGAGGAACAGATCCACCGCTTTATCTTGTTGGTTACTCAGCAGGAAGTTAACCCCTGCGACATAATCGCGCGACAGGCGGTTAGCTTCATCCTGTTTTGTTTGTTGCGCACTTCTGCGACCCATATACCACCCATAGGCAGCGGCTACAGGCAACAACAGAAATAACAACTCCAACATAAATGATTATTCCTTTACAACCGACGAATCGGCAGGGACCGCAACGTCGGTTGCTGGCGAGAGCTTGTTTTCCAGTCGTTTAATTTTACGTTCAGCGCGGGCAAGGGAAACGCGGACCCGCAGCCAGAACAGGCCGCAAATCAGCCAGCCAATCGCAAAACCGACGGCGAACAGCACAGCAAGCAACGTGGAGATACGATACTCCCCTTGCGCCAGCAGGTAGTTAAACGTCACCTGTTGATCATTCTGCGCGCCCAGCGTCACCGAAATAACAAAAATCGCCAATACCAGTAAGAAAATGAGTAAATATTTCACATTACTTCCCGTTATGTGGTTTGCGCGAATAAATCGTGTCCAACTTACCGCATCCAGCCTTCTAAATTACCATTTTCCCGCCTCGCGCGAAATGGAAATGCGCCCACCATCAGATGATTTAAGGGCAATAGTCAGAAAATCAACCGTTGTCAGCTTTCCTGCTCGCGTTCAGCAATTTCTTGCGCTTCTTCGCGAGGCGGCATAAGCGGCCCGCAAATTCGCTGCGCCAGCCAGGTCGCCAGGGTAACTAATAGCCAGGAGATGAGCGTGGCGACCACTAAATCTCGCGGCCAGTGCATTCCCAGAAGCAAACGGCTGCCCATTACGCCGGTCGCCCAGACTAACAAAAACGCGATGGTGAAAGTCCGTCTGCGCGGCCATAACAGACCCACGGCCAAAAGCGCCCAGCTCGCTGCAAACATGGTGTGTCCGGAGGGAAACGCAAAGCCCGTCTCTTTTTGCCAGTGCTGACGCAGGAAAACGGGGATGTTCTGTTGCCCGGCCAACTGCTCTTTCACTAAATGTCCGCGTTCTGTACGCTTTAAAGTGTAGAACTCATCGACGGGAATATGGTGCGTTTTTTCAAGCCAGACCACAAATGGCCGCGGCTCCTGTACGCGCTCCTTTACCCATGACTTCACGCCCTGCCCGACGATAATCGCCCCGCCGAGGATCGCAAACAGCATAATGGCGGCGCGCAGGCGAAATCGCAGGCACCATAAGAACCATCCACAAAGAATCACATGCGTGATAACGCCCCAGGGTTTGGTCACGGTTTCCGTTATCCAGAATAGCGTTTTTAGCCACCAGACCTGATGTCCTGGCTGCCACTGCCAGCCTGATACCCATACGGCAAGCGGCATGATAAGCAACAGGGCGGCGCCTGCCGCGGTGCGCCTCGCAATTGAAAGCATGGATGCTCCTTTTATAAGTAAGTATCACAATCATAACTGAAAATTCTCGCCGGACTGGAAAATTGACAAATTTGTGCCATTCCTGAGCAATTACGTGGTAGTGATTAGGTGATGACCGCTGCCTTATGGCAAAATAGCGGGATACAGGCCAACAGGCGACGACACCGCAGGCGTCAGCATAATCTGGAGAAATACATGCAGCTTAAACGTGTGGCAGAAGCCAAACTGCCAACCCCATTGGGTGACTTTCTGATGGTGGGATTTGAAGAACTGGCAACCGGACACGACCATGCCGCGCTGGTTTTTGGCGATATTTCAGGTAAAACGCCAGTACTGGCTCGCGTTCATTCCGAATGTCTTACCGGGGACGCGCTTTTTAGTCTGCGCTGTGATTGTGGTTTTCAACTGGAAGCCGCGCTGACGCATATTGCGGAAGAAGGCCGCGGTATTCTGATTTATCACCGCCAGGAAGGCCGCAATATCGGCCTGCTTAATAAAATTCGCGCTTATGCGTTACAGGATCAAGGCTATGACACGGTGGAGGCCAATCATCAGCTCGGCTTTGCCGCCGATGAGCGTGATTTCACCCTGTGCGCGGATATGTTCAAATTACTCGGCGTGGATGAAGTTCGCCTGCTGACCAATAATCCGAAGAAAGTCGAAATACTGACCGAGGCGGGAATTAATATCGTGGAACGCGTTCCGCTCATTGTGGGTCGTAATCCAAATAATGAGCATTATCTCGATACTAAAGCGGCCAAAATGGGCCACCTGCTAAGCAAGTAAGCCACCTGTATTAAAGCGCGGGCCTGCCTGTTTACGGCAGGCCCGATAAACGGCTTTAGTTCAGCATATTTCTAATGACATAGTGCAATATGCCGTCATTCTGGTAGTAAGTCAGCTCGGTGGCGGTATCAATGCGACAGCGGCAAGGCACCGTTTCTTTGCTGCCGTCCGATCTCGTTAACGTCACCGGAATGGTCGCGCCAGGGCGCAGGTTTTGCAGATCCGCGACATCAATCACCTCTTCCCCGGTCAGTCCCAGCGTTTTACGCGTTACGCCCTGTGGTAACTCCAGCGGCAGGATCCCCACCCCAATCAGGTTTGAGCGGTGGATACGTTCGAACGACTCGGCGATCACCACGCGAATACCTAACAGCCGCGGACCTTTTGCCGCCCAGTCACGGCTCGATCCCGACCCATACTCTTTCCCGGCAATTACCGCCAGCGGCGTTTTTTCCTGCTGGTAGAGCATCGCGGCATCATAAATCGACATCGCTTCCGTACCCGGCAAATGCCGCGTCATGCCACCTTCGACGCCGGGCAGCATTTCGTTGCGAATACGAATATTGGCGAACGTACCGCGCATCATCACTTCATGGTTGCCGCGCCGTGATCCATAAGAGTTAAAATCCTTCCGCTCAACGCCGTGGTTTTGCAGATAACGTCCGGCGGGACTGTCCGGCTTGATACTGCCGGCCGGAGAAATATGATCGGTCGTTACCGAATCCCCCAGCATCGCCAGGATACGCGCGCCGTGGATATCTTTGACTGGCGCAGGCTGGGCCTGCATTTCATCAAAGAAAGGCGACAGGCGAATATAGGTTGAATCCGACTGCCAGCCGTAGGTATCGGACGATTCAACCTGAATCGATTTCCATTCTTCCGTGCCCTCAAACACTTCCGCATACTCTTTACGGAACATATCCGATGATACCAGTTCAACGGCGCGGGCAATTTCCTGCGCCGAAGGCCAGATATCCTTCAGGTATACCGGATCGCCTTTACGATCGTACCCCAGCGGGTCTGTCGCGAGGTTAATATTCATGTTTCCGGCCAGCGCATACGCGACCACCAGCGGCGGCGACGCCAGCCAGTTCGTTTTCACCAGCGGATGGATACGCCCTTCAAAATTTCGGTTACCGGAAAGCACGGCCCCTACCGTCAGATCGCCTTTTTTAATCGCGGTCTCAATAGGCTCCGGCAACGGACCAGAGTTCCCGATACAGGTCGTACAGCCATAACCGACCAGGTTAAAACCGAGCTCATCCAGATAAGGCGTAAGTTTGGCCTGCGCCAGATAGTCAGATACCACTTTTGACCCCGGCGCCAGAGAAGCCTTGACCCACGGTTGACGCTTCAACCCCAGCGTTACTGCTTTTTTCGCCAGTAATCCCGCCGCCATCAGCACGCTGGGATTCGAGGTATTCGTGCAGGAGGTGATGGCGGCAATGACGACAGCGCCATCCGGAAGCTGATATGGCTGTCCGTTCATCGTATAGTCAACCGGCTGGCGATCTCTTTGCGCGGTATTCAGCTCCAGCTCGGCGCTGGCGGCAAAGGCTTTCGGCACATCGCCTAACGCCACGCGATCCTGCGGGCGTTTCGGCCCGGCCAGACTGGCTTCGACATCGCCCATATCCAGTTCCAGCGTACTGGTAAATACCGGTTCGTCTCCGGGATTGCGCCACATTCCCTGCGCCTTCGCGTAGGCTTCAACCAGCTCGACCAGATCGTCGCTACGCCCGCTTAATCGCATATATTCCAGGGTGATGGCGTCAATGGGGAAAAAACCACAGGTGGCGCCATATTCCGGCGACATATTAGCGATGGTCGCGCGATCCGCCAACGGCAGCGAATCCAGACCATCACCATAAAATTCAACAAATTTACCCACGACGCCATGCTTACGCAGCATTTGCGTGACGGTGAGCACCAGGTCAGTGGCGGTGATCCCCTCCCGAAGCTTACCGGTTAACTTAAAGCCGACGACATCCGGGATAAGCATCGACACGGGCTGACCAAGCATCGCCGCTTCCGCTTCAATACCACCCACACCCCACCCCAATACGCCCAGACCATTAATCATGGTCGTATGGGAGTCAGTCCCCACCAGCGAGTCCGGGTAAGCAATCCACTCCCCGTCCTGTAATTCGCTCCAGACGGCTTTACCCAGGTATTCCAGGTTAACCTGATGGCAAATGCCGGTGCCGGGCGGCACCACGCTGAAACGGCTGAATGCCTGCTTTCCCCATTTCAGGAACATATAACGCTCATGGTTACGTTCCATTTCCAGCCGCACGTTTTCTTCAAACGCATCATCATCGCCGAAATGATCGACCGTCACAGAGTGGTCAATAACCAGATCAACCGGCGATAACGGGTTCACTTTCGACGTATCGCCGCCGAGGCGTTTAACGGCTTCACGCATCGCCGCCAGGTCGACAACGGCAGGCACGCCGGTAAAGTCCTGCATCAGGACACGGGCGGGCCGCCAGGCAATTTCACGATCGGCATGGGCATTTTTAAGCCAACCGGCCAGCGCCTGAATATCTTCATCAGTCACAGATTCGCCGTCCTGCCAGCGCAACAGGTTTTCCAGTAACACTTTAAGTGATTTGGGCAAACGGGCGATATCGCCCAGGGATTTGGCAGCCAGCGGCAGACTGTAGTAATGATACGTTTTATCTTTGGCCTGCAATGTATCCTTACTGGCTTCTCGTAGGGTTGACGACATAGCTCCTCCTTAAATGACAGGGTTGCGTTACCCTGATTCTCCACAGGGTTGTATTAAAGATAACACAAACAAAATGTAACGTTTTGATAACAACCCAAATTGCTAAAAGAGGAGAAACCTAACAGGCGAGGAACGAAGATGAAAAAGCCCGATAAATAACGCATTATCGGGCTTTGACGAGATTAGACGGCAATCCAGATTAACTCGGCCCAGAACAGTAGCGATAATATAAACGCGCCAGTCCATGACCAATACTTTATATTTGACGTTAACATAGGCGACACCAACTGTGTTTAATCAATACTGAGAAGCGCTCAGCACACGGTTGCTGCGGTGTAATAAGACAGCGTTAATAAAACAGTAACGCCAATAAAAAGACGAATATTATTTTTGTGACACCTCGTCAGCAAAAGCATCAATAAATGCCCGCTGCTGCGGTGTGAGCGTCCAGTGTTGCGGAACAGACCGAAAAACGGTCGTATCCGGGGTGTTATCATCGTCACAAGGTTGAATCGGGGGCGCGACCACGCGCTCGCGTTCCGACGTAATGCTCACTTAGCCCCACCAATGCCAGATAACAAGCGCTACCACTACCCAGAACAACGCAGAACCCACAAAAACCGCCAGCCATGCTTTACGTTTGAGCTCAGGGTCGCGGCGCGGTTCCTGGTTTTCAGAAGGCATTACTAACCTCATGCTATCGGTATCACTTATCATTTCAGCACCAAACAATCGGTACAATTAATCATCAGATGAGACAAATCCTAAATAAACTTTAGTCAAAAATCCAGTCAATTTACGAATCGTTGCCAGTGAATAAATCAATCTTTTGACTCAAGATAACTATTTGGAAAAAGAAACTGGCGGGACGGGTAATTCAACACTATTTTGCTGATCATTACCCGTAATACTTCGAGGGATATTGCAAAAGGCGGCTTTGTCTGCCATGCCACTACGACACAAACCCACGGTGATATTACTTTTCAGGCAGCTTTATATCCTGAAACATCGCTTCAATTTCTTCATTAGAACGCAACGCCACCGCCGTATCCACCACATCACGCGTCAGATGTGGCGCAAAACGCTGGATAAAATCATACATATAGCTGCGTAAAAAAGTACTACGGCGAAAACCAATTTTTGTGGTGCTGTGGCTAAAAATATCGTGCGCGTCAATCCGCACTAAATCAGGATCGGTAAGCGGATCGACCGCCATGCTGGCAATGACGCCAACGCCCAGCCCCAACCTGACATACGTTTTAATCACATCCGCATCGGTTGCAGTAAAGACGATCCGCGGCGTTAACCCTGCGCGATTAAAAGCGGTATCCAGTTCGGAACGCCCGGTAAAGCCGAAGGTATACGTCACCAGCGGATACTGCGCCAGCGCTTCGATCGTTATGGAAGACGTTGCCGCCAATGGATGATCCGGCGTCACCACTATCGAACGGTTCCAGTGATAGCATGGCAACATCACCAGATCGTCATATAAATGCAGCGCTTCCGTGGCAATCGCGAAATCGGCGTTCCCTTTCGATACCGCTTCCGCAATCTGCGTTGGCGACCCCTGGTGCATATGCAGCGAAACGCGCGGGTAACGCTCGATGAAGCCTTTAATCACGCCTGGCAATGCGTAACGCGCCTGAGTATGGGTAGTGGCAATATAGAGCGAGCCTTTATCCGGCCAGGTGTGCTCGCCGGCGACCGACTTAATGGCATCGACTTTGGAAAGCACCTCACGCGCAATACGAATAATCTCCTGGCCTGCGGGCGTCACCTGAGTCAGATGCTTACCGCTGCGGGCGAAAATCTGGATGCCAAGCTCATCTTCCAGCATCCTAACCTGCTTGCTGATCCCCGGCTGGGAAGTATACAACCCCTCAGCGGTAGAGGAGACGTTAAGGTTATGATTAACCACTTCAACAATGTAACGAAGCTGCTGCAATTTCATAATACATCATCCAGATTAGCGCCATCAGGCCATCGTTTATCTGCAGACATCATTGGGCTGCTAATACGATTTAATAATAAAAAAGGTGTTAACTATAACCACTATATCATTTATATCTGAACTGTATAGCCAGCGCGATAAAATAATAAGACCGCTATACCCAAAATAATTCGAGTTGCTTAAAGGCGGCAAGGGAGTGAGTTCCCAGGAGCATAGATAACGGTGTGACTGGGGTGAGCGACAAATCTGCCGGGAGCAGATTTGAACGTCGCGTGCGACGGCCCGTCAGGACGAAGCCCATGGATGGGCCGGGTAATCCGTAGCCAACACATAAGCCACTTTAAATATGAAGGGTATATAAAAAAGGGCCGCTTACGCGGCCCGCTTGACTATAGTGACGACAGGCAGGGGTTATTTCTTGCCTTCAACCCACTTGCCGTCGACGAAGAACGCTGACCATCCCGTCGCCTTCCCGTCTTTTTCCGCCGCAACGTACTGCTGTTTTGTTTTGCGGCTAAAGCGAACAACGGTTTTATTACCTTCCGGGTCCTGCTGCGGCGCATCCGCCAGATAACGCAGTTTTTCCGGCAGGCGATCGCGGAACCGGTATAGCTCCTCGACTAATGGCGCGCGCGTTTCGCGTGATTTCGGGAACGTATTGGCCGCCAGGAATATCCCTGCGGCGCCATCGCGCAGCACAAAGTACGCGTCCGATTTTTCACACGGCAGTTCCGGCAATGGAACAGGATCTTCCTTCGGCGGCGCAACTTCGCCGTTACGCAAGATCTTACGGGTATTTTTACATTCGTCGTTAGTACAGGCCATGTACTTACCAAAACGCCCCATTTTAAGGTGCATTTCGGAACCACATTTCTCACACTCAACGATCGGGCCGTCATACCCTTTGATGCGGAACTCGCCTTCTTCAATCTCGTAGCCGTCACAGGTCGGGTTATTACCACACACATGCAATTTACGCTTCGGATCGATCAGATAGCTGTCCATCGCCGTACCGCACTTCTGACAGCGCCGCTTGGCGCGCAGGGCGTTGGTTTCGGCGTCGTCGCCCTCCAGCACGTTCAGAACTTCATTTTCCGGCACCAAGTTAATGGTCGTTTTACAACGCTCTTTCGGCGAAAGCGCATAACCTGAACATCCAAGGAAAACTCCCGTACTGGCAGTACGAATTCCCATTTTACGGCCACAGGTTGGACAGTCGATGCTGGTCAGCACCATCTGGTTAGGACGCATCCCCCCTTCTTCCGGATCTTTCTCGGCTTTATCGAGCTGCTGAGTAAAATCGCTGAAGAAGTTATCCAGTACCGCTTTCCACTCGGCCTGGTGATTCGCAACCTGATCCAGACTATCTTCCATCTGCGCGGTAAAATCGTAGTTCATCAATTCGCGGAAGTTTTCTTCCAGCCGGTCGGTGACGATTTCACCCATTTTTTCCGCATAGAAGCGACGGTTTTCAACGCGAACATAGCCGCGATCCTGAATGGTCGAGATAATCGACGCATAGGTAGACGGACGACCAATACCGCGCTTCTCAAGTTCTTTAACCAGAGAAGCCTCGCTGAAACGGGCTGGCGGTTTAGTAAAGTGCTGAGCAGGCGTCAATTCAAGTAGCGTCAGCGCATCGCCCTTATTCACGGCAGGCAATGTGCGATCTTCATCGCCTTTACGCAGCGCCGGCATCACTTTTGTCCAGCCGTCAAAGCGCAAAATACGCCCACGCGCTTTCAGACGGAATTCGCCTGCGCCAACGGTAAGCGTAGTGGAGTCATATTGTGCTGGCGTCATCTGACAGGCGACAAACTGACGCCAAATTAGTTGATACAACTTCTGCGCGTCAGCCTCCATGTCTTTCAGCGATTCCGCCATGACTGCAACGTCGGAAGGACGGATCGCTTCGTGCGCTTCCTGAGAGTTTTCTTTGCTGGCGTACTGGTTCGGGTTATCCGGCAGGTATTTCTTGCCGAAATTATCGCCAATATAACCGCGCACCATGTTGACCGCATCCTGACTCAGGTTGGTGGAGTCTGTACGCATGTAGGTGATGTAGCCCGCCTCATACAGACGCTGCGCCATCATCATGGTTTTCTTCACGCCAAAGCCCAGCCGGGTGCTGGCCGCCTGTTGTAGCGTGGAGGTGATAAACGGCGCGCCAGGTTTGCTGCTGGTCGGTTTGTCTTCACGCTCCAATACGCTATAGCGCGCTTTTTCCAACAAGCTGACGGCGGCAAGCGTCTGCTCGCGATTTACCGGCCGGAATGGCTTGTCGTTCTGATGCGTGACCTGTAGCGGTAGCGCCTCGCCAGACGGCGTCGTCGTATTAGCGTCAATTTCCCAGAACTCTTCCGGAACAAACGCTTTAATCTCGCGCTCGCGTTCAACGACCAGACGGACCGCGACAGACTGAACGCGACCTGCCGACAAACCACGGGCGATCTTTTTCCACAGCAGCGGCGAGACCATATAGCCTACCACGCGGTCCATAAAGCGGCGCGCTTGCTGGGCGTTAACCCTGTTAATGTTCAGCTCGCCCGGCTGTTCAAACGCCTGGCGAATGGCATTTTTGGTTATTTCGTTAAAGACTACGCGACTGTAGCGCGCGTCATCGCCGCCGATCACTTCCCGCAGGTGCCATGCAATGGCTTCCCCTTCGCGGTCAAGGTCGGTTGCGAGATAGATGTGGTCGGCTTTTTCCGCCAACTGTTTCAGTTCAGAGACGACCTTCTCTTTACCGGGCAGCACTTCATAGTGCGCATCCCAGTTGTGCCACGGGTCAACCCCCATACGGTTGACGAGAGCGCCACGTTCATCCTTTTTGGGCTTTTTAGCCGTTTTGGTGGAGGTAGAGTCGGCGCTCTTTTTAGCTGCTGAGCCACTGGTCGGCAAATCACGGATATGACCCACGCTGGATTTCACCACGTAGTCATTACCCAGATACTTGTTGATCGTTTTGGCTTTTGCCGGGGACTCAACGATGACAAGAGCTTTACCCATATTCACCTTTACCTAAGTTGATTCTTCCAGGAATGCGTCGCACGTTGATTCACCTTCCACTGGCGACGAGACAACGATATATGGTCTCTGCGTCTGCGGATATCAACCCCTTGTACTGGCTTTGTGTACGAAATGTAACCCTCAGGTGACTGAGTTAACAGGCTTTTTTGCACACACGCGCTATAGCACGACGGAATTTTGGTCGAATGTCAAGCAATTCTGTTGCCAGATTGACGAAAGCGTCACACTGTACCTGATAAAATTCGATACGCAACTTTATTAGCATGCAAAAACAAATCTTGCCAGTGAACGCAACATGACAAATCCATCAATTTCCTGTGAGAATATTTGCCCATCAGAAGTGCTCAGCGTAGACTAATCTCCTTGTTTAAGGAGTAAAAAATGCATAAAGAGACGCAACCTATCGATCGCGAAACACTGTTGCTTGAAGCCAACAAAATTATTCGGGAACATGAAGACACGATGGCAGGTATTGTCGCCACCGGCGTAACGCAGAGAAATGGCGTGCTGGTTTTCAGCGGCGATTACTTTTTAGACGAGCAAGGGTTACCGACCCCTAAAAGCACCGCGGTGTTTAACATGTTTAAACACCTGGCGCATGTGCTGTCTGAGAAGTATCACCTGGTTGATTAATCCATGCCGGATGGCGCTGAATGCCATCCGGCAATAGCGGTTTACATCAACGGCTTTTGTCCACGCTGCCACCAGCGCAGCAGCAGCCGATCCGCGCTTTCCGCCGCGCTGCCGGTAACACGATCGATCAGTTTTTTACGCTGCATATAGCGCACATTCAGCACCTCGCGCCCTTCCATCAGGCCGAGGATAACCTCATCGCTGGTGTTAATCTCATCAACCAGTCCCTTCTCCAGCGCCTGCTGACCGTACCAGTGTTCGCCCGTGGCGACCTGTTCAATGTCCAGAGCCGGACGCATCCGCTGCACAAACTCTTTGAACAGATGGTGCGTTTCGTTGAGATCTTCACGAAACTTCTGCCGCCCTTCTTCCGTATTCTCGCCCAACAAGGTCAGGGTACGTTTGTACTGCCCTGCGGTATGCAGTTCAATATCAATGTCTTTACTTTTGAGAAAGCGGTTAAAGTTCGGGATTTGCGCGACAACACCAATTGACCCCACAATAGCGAACGGCGCCGCGATAATTTTTTCCGCCACGCAGGCCATCATGTAGCCTCCGCTTGCCGCGACTTTATCCACCGTCACGGTCAGCGGAATATTTTTATCGCGCAGGCGCTGCAATTGCGATGCCGCCAGGCCATAGCCATGCACAACGCCACCGGGGCTTTCCAGACGCACAACCGCCCGATCGCCGGGTTTCGCCACTGCCAGCACCGCCGTGACCTCTTCGCGTAACGCATTAACTTCGTGAGCATCCATACTGCCTTTGAAATCTATCACCCATACGCGCGGTTTGTCCGATGTCGCAATGTCCCCCAGCTTCGCTTTTGCTTTGGCGGCTTTCGCCTCCTGCTTATGCTTTTTTTTCTGCGCCTTATGCCACAGTTTTTGCTGATGGCCATCCATCAACGCCGCAGCAAGGTCATCCTTCATCTCCTGATACTGCTCACTCAAATTGGTCACGCGCAGCTCGCCGCGCTGACGTTTGCGTTGCGTAGCATTCACGATCAGCAGCACAATGACGGCAATGGCCACCACAACGGTGACGATTTTTGCCAAAAATAAGCCATATTCAGACAACAATTCCACGACTCCCACCTTGATTAAATAACGCGACTTACGCTCAGTGTACAACAGGCATCGAAGTCAGTCTCTCTTCATCCGTGTGCCTGTTGAGGAAGAAAAAGTATGACAAGACGTTCATTTTACGGCGTTATCGCCCCTGTCTGATTGAAAAAAAAGGCGCTTTCAGGCATAAACCCGAAAAGTTAACGCGAAGATAAGACAACCTGGCAGGACGGTGCACCACACCGTTGAGGAGTAGCCATGCATTACCAACCGAAACAAGATCTATTGCAAAACCGCATTATTCTGGTCACTGGCGCCAGCGATGGCATTGGGCGGGAAGCCGCGCTTACGTATGCGCGTTACGGCGCAACGGTGATTCTGCTGGGACGTAACGAAGAGAAACTGCGTCGGGTCGCGCAGCACATTGCTGACGAGCAACATGTCCAACCACAGTGGTTTACGCTCGATCTGCTGACCTGCACCGCTGAAGAGTGCCGGCAAGTGGCCGACCGCATCGCCGCACACTATCCCCGCCTGGATGGCGTCCTGCACAATGCCGGGTTACTGGGGGAAATCGGTCCAATGAGCGAACAAGATCCGCAGATCTGGCAGGATGTCATGCAGGTAAACGTTAACGCCACCTTTATGCTCACCCAGGCGCTGTTACCGTTATTATTGAAGTCCGATGCCGGCTCGCTGGTCTTTACGTCATCAAGCGTTGGCCGTCAGGGACGCGCCAACTGGGGCGCCTATGCCACCTCGAAGTTTGCTACTGAAGGAATGATGCAGGTGCTGGCGGACGAATACCAGAACCGTTCTCTGCGTGTTAACTGCATTAACCCGGGCGGCACGCGCACCAGTATGCGCGCCAGCGCCTTTCCGACGGAAGATCCACAGAAATTAAAAACGCCTGCCGATATTATGCCGCTTTACCTGTGGCTTATGGGCGACGACAGTCGCCGTAAAACCGGTATGACCTTTGACGCCCAACCGGGCCGTAAACCAGGAATCGCCCAATGAGTGATGAACGTTATCAGCAGCGCCAGCAGAAGGTAAAAGATCGGGTTGACGCCCGTGTCGCCCAGGCACAGGAAGAGCGCGGTATTATTATCGTGTTTACTGGCAATGGTAAGGGCAAAACTACGGCGGCTTTCGGGACTGCCGCCCGCGCCGTAGGACACGGTAAAAACGTAGGCGTGGTGCAATTTATTAAGGGCACCTGGCCCAACGGCGAGCGTAATCTGCTGGAACCGCATGGCGTCGAATTTCAGGTGATGGCAACGGGATTTACCTGGGAGACGCAAAATCGCGAGGCAGACACCGCAGCATGTATGGCCGTTTGGCAGCATGGGAAACGGATGCTGGCCGATCCGCTGCTTGATATGGTGGTACTGGATGAGCTGACCTATATGGTGGCGTATGACTATTTGCCGCTGGAAGAGGTCATAAGCGCGCTAAACGCGCGCCCTGGTCACCAGACGGTGATTATTACAGGTCGCGGCTGTCACCGGGATATTCTTGATCTTGCGGATACCGTCAGCGAACTGCGTCCGGTTAAACATGCTTTCGACGCGGGCGTAAAAGCCCAGATGGGAATTGATTATTAACCGTAGGCCGGATTAAGGCGTTTGCGCCGCCATCCGGCACAAACCCTCTTGTCTGATGATTCTCGGCCTATAGACCGCGGTAGAGATTACCCGTTGTTATTACGCCCACCGGAGCGGCGTCCGCCAGCTATCTGGCTGTGGCGTTTTACCGCCCGACGGATCTGGTTCGCTTTCATACGACGACGGTCTTTTTCGACGGCAACCTTCGACGAGGTTTCCGGCGGGAGCTCTACCAGACCACGCAGATAGTTCGTTTGCGCGAGGTCGAGCTCAGTCCAGCCGCCGCGCGGCAGGCCTTTCGGCAGCGGGATATCGCCGTAACGAACGCGGATCAGACGGCTGACCTGAACGCCTACCGCTTCCCACAGTCGGCGAACTTCGCGGTTGCGCCCTTCCGTCAGCGTCACGTTATACCACTGGTTAATGCCTTCGCCGCCGCTGAATTTAATGGTCTTAAATGCCGCCGGACCATCTTCCAACTGTACGCCACGGCTTAAATCACGCAGTTTCGATTCATCCACCTGACCGAACACGCGCACGGCATATTCACGTTCAACTTCACGACTAGGGTGCATCAGGCGGTTCGCCAGTTCACCGTCGGTGGTAAATAACAATAGCCCGCAGGTGTTGACATCCAGACGTCCTACCGCAATCCACCGCGCGCCGCGCAGTTTCGGTAAGCGATCAAAAACGGTTGGTCGCCCTTCAGGGTCATTGCGGGTACACAGTTCACCTTCTGGTTTGTAATAGGCCAGAACGCGGCAAATTTGTTCCGCCGACTCTTTCACCGAAATCAGGTGACCGTCGATACGGATTTTCAAACCGGGAGTGACTTCAACACGATCGCCAAGCGTGGCGATTTTACCGTCAACGCTGACACGTCCCGCTTCAATAATGGATTCGATTTCACGGCGAGAGCCGTGGCCAGCGCGCGCCAGCACTTTTTGTAACTTTTCGCTCATAGAGCTTCCTTCAGGTGTCGCCTTCACAGGCGTCGAACAGGAGAATGAACGGCGCGTTGCCGCGCCATTTTAAGGCCGCGTAGTATACAGGCTTACGCCCTTATAAGAAAGGTGTAACGTCGCCGACGCCTTCGCGCAGCACCACCGGGGAGTCATTGGTCAAATCGATTACCGTGGTAGGCTGTTGACCGAGGTAACCGCCGTGGATGATCAGATCCACCTGCTTCTCCAGCCGATCTTTAATCTCCTCCGGGTCCGACTCGGTAAAATCGCTGCCAGGCAGCATCAACGACGTCGAGAGCATTGGTTCGCCCAGCGTATCCAACAACGCCAGCGCAATCGGGTTTGACGGTACGCGCAGGCCGATAGTTTTACGCTTTTCCTGCAACAGACGGCGCGGCACCTCTTTTGTCCCCTTCAGGATAAAGGTGTAGTTACCCGGCGTATTGTTTTTCATCAGACGAAACGCCACGTTGTCGACGTAGGAGTAAGTCGACAACTCGGACAAATCGCGGCACATCAGCGTGAAGTTGTGGCCGTCCGGCAGATGACGGATGCGGCAAATGCGCTCCATTGCGCCTTTGTCTTCAATTTTACAACCAAGGGCATAGCCGGAATCGGTTGGATAAACAATAACACCGCCTTTACGCACAATGTCGACGGCCTGATTAATCAGCCGTTGCTGTGGGTTATCCGGATGGATATAAAAAAACTGGCTCATACTTCCCTCACTGTGATATTTGCGGCTGTTCCCATGTCTGCCATACGCCTTCAACGCCAGCGGGCAGCCAGAGTTTACGCCCCAATTCAATCCACGGGCAGGGCTGATGGAAATCAGATCCAAGCGATGCCCATAAATGATGCTGGCGCGCAAGCGTCGCCAGTTGGGTGCGTTCATTGGGCGATTGTTGGCACTGCGCCACTTCCATCGCGTCGCCGTGATGGTCGGCAAAATATGCCACTAATCTTTTCAGCCACTTAGCGCTAAGGTCGTAGCGTCCCGGATGGGCCAACACCGCCTTACCGCCAGAATGATGAATGACATCAATAGCTTGTTCTATTGTACACCACTGCGGCGGAACGTAACCGGTTTTCCCACGCGCGAGATATTTTTTAAAAACATCCGCCATGGTCGTGGCTTTGCCGCACTCCACCAGAAAGCGGGCGAAGTGGCCGCGCGTCACCGCGCCGCCATTGGCCAGTCTCAATGCCCCTTCCCACGCGCCGGGAATATGGGCTTTTTCCAGACGCTCCGCAATGAGCCGACCGCGCGCCTGACGCCGCTCTGTCTGCTGCGCCAGAAAATCGCGCATTGCCGGGTGCGCAATATCAATATTCAGACCCACAATGTGAATCTCATGATTCTCCCAGACCGTTGAAATCTCCACGCCGGGAATAAGATTCAGGGCCAGCCCGCAACGTGAAATTTCTTCTCTTGCCGCAGGAATCGCGGCTGTGGTGTCATGATCGGTAATCGCCAGCGTGCCGACTCGCATCTCTACCGCACGGTGTACTAATGTTTCTGGCGTCAACAGTCCATCGGACGCCGTGGTATGACTGTGCAGATCGTAAATCACTGCGTAATTCGTGTCGCTCAAGGCGGCTCCCATAGAGATAAAGGTATGTCATGTACATCATAACGGTTCCGGCAAATATACTGAAATAGGTGTTGACATTATTCCATCGAACTAGTTAACTAGTACGAAAGTTCACATGAAGAGGGTATCTAAAATGGCAGCGACATTTGCATTACACGGTTGGTGGCGCACTTCCTGATAGCGGGCGGTGTATGAACAGCTGTAATCAGCCAAACGAGACCCGGCCCGCCTGTTAAGCGGGCTTTTTTTTGAACAAAATAATGAGAATAACCATGCAAACACCAAAACCCACGCTCGAACTATTGACCTGCGATGCCGCCTACCGGGAAAACCCAACGGCGCTTTTTCATCAGGTCTGCGGTGATCGCCCGGCAACGCTGCTGCTGGAATCCGCGGATATCGACAGTAAAGACGATTTAAAAAGCCTGCTGCTGGTGGATAGCGCGCTGCGCATTACCGCTTTAGGTGACACTGTCACTATTCAGGCGTTATCTGATAATGGCGCCTCGTTATTGCCGCTACTGGATACCGCCCTGCCCGCTGGCGTGGAGAACGAAGCCCTGCCTGCCGGTCGCGTTCTACGCTTCCCGCCCGTCAGCCCATTATTAGATGAAGACGCCCGTTTATGCTCTCTATCGGTATTTGATGCGTTCCGCCTGTTACAGGGGGTGGTGAACATACCGACGCACGAGCGGGAGGCTATGTTTTTCGGCGGTCTGTTTGCCTACGACCTGGTCGCTGGCTTTGAAGCGCTGCCACACCTTGAGGCTGGCAATAACTGCCCGGACTACTGCTTTTATTTAGCGGAAACGCTGATGGTGATAGATCATCAGAAAAAAAGCACCCGTATTCAGGCCAGTCTGTTCACCGCCAGCGACCGGGAAAAACAGCGCCTGAACGCCCGCCTGGCGTACCTTAGCCAACAGTTAACCCAGCCTGCTCCGCCGTTGCCGGTGACGCCGGTGCCGGACATGCGCTGCGAATGTAATCAGAGCGATGACGCGTTCGGCGCGGTGGTACGCCAGTTGCAAAAAGCCATCCGCGCGGGGGAGATATTTCAGGTGGTGCCGTCGCGCCGCTTTTCACTGCCCTGCCCGTCGCCGTTGGCTGCCTACTACGTGCTGAAAAAGAGCAACCCCAGCCCGTATATGTTCTTTATGCAGGATAATGATTTCACGCTTTTCGGCGCGTCGCCGGAAAGCTCGCTGAAATATGACGCCGCCAGCCGTCAGATTGAGATTTACCCCATCGCGGGTACCCGTCCACGCGGTCGCCGCGCCGATGGTACGCTGGACAGAGATCTCGACAGCCGTATTGAGCTGGACATGCGTACCGACCATAAAGAGCTTTCCGAACATCTGATGCTGGTCGATCTGGCGCGCAATGACCTGGCGCGCATCTGTACGCCGGGCAGTCGCTACGTTGCCGATCTGACCAAAGTTGACCGCTATTCGTACGTGATGCATCTGGTTTCCCGGGTAGTGGGCGAACTGCGTCACGATCTCGACGCGCTGCACGCCTATCGCGCCTGCATGAACATGGGCACCCTGAGCGGCGCGCCGAAAGTACGCGCCATGCAGTTGATTGCCGATGCGGAAGGACAGCGCCGCGGCAGCTATGGCGGCGCGGTCGGTTACTTCACCGCCCACGGCGATCTGGACACCTGTATTGTTATCCGCTCCGCGCTGGTGGAGAACGGTATCGCCACCGTACAGGCGGGCGCCGGAATTGTGCTGGACTCGGTTCCGCAGTCTGAAGCCGATGAAACCCGTAATAAAGCGCGCGCCGTATTGCGTGCTATCGCCACCGCGCATCATGCACAGGAGACCTTCTGATGGCTGATATTCTGCTGCTCGATAACATCGACTCGTTTACCTGGAACCTGGCAGATCAGCTACGGACCAACGGTCATAACGTGGTGATTTACCGTAACCATATTCCGGCGCAGACGCTTATCGATCGCCTGGCGACAATGAAAAATCCGGTGCTAATGCTCTCCCCCGGTCCGGGCGTTCCCAGCGAGGCAGGCTGTATGCCGGAGCTGCTGACCCGGCTACGCGGCAAGTTACCGATCATCGGCATTTGTCTGGGGCATCAGGCGATTGTCGAAGCTTACGGCGGTTATGTCGGTCAGGCGGGAGAAATCCTGCATGGCAAAGCCTCCAGCATTGAGCATGACGGTCAGGCGATGTTCGCCGGGCTGGCGAATCCGCTACCGGTCGCGCGTTATCATTCGCTGGTCGGCAGTAATGTTCCTGCCGGGCTGACCATTAACGCCCATTTCAACGGCATGGTGATGGCGGTACGTCATGATGCGGATCGCGTTTGCGGTTTTCAATTTCATCCTGAGTCCATCCTGACGACACAGGGCGCGCGTCTACTGGAGCAAACATTAGCCTGGGCGCAGCAAAAGCTGGAACCGACCAACACCCTACAGCCGATTCTGGAGAAACTCTATCAGGCGCAAACACTGACGCAACAAGAGAGCCATCAGTTGTTTTCGGCGGTCGTCCGCGGCGAACTTAAGCCTGAACAGCTCGCCGCCGCGCTGGTGAGCATGAAAATTCGCGGCGAGCATCCCAATGAAATTGCCGGCGCCGCCACTGCGTTGCTGGAAAATGCCGCCCCGTTCCCGCGCCCGGAGTATCTGTTTGCGGATATCGTTGGTACCGGCGGCGATGGCAGCAACAGTATCAATATCTCTACCGCCAGCGCCTTTGTCGCGGCGGCCTGTGGACTGAAAGTGGCGAAACACGGCAACCGTAGCGTGTCCAGCAAATCGGGGTCATCCGATCTGCTGGCGGCGTTCGGTATTAATCTGGATATGAACGCCGATAAATCACGTCAGGCGTTAGATGAACTGGGCGTCTGTTTCCTGTTTGCGCCGAAATATCACACCGGATTCCGTCACGCGATGCCGGTTCGCCAACAGTTAAAAACGCGAACCCTGTTCAACGTACTCGGCCCGCTGATCAACCCGGCGCATCCGCCGCTGGCGTTGATTGGCGTCTATAGCCCGGAACTGGTGCTGCCGATTGCGGAAACCTTACGGGTACTGGGCTATCAGCGCGCGGCGGTGGTACATAGCGGCGGCATGGATGAGGTTTCGCTCCATGCGCCGACGATTGTCGCGGAGCTGCATGACGGCGAAATTAAAAGCTATCAACTGACGGCGGAGGATTTTGGCCTGACGCCTTACCATCAGGATCAGTTGGCTGGCGGCACGCCGGAAGAAAACCGTGACATTCTGACGCGGTTATTACAAGGTAAAGGCGATGCCGCGCATGAGGCCGCCGTCGCCGCCAACGTGGCGATGCTGATGCGTCTGCATGGTCAGGAAGATCTCAAGGCCAACGCGCAAACCGTGCTTGATGTTCTGCGCAACGGCACCGCATATGACAGAGTCACCGCACTGGCGGCAAGAGGGTAAATAATGCAAACCGTTTTAGCGAAAATCGTCGCAGACAAGGCGATTTGGGTAGAAGCCCGCAAACAGCAACAGCCGCTGGCCAGTTTTCAAAATGAGATCCAGCCAAGTACACGCCATTTTTATGATGCGCTCCAGGGCGCGCGTACCGCCTTTATTCTGGAGTGTAAGAAAGCATCGCCATCAAAAGGCGTGATTCGCGATGATTTCGATCCGACGCGTATTGCCAGTATTTATCAACATTACGCCTCGGCGATCTCGGTGCTCACCGACGAAAAATATTTTCAGGGGAGCTTCGATTTTCTGCCGGTCGTTAGCCAAAGCGCGCCGCAGCCGATTCTGTGTAAGGATTTTATTATCGATCCCTATCAGATCTACCTTGCCCGTTACTATCAGGCCGATGCCTGTTTACTGATGCTCTCGGTTCTGGATGACGAACAGTATCGCCAACTCTCCGCCGTCGCGCACAGTCTGAAAATGGGCGTGCTCACGGAGGTCAGTAATGATGAAGAACGGGAGCGCGCGATAGCGTTAGGCGCAAAAGTGGTAGGTATCAACAATCGCGATCTGCGCGATCTGTCGATTGATTTGAATCGCACCCGCCAGCTGGCGCCAAAACTGGGCCACGGCGTGACTGTCATCAGCGAGTCCGGGATTAACACCTATGGTCAGGTACGCGAACTGAGCCACTTCGCCAACGGTTTTTTAATTGGCTCGGCGTTAATGGCGCATGACGATCTTAACGCCGCCGTCCGTCGCGTGCTGCTTGGCGAGAATAAAGTCTGCGGCCTGACCCGCGCCCAGGACGCTAAAGCTGCCTGTGACGCTGGTGCAATATATGGCGGGTTGATTTTTGTGCCCTCATCTCCGCGCGCGGTTAGCGTTGAGCAGGCGCGAGAAGTGATAAGCGCCGCGCCATTGCAGTACGTCGGCGTTTTCCAGGACGCTGATATCGCCGATGTTTGCCAGAAAGCTGCCGTCCTGCCGCTTTCTGCCGTACAGCTACATGGCAGCGAAGACCAGGCGTATGTCAACGCGCTGCGCGAGGCGTTGCCCAAACAGGTGCAAATCTGGAAGGCGCTGAGCGTTAGCGATGCCCTTCCCGCACGCGATTATCACCATGTCGATAAATACATTTTCGACAATGGGCAAGGCGGCAGCGGGCAGCGCTTCGACTGGTCACTGCTACAGAGGCAACCGCTGGATAATGTGTTACTGGCGGGCGGGCTGGCGGCCGATAACTGCGTCCAGGCGGCGCAAGTCGGCTGTGCCGGTCTCGATTTTAATTCAGGTGTGGAGTCACAGCCGGGCATCAAAGATGCTCGTCTTCTGGCCTCGGTTTTTCAGACACTGCGCGCATATTAAGGAAAAAACATGACAACACTTCTCAACCCCTACTTTGGTGAATTCGGCGGCATGTATGTGCCGCAGATCCTGATGCCTGCGCTGAACCAGCTTGAAGAGGCCTTCGTCAGCGCGCAAAAAGATCCTGAATTTCAGGCGCAATTCGCCGATCTGCTAAAAAACTACGCGGGACGCCCCACCGCGCTGACGAAATGCCAGAACATTACCGCCGGTACGCGTACCACGTTGTATTTAAAGCGCGAAGATTTACTGCACGGCGGCGCGCACAAAACTAATCAGGTACTGGGGCAGGCGCTGCTGGCCAAACGGATGGGGAAAAGCGAGATTATCGCTGAAACCGGCGCCGGTCAGCACGGCGTCGCCTCTGCGCTCGCCAGCGCCCTGCTGGGTCTGAAATGCCGTATCTATATGGGTGCCAAAGACGTTGAGCGCCAGTCGCCGAACGTTTTCCGTATGCGTCTGATGGGCGCTGAGGTCATCCCGGTTCATAGCGGCTCCGCTACGCTAAAAGATGCCTGTAACGAGGCGCTGCGCGACTGGTCCGGTAGTTACGAAACCGCGCACTATATGCTCGGCACGGCGGCAGGACCGCATCCCTATCCCACCATCGTTCGCGAGTTCCAACGCATGATTGGCGAAGAGACGAAAGCGCAAATCCTTGACAAAGAGGGCCGTCTGCCAGATGCCGTTATCGCTTGCGTCGGTGGCGGCTCAAACGCTATCGGGATGTTTGCGGATTTTATTAATGATACCAGCGTCGGGCTAATAGGCGTTGAACCTGGCGGTCATGGTATTGAAACCGGCGAGCATGGCGCGCCGCTTAAACATGGTCGCGTTGGCATCTATTTCGGGATGAAAGCGCCGATGATGCAAACAGCGGACGGGCAAATTGAAGAGTCCTATTCCATTTCCGCCGGGCTCGATTTCCCATCCGTTGGGCCGCAACATGCGTACCTGAACAGCATCGGACGCGCGGATTATGTCTCCATTACCGATGATGAGGCGCTGGAAGCCTTCAAAACGTTGTGCCGCCATGAGGGAATTATCCCGGCGCTGGAATCCTCCCACGCGTTGGCGCACGCTCTGAAAATGATGCGCGAGCAGCCGGAAAAAGAGCAACTGCTGGTGGTCAATCTCTCTGGCCGCGGAGATAAAGACATCTTTACCGTACACGATATCCTGAAAGCGCGAGGGGAAATCTGATGGAACGCTACGAAAATTTATTTGCACAGCTCAACGATCGCCGGGAAGGCGCTTTTGTCCCCTTCGTGACCCTGGGCGACCCTGGCATTGAACAGTCACTGAAAATTATCGACACACTGATTGACGCTGGCGCCGACGCTCTGGAGCTGGGGGTTCCCTTCTCCGATCCGCTGGCCGATGGCCCTACCATCCAGAATGCGAACTTACGCGCCTTCGCCGCTGGCGTCACGCCGGCTCAGTGTTTTGAAATGCTGGCGCTGATTCGTGAAAAACACCCAACCATTCCGATTGGCCTGCTAATGTACGCGAATCTGGTGTTCAATAACGGCATAGATGCGTTCTATGCCCGTTGTGAACAGGTTGGCGTAGATTCCGTGCTGGTCGCAGATGTCCCGGTTGAAGAATCGGCCCCCTTCCGCCAGGCGGCGTTACGGCATAATATCGCGCCGATCTTCATCTGCCCGCCAAATGCGGATGACGATCTTCTGCGCCAGGTCGCATCTTACGGCCGCGGTTACACCTACCTGCTTTCGCGTTCGGGCGTCACCGGCGCGGAAAACCGTGGCGCATTGCCGTTGCATCATCTCATTGAGAAGCTTAAAGAGTACCATGCCGCGCCTGCGTTACAGGGCTTCGGTATCTCCTCGCCGGAACAGGTGTCTGCGGCCGTGCGTGCCGGGGCGGCTGGCGCTATCTCCGGCTCAGCCATTGTCAAGATTATCGAGAAAAACCTCGCGTCTCCCGAACAGATGTTGGCGGAGCTCAGGTCCTTTGTCTCAGCGATGAAAGCCGCCAGCCGCGCATAACGGGTTAAGCCGTCAGCATAACGCTGGCGGCTTAATGAGAGGTTGGCACCAAAC
This sequence comes from Salmonella sp. NW884, assembly GCF_051700745.1. NCBI lineage: Bacteria > Pseudomonadati > Pseudomonadota > Gammaproteobacteria > Enterobacterales > Enterobacteriaceae > Salmonella > Salmonella sp. NW884. The sequence goes on along the minus strand of NZ_JAMMDE010000001.1, from coordinate 30,108 downwards.
CAGAATCACGATTCAGGCGTACATCATCAATCTTTTTGGTGTTATTCCCCGTCCAGCTTTCAAAAAGTCTGAAGTCAATTTTTGCTAAGAAAACTCCTAATCACGCCGAAAAATTTAGCGTTTTCACGTCAATTTCCCCCGCCTTTATGTAAAGAAATGTCAACAAACAATGCATTAACGTTTCCAGGGCCGCAGATAGTGACTCTTGTTATTAATAACAATGCAAAGCATTTTCTGTTAAATCGCTTATTCTAAAAGAAAATATAGAATATATTATCTCTAAACCATTTTTTGTGCGTTATTTACGCGGTAAATCACAACTATTTCCGTCAATTTGACTAATCGGTTTAACCAACTAATTTTAATAGGGTGTCGACACGGTTAAAACCGATTTTTTCAGCAAGCAACGAGACAGGAGAAATAATATGGCCGAACATCGTGGTGGTTCAGGAAATTTCGCCGAGAATCGTGAAAAAGCATCTGAAGCGGGCCGCAAAGGCGGTCAGCATAGCGGTGGGAATTTCAAAAACGATCCGCAACGAGCTTCTGAAGCCGGTAAAAAAGGTGGTCAGAATAGTCACGGCGGACGTAAATCCGATAATTCCTGATTTACTGTAATGTAAATACAACACATGCTTTTATCAAGCAATCTGCGAGTCTTCTGGCTCGCAGTATTTTGCCCAGGAGAATTAGATTTATGAATATCAAAACCGTTGAAGACCTTTTTATCCATCTACTTTCAGATACCTATAGTGCAGAAAAACAATTAACCAAGGCTCTTTCTAAACTAGCCAGAGCCACGTCCAATGAAAAATTAAGCCAGGCCTTTCAATCTCATCTTGAAGAAACCCAGGGTCAGATTGAACGTATTGATCAGATCGTCGAATCTGAATCTGGCATTAAACTGAAAAGAATGAAATGCGTCGCTATGGAAGGGCTGATTGAAGAAGCCAATGAAGTCATCGAAAGTACGGAGAAAAACGAAGTACGCGATGCAGCGCTTATCGCCGCGGCGCAAAAAGTCGAGCATTACGAAATCGCCAGCTACGGCACGCTAGCCACCCTGGCCGAGCAGCTCGGCTATAGCAAGGCATTAAAACTGCTCAAAGAAACCCTCGACGAGGAAAAACAAACTGATTTAAAACTTACCGATTTAGCAGTCAGCAATGTTAATAAAAGTGCTGAACGCAAATCGAAATAATATTTTTAATTATCAGCTTGCATGATTCCGATTTTATTATCGGAGCAGATTATCACGCATTGAGGAATGTACAATGAATTATACTGAACATTATCATGACTGGCTTCGTGACGCCCATGCCATGGAAAAACAGGCAGAATCGATGCTTGAATCTATGGCCAGCCGTATTGAAAATTATCCTGATATAAAAGCCAGAATTGAACAACATATTAGTGAAACCAAACATCAAATTACCATGCTCGAGGAAGTGTTGGACCGTAATGGTATTTCCCGTTCGGTGTTGAAAGACTCCATGAGCAAAATGGCTGCGATGGGGCAATCTATCGGTGGCATGTTCCCTTCCGATGAAATTGTCAAAGGCTCAATTAGCGGTTATGTTTTCGAGCAGTTCGAAATTGCTTGTTATACCTCCCTGCTGGCGGCGGCAAAAAAAGCTGGCGACACTGCCTCAATTCCGACGATTGAAGCCATTCTGAAAGAAGAAATGCAAATGGCTGACTGGCTTATCAAACATATTCCGCAGACAACGGAACAATTTTTGCTGCGATCTGAAGCAGATGGCGTTGAAGCCAAAAAATAAATAATAAGCAGGAGGCAATATGTTTCGACACGTAAAACAACTTCAATATACTGTGCGAGTGAGCGAACCTAATCCTGGATTAGCGAACCTGCTGCTGGAACAGTTTGGCGGCCCTCAGGGCGAACTGGCGGCCGCCTGCCGCTACTTCACGCAAGGTTTAAGCGATGATGATGCCGGTCGTAGAGAGATGTTAATGGACATCGCCACCGAGGAGCTGAGTCATCTGGAAATTATCGGCTCACTGGTAGGAATGCTTAATAAAGGCGCTAAAGGCGAGCTGGCGGAAGGCACCGAAAGCGAAGCGGAACTTTATCGCTCGCTGACGCAGAATGGTAATGACAGCCATATCACCTCTCTGCTGTATGGCGGCGGCCCTGCGTTGACGAACTCCGGCGGCGTACCGTGGACCGCGGCTTATATTGATACTATCGGCGAAGTCACAGCCGATCTACGCTCAAACATCGCGGCCGAGGCGCGAGCGAAGATTATTTATGAACGCCTGATTAATCTGACCGACGATCCTGGCGTAAAAGACACGCTCAGTTTCTTAATGACCCGTGAAGTCGCGCACCAGCTCTCTTTTGAAAAGGCGCTGTATTCGATTCGTAACAACTTCCCGCCGGGTAAATTACCGCCGGTAGAACAGTATACCGACGTGTACTACAACATGTCGCAAGGCGACGATCCGCGAGGTAGCTGGAATAGTGATGAGAACTTCAACTATGTCGCAGAACCGATGCCTGCTGTTGATGGCGGCGATGGCCTGGCGACAGTGAAATTGCCGCGCGAGCAGTTGGCGCTGCTCAAAGCGATGGCAGAAAGAACGAAATCGGACCCCACCGTTGATCCTCTCACTGGCGCAGAACTAGGCTGCGGCGAACCGAAAGAAGACAAGTGAGTTCCGACAAGTAAAATCCGTGTGTCATGTCCTTTTTTGACCCCGCATAGCGGGGTCTTTTTTCGTCACAACATCAGGCGATTAGAAACGATAGCCTGCCGAGAACATAAATACCCATGGGTCCAGACGCACGCTGTCATGATGCTGAACGCCGCCCATTTTATAATTGGCGGTAGTATCAATATCCATGTACCAGACAGAGGCGCCAATTAACCAGTCGCGGTTAATCAGGTAATCTACCCCAACTTGCCCTGCCGCGCCCCAGGAATCCTTAAAGCTCAGATCGGACAGCCCGGCATTTTTACCATTATCGTTAAAGTCGTTATCGAAGAAGGTGGTGTAGTTCACCCCCACGCCGACATAAGGACGCACTTTGCTGCTGGAATCGCCGAAATACCACTGCGCCATTAACGTTGGCGGTAACAGGTGGACCGTGGCGATATCACCCGTCGCGCCCGTACCCACCTTATGGCGGAACGGCGTGGCCGCCAGCAATTCAACCCCGATATTGTCCGTCGCCATGTAAGTGAATGTCAGGCCGAGTTGCGTGTTATTACTCACATCAAACCCGTTTAAATGCCCCAGCGTACCACCCGCCCCTTCTGTAGGTCTGACGGTTGCCGGACCTGCACGCATAAAGAATTCTCCGGCTTCGTGCGCGAACGCGCTGCCTGAGAGAAGAGTTGTTAACGCCAGTGCCGCCACTGTAAATTTTTTCATACCCGCTCCATCGTTATGGTTATAAAAGCGTGATGAATATACCCACAATGAAGTAATAAGTGATCTAACACAGATCACATTTGTTCTTATAATTTAACATTTATTGATCCAGATTAATTTAGAACTTGTATTGAAAATCCTGGTTATAGGAATTCAGATCAATTTTGACATATTCACGCTATGCAAATATTTGTCTGCTCCTGTTGCCCTGGCGATAAAGGCTGGCTAAGGTAATCAATGTCCCGCAATGGCGCGTGGCGTTAAGATTCGCGAACACTGCGGGACAGATTAATTTCCGTTGTAATCTATTGATACGTGAGTTTTTGCAGGTGAATCATGAGCGTTCTTAACCCATGCATGACATGCGGTGCCTGTTGTGCCTATTTTCGTGTCTCCTTTTATTGGGCTGAAGGCGACGACGCCAGCGGACGCGTTCCGGCGTCATTAACCGAGCCCGTTACCCCTTTTTTACGTTGTATGGCCGGTACCAACCAAAAACAGCCGCACTGTAAAGCGCTAATTGGCACGCCGGGTGAAAACGTCAGTTGCGCTATTTATGAAAACCGCCCTTCAACCTGTCGCGAATTTTCGATATCGGGCGAAGGAGGCGAAGTGAATGAGGCGTGCAATCGCGCCCGCGCGCGATACGGATTACCGCCGCTTTACAAAGATATGCTTTTCCATACAACTGCTGATGCTGCCACTGTAGAGTTATCCAGGGTACAATTGCCCGCAAATTAACACCTGCAAAACTCAAGGAGAGTGCATGTCTATCACGGCGAAGTCCGTTTACCGTGACGCCGGAAATTTTTTCCGAAATCAATTTATTACTATCTTGCTGGTTTCGTTGCTGTGCGCATTTATCACGGTGGTCTTAGGTCATGCCTTTTCACCCAGCGATGCGCAAATCGCGCAACTCAGTGAAGGAGAACATCTGGCAGGCAGCGCTGGCCTGTTTGAGCTGGTACAAAATATGACGCCGGAGCAGCAGCAGATCCTGTTGCGCGCCTCTGCCGCCTCGACGTTTTCCGGGCTTATCGGCAACGCTATTCTGGCCGGCGGTATCATCCTGATGATTCAGTTAGTTTCAGCGGGACATCGGGTTAGCGCGCTGCGCGCTATCGGCGCCAGCGCCCCTGCATTGCCTAAACTGTTTATTCTCATTTTTCTGACTACCCTGTTAGTGCAAATCGGTATAATGCTGATTGTCGTTCCGGGGATTATTATGGCCATTGTGCTGGCGCTTGCGCCAGTGATGTTGGTTGAAGAGAAAATGGGCGTGTTTGCCGCAATGCGCAGCAGTATGCGTTTAGCCTGGGCTAACATGAGACTGGTCGCGCCCGCGGTGATAGGCTGGTTACTGGCTAAAACATTGCTATTGCTGTTCGCGCCCAGCTTCGCTGTACTGACCCCAAATGTAGGCGCTGTACTGGCGAATACGTTGAGCAATCTGATTTCCGCAGTATTGCTTATCTACTTATTCCGCCTGTATATGTTGATTCGCCAATAATCCGCAATGCGCCGTTACGCGGCGCATTCGACGCTCGTTGATGATGGAATCGAAGAATGAAGCAGTTTCTGGATTTTTTACCGCTGGTTGTCTTTTTTGCGTTTTATAAACTTTATGACATCTATGCGGCGACCTCCGCACTGATTGTCGCGACGGCAATCGTGCTGATTTATAGCTGGGTGCGCTATCGGAAAATAGAGAAGATGGCGCTGATTACCTTTGTTCTGGTTGCCGTCTTCGGCGGTCTGACGCTCTTCTTCCATAACGATGAATTTATTAAATGGAAGGTGACGGTTATTTATGCGCTGTTCGCCGGCGCGCTGTTAATAAGCCAGTGGGTGATGAAAAAACCGTTAATCCAACGTATGTTAGGTAAAGAACTGGCGTTGCCGCAGCAGGTCTGGTCAAAGCTGAACCTGGCGTGGGCGCTGTTTTTTATTGCGTGCGGTCTGGCTAACATTTATATCGCCTTCTGGTTGCCGCAAAATATCTGGGTCAACTTTAAGGTCTTTGGACTCACGGCGCTGACGCTCATTTTTACCCTGCTGAGCGGCGTCTATATCTACCGGCATCTGCCACAGGAAGATAAATCATAACCCTCCCGTGACTTATCATCGCCAGACTGCGAACGCCTGGCGATATTTTCTTCGCCTTTACGCCCTGCGCTTTCCCGTCAGTACCTTTATTCCCACTATTCTCCACACAAAATTCATAGTAGCATCGCGGCTGTAATTTTTTCTGATAGTCGGTTTTACAATGACAACAATGGATAATACTCCTCAGGGCGAGCTGGTTTTACGTACATTGGCCATGCCTGCCGATACCAATGCGAACGGCGATATTTTTGGCGGCTGGCTGATGTCGCAAATGGATATTGGCGGCGCGATACTGGCCAAAGAGATCGCGCACGGTCGGGTTGTAACCGTACGCGTGGAAGGAATGACATTTCTGCGCCCCGTCGCGGTTGGCGATGTCGTATGTTGCTACGCGCGCTGCGTTAAACGCGGTACGACGTCTATTAGCATCAATATTGAAGTCTGGGTGAAAAAAGTCGCGTCAGAACCGATTGGACAGCGCTACAAGGCCACCGAGGCGCTGTTTATTTATGTTGCCGTCGATCCAGACGGTAAGCCTCGCCCGCTCCCGGTTCAGGGTTAAGTATACCCGCTTACGCCGCCAGCAGGTGATGGTATATTCCTGGCTGGCGGCGCCAGAGATTACTCAATCTGCGCCGTGCCGTTCAGACGGAAGATAATATTGACCACCAGCCCGGAACCCGGCTTGCCTGCTTCATAGCGCCATTTGCGCATCGCATTCTTAACTTCACGCTCAAACATATTGGCTGGCTGCGCGGACAGAATCTGTACATTTTCCACTCGCCCAGCAGAGGTCACGTCAAACTTCACCTTTACGCGGCCTTCAATACGTAACGCCTGTGCTCGCGCCGGATACTGCGGCTGGTTACGGCTCAGAGCGCGAGGTCCAGTGGGCACGCTCACCGCCGGCTTGCTGGTCGCCGATGCGGTGCTGCTTGTTGGCCGCGCCGGGGCGCTATTTTCAAACGGTGAGGCAGGACGCGGCGCGGCTGGTTTGACTTCGCGCTTCGGCTGCTCTTCAACCTTTTTCACCGGTTTCGGTTTCGGCTTGGGTTTTGGCTTAGGTTTGGGTTTCTCAATCACCACGGGCGCTTCTTTAGGCGGTTCAGGGATCGGCTCTGGCTCCGGTTCGGGTTCAACCACCGGCTCCGGCGGCGGCTGAACCGCCTGGGGCGGCTCCAGGTCGGCGGGTGAAACCATTGTCACCGTGATAGGCTGCGCTGGCGCAGGCAATTCAATAACCTGATGTACCGAGGTATAGAGCAAACCTGCCACTACAGCACCATGAATGCCTACGGAAAGGAATGTCGGCCAGGGAAAGCGACGAGGTAAATCAAGGGTCATTGAAGTCATAATCGTTTCAGTTGAAAAACCAGAGCTGAATTTTAAATGCAAATAGCAATCATATTCAATAAGGCATTGCCGATAGCGGCATTTAAAAGATGATATCGCGCAAAAACACCACACAAAATGTGCATGTTTAACAAAGTCGGTATCTTTACATTGCAGTTAAATGCCCTTTCCAATAACGTAATCAGCAACTTTTACCGATTAAGGAGCTCTACCCGTGCTGTATGTTATTTACGCTCAGGACAATGCCAACTCGCTTGAAAAACGCCTCTCGGTACGGCCCGCGCATCTGGCGCGCCTGCAACTTCTGCATGATGAAGGGCGATTATTAACTGCCGGGCCGATGCCCGCAGTGGACAGTAACGATCCTGGGGTAGCCGGATTTACCGGGTCAACGGTGATTGCTGAATTTGAATCTTTAGAAGCGGCGCAATCCTGGGCTGATGCGGACCCCTACGTCGCAGCGGGCGTCTATGCGCAGGTTTCGGTCAAACCATATAAGAAGATCTTTTGAAAAGGATGGCCTGTTGGGCACCGCATACGGTGCCCTTTCTGGCTCACACACCGTGAATCGCAAAGAGTAATGAATTACGCTGACGATTAAAGATGCATTTCCTGATGGTATGGATACGCATATTACGGCGTGATTGCCCTTCAAGCCAACGCGCTTTACGGCGGCTCGCCTGACGTAGCATTCGCCAGCGCCCCACTTCCGTTCTACTACGCTTCATGTTTACGACTCTCACTGTAACAGAAGCGCCATTATACCCCCTCGCCGGATGCAGACCAGCGCTTTTCCCGTGTTTTTATTTGCCATGTGAATCCTGACGCGTAAACTCTTAACAACACGCTTTCTAAAGGATTTTTAAAGTTATGACAACCTTCTACACCGTGGTGAGTTGGCTGGTCATTTTGGGATACTGGGTTCTCATTGCCGGCGTCACATTACGTATTCTAATGAAACGGCGCGCAGTTCCCTCCGCAATGGCCTGGTTGTTAATCATCTATATCCTTCCGCTGGTCGGGATCATCGCCTATTTGTCCGTGGGCGAATTGCATTTAGGCAAACGTCGCGCCGAGCGTGCCCGCGCCATGTGGCCGTCTACCGCCAAATGGTTGAATGACCTCAAAGCCTGCAAACACATTTTCGCGCAAGAAAACAGTAGCGTCGCATCGTCCTTGTTTAAGCTGTGCGAACGACGTCAGGGGATTGCGGGCGTCAAAGGCAACCAGTTGCAATTGCTTACCGACTCCGATGATGTCATGCAGGCGCTTATTCGCGATATCCAACTGGCGCGGCATAATATCGAAATGGTGTTTTACATCTGGCAGCCAGGCGGCATGGCGGATCAGGTCGCTGAATCGCTAATGGCCGCCGCCCGCCGCGGCATCCACTGCCGGCTTATGCTGGACTCCGCGGGTAGCGTCGCTTTCTTCCGCAGCCCCTGGGCGGCCATGATGCGTAACGCTGGCATTGAAGTCGTAGAGGCGCTGAAGGTGAATCTGATGCGCGTCTTTTTACGCCGTATGGATCTTCGCCAGCACCGTAAAATGGTGATGATTGACAATTACATCGCCTATACCGGTAGTATGAATATGGTGGACCCGCGTTTTTTCAAACAGGATGCCGGCGTTGGACAATGGGTCGATTTGATGGCGCGGATGGAAGGCCCCGTGGCGACAGCAATGGGGATTGTTTACTCCTGCGATTGGGAAATCGAGACGGGTAAACGCATTCTGCCTCCCCCGCCGGATGTGAATATTATGCCGTTTGAGCAGGCCAGCGGGCATACCATTCATACCATTGCTTCCGGTCCTGGTTTTCCGGAAGATCTCATTCACCAGGCACTATTAACCGCCACCTATGCTGCGCGCGAATATTTAATTATGACCACGCCATATTTCGTCCCCAGCGACGATCTGCTGCACGCCATTTGTACCGCTGCGCAGCGCGGCGTGGATGTCAGTATTATCCTGCCCCGTAAAAATGATTCACTGCTCGTCGGCTGGGCCAGTCGCGCCTTTTTCAGCGAGTTACTGGCGGCGGGCGTGAAAATCTATCAGTTCGAAGGCGGGCTGTTGCATACTAAAAGCGTGCTGGTCGATGGCGAACTGAGCCTGGTCGGTACCGTGAATCTCGACATGCGTAGCCTGTGGCTTAATTTCGAGATTACGCTGGTCATTGATGATACGGGTTTCGGCGCCGATCTGGCTGCGGTACAGGACGATTATATTTCGCGCTCCCGTCTCTTAGATGCGCGTTTGTGGGTAAAACGTCCGTTATGGCAGCGTATTACCGAGCGATTGTTTTACTTCTTTAGTCCATTGCTGTAAAACGTGACCAACATGAGTAAACAGGTAGTCACTATGGAAATGGATCTGAACAATCGCCTGACTGAAGACGAAACGCTTGAGCAGGCTTACGATATTTTTCTTGAGCTGGCGGCGGATAATCTTGATCCGGCTGATATCATTCTGTTCAATTTGCAATTCGAGGAGCGCGGCGGCGCGGAGTTGTTTGATCCCGCTGAAGACTGGCAAGAGCACGTCGATTTTGACCTGAATCCAGACTTTTTTGCCGAGGTGGTAATTGGCCTGGCGGATACCGAAGACGGCGAAATTAACGACATTTTCGCCCGCGTTCTGCTGTGCCGGGAAAAGGACCACAAGCTGTGCCATATTCTCTGGCGCGAATAAGCGGTTCAGGCCGGATGGCGTCTGATAGCGCCCTCCGGCAAGCCTGTTTAATCCGGTAGCTTACTGCCGCATCGGTTACAATATTGCGCGCTATGTTCATGCTGGCTTTGCTGGCACTGCGGACATTTTCGCTGCCAGTGACGTTTTTGAAACGCGCTGCTCATGTGCGTGGTAATCAGTCCTGTAGGAATCGCAATCACCGAATAACCAATCAAAATAAGCACCGACGCGACAATACGTCCCAGCGGCGTATGCGGCGTAATATCACCGTACCCCACGGTTGTGACTGTCACTATCGCCCAATACACCGAGGCATTAAGCGTCGTGAAGCCATATTTCGGTCCTTCAATAAGATACATCAGGGCACCGAAAATAATCATCACGATCGCAATAAATGAATAGAACAGAATAAGCTGATGACGCGCGCTAATAATGGCGCTCCAGAATACGCGCAGGGATGGCATAAAGCGTAGCAGTTTAAGAATACGCAGCACGCGAATCGCTCGCATAGCGCGCCAGGCAAACATATAGTTCAGGCTAATTTCCGGCCACAGCCACATGACGTACAGCGGCAAAATCGTCACCAGATCAATAAATCCCCAGAAACTAAAAACGTATTTTGCCGGTTCGGGCCAGCTAAACAGTCTGAGCAAGTATTCACCGGTAAATATCAGGGTAACGCAGAGCTCCAGCCAGACAAAAATATGCCATTCATCAAATGTCAGGTGATATTCCGTTCCTACGCCTGATTCAACAAAAATGACCAGTACGCTAAGCAGCGCAAACAGCGCGCATAACCCTTCAAAACGGCGACCTGAGCGCGTAGTCAAATCGAACAGATTATGATAAAGACGACGGCGAACCGACGACAAAGAAAGTGACACGGTAACCTCACCTAAAAGAAGGGCTGACGAATTGTCAGCCCTTGCGATTATAACGGGTCTACTTTAAGGCAGGAAACGGCATGGCGAAAACTCCCTTCCAGCACTGGTCGCGTTTGCGCGCATTCTGGCCCGGCTAGCGGACAGCGTGTACGGAACACGCAGCCGGAAGGCGGGTTAATGGGCGAAGGTAATTCGCCCTCCAGCAATTGTATCTTCTTATTTCGCTCCAGATCGGGATCGGGAATCGGTACCGCCGACATCAGCGCTTTGGTATAAGGATGCAGTGGATTATGGTACACCTCATCATAGGTGCCCAATTCTACCGCATGACCGAGATACATCACCAGGACACGATCGGATATGTGCTTTACGACCGCCAGATCGTGCGCAATAAAAATCAACGACAGCCCCATCTCTCGCTGTAACTGCTGGAGCAAATTCACCACCTGCGCCTGAATAGAAACGTCCAGCGCCGACACCGGCTCATCGCAAATAATGAGCTTAGGTTCCAGGATCAATGCCCGGGCGATACCGATGCGCTGGCACTGCCCCCCGGAAAATTCATGGGGATAACGGTTGATGAGGTTCGGCAGCAGCCCCACTTTCAGCATCATGGCTTTCACGCGGTCACGCACGTCCTGGCGCGAAAGTTTAGGATGATAAGTGCGCAGCGGTTCCGCGATAATTTCGCCAATCGTCATTCGCGGGTTGAGTGACGCCAGCGGGTCCTGGAAAATCATCTGGATATCGCTGCGCACCTCGCGCCACTCATCCGCTTTCATGCCCAGCAGATCTTTTCCCAGCCAGGCGACTTTACCGTCTGTCGCCTTCACCAGACCAATAATGGCGCGCGCAAACGTCGACTTGCCGCAGCCGGATTCGCCCACCACGCCCAGCGTTTCGCCTTCATACAGGCGTAGCGTAACGCCGTCCACCGCTTTCAGGGTTTTCGGCGGTTGCCAGAACCACTGCTTCCCTTCTTTGATATCAAAATGTACTTTCAGATCGGCGATTTCGAGGAGAACTTTACGTTGTTCAATCACAGCATTCATAGCAGTTCCTCCACCGGTTTAAAACAGGCGCGCAAGCGACCAGGACTGAACGCTTCAAGTGGCGGCGCATTATTGCAGATCTCCATCGCATGAGGACAACGCGGCTGGAACGGACACCCTTTAGGCAAACGCAATAAATTGGGAGGATTGCCCGGAATCGTCAGCATTTCCGCCCCCTCGCTATCCAGACGCGGCACCGCATTAAGCAGGCCTATCGAATACGGATGAACGGGCTGATAAAAGACATCGCGCGCCTTACCGTATTCCATGGTACGCCCGGCATACATTACCAGGACCTTATCGCAAATACCCGCGACCACGCCCAGATCGTGGGTAATCATGATAATGGCGGTATTAAATTCGCGCTTTAGCTCATTAAGCAAGGTCATAATCTGCGCCTGCACGGTAACATCAAGCGCGGTGGTAGGCTCATCGGCAATAAGCAGTTTCGGCCTGCACAACAGCGCCATCGCAATCATCACACGTTGACGCATTCCGCCGGAAAATTCGTGCGGGTACATTTTCATCCGTTTGCGCGCTTCCGGCATTTTTACGGCATCCAGCATTCTGACGGACTCTTCAAAAGCTTCCGCTTTGCTCATTCCTTTATGCAGCATCAGGACTTCCATTAACTGCTCCCCAACGCGCATATAAGGATTTAGCGAGGTCATCGGATCCTGAAAAATCATCGAAATCTGTTCTGCGCGCAGCGTATTCAGTTCGCGCTCAGGTAGATTAAGAATTTCACGTCCGTTAAAGGTCGCGGAACCGCCGATTCGACCATTCGTCGCCAGCAGTCCCATTAATGCGAACGCCGTTTGCGATTTCCCCGATCCAGACTCGCCAACAATGCCTAACGTTTCTCCAGCGCGAAGCGTAAAGTTCAGATCGTTGACCGCCGTCACATCGCCATCAGGCGTAGCGAACGTAACACGAAGATCGTTTACCTCCAGCAGTACATTCGCCGGTTGCGGCGACTGAGTTGCGGTTTCTGATAAGCTCATGGCTGTACTCCTTAACGATCTTTTGGGTCGAGGGCATCACGCAGGCCATCGCCAATAAAGTTAAAACAGAATAACGTCACCACGAGAAAGCCAGCCGGAAACAGCAGCAGCCACGGTGAGACTTCCATTGAATTTGCGCCATCGCTCAACAACGCTCCCCAACTGCTTAACGGTTCCTGCGTCCCAAGCCCCAGGAAACTGAGGAAAGACTCAAACAGAATCATGCTGGGCACCAGCAACGATGCATACACTACCACTACGCCCAGGACGTTAGGCACAATATGGCGGATCACAATGCTGGCGGTCGACACACCACCCACCTGCGCGGCTTCGATGAACTCTTTACGTTTAAGACTTAGGGTTTGGCCACGCACGATACGCGCCATATCAAGCCAGGAGACCATGCCGATGGCGACGAAAATCAACAGAATGTTCTGCCCAAAAAACGTCACCAGCAAAATCACAAAGAACATAAACGGGAACGAGTTGAGGATCTCCAACAAACGCATCATCACAGAATCAATTTTGCCGCCCAGATACCCGGACAGCGAGCCATACAGCGTTCCGACAATGACCGCCACCAGCGCGGCGGCAATCCCGACCATCAATGAGATACGCCCGCCGATGGCAACGCGCACCAACAGATCGCGCCCGGAAGAGTCAGTGCCGAAATAGTGGCCGGACGCCATATCCGGCGCGCTGGACATCATGCCCCAGTCGGTATCGAAATAGGTAAATTGCGACAGCATAGGCGCCACTGTCACGAACAGGGCTATCAGAAACAGGACAATAAGACTGGCCACCGCCGCACGGTTATGCATAAAGCGCCGACGGGCATCTTGCCAAAGGCTGCGACCTTCCACCTCTAGCTTTTCACTGAAATTTTCCAGCGTCTCGCTGTTTTTCTTACTTAACATCATCGCGAGCTCCAGTATCAATAGCGAATTTTCGGGTCGATAACGGCATAGAGCACATCGACAATGGCGTTAAATAATATGGTCAGCGCCCCGACTAAAATGGTCAAACTTAACACCAGCGAGTAATCGCGGTTGAGCGCGCCATTAACGAAAAGCTGCCCAATGCCCGGTAAGCCATAAATAGTTTCAATCACCATTGAGCCGGTAATAATGCCGACAAAGGCTGGCCCCATATAGGATAAAACCGGCAGCAGCGCAGGTTTTAACGCATGGCGGAAGATAATTCTGCGCATCGGTAATCCTTTTGCCCGCGCGGTACGAATAAAGTTCGAATGCAGAACTTCAATCATTGAGCCGCGCGTAATACGAGCGATGCTGGCAATATAGGCCAGTGAAAGCGCAACCATCGGCAGGATCATAAATTTTAACGCCCCGCCGTTCCAGCCGCCGCCAGGCAGCCATTGCAAGGTTATCGCAAAGACCATCACCAGTAGCGGCGCCACCACAAAACTGGGGATAACGACGCCGGTCATGGCAAATCCCATCACCGTATAATCCCATCGCGTATTTTGCTTTAGCGCGGCAATCACGCCAGCACTGACACCAATAATGACCGCCAGCAAAAAAGCGGCAGCGCCAAGTTTCGCCGAAACGGGGAAGCTGGCGGCAACCAGATCGTTGACCGTGTAATCTTTGTATTTAAACGATGGTCCAAAATCGCCATGCGCCAGCTGCTTCAGGTAGCTGAAGTACTGCGTCATGATGGGATCGTTCAGATGATATTTTGCTTCAATATTGGCCAGCACTTCCGGCGGCAATGCGCGCTCGCCAGTAAAAGGGCTACCCGGCGCGAGGCGCATCATAAAGAAAGAGATGGTAATAAGAATAAACAGCGTCGGAATCGCTTCCAGACAGCGGCGTAAAATAAATTTCAACATTGCCCGTACCTTCTGGCCTGTGCCTTTACTTCCCGGACGTGACAAAAGATCCGCCAGGGAAAGTTATAGTGCGATGAAAAAAGACACCATGGGACAACCGCAGTTGTCCCATGTCTTGCCATTAATGTTTGATAATATATAAGTTTTTCACATAAATATTATCCAGCGGGTCTTTACCGGTATACCCGCCCACCCAGGGTTTCACCAGGCGCGCGTTAACGTAGTAATACACCGGCACAATAGCCGAGTCTTTATCTAACTGCTGCTCCGCTTTAGCGTAGAGTTCGCTGCGCTGCGTATCGTCCGCCACTTTCAGCGTGTCGGCAATCAGCTTATCAAACGCCGGGCTCTTATAATGCGCGGTGTTATTTGAACTGTCGGACAACATGGTATTCAGGAACGAGGTCGGTTCATTATAATCTGCGCACCACCCGGCTCTGGCGACATCAAAGGTGCCCTGATGACGGGTATCCAGGAAGGTTTTCCATTCCTGATTCTCCAGATTCACATTGACGCCCAGATTTTTCTTCCAGATAGACGCCACGGCAATGGCCAGTTTTTTATGCAGATCGGAGGTGTTATACAGCAGGTCGAATGTTAAGGGCTTATCCGCCGTAAAGCCGGCTTCAGCTAACAATTTCTTCGCTTCTTCATTACGCTTTTGCTGGGACCATTTGAACCACTCAGGCTCTACCAGTTTTGCGCCATCGGTATACGGCGGCGTATAGCTATAAGCGGGTAAATCGCCCTGATTTTTAACCTTATTAACAATAATGTCGCGATCTAACGCCAGTTTCAGCGCGGTACGCACGCGGACATCGTTAAACGGCGCTTTTTGATTATTAATTTCGTAATAATAGGTACACAAATAAGGGTCTACGCGGACTTCATTCGGGATCTCTTTCTTCAGTTTCTGGAATAATTCGATCGGCATATTGTTATAAGTCATATCGATCTCGCCGCTGCGGTAGCGGTTCACATCCGTCACCTCCGAAGAGATAGGCAAATAAGTTACCTGATTGATGACGGTTTTGGCGTTATCCCAGTATTGCGGGTTACGCTCCAGCACGATACGTTCGTTCACCACCCAGTTTTTTAACTTATAAGCGCCGTTAGTGACAATATTGGCCGGTTGTGTCCACTTATCGCCAAATTTTTCGACCGCTGATTTCGGTACAGGAGACACTGAAGGGTGGACCAACAATTTGTAGAAATAAGGCACCGGCTCACTTAAGGTCACTTCAAAGGTGTGATCATCAAGCGCTTTTACCCCCAGATCGGTGGCGGGTTTTTTACCGGCGATAATGTCATCGATATTAGCGATATGACCGTATTGCAGATAGCTGGCGTACGGCGATGCCGTATTAGGATCGGCCAGGCGTTGCCAGCTATAAACGAAATCATGGGCGGTGACGGGCGTACCATCTGACCATTTCGCATTCTCACGTAGATGGAATGTCCAGACTTTAAAATCTTTATTTTCCCATTTTTCCGCGACGCCCGGTGAAGGATGCCCCTCAACATCACTAATTAATAAGCCTTCGAAGAGGTCACGGCTGACGTTCGATTCCGGCACGCCTTCAATTTTATGCGGGTCGAGAGACTGCACTTCTGATCCATTGTTACGTACCAACGTTTGCTTGTCGGCTAACTGAACGCCGGCGGGCACGTCTGCCGCAGTCGCGGCGCTGGCGGCGATGAGCGCAGTGAGTATTCCCGCTGCAATCAAACTTTTTTTCGTGATGTTAGACATTGTGTTTGTACTCCACTCATTATAATTACTGGTTTTTACCAGCCTGTTTAATCCCGTCAGGGTTCCTGTACAGCACTGGTGGTGTACTGCCAGGTCTGTCACTGCTTTTGCTATCACCGACTTTATTTATTCTGACGATTCGTTCGATCGCCTTTCGTCGATTCGGTATACGACGTACCTGCCCACGTCGCACGTTATTTCTGACAACCATCTAAATGAAAATAGTTATCAACAATGTGAAATCTTCTACAAAAATGTTTGGCCGAAAAGTATCAAATGCGTTTCTGAACCGCCAATTCATTTTACAATTTTGTTAACCAATTCTCTTTTATGGAAAAATCCCTGCCCAAAAAAACAGTTAAACAATGTTAAAAATCTTTGATTTATTCTTTATAATCAATAAGTTGAAAGAAAAATATCTCTCTGTCGCATCGTAGGTTATGCCTGCGCCAGAAAACACACACAAATTTAACAAATGCTCATTATTTAGCACATTCATCTACGATGGAGCTGAAACAACTAATAACATTTCAATAATCCTTCATCAAGCCCCAGAGTATGGTGTGAATAAAATAACAGACCTACCGCTTCTCACGGTCTCAGTAATGTTGATAATAGTTTGATTAATAAAAATAAATAGCGTTAGATTATATTAGTATTTTTTATCATTTAAACGCTGAATGCTTATCAAAGTAAGAAGTGTTACGTGGGAATGTCACAAGGCGGCCCCTTAGGGCGCCGCCTGTAAATCAGCAGGTGGGAGTTTAGTTGAGCAAGCCGGGGAAAATGCCTTTTATTCCTGTGACAATAAATTCGATGCCGAGCGCCATTAACAACAACCCCATGATTCGGGTAATAACGTTGATACCGGTTTGCCCCAGCAAACGAACCAGCCACGGCGCCATACGGAACACGCCCCAGCAGCAAAGCGCAAAAAGCGCAATGGCAACTGAAAAACCAAGCAAATGCGCGATGCTGTGATAACGCGTCCCCCAGACGATAGTGGAGCTAATCGCCCCTGGCCCCGCCATTAACGGTAGCGCTAACGGCACAACGCCAATGCTCTCGCGTATGGCCGTCTCTGACTTTTCTTGCTTGTTTTGTTTATCTTCCCCCAGCTTCCCGCTGATCATCGACATTGCAATAGTGACAACCAGGATACCGCCCGCAATTCTGAACGAGTCAATAGAAATACCAAACAGCTGCAGGATGCCATCGCCGAGGAATAAGGAACTCCACAAGATAATCGCAACCGACAGATTCGCGGTGAGGTTAGTTTTATTACGCGCCGTGGCCGTCTGGTAGCTGGTCATGCTGATGAAAACGGGGATAATCCCCACCGGGTTAACCAGCGCAAAGAGCCCGATAAAGAACTTAAAGTAAACAGGAAAATCAAAAAGCGGTTGAATCACGGTTAGCTCCGAAGCGTTAGCCGGATGAAGTCAATGTTCGTTAATGATCAAAACGCGCAGAAGATACGCCTTTTATTCGCATAGTTCACCTCTTATCTACACCTAATTTCATCCATTCATCGCTGTTATTTATATGTACTCGTTATGCTAATCCACTTACTCTTCATGACAACGATCTCTTAACAATTTACATAAAAGGCTAAAATGGCCTGCTGAAAGGTGTCAGCTTTGCGTAATCTTGATTTAGATCACACAATCGCTACTCAGAAGTGAGTAATCTTGCTTACGCCACCTGGACGTAACGCGTTAGAGTTAAATGATACTAACGCAGAAGCTCTTTTAGTAAATCAGAGCGAAACGGACGTTAAGTAACCACCTGAATTTCAGGCATTTATACAAAGTATCGTCGATCTGTCTATACTCACGTATCGCGCAGATGATTTACTAAAAAAGTTTAACATTATCAGGAGAGCATTATGGCTGTTACTAATGTCGCTGAACTTAACGCACTCGTAGAGCGTGTAAAAAAAGCCCAGCGTGAATATGCCAGTTTCACTCAAGAACAGGTCGACAAAATCTTCCGCGCCGCCGCTCTGGCAGCCGCTGACGCCCGCATTCCGCTGGCCAAAATGGCCGTCGCCGAATCTGGTATGGGTATCGTGGAAGACAAAGTGATTAAAAACCACTTCGCTTCTGAATATATTTACAATGCCTATAAAGATGAAAAAACCTGCGGCGTGCTGTCTGAAGACGACACCTTCGGAACCATCACCATTGCTGAACCTATCGGCATTATTTGCGGTATCGTTCCAACCACTAACCCGACCTCTACCGCGATCTTCAAATCGCTGATTAGCCTGAAGACCCGTAACGCCATCATCTTTTCTCCGCATCCGCGCGCTAAAGAAGCAACCAACAAAGCGGCAGACATCGTTCTGCAAGCGGCTATCGCTGCCGGCGCGCCGAAAGATCTGATTGGCTGGATCGATCAACCTTCCGTAGAACTGTCTAATGCGCTGATGCACCACCCGGATATCAACCTGATCCTCGCCACTGGCGGTCCAGGCATGGTTAAAGCAGCATACAGCTCCGGTAAACCTGCTATCGGCGTAGGCGCAGGCAACACCCCGGTTGTCATTGATGAAACCGCGGATATCAAACGCGCTGTGGCGTCTGTTCTGATGTCTAAAACCTTCGATAACGGCGTAATCTGTGCTTCTGAACAGTCTGTTGTCGTTGTTGATTCCGTCTATGATGCCGTTCGCGAACGTTTCGCCAGCCACGGCGGCTACATGCTGCAGGGCCAGGAGCTGAAAGCGGTTCAAAACGTTATCCTGAAAAATGGCGCTCTGAACGCCGCCATCGTCGGCCAGCCAGCCTACAAAATCGCTGAACTGGCAGGCTTCTCCGTACCAGAAACCACCAAGATTCTGATCGGTGAAGTTACAGTCGTTGACGAAAGCGAACCGTTCGCACACGAAAAACTGTCTCCGACTCTGGCGATGTATCGTGCGAAAGATTTCGAAGAAGCGGTAGAAAAAGCAGAAAAACTGGTCGCTATGGGCGGTATCGGTCACACCTCCTGCCTGTACACTGACCAGGATAACCAGCCAGAACGCGTTGCTTACTTCGGTCAGATGATGAAAACCGCGCGTATCCTGATCAACACCCCGGCCTCTCAGGGTGGTATCGGTGACCTGTACAACTTCAAACTCGCACCTTCCCTGACGTTGGGTTGTGGTTCCTGGGGTGGTAACTCCATCTCTGAAAACGTTGGTCCGAAACACCTGATCAACAAGAAAACCGTTGCTAAGCGAGCTGAAAACATGTTGTGGCACAAACTTCCGAAATCTATCTACTTCCGCCGTGGCTCTCTGCCCATCGCGCTGGATGAAGTGATTACTGATGGCCACAAACGTGCGCTCATCGTGACTGACCGCTTCCTGTTCAACAACGGCTATGCAGACCAGATCACCTCTGTGCTGAAAGCGGCTGGCGTTGAAACCGAAGTCTTCTTCGAAGTTGAAGCAGACCCGACGCTTTCCGTTGTTCGCAAAGGCGCTGAGCTGGCTAACTCCTTCAAACCGGACGTGATCATCGCGCTGGGCGGCGGTTCCCCGATGGACGCCGCGAAAATCATGTGGGTCATGTACGAACATCCGGAAACTCACTTCGAAGAACTGGCGCTGCGCTTTATGGACATCCGTAAACGTATCTACAAGTTCCCGAAAATGGGCGTGAAAGCGAAAATGATCGCCGTCACCACCACTTCCGGTACCGGTTCTGAAGTCACACCGTTTGCGGTTGTGACCGACGATGCAACCGGTCAGAAATATCCGCTGGCTGACTACGCCCTGACCCCGGATATGGCGATTGTCGATGCCAACCTGGTGATGGATATGCCGAAGTCCCTGTGTGCGTTCGGTGGTCTGGATGCGGTAACTCACGCTCTGGAAGCTTATGTTTCCGTACTGGCTTCTGAGTTCTCTGACGGTCAGGCTCTGCAGGCTCTGAAACTGCTGAAAGAAAACCTGCCGGCGTCTTACCACGAAGGGTCTAAGAACCCGGTTGCGCGTGAACGTGTTCACAGTGCAGCGACTATCGCCGGTATCGCGTTTGCCAACGCCTTCCTCGGTGTATGTCACTCCATGGCGCACAAACTGGGCTCTCAGTTCCACATTCCGCACGGTCTGGCGAACGCCCTGCTGATTTGTAACGTTATCCGTTACAACGCGAATGACAACCCGACCAAGCAGACCGCTTTCAGCCAGTACGATCGTCCGCAGGCACGCCGTCGTTACGCTGAAATTGCTGACCACCTGGGCCTGAGCGCGCCGGGCGACCGTACCGCCGCTAAGATTGAAAAACTGCTGGCATGGCTGGAAAGCATTAAAGCTGAGTTGGGTATTCCTAAGTCTATCCGTGAAGCAGGCGTACAGGAAGCTGACTTCCTGGCACACGTTGACAAACTGTCTGAAGATGCCTTCGATGACCAGTGCACCGGCGCTAACCCGCGTTATCCACTGATCTCCGAACTGAAACAGATTCTGCTGGATACCTACTACGGTCGTGATTTCACCGAAGGTGAAGTTGCAGCGAAGAAAGACGTCGTTGCCGCACCGAAAGCAGAGAAAAAAGCGAAAAAATCCGCTTAATTCGTTATCTGTTTTAGCATGACAATAACGGCCTCAATTGAGGCCGTTTTTTTGTTTTACCTGTTTATCTGATGCCTGAAGGCGCTATGCTTACCATCTGGCCTACGCGCTCACGGCACGCCCTTCGTCAGGAGGCCTGAATAATGACCTCCAAAGCGCTACAGGGCGTTTTATAAGCCGATCTTTACCTCAGGTATCATATGTGCCGATGGCGCTCCTGAATCGCCGTCAGTGAGCCCTCCTCCAGCGCGTCCTTATAATGCTTACGGCAAACTGAAACGTAGCGTTCATTCCCGCCAATAACCACCTGTTCGCCTTCGTTATAAGGCCTGCCGTCCTGATCAAGGCGCAGAACCATACTGGCTTTACGACCGCAGAAACAGATAGTTTTTAATTCCACCAGCTTATCTGACCATGCCAGCAAGTATTGGCTGCCGACAAAGAGCTCCCCACGAAAGTCTGTTCGTAGCCCATAGCAAAGTACTGGAATATCTAATTTGTCGACAACCTCGGATAATTGATAAACCTGCTGGCGAGTCAAAAACTGGCTTTCGTCGACTAACACGCAATGTATTGTCTGCCGCGCGCTCTCGGCACGAATCTCTTCAAACAAGGATGTATTTTGGTTAAACAATTTTGCCGGCGACGACAAACCGATACGAGAGCTGACTTTGCCTGCGCCGAAACGATCGTCGATTTCCGCCGTATATACGACGGTACGCATCCCGCGTTCCTGATAATTGTATGAAGATTGCAGCAGTGCAGTCGACTTACCCGCATTCATTGCCGAATAGTAGAAATATAGCTGTGCCATTGGTCGCAGGACCTCACCTGAGTGAAATAAAGATTGGCGGGATTGTACCATAATTTACCGACGCGACGGCGCGGCTCGCGCTCCGGTGAGTATTAAGAATTGTACAAACATCGCTCACTATACCCAAAATAATTCGCGTTGCTTAAAGGCGGCAAGGGAGTGAGTCCCCAGGAGCATAGATAACTATGTGACTGGAGTGAGCGAGCGTAGCCAACGCATAAGCAACTTGAAGTATGAAGGGTATATACACATTCCTTCACAAATTATGCCGTTAAAATTCATCAACAATGCTTATCATCACCCGCCAATATGAAAACCTTGTACTTATTGTTACCGTTACTCATACCCGGTGCAAAGTAATAGGGTTTTCTTGTAAGGAAATCTAATACAAGAGATTGATATCTCAGCAATGAGATCGTATTTCATCATGATAAAATGTGACCTGACTCCTAAATTTTTAGCGACAGACGGTGAGTATCCCCCCTGCCAATAAGCTCTTTTTTGTGCGGCGCCTCAAGGAAAATTTAAGTTGAGATAATTAAAACGTGTGCTTAATAAAGCGTAATTTTGAATTCCTTACATTCCTGGCTATTGCACAACTGAATTTATCGCTCTATTATTAGCTCAACAAACCACCCCAATATAAGTTTGAGATTACTACAATGAGCGAAGCACTTAAAATTCTGAACAACATCCGTACTCTTCGTGCGCAGGCAAGAGAATGTACTCTGGAAACGCTTGAAGAAATGCTGGAAAAATTAGAAGTTGTCGTTAATGAGCGTCGTGAAGAAGAAAGCGCTGCTGCTGCTGAAGTGGAAGAACGCACTCGTAAACTGCAACAGTATCGTGAAATGTTAATTGCCGACGGCATTGACCCGAATGAACTGCTGAATAGCATGGCTGCCGCTAAATCCGGCACCAAAGCTAAACGCGCAGCTCGTCCGGCTAAATATAGCTACGTTGACGAAAACGGTGAAACTAAAACCTGGACTGGCCAGGGTCGTACACCGGCTGTAATCAAAAAAGCAATGGAAGAACAAGGTAAGCAACTGGAAGATTTCCTGATCAAGGAATAATTTACTTCCTGGATGCTTAAAATCCCGCCGCTGGCGGGATTTTTTTTGCCTGAGTTCTCCGCTGACGACCCCAGGCATAAAAAAAGCGCCGGATTTACCAGCGCTTCTGTTAAAAAATTTATAACGTATCGTTACTTCTTAATACCCATTTCTTCTTCAAGCCAGGCTTTAAATTCAGCACCCAGCGAATTATGACGGATGCCATATTCAACGAATGCCTGCATATATCCTAACTTATTACCACAGTCATGGCTTTTACCCTTCATGTGGTAGGCTTCAACCGTTTCTTTTTCGATCAGCATATCGATAGCATCGGTCAACTGAATTTCATCCCCGGCGCCCGGAGGGGTTTTCGCCAGCAACGCCCAGATATCCGCGCTCAACACATAACGCCCGACAATCGCAAGGTTAGACGGCGCGACATCCGCTTTTGGTTTTTCAACCACGCCAACCATCGGCACACTTTCGCCCGGCGCCAGCTCAACGCCTTTACAATCGACCACGCCGTATGCAGTCACATCTTCTACTGGCTCAACCATAATCTGGCTATTGCCGGTTTCATCGAAACGGCGGATCATTTCAGCCAGGTTATCCTGAGACAGGTCGGACTCATATTCGTCAAGAATAACGTCTGGCAGAATAACAGCAACAGGTTCGTTTCCGACAACGGGATGCGCGCACAATACGGCATGGCCCAGGCCTTTTGCCAGCCCTTGACGTACCTGCATAATAGTGACATGCGGAGGGCAAATAGACTGAACCTCCTCCAGAAGCTGACGCTTAACGCGTTTTTCCAGCATCGCTTCCAGCTCAAAACTGGTATCAAAGTGGTTTTCAATAGAGTTTTTAGACGAGTGCGTAACAAGCACGATTTCAGTAATGCCAGCAGCGATACATTCGTTCACGACGTACTGAATTAATGGCTTATCAACCAGCGGCAGCATCTCTTTCGGGATAGCTTTGGTCGCTGGCAGCATCCTGGTTCCCAATCCCGCGACCGGGATAACGGCTTTTTTGACTTTCGAATTAAGGGCAGCCATTTAAAATTCTCCTGGACTGTTCATGTATTGAACGTGTTCATTAATCTGTATCGTGTTCCAGTATATCAGTACCAGAACAAGCCTCAGGTCCAAAAAGGACTTATATTGGTATAATTAAGACAAATACTTATAAATCTGCCGCAGATAGTAACACTCGTCGGGAAAGGCCGGTAAAGCAATTTCCGCTCACTCTTCCGTTTGGTCATTCCGCAGACAACATCAATCGCAGACGCCCTCCTGCGCCCCATATTTGACACTGCCATGAGTCGCAACGCTGGCTTAATTGGTTAAGGTAGGCGTTACCCAATGTTCCTAGCGGCACGCCGCTGCTAATTTGAACCTGATGAGCGCCCGTATTTAAGGTGGCGTTCAATCCGGCGGAGACGAGAATCAAATTTTTGAGCTCACTGTGATAGTAGCCGACAAATAGCGGGAATTGCCCAGGTAAATTGGCTTGTCTGAGCAGATGATTTACCTGTTTTAATAGCGCGCCTAACTCCGGTAAACGGTGCTTTTGTTGGCCGAGCTGATCCTGCAATAAGCCGTTAAATAGCGCCCGCAGTAACAATGCGGCTAACACGCCGTTATCGCCCGCCCGGGTGACATCCAGGCAATAAAATGCCAGTTCGTTATCAGATAGCGGCGCAATATCCAGCACCAGTCCAGGCTGATCGGCGGAGACGAGCTGCCGGTAATTAATGCGGCAATGAGAAATCACCTGCTGTACCGGGGGCTGCAATTCCTGCAACAATTGCGCTGCGGCGGTTGGATTACTCACCATTGCATCCCAGTCACGAAACAGGCGTTCTTCTTCTTCAACCCGCGAGTTAAACATATTAGGGTATAAGCAAGCGAATACGGTTTCCCGCAAGCGGTTGAGATCTTTTACCGGCTTCAGCAAGACATCTTCAACCCCAAGGCGTAACGCTTTGGCGATATCCGCCATATTTTCTGTTGCGGAAATAACCAGAATAGGCGTCTGGTCTCCGCGATTACGTAAGTTTTCTACCAGTTTGAGACCGTTCATTCTCGGCATAGCGATATCACATATCATGAGATCAGGGGTAAAACGCCCCATCAACTCCAGGGCATCCACCCCGTCGCCTGCCAATGCCGTTGTCGCTCCCAAAGAGGAAAACCACGAATCCAGAAGCGAGCGAAATACAGGCTCGTCTTCAACAATAAGAATCTGTTTTCCGACCAATGGCTGCGTCATGTTCTCTCCCCTGACTGGCTTTAATCAATAGTGGCATGGTATTGCCGCTTGCGCCTGTCAGAATTTGCTTAAGTGATCGTAAAAGGTACATTAAACGTCGGTACGCACCAAGGGTATAAGTTCGTCCATCTTTTTCTCTACGGCTAACTGACCCGCCGCAATAGCGGCATGGGCGCGATGAAAATCCAGCGTTGAGATTTGCGGACAGAATGGTTGAATGAGAATATCAGGCGGATCGCCAGCCATACGGTTACGTTTAAGACGATTTTCCAACACCTGGATGGAGGTTGTCATGATTTCCATTGCCCCAGGCGAACTCACGCCACGGCGTGAAGTCAGGCTACTGAAACGTTCTTTTAAACGCTTATGCCAGGGCAGCGCATCATCGCTCTCTTCATTGATATTCCCGACATTTACAGAGAGCAAATCTTGCTGCATGAGGTGGGCATCATGTTGCAGGTCTACCGCAATAACGATATCAGCCCCCAGCGCCCTGGTTAACGAAACAGGTACCGGATTAACGACTGCGCCATCTACCAGCCAGTAACCGTTATGTTCAACCGGAGACATCAGCCCTGGCATACTGCACGACGCGCGTACGGCAAGGTGTAGATCGCCTTCAGTAAACCATAGCTCTCGTCCCGTGCTAAGATTCGTCGCGACCGCGCCAAAACGTCTTGAACAGTGGTCAAAATCCGTGACGGGCATAATATCCCGATAGTGATTAAATACGCGTTCGCCGCGAAGCAACCCTCCTCTGCCCCAGGATACATCCATCAGGCGTAAAACATCCCAGTAGCGGAATGAACATACCCACTGTTCAAGCGCCGATAATTTATTACAGGCATACGCGGCGCCGACCAGTGAACCTATTGAGCATCCTGCAACGATATCAATATCAATGCCTGTTTGCTTGAGGGCTTTGATGACCCCAATATGAGACCATCCTCTCGCTGCGCCAGATCCCAGCGCCAGCCCTATTTTCATTTTTCTCATCGTACTTAACGACTTCCCCTGGCTTCAAGACGTAGCAACATCGCCACTGCTCAGTTAACATAATGCCACCCTGGCGTTCAACGCCGTTTTTTATATTCAGGGAGATTATTGTGTCTCAGCCTTGTCCCTGTGGTAGCGCTGACGAGTATAGCCTATGTTGTGGTCGTATTGTGTCCGGAGAACGAGTAGCACCCGATCCGTCACATCTCATGCGCTCTCGTTACTGCGCTTTTGTGATGAAAGACGCAGATTACTTAATTAAGAGCTGGCATCCAACCTGCAATGCGGCCGCGTTTCGTGATGATATCATCGCCGGATTTGCCAATACCAGGTGGCTCGGCCTGACTATTTTTGAACATACCTGGTCAGAAGCAGAAAATACAGGGTATGTTAGTTTTATCGCGCGTTTTTCCGAACAAGGGAAAACCGGGGCGATTATCGAACGTTCTCGTTTTATCAAAGAAAACGGTCAGTGGTATTATATTGACGGTACCCGCCCGCAGTTGGGTCGAAATGATCCCTGCCCGTGCGGTTCAGGCAAAAAATTTAAAAAGTGCTGCGGCCAGTGACGCCTGACAGTATCGATACAGCAAACACTCTCAACAGGATTTTTCCGGCAATGCAATCACTACAACGTAAAGTTCTGCGTACTATTTGTCCCGATCAAAAAGGCCTTATCGCGCGGATTACCAACATTTGCTATAAGCACGAGCTTAATATTGTGCAAAACAATGAATTTGTGGACCATCGCACCGGACGCTTTTTTATGCGGACCGAGCTGGAAGGCATCTTCAATGATTCCACTCTTCTGGCCGATCTGGACAGCGCCTTACCGGAAGGCTCTGTTCGTGAACTCAATCCCGCCGGACGCCGTCGGGTAGTGATTCTGGTTACCAAAGAGGCGCATTGTCTGGGCGACCTGCTAATGAAAGCCAACTATGGCGGGCTGGATGTTGAAATCGCCGCGGTCATTGGCAACCATGAAACGTTACGCTCGCTGGTTGAACGTTTTGAGATCCCTTTCGAACTGGTCAGCCATGAGGGATTAACGCGTGAAGAGCATGACACGAAGATGGCGGACGCCATTGATGCCCATCAACCGGACTATGTGGTGCTGGCCAAGTATATGCGTGTTTTGACGCCAGGTTTTGTGGCGCGCTTCCCGAACAAAATTATCAATATCCACCACTCATTCCTGCCGGCGTTTATCGGCGCGCGCCCTTATCATCAGGCCTATGAGCGCGGCGTGAAAATCATCGGCGCTACCGCGCACTATGTGAATGATAATCTGGATGAAGGCCCAATCATTATGCAGGACGTGATTCATGTCGATCACACTTACACCGCAGAAGATATGATGCGTGCCGGGCGCGACGTTGAGAAAAACGTATTAAGCCGCGCGCTGTATCAGGTTCTGGCGCAGCGGGTCTTTGTTTACGGCAATCGGACGATTATTCTTTAATCGTCAGTAATATGAATTGATTAGCTTTAATCCGTTACGGATGAAAAGTACGCAAACAGTTCATTTCAGGCAAAGGAATACTTTACAGCGGCGTGTCATTTGATATGATGCGCCCCGCTTCCCGAAAGGAAGCGGGCCAGTATTAAGCATTACCCCGTGGTGGGGTTCCCGAGCGATCATAAGGGAGCTGACTGCAAATCTGCCGTCATCGACTTCAAGGTTCGACTCGAGCAATAGTGAGAGAACGTTGCCGCAGGCAACGGCCCGAAGGGTGAGGAGCTTTAGCTCCGAATAATCCTTCCCGCTATAGAATGCAAGCAGCATAATGAATTTATCCCGTGGTGGGGTTCCCGAGCGGCCAAAGGGAGCAGACTGTAAATCTGCCGTCATCGACTTCGAAGGTTCGAATCCTTCCCCCACCACCATTATTCACTACAGCGATGTAGTTAACTCGATGAGCAATGCAGATGTTTGCACTTGTCGGGGAAGGGTGAGAACCTTCGATTAAGGTTCGACTCGAGCGAAAGCGAGAGAACGTTGCCAACGGCAACGGCCCGTAGGGTGAGGAGCGAAGCGACGAATAATCCTTCCCCCACCACCATCTTCAAGCTTTACCTACAATTTGAATTACCCCTGGTGGGGTTCCCGAGCGGCCAAAGGGAGCAGACTGTAAATCTGCCGTCACAGACTTCGAAGGTTCGAATCCTTCCCCCACCACCATCACTTCCGTCGCGTATCTTATTCCCGTTAAGCACACTGTCTCATATCTCTCCGTACGGGGAAGGATGAGAAGCTTCGACTAAGGTTCGATTCGAGCGCAGCGAGAAAGCGTTGCCGCAGGCAACGACCCGAAGGGCGAAGCGCGCAGCGCTGAGTCATCCTTCCCCCACCACCATTACTTCATAAAGCACCAATTTCAAATCAATCAGCAATGCCCCATATCCTTACCCCACAGGCAGACTTCACACCATGGCGCCATAGCTTATTGGCTATCTTATCAATACTTCTTCCTGGCAATCTTTTTCGCCTCCTTTGACTGGTTGATTTTTCGCCTGATGAGATCAAAGGCGGCATATGTCTCGCTAAGTTGATCTGGGGTGAGCGTTCCCTTGAGTCGGTTTCTTTCGGCAATGAGCGCTGAACAATCATCCTTAGATTTTTCCGTATATATACTTGCCATGTAATACCAAATATAGGCCTGCTTATTATCTTTAGGCACACCCTGGCGCCCATGAGCATAAATTTCCCCAAGCGCTGATTGTGCCGGAGTAAACCCCTGCTCTGCCGCTTTGAGGTACCACTTCAGCGCATTCCGGCTATTTTCAGGCACGCCTCTTCCCGTGCTATATGCTACGCCAAGCTGATATTGCGCTTTCGCAAAATCCTGTTTTGCTGCTTTTCGATACCATGCGATAGCCTGTCTGTCGCTTTGCGCGACGCCGCGACCAAATGCAGACATGATGCCCAGATGCGTTTGCGCAGCAGGCAGCCCCTGGCGAGCGGCTTTGCGATACCACGCCAGCGCCTGTTGGTAGTCCTGAGAAACGCCCTCACCCTGCATAAACATCACGCCGATCGCATCCTGCGCCTCGGCCAATCCCTGCGCTGCGGCTCTGCGATACCACTCCAGCGCCAGGTTGTGATCTTTCAATAAGTGATAACCGTTGTAATACCATACGCCAAAATTGTACTGTACCTTTGCCATCACGCGTTGCGCTGTTTTTCGATACCACGTCTGAGAGTGAACCCGGTCAGCGGGATGCGCTTTATCATAGAGCGCATTCAGCGGAATGTGGCCTGGCGTATAGCTGCTTGGTATACCTTCATTAAGCCAGTAAACTGCCTGACGATAATCCTGAGGCACGCCTTCACCATAAAAATAGGCAACGCCGAGATAAAGTTGCGCAGGGTGGTACATATTTTCCGCCGCTTTACGCATCAAGATCGCCGTTTGCTGATAATCCTGAGGAACGCCCTGACCGTGGGCGTACATTACTCCAAGCTTAAATTGTGCTGACGAAGCTGAACCCTGGCCGCGGACAACGCCAGCATCGTTGGTTGGCGAGGCGGCTTTTCGATACCACTCCAGCGCTAGCTGGGTATTTTGGGGAAACCCATCGCCATACATATAGGCGTCACCGAGGATTTCTTGCGTACTACTATCCCCTAGCTCTGCCGCCTTGCGATACCACTCCAGCGCTTTTTGTCGACTAAGTGGAAAATTTTCACCATAGTTGTAATGATAACCAATGATGAAATAGGAAAAATCAGAACCTTGTTTACCCGCTTTCTCCAGCCATTTAATGGCTAGCTTATAATCAGGCGTAACATATCGCCCCTCCGCATACCAGCTTCCAAGCGAAAACTGCGCGCTTTCATCTCCTTGTTCCGCTTTTTGCTCTAATTCCTGAACGTACTGGCATTCTTCCGAGTCGGGGGGATAGCGCTCCTCGCAGACAGCAGCGTGAGCCATTTTTGAAATAAATATATTTAATATTATTATTTTTAAAATTGATGAAAAACGCATACAACTATCCTTATTGTCGTTTATGGCGTGATTATATGCTGCATCATCCTTTTTCTGCTTACAAAAAACTCGCACAGATGCTGAATAAACCCAGAAACAAAGAGTACGGATTCAGATGCCAGACATGGCAGATCCGCTGTAAACGAAACAAGGCGGCGGTCGATAAGGCATTGATGCCGCATTCCGGCAAACAGCCATAATAAATATCCTCCGGCATAGCCGGAGGTTTTTCAGATGCGCCTGTAAGGCTCTCTTACCAGCCGCGCCCTAACAGGCGCATACGATCTGACATTTGCATCAAACTTCGTTA